>JANWIG010000051.1 GCA_025449975.1 Thermoactinomycetaceae bacterium
ACAAAAAAACGATCCGGAATGGGACTGGCGATTTGCCAAATGATCACCCAGCGCCACGGTGGAGACCTGTTTACCTTTCGCTCGACGCGTCATGGCGGATTTGGAGTCGAATTTACGATCCCATTGGCAAATCGAAAAAGGAAATAAAATAGGACTGTTCAAAAATTATCTACCGCTATTTTATAATTTTTTATTCTTTTTCATGGGCAATTTACTTTTCATTGCTATGATCTAACTCAGTGATAGCTTGAATCAGTGAGGTGGATCAGATGCAAAAGGTACTCAAACACAAATGGGTCGTTCTTGCTCTTTGGATCATCGCAGCAATCGGTCTTTATTTGACAATGCCCTCTCTTGACGTGCTAGTCAAAGAAAAAGGGCAACCGAAAATCGACGGAAACTATCCTTCCACCATTGCTGCAGAGCTAAAAAAAGAAATGAGTCAAAGTCAGGAGACGGATAATCAATTTGATGCGATCATCGTTTATCATCACAAAAACGAGCTAAACGAAAATCACTTAGCTAAGATTAAGGAAAATCTCGAATCCTTGAAAAGCAAGTCTGAACTCTCGATTCGTTCCACACTCGATCCTTTTATCAATGAACAAGCCAAAGATAAGTTGATGGCGAAAGATAAAAAAACCATGATGGTCATCTTAACAATGGAACAAAAATCGAATGAGACCATCAAAGAAATAAGAGAGAGGCTTAGCAAAGAAGCCAAAGTGGATGGCGTGGAAACATACCTAACAGGGAATGCTTTTATCATTGAGGACTTCTCACAAACGTCGATCGACGGGGTCAAGAAAACAGAATTCTGGGCAATCCTATTTATTATCATTGTCCTGATCGCTGTTTTTCGCTCACCAGTCACTCCGCTCATTTCCCTTATTTCCGTCGGGATCTCGTATATTGTTTCCTTAGGAATCGTAGCAAATCTGGTAGAATATCTCGACTTTCCCTTTGCCAATACCACTCAAATCTTTCTTGTCCTTGTCCTCTTTGGAATCGGAACGGATTACAACATTCTCTTATTTATGCGTTTAAAAGAAGAGCTCGGACACGGAAAAGACATCAAAACAGCGATTTTACACACCTATCGCACCGCTGGGAAAACGGTCTTTTTTAGCGGTCTGGCAGCTGGAATTGGCTTTGGAATGCTGGCATTTGCCGAGTTCCAAGTGTACCGCTCTGCTGTTGCCGTTTCCATCGGTGTCATCATTCTCTTACTCGTCTTATTTACGCTTGTCCCCTTTTTTATGCATACATTGCATCAGATTTTATTCTGGCCATCAAAGAAAATCACCACGCATCAAGAAAATCGTTTGTATTCGTTCTTGGGTCAATTCTCAATCAAACGCTCGTTTCTCTCTTTATTTATCGTAGCAATCTTCTCACTACCGATGATCTTCTTGTACAAGGGAACCCTTTCTTATGACAATTTACAAGAAGTACATCCCGATTTTGAATCTGTGAAAGGATTTAACAAGCTGGCAGATAGTTTTGGTGCAGGAAATGCCTTGATGACTTCCGTTTATCTTAAAGATAAAGAGCCTCTTGATTCCAATGAAGCACTCGCCTTTATCGATGAACTATCGGAACGGCTTTCGCAAATTGAAGGAATCAACCTCGTAATGGGTCCAACCCGACCTGAAGGCAAGGAGATCTCCGAACTTTATCTGAACCAACAAACCAAAGAATTAAACAAAGGCCTCAATCAAGCGAGTGAAGGACTAGATAAAGTTACGGATGGACTCAATACAATGTCTAGCGAAGTGAATAAAGGCTCAAGCAATGATATGAGCAATATTAACAAGCTGCTTGAAGGAACAAAAAGCTCGCAAGCCGGTTTAGGGGAAGTTAAAAAAGCGTTAGAAGAGATCGAAAAGGCCCTCACCTTACAGGCTGGAGGAGCCGCCGATTTATCCAAAGGAGTTAAACAGCTGGAAAAGGAATTACAAAAGCTAGACAACTTAAAGCTGTTATACAACCAATATAAACAAATCCAACAACCGCTAAATGAGATCAAGGATGAAACCGAATCATCTTTAAAACAAGTACAAACCCTCAAACAACAATATCCAGATCTCAAAGAAGACGCGACCATGCAAAAGCTAGAGAAAGATTTGATGACTTCCTATGGAAAGGCAAAAGCTCTTTCTGATGGCGTGAAGGAAGCAAATAAAGCTTTTTCCAAAGCAATGGATGGTCTAAAAGACGCAGATCTTGGGCTCAGCCAGCTGACCAAGGGAGCAGAACAACTCTCGAAAGGTCTAAAAGATACCGCAGATGGTCAAGCGAAAACAGTGGACGCCGTTGGAGAAATTCACAAAGGACTCGGTTCGATTTATGATGGACAAAAACAAATGAGTGACGGTTTAACGCAACTCGTCTCTAACTTAAAAGAATTACAAAAAGGATTAGATAGCAGTGCCGAAGGGACAGATAAAGTCTCCAAAGGGATTACAGATGTGTCTAAATTTCTAGAAGAAGTGGAAGGAGATTCCGCAACCAATACCTTCTTTATTCCAGAACAAGCTCGAAATAAAGAGAGCTTTAAACAAATGCTGGATATGTATATGTCTGAAGATCGTAAGATCGCCAAACTCAATCTAACGATGACAGTCAACCCATACTCCCAAGAGGCCATGAAAGTAGCTGAGGAAGTAAATCAGACGATCAAGGAGACCATCCAAAATACTCCATTTGAAGATTGGACCTATGGAGTTGGCGAAGTCGCTTCCGCCAACAACGATATGGATAAAATCGCTTCGAACGACTTTAAACGCGCCGTTACTTTTATGTTAGCTGGCGTTGGGTTGATGTTGCTCTTCTTATTCCGTTCGTTCTGGATGACGCTATTCGTCATGCTATCTCTCATTGTTTCCTATTTTGTTTCGCTAACGATCAGTGAGCTCATCTTTATTGATCTCCTTGAACAGCCTGGACTGTCTTGGACCGTTCCTTTCTTTTCCTTTATCACCATTGTCTCTCTAGGGGTCGACTATAGTATCTTCTTGATTATGCGCTACAAAGAGTATCACCTGCATAAGCCAACCGTCGCCATTTTGGAGGCGATGAAGCAAATCGGTAGCGTCATTCTTTCGGCGATGATCATTCTTGCTGGAACCTTTGCAGCCCTGTATCCATCAGAGGTGACTACTTTGATGCAGATCGCCACCATTGTGATCGTCGGTCTAATCTTGCTAGTGCTGATCATGCTCCCCATCTTTATCCCAGCAATGGTCTCGCTCAAAGAACGCTTCTCGCAAAAAGCGCAAATGATTCGACCCAAATCCAAAAAAACACCCGATGTTTTTTAATTATAAAAAGCGCTTGGACGATCTTTTTCGATCATCGGCGAGCAAAGTTCATCTCATGTTCAGCTTGAGTTTGCAACAAACAACGACCAAACCGCTCTACAGGGTTTGGTCGTTGTTTTCTTTTTCTCTAGACGACATATTTTTCCGCTGCCAAGATTCGTTTTGCAATCGCTCGTTTAAGCGCCACTTCATTGATAGGTTCCATCCGTGTAAACTTTCTTAGCATCGAGAGCTGCGTCCGAAGCATGTCGCCTTCTTCCATCGTTGTCAGAGCACGGCGGGCAATTTGGTCGACACGCTGCATGGATTCGGCTACAAAGCAACGGCATAGATCGATCTTCGCTTGCTCTTTCTCCTCACCATTTCGCTCGATCGCTTTTAGCGTACGGAGAAGTGTACTTTCCATCGCAAAGCATTCAATCACTAGATCACACAAATCCCGAACAATCTCTTGTTCCCGTCGAATCGCTTCCCCATATTTCATCGTCGCTAGACCGGCGATCATTAAGAAAATCTTTTTCGCATTCTCTACATAATTCTTTTCTGCTTCTAACACAGGATCACTTTCATCTGCGAGATAAGGCATATAACTAATGATTTCTTCTTGCAATGTTTGAGCAGCTTGGAAGAAAGGCAATTCTCCTTTCATCGCTTTTCTCATCAAAGTGACCGGAATCAGGAGGCGGTTGATCTCATTGGTTCCTTCGAAAATCCGATTGATTCGAGAGTCACGGTATAGATTTTCAATTTCATATTCAGACATATAACCATATCCACCGTGAATCTGAACTCCTTCATCTACGACATAATCTAAGACTTCCGAACCGAATACTTTGGCAATCGAGCATTCCATGGCATATTCTCCGATTGCATTCGAGACCGATTCTCCTTCTTCATAATTGATTCCTTCTAATCCAGTATCCATCAGTCCCGCAATACGATAAGACAAACTCTCGCTTGCATATGTCTTGATCACCATATTGGCTATTTTTTCACGAATCAAACCAAACTTGGCAATCGGAATATTAAATTGTTTCCGCTGATTAGCATATTGGGCTGAAAGCTCAATGGCTCTTTTGGCTGAACCGACTGTTCCCACGGCTAGTTTATAACGACCGATATTTAAAATACCGAAAGCGATTTTATGACCTTTGCCAATTTCACCAAGTACATTTTCAACCGGAACTCGGGCATCTTCTAAAATCAAGGTACATGTCGATGACCCTTTGATTCCCATTTTCTTTTCTTCAGGGCCAATCGATACTCCTGGGAAATCCCGCTCAACAATAAAAGCGGTAAACTTGTCCCCATCGATTTTCGCATAAACAATAAATATATCTGCAAATCCAGCGTTGGTAATCCACTGTTTTTCTCCATTCAAAATATAATATTTTCCACACTCACTTAATTTTGCTGTTGTTTTTGCTCCGAGCGCATCTGATCCCGCAGCTGGTTCCGTTAACGCATAGGCAGCCAATTTTTCACCCGTCGCTAGAGCAGGCAAATATTTATGTTTTTGTTCTTCATTCCCAAAGAAGACAATCGGCAATGTTCCAATCCCAACATGAGCCCCATGAGAGAGAGCAAAGGAGCGCCCCAATGCGATCTTTTCCGTAATTAAACTGGAACTTGCTTTATCTAAACCCAATCCTCCATATTGTTCAGGAATATCTGCTCCCAACAGACCCAATTCCCCGGCTTCTTTGAGTAATGAAATCGTATGATCAAATTGATGTTTTTCAATTTCCGATAATAATGGCCATACTTGTCCTCTAATAAAATCTTCTGTCATTTTCCCGATCATTTTGTGTTCTTCCGTAAAATCTTCCGGTGTAAACACATCACTTAGCACACTTTCTTCTAATAGGAACGCTCCACCTTTTACTTTTTTGGCCATTGATGATCCTCTCCTTTTTTCCTGATGAAAACTGACAAAGGTAATCAGACTTCTTTAGATCCGTTCAATAATGCCTGCCGCACCCATTCCGCCACCAATGCACATGGTGACCAATCCATACCGCTGATTGCGACGTGCCAGCTCGTTGATCAGTGTTACGGTCAGCCGCGCACCGGAACAACCGAGTGGATGACCAAGTGCAATTGCTCCACCATTGACATTGACGATCTCCGGATTTAGTTCTAATTTCTGAATGACCGCCAAAGATTGAGAAGCAAATGCCTCGTTTAACTCAATCAAATCGATCTCGTCCAAACGAAGACCTGTCCGCTCTAACACTTTCGGCACGACCACGATCGGACCTATTCCCATGACATCCGGATCGACGCCCCCGACGGCATACCCGCGGAAAATAGCTAATGGAGTAACACCTAGCTCCTCTGCTTTCTTCCGTGACATAACGATCACCGCTGCCGCACCATCGCTTGTTTGCGATGAGTTTCCTGCTGTAACCGTTCCATTCATTTTAAAAGCAGGACGCAATTTGGCTAATTTCTCTAAACTTGTATCCGCTCGAACCCCCTCATCGCTGGCAAAAGTCTTCCTTTCCTCATGGAATTTACCTTCTTCATCCACCCAGCGTTCCACCACTTCAATGGGGACAATTTCATCTTTCCATTTACCTGATTGGATCGCTTTCCACGCTTTTTGATGACTCTCTAAAGCAAAGCGATCTTGTTCCTCACGAGAAATCTCGTAACGAGAAGCTACCTCTTCCGCTGTCAATCCCATCGATGTATAAGTTTGTGGGTAATGCGTCATCAGATAGGGATTGGGCGATGTTTTAAAGCCGACCATCGGAACCATACTCATGCTCTCAACCCCACCAGCAACAACAACATCAGCAAACCCTGCCATGATTCTTTCCGCGGCAATCGCAATGGTCTGTAGACCGGAAGAGCAGAAACGATTAACGGTCATCGCTGGAACACTGGTTGGCAAATCAGCTCGTAGGGCAATAATCCGCGCCAGATTCATCCCTTGTTCTCCCTCTGGGAAGGAGCAACCCATGATCACATCATCAATCTCAGCAGGGTCTAACTGTGGAACTCGTTTAAGAAGATCTTGTACCACCGCCGCTCCAAAGTCATCTGGTCGAGTATGCTTTAGCGTACCTTTGTGGGCTTTTCCAATCGCGGTTCGCGCTCCCGCAACGATTACTGCTTCTTGCATCGTTTTTCCCCCTTCTTTCCTTTCACTCTAGTTGCGCAGTGGTTTTCCTTTGGTCAGCATATATTGCATCCGCTGCTGTGTTTTGGGTTCTCCAATTAAACTTAGAAATGCTTCCCGTTCAAGATCTAATAAATACTGTTCACCAACAACCGTACCTTCGGGAACATTCCCACCAGCTAAGACAAAAGCAAGTTTCTCGGCAATTTTATAGTCATGTTCGGAAATAAATCCGCCGAGCAACATTTCGCGCGCTCCCAATTTCATCAAATTGTATCCCGTTTCTCCAACAACAGGAATTTTTACTGGTTGTGGGGGTCGGTAGCCTGCTTTAGCCAATCCTAAAGCAACTTGTTTCGCATCATAAAGGAGATGATCATTATTAATCGTAATTCCATCGCATGAACGCAAGAATTTATATTTCTGAGCTTCCAATCCACTTGTCGATACTTTTCCTTGCCCAATCGTCTTAAAGACATGGGTTACCATCGGTTGAAGCGCCACTTTATCTTTGGAATCAATCCCTTCCATCCAACGGATCAGCATCTCTTTATTACCGCCACCGCCCGGAATCAAGCCAACTCCTACCTCGACCAGACCCATATAGGTTTCACCTGCAGCTTGAATCCGATCACAAGGCAAGCAAACTTCCACTCCGCCTCCCAATGTCATGGCAAATGGTGCCGCCACAACGGGGTTATCCAAATAACGAAGGGATCCCATCGCTTGTTGGAATTGACGAACCACCATGTCAATCTCGATCCAGTTGTAATCCTGCGCTTCCATCAATAGCAACATCAGGTTCGCACCAACGCAAAAGTTAGGTGCTTGGTTCCCGATCACTAACCCCCGATAGTTATTAGAGACCTCTTTCACGGCATAGTTAATCATCTGAATAATTTCAAGTCCTATCGCCTGTTTGGGAGAATGGAATTCAAGACAAGCGATATCATCACCGATATCGATCAGGCTCGCTCCTCGATTGGCCTTAATCACTTTCCCTTGTTCTTTCAAAAGGGCCAAATTGATCACTTTCTCATGCTCAGCAACCTCTCGCCAAGTACCATCGTGGTGAAAAGTACGAATCCGTTTATCATTCTTTTCATAAAAGGAGGTTTTGCCTGAAGCGAGCAAGTTTTCCACCAACTCTGGGATCTTCTCTCCTTCTTCCCGCATCCGTGCCACAGACTTTTCCACACCGATGGCATCCCAAACTTCAAATGGACCGAGATCCCAGTTGAATCCCCATTTCATCGCTTGATCGATACTGACGATATCATTGGCAATCTCCTCTAAACGATCGGCAGCATATAACAAGATTCGTTTTGTAATCGTCCATGCCAATTTACCAGCAACATCTTTACCATAGACCAATGCTTGTAACTTTTTGTCTGATGTCTTCGCCCGTTTCACTTGATCCAACGAAGCTGCTTTCAATTTCTTTCTCGGACGATACTCCATCGTTTGCGGATCGAGAACAAGAATCTCTTTTCCCTTCTCTGTCTTCACTTTTTTATAAAAACCTTGTCCCGATTTACTACCTAGCCACTTGTTATCAACCATTTTCTGGAGAAGTGGCGGTGTCCGGAAGGTATCCTTTTCCAAGGAATCGCTTACATTCTCATAAACGTTGTGACAAACATGAATATAGGTATCCAATCCAACCAAATCCAAAGTACGGAAAGTTGCACTTTTCGGTCGACCCAGTGCCCGCCCTGTTACCTGATCCACTTCATCTGGACCAAGATCCAATTTTTCCATCGCTTGCAAAGTTACTTGTAAACCATAGGTCCCAATCCGATTGGCAATAAAGTTCGGTGTATCTTTACAGATCACCACTCCTTTACCCAATCGTTCTTCTGCAAACGTTTTCATAAAATCGATAATCGACTGATCAGTCAATTTTCCCGGCACAATCTCTAATAACTTCATATAGCGTGGAGGATTAAAAAAGTGCGTCCCCAAAAAGTGTTTTTTAAACGCTTCCGAACGTCCTTCGACCATTTTATTAATTGAAATTCCCGAAGTATTGGAACTCACAATGATCCCTGGTCTCCAAAGTTGCTCTATTCTTTCAAACAAATTTTGTTTTATTTTTAGATTCTCAATCACAACTTCAATAATCCAGTCTACTTCACTCAGCTTAGAAAAATCATCTTCTAAGTTTCCCACCTCAATGAGATCAGCCACCTCTTTGCTATAAAGTGGTGATGGCTTTTCCTTAAACAAACGCTCTTTTCCTAACTGGGCCAAACGATTTCTCGCTTTTTTACACTGCTTCTCTTCCTCAGACAAATCACGAGGCACAATATCCAACAAATACGTCGGAATCCCAACATTGGCTAAATGCCCTGCAATCGCAGCCCCCATGACACCAGCGCCAAGAACAGCAGCCTTTCTAATCTTCATCAAACCATTTCCTCCTCTTATCCCATTTTGAATGAACAATCATTCATTCAAGGAGATAAAAAAAATCTCCCGCGAGATATACTTTCTAATTCATATTATTTCCTTCTTCATGGCTCCAGTCAAGAGAAAAAGAACACTTTTCATTTTTTATAGGGGTACAAACTTAATCTAAAAAAATAATAACATCCCTATTATATTTTATTTACTACCCCTTCCTCTTCACAATCAAACTCTTTTTCAACACAAATCAAAAATCATCTTCAAACTTCTAAACATCACCACCCCGACACTCAACCACTAACCATCGATCTGATTTCAGATAGTAATAGGAAATCGGGGCGGGGACTTTTGAGTCTCAAGAGTGTTGATGCTTGCAAAGATGGATAACTGTACGCTACGGGGAACGGCGGCGGGAGCGGAAAAAACTCGCTGGCGCTCAGACACGTTTTCCGCTTGATTCCCTCCGCCGTCCCCCTTCGCTTTGTAGCGCATCAAAGCCTTTCGCCTTCAAAAGTCTCCTGCCCCTTGGGTTACGGTTCTAAAGTTAGTCGATCCGATTTTGGTTTGTGATTGGACGTCGGGGCGGGGACTTTTGAGACTCTAGGGTGTTGATGCTTGCAAGGATGGATAACTGTACGCTACGGAGAACGGCGGCGGGAGCGGAAAAAACTCGCTGGCGCTCAGACAACGTTTTCCCCTTTTTCCTCATCCGAACCACCATCTTTTCCCAACAAAAAGTGCAACTCAATCTTCGTTCCTTTCCCCTCCCGACTCTCAATATGGATCTCTCCATCATGTGCTTTCACCAACTGCTCAGCAATCGCCATACCCAAACCGGATCCGCTCTCCTTCAAAAGCGAACGACTTCCCCGATAATACCGATCAAACAGATGAGCCAATGTATTCTCACTCATCCCGACTCCATTATCCTCAATAATCACAATCACCCTATCCTTTTCCTCATTCAACTTCACCTGAACCGTAATCTTCGTTCCAGCCGGATTATGAACAACAGCATTGACTAAAAAGTTATTCAACGCTCGTTTAAACCACTTCGTATCAACAGGATAAATGACATTCTCCAAGTCTGTCACAAAATCGATATCCATCGCTTCCGCGCGCGGATCATTCGCTATATCAATCACCGCTCGCCGAACCAACTCTACCAAATTATAGCGCTCGCGATTCAATGGCAATGCATCATTTTTCAAACGGAATGTAAGATTTAAGTCATTAATCAGATTCTCCATATAATGAGCCTTCTCTTGAATCACCTTGGCATACCGCTGCACTTCATCTTTGGACCATTCATATTGCGGTTCTGCCAATAAATCAGCATACCCTTTTACAGAAGACAAAGGTGTCTTCAAATCATGGGAAACTCCTGTCAGCCATTCCTCTCTGGTCTTCTCCAGTTTCTTTCGATCCTCTTCACTTTTCTTTAAAACATAAGTCAGATACTTCATTGCCTGAATCACTTCAATAAAATCACGATAGGATCTCTTTACCTTTCCAGATATGCGACTAATACTAGCCGGTCTTCCCTTCTTTTGCGGCTCTTCATATTTACCAACGGCCAATTGTTTTAACCAGTTCATAATATGAACCATCGGACCCGCAAAACGATATGCAAAGATGATCGCCACAATCAATAGCGATAAAATATAACTAACCAGACCGCTCCAGACGAAATAATCACTCTTTTCCTGCTGGTCACTCGCCATTCCGAAATAACGATAATACTTTTCTAATACCGGCTCAGAAAAACCAATGACCCAAATCATCGTTTTCCCATCGACTTTATCAATCATATGATAGATATGCTGTTCGGAATCATCCTCTTCGTCATAATACACAAACTGCCCCGGATGATAGCGATTGGGAAAAGAGTCTGGACGCTGAAACTGAAACAACTCGACTCCTTTTTCATCGAGGATCTGCAACCATGCATTCGTCTTTTTCAACTCTGCAACAGCTTGATTTGAAACTTTCACCTTATCCTTTTCTAGGTACGTAGACTTCTTTAGCAACTCTGTATCGATCGGCGTATATCCGAAAATCCAAGTAATCCCTCGCCCTTCGATATTGGCATATAGTGTATAAATCTGATATCCATTCGCTAAATTCCCTTTCTTTAAATGGGACAATTCATGGATAGAATACTGTTTCGGTACCTTCTCTGGCTTCTGGTATTGGAAAATTTCTTTCCCTTCCTCATCAACAATCTGTAGCCATTCTCTCTTTGGATCCAACTTGTCCAATAATGCCTTTGGGACTTGCACATAATTCTGCTCGTCAATCAATGTTTTACTTAAAATCGTCGGATAAATATTTTTCACTCGATTTTGTACCTCATGATCCCATGGCCAACCAAAAAGCAAATAATATCCGACACTATTAAAGGTTAAATATAAAAAAAGATATAAAACTACAATCATTAACAAAATAAAAATATACCTTCCCCAAATTCTCATCGTAAACTACTCCATCTATTTGTTAAGAACCATCTTATAGCCTAGTCCTCTTACGGTAATTAAATACTGTGGACGACTGGGATTTACTTCAATCTTTTCACGAATGCGCCGGATATGAACCATCACCGTATTGTCATCTCCCAAACTTTCTTCTCCCCAAACATGCTCATACAACTGTTGCTTACTAAAAATTTGATTGGGATGTTTACATAAATAAGCCAGCAACTTAAACTCCATTGCTGGACAGGGTATTTCTTTTCCTTCCACGATTAACTGCGCTGAGTCAAGCTGGAGACGGAATCGCCCAAAGTCATAGACATTTTTCTCTTTAACATTTGGTGCAAACTCTCGCCGCAATCTCCGCAATTGCGCTTTGATCCGTGCGACCACTTCCAATGGATTAAATGGCTTGGTAATATAATCATCTCCGCCCATACTAAAGCCAACCAATTTATCTAAATCGGCATTTCTGGCCGTTAAAAACAAAATAGGGACATCTGTAAAGTTTCGTAGCGCACGACACACTTCAAATCCTTCCATATCTGGCAACATAACATCCAACACGATCAGATGAGGAGAATATTGCCGGCATAAATGGATGGCGCTATTCCCATCATTGGCTGTATATATATAACGAAAACCTTCCTTCTGCAAAACAATTCTTAAAATATCTATAATGGAATTCTCGTCGTCAACCAATAAAATCCTTGCATCTGACATAAAACTTGCTCCTTTATCTTTCTATATTTTTTTTTATTTTATCAAAAAAGATCCCTAAAGAAGGGATCTTCGTCGGTGAACAAAGTGACTATTTACGTAAAAGTAGCCATCTATGGAGTCAACTTATCGGCCGCAATGTGGATGAAATGGTAGGTCGCATAAACCTGTTTTCTCACTTGATAAGAAAAAGCATATCTATTCATAACTTGTCGTAAAACACGAGAACTAGTTATAATATTCTGTCTAGGATTACTAAAATTCTCACCAGTGGATTTAATTGTATATAGAAACTCCCTCACGGAAGGATACTGTTCACGTAGCCAACGTTCTTTTGACACGATCTGCTGATAACCGGCTTCTTGAAAAGCCTTTTCCCAATCCTTAACGGCATAAAAAGGTAAAATATGGAGTTCAGGAACCAATCCCATCTCTAATTCGACCGTCTGAAACAAATAAGCTAGCTCTTGCAAAGTATTTGGACCAAAAGTAGAAATTATTATTTTCCCATTTGGAGAAAGCGCCCGATACCATTCCTTTAAAAGCACACAAGGCTGTTGCAACCAATGAACGGCAGCATTTGAAACGATCAGATCAAAACTATTTTCGGACCACTCCATTTTCTCAATATCGCCAACAATCCACTCCACTTTCTTTAATGGATCGCTATTCTGTTTGGCAATGAGTATCATTTTCTCAGCTAAATCGACTGCTGTCACTTGAGATTGAGGGTAATTCTCTAAGATGAGTCGTGTTAAAAAGCCAGTCCCACAACCAATCTCAAGAACGCGACGACCCGCCCAGCGACTTTCTTTCAGCTGCTGTAAAATTTGCCAAGCCATTCTCCGATGAATCACAGCATACTCATCATAAGTTTGTGCTGCTTGATTAAAATGTTTGGCCACCTTTTGCTTATCGATGTGTACATTCAACAAAGGTCGAAAACATAGTCAAAGTCGACCTGTTTTCTTCCTCCTTTCTTCCTCATTCGTTCAAATACACATGTCAATTCTAGTTTTTCTATATAAAATTTTCTTTCCTTTTCCTCTGTTTTCCTATTGGTAAATGATTGTAAAAAGGAGAAGTGCACATTTTCCACTTCCCCTTCGCTCTTGCTAGCCGATCAAGCCCTTCGAATTCTCTATAATGAAGCGCCTAATCGTGTCTATCGCTTTGTCAAGTGTTGCTAGATCCTGAGCATCGAAATAATACATTCCTTTTTTCTCATCAAGATCCAATTTATCCGCAATAAAGCCAGTAATGCCTGTTGTTCTCTTATCCAATTCAAAAAACCCAGAAACACAATTTTGTGTATCTCTAGGATTATAGGAGAATTCAACTTCATCAAACTGTCCACGTAACCATGTTGTTGGTTGAAACTTAATAATTTGTCTTCCGCCGTATCTTTTACCAGTATATCCCTCATACTGATGAACAAACCCGAGTGCATGAAATGCATCCAAAAAGTTTTTTTGCAATCCAGTTGGATATACCGTAACATAATCTCTGTCATGTGAATCCAAACCGGAATCAATCTCTAAACTGGTACGAAAATAATATCGAGTGGTTACAGAAGAAACGGGTAAATACATAGGACAAATGAAATGGAATGGATATTCCAAATACTCATTTGGTTGGATTATAAACTTTTGACGAGTGACCTCAACCTTTGCTAATGTCTCATTTACTGGGATTGTTTGATCATCTTTTTGAAAGCGGGAACTAAGGCGTAATTCAACAGATAATCCCTCGATTTCCTGCGCAACTTTACCACCACGAATCTTTATTGTTCCATGAATTGGTTCACCCATTACCAAATGTTCTTGGTTTAAAACCAAATCTACTTTGGCTGAACCAATACCAATCGAGGCTAATAATTTATTAAACATATTCAGTTATCACCCCTTAAATCTATCGTAACATACTAAATAAAAAAGGAAAGTACCATAGGCACTTCCCTTATCTATAACCAAATAATACCATCTATCATCTGTTTCCTATCCAGTCCGAGGATCTGTGCACATTTTTTCAAAGGGACCTGTCCTACACCAAATCTTTAGCCTGATCAAGAATAAATCGCTTAATACACTCCGTTGCATCCTCTACCGTAGCTAGATCTTCATTGGTAAAATGAAAACTTCCTACCTTTTGTCTCACATCCATCATAAAAGAAGCCATCCCATAGTTATTTTTATTGATTTCAAAAAAACCGTAGATACCTTCTTTTGTATCATGTGGATAATATTCAAAGGCAATCATATCAAACTTCCCATACAACCAAGTAGTTGGTTGTAACCGAATAACCTGTTTTCCTCCCAGACTAGGACCGGTATAAAGTTCCGAGTAGACTTGAAATTCCAATATTTCGAATGCTTCAAAGAAGTTTCTCTGAACACCCGGCGCAGGATATACATCAACATAATCTCGATCTTCTGAATCAGCTCCAAAATGGATTTCTAAACTTGTCCGAAAGTAAAAGCTTGTTGTAAAGTACTTTTGGAAGGAAACCGGTAAATCAGTCGGACACACAAAATAAAAAGGAAACTCTTTATACTCATCAGGTTCTAACACAAATGGCTCCTTTACGACTTCTACAGTAGAGATTACATCATCACGGCTGGAAACAATGCTATCATTCATACCATTCGAATTATGAAAATACCAAATGCATAAATCGACAGATATCCCTTCGATTTCTTGCCTTACTTTCCCTCCACGCAATTTTATTTTCCCTGTGGTTGGCTTACCCATCACCAAGTACTTTTGATCCAACACTAAGTCAACGGTAGCAGAACCAAATCCGATCGAAGCCAAAAGTTTCTTAAACATTTAAAGCCCCCTACAATCTTAGTGGTGCACAATTCCTCTTACAACACAGTAGGAAGACGAATACGGCTTGACAAGAATGGACAAAATCACAGCACTTTGCAAAGTGGAAAATAATAACAATAAATAGTTTTGAAGTTTAATTGTTGTTTTACTTTAATCGTAACATATGCAAGGAAAAAAGAAAGTACAAAATAAATTTTCTACAAATTATTTATAAGGTTTTTTGAATAATATGGAGCCCAGATTAAAAAATACTTTCCCTGTTTAATGATCAACTTCAAAGCCAAGATCAGCAATCATTTGATAATCGATTTGCGATTCTTGTCCTTTGGTTGTTAAATAGTCACCCAAAAAGATGGAGTTCGCAACATAAAGCGCCAGAGGCTGCAGGGTGCGTAAATGGATTTCTCGCCCTCCGGCTACCCGAATCTCCTTCGTCGGACAGATGAAGCGCAACAGACATAGCACTTTTAAACAGTACGAAGGAGTTAGATCATTTTGCTTTTCCAAAGGTGTTCCTGGAATCGGATGCAGAAAGTTGACCGGAATGGAGTCCGCATCCAGTTCTCGCAAGGCGTAAGCGATTTCCACAATTTGTTCTTTTGTCTCTCCTAAACCGATAATAAAGCCTGAACAAGGAGAGATTCCCGCTTGTTTTACTCTCTTTACTGTTTGGACCCGCTGATCATAGGTATGCGTCGTCGTGATCTTCTCGTAATGGCTAGCACTTGTATTCACGTTATGATTGTATCGATCAACTCCTGCCTCTTGTAGACGCTGAGCTTGTTCATCGTTTAAAATCCCCAGACAAGCACAGATTTTTAAAGGATGCTCTTCTTTGATTTCTTTGACCGCTTCAATCACTTCAGCCAACTCTTTTTCGGTTGGTCCTCGCCCACTAGCCACGATACAATACGTTCCAGCTTTACGAGCTACTGCTTCCTTGGCTCCTTCTACCAACACATCTTTTTTTAGCATCGAATACTTTTCAATCGGTGCAGTGGAGACGATCGATTGTGAACAATAACCGCAATCTTCTGGACATAGTCCACTTTTGGCATTGATCAACATATTTAATTTTACTTTTTTTCCAAAATAATGCTTCCGGACTCGAAAAGCAGCATCTAACATCGCTAAGATCTGATCATCCTTTGCCTGTACGACAGATAATGCTTGCTCTTGGGTAAGCAAATCACCAGCAAGGGCGATCTTAGCATACTCTTGCCATCGACTCATATTGATCCTCCTCCAGCCTTTTATGTAAACCTAAATTAAAAATCAGTTTACAATATAACTAAACTATATCACGAAATGGTGGAAGCTGCTACGGATCAATAAAAAAACAGCAGACAAATCTTTTGCCAACCGTTTCAATTTTTACGGGCGCACACAAAGAAAGAAGGGATTTTCTGTATCCCCTCTTTCTTTGTTTAAAAATATAAATAATATAAAAGTCCAAATTAGAGATATTTCTTGATTGCTCGATGTACTTCTTGGGTAGTCTGTACCGAGTCGATCAATTCATTATCAATGTAGATATCCAGTAAAAGTGGACCATCTTCTACTTGGCGACCTTTTACCTCAATGATTACATCCAGCTCATAGCGTCCCCATTTCCAACCATCTTCAAAGAAATCAAAGGGATAGACTTGCCAGTTGCCAGTTGGTTTATTGTTTACCATCTTAATATAAGGTGTTTCTTGATAGGTGGGATCTTCGCTGTTAATCGCTTCAAAATAACCTTTGTTTACTTTTACCCAGCCATTGGGCGTTTTCTCCCAGCGTTTCTGATAATATTTTCCTTCCACGACTTCAAAGCCATACAATTCTTCCTCTGAAAAGAAATCAGCAGGGAAGCAGCGATATTTTCCAGTTTCCGGATCTTTTATTAGTTTTGCAAGGTCTCCTTCCGCCAAACCTTTCCGACGGATTTTGTCCAACTCGACTTTTTTGCAAGCATCTTCCAATGCTTTTAAGACAAAGTCACTTTTTTTCATCGATTTCTCACGAATCGCTTCTTCCATCCGTTCAGCCAGCTCAGGTGGAATCTCACTAATGAGATACTTTTCTGGATTGGTCCGCCAGCGCTCTACCCACGCATCTTCTTCCCAGCTTTCATCGTCCAGTCCATGGGCGTCGTCTCCATAGATCGAATTTCGAACACTGCTCACACTCATCCGTTTTTTATCATCATCAAGAATATCTTTTATCATGTTTGTATCTCCTGACAAATCAGGATCTAAATCAGGAAAGCGCATGTATTCAATTTCTTCAGCCGACTCGAAACCCTTTTTCATACTCAATCCGGTTTCACCCTTTCCATTAAGAATACTCTTATATCATATGATACCTAAAAGTCGATTTCTCATCCGTGTAGTTTATGACAAAAGAAAGAATTTACAACCTTCGTTCAAACTGAAACAACCAACCGTTTCTTCTTGGATTCAGCAGATTTCTTTTTCTTTTGACCGTTTTTTACGTTTAGAAATGCCTTGTCCCGAATGATCAATTTCTAATCTAGATGATATAATTTTTTGTATTTTCCTTTTAAATAGCGCATATATGGTCCAATCTCCAAGGAAGTGCCAACGGCCCTTTTCACAATCTCTTCTGTGGTATATTTGCAGCCATATTGATATATCTGTTCCTTTAACCACTGATGCAAAACCGTTACATTTCCCTGTCGTAACTGCTCTGGGATCTCAGGATGTGCTCGACAAGCCGCTTCATAAAATTGCGCACTCAAAATATTGCCCAATGTATAGCCTTGGAAAAGACCGCCAAACCCAGCGACATACCAATGAATATCTTGCAAGACTCCTTCCACATCATCGCTGGGAACCACACCCAGGTCCAATTGATAGCGGGCACGCCAAGCCTCAGGCAATTCATCAATGGTCAATCTTCCCTCTAACAAAGCGAGTTCAAGCTCAAAGCGGATCATCACATGCAAATTATAGGTTACTTCATCTGCTTCTGTCCGAATCAATGAGGTTTCCACATGATTAATTGCTTGGTAAAACTGATCCAACGTGACATTGCCCAATTGATTTGGAAAAACATCTTGTAACTTTGGATAATAATACTCCCAAAACTCTCGGCTTCTTCCCACGATATTTTCCCACAAACGCGACTGACTTTCGTGGACAGCACTGGACGCGCCTTCAAAAAAGATCGTGCCATCATATTTTGGATGAATTCCGGCTTCATACAAGGCATGACCTGTTTCATGAATGACGCTAAACAAGCAGTCTGCCAAATTATATTCATCTACTCTCGTTGTAATCCGAATATCTCCATGAGCAAATGAGGTCATAAAGGGATGCATCGTCAAATCCAAACGTGAACGTTTGGGATCAAGCCCTAGCTGACTTGAAATATATTTCGAAAACTGAATCTGCTTCTCTTTGGGATAATGCTGATGCAAGATGGAGGGTTCTCGTTTTGGATGAGTCGAAATCTGTTTGATAAGAGGAATCAGTTGTTCCCTTAACTGACGAAAGACTTCCCGGATCACGGAAACTTTCATGCCATAATCCATTTCACTGATAAAGGGATCAGCTGGATGTTCTTGATCAGGAAAGAAACTAGCCTTTTCTAAGTTTAGATTCAGCATTTCTTTTAAAAAAGGCTTAACGACTTCAAAGCTTTTCTCTTCTCTTGCCTTCAACCAAGCTTCATGCGTTTTAGCTATCTGCTCATTAAATCGACCAACAAAATCCGCAGGAACACGGATCGCTTGCTCATACTTTCTTTTAGCCAGACGAACGAAACTTGCTTCGTCAGAATCATAGCCAAACGCTTCCGCCCAAGGAGTGATTTCCTCTAGGAGTTGCCCGAGCGCTGGACTCGTCTTTTTAGCATGAACAATCCTCCCAAGAATGGCTAGCTGATCCCCCCTGGATTTCGCTCCAGCTGGAGGAAGATACGTGTTTTGATCCCATTCCAGTACTTTTATGATCGATTCCAGATAAACGATCTCATGCAAAACATTTTTCAACACTTCCCATTTCTTTTCCAAAAGGAATCCCTCCTTTCTAACTTTATATCATACCTTTACCCAATCATAAATACATAATTAAAAATCCCTTCACCGATCGTGAAGGGATTAATTCACATTCTCAAATAGTAACAGGATTTTTAAACTGCGTATTAGGTTGGATAACCTCAATTGGGCCATCACCACGTTTAAGTACTTTGGAATCCGTTCGGGTGGGTTTCAACACATCTAACATATACTGAATAGCTACCATCGGGTCGACTGTATACCCACACGTATAACAATCAAGAGCAGCAAACCCTTTCTCTGGGTACGTATGAATAGACAAGTGACTCTCTGACAACATAACTAAAACCGTAACACCTTGGGGATCAAATTTCTGGGCTTGTGTTGAAAGGATCGTAGCACCACAAGCTTTTGCCGCCTGTATCATATGTTCCTTTAAGCTATCCACATCATTTAGATGCTCAAACTTTACACCCCATGCATCCATGGCTACATGCCTTCCGAAAGTTGAATATTCCATTCCTTCCGGCCCCCTTCCTAGCAAAAATTTGTTTTGAGCCAAATTCCGCTAGGATCTTCCTGTTCACCACGGGGGAAGGTTAGTCCTATGAGGTCCCAACCCTTTAAGTGAATCCTGGATCCTACTAGCTCAGATGTTTCACACGGAATATAAATTATCATATTCTCATCAGGACTTCAATACTATTTTACCTTCTGATTAGACGAAAAATATTCATTCGTTTATGAATAATTATTTAATTATTAGCGGTTATTTCCCAATTAATTCCATCATTTTGCTTTATAAACATTGTCAAACTAGACAAATAAAGGAAATCAGTAGCCAATTTGTAAGCACTGAATAATAATGTCATGAAATGAAAACATATATACCGAAAAAGTACTCCCTTCCTTATTTGGAGAGATCACGGTCACGAAAAGTCAAAAAAGGACTTGCTTAATTTTAGTGTTTGGAAAGGAGGGAGACTGCTACCAAACATCATTCATACCAAGAAAAAACACTCATCGCGATCATCAATCGCTTTCCTGTGCTTGGTAGCAGGCATCACATGTATTTAAACGAAGACGAACGAGTGTTAGTCATTTGTGCTCTAACCAAAGTCTTGGAATCAGAACCTCCGTACACACGCGTAGACGAGTATAAGAAACTACTTGATCGCTTGCGACAACAAACACAACAAGAGGAAGAGACTGAACTAGATGAACAAATAAGCTATGAGCTAGATGAGATCTAGTCTGGATTAGACATGAATTACTCCCTTCTCTCCCCCATATAATGTACCGTCACAAAAGGAGGGAGTAAATTTGTATTCTATTCTCATCAGCTTATCTAAAAGACGTCTATACTTATATCGTCAAAACCGTATTATCAAAAGCTATCCGATCGGAATCGGCAAAGTTGCTACACAAACACCGGTCGGAAACTACAGAATTATCAACAAAGTCCCCTATCCAAATACCTATCCAGGTGGTCCGCTCACCGCCTTTGGTACTTATTGGATGGGATTATCCCGTCCGCATTATGGAATTCATGGAACCAATCGCCCATCGTCCATCGGCAAAATGGTCTCCAAAGGCTGTATTCGTATGCACAATCGGCATGTAGAAGATCTGGCACGTTACGTTAAGATCGGGACATTCGTCTCCATTCATCGCTAAGCGAATCAGCCAGCCAGCCGATGAAGCAATGGAACAATGCACGTTAAATCCCAATTAGCTTGTTCTTCTTCTGTAATCACTTGACAATCTCCGATAATCAATGTAGGAACTTGATTATTCGTATGCGTTTTTACCCGCAAATCTTCGCTATTGCCATGATCACTGGTGAGGACAATAACATCATTTCCTCTCCGGAGACGAGCTAACTCCCCTAAAAAGCGATCATAGGTGGTGATCACCCATTCCATCAATTCTTTATTTTGTTTATGTCCGGCATAATCACTTAAAAAGAACTCATGAATAGCTAAATTGCTCTCCCGTGCAATCGACCACAGATCTCTTGCCGCCTCCTCCGGCGTAATCTCCTGCAGATCCTGATAAAACTTCTTTAATGTCCGTCGTGTTAGATCATGGTAAACCGCTTGCCCAGCTAATAAATCCTCCATGAAGCGAATCGGTTCACTACTCGAACGAATGGCCGCAGTGGAGACGGAGATCCACCCTCTCTCCGTTGCCGGTCGCTGAAAATACTCTTTGGTATAGCTATTCGCAAAGGTTACCCGTCTTCCTCTCTTCTCAAACTGGAGATAAATATTAT
Organism: Thermoactinomycetaceae bacterium; assembly: GCA_025449975.1. Lineage (GTDB taxonomy): Bacteria > Bacillota > Bacilli > Thermoactinomycetales > Thermoactinomycetaceae > Thermoflavimicrobium. The sequence goes on from JANWIG010000051.1 coordinate 21,161, forward strand.
CTTTTTCTACCCATTCACGTAGTCGGCGAAATGGTAAGCCACTCATATGACTCCCCATCGCTTTCGGTGCATTTCGACCTGTAAAAATCGTCGCCTGACCTGTTGCACTTTGTGGGAGTCCTGCTACTCCCAGATGAGCATCCGTTGGCAACAACAATAAATCATTGCGATATTTGCCAATAGCTTCCTTAGTTAATGATTTTCCGTCCAAAAGCTCATTGAGATGAGGGGTCTTATAGTAATACCAAGGGTTATACGCTTCCTGATCCCCGAGCCCAACACCATCGATAAACAATAAAATGACTGCCACCCAAAATCATCCTTTCTAGCGATTTTTATTCATTTTCCCTAATACATACCTTCTTATATCTGAGAATATCATCTCTTATCGGCTTGATTACTTTCTCAGAGGTTGCTCCCTGATCCGGAGTAAAAAAAGAATAAATTATCTTTTTTTACTTATATAGGAATTTTAGGGAGAAATGTCTAATTAAATAGTACTAGGTCGAATTTTTAAATTAGGGGGTATTTTCATGATGATGCGTAAATTGATTCTTCAAGTTTTAGGGAGCATTCTCGCTTTATTTGGTCTGTTGGGTTTCCTCTTTTCGGGGAATGAAACACTCAACAATTTATTCCATTTATCTTTAACTCATAACTTGCTGCACTTACTAAGTGGGGCCATCTTATTAGGGGTAAGTTACAATGATAAATACGGTTTGTTGGCAGCTAGAACGTTTGGAATTCTTTACTTACTGATCTCGGTATTAGGTCTCATTAACAATACTCTTTTTGGGTTGTTTACCGTCACTCCATTGATGGAAGTGGTCCATTTTATCATTGCCGCTTTAACACTTTATGTTGGGTTTAAAAAGGAGGAAGCGCAATCAGAAACGACTTCTTCAACACAGAACGTAGAACAATAAGCACGTAGAAAGGGGGGAGTATTCCCCCTGAATTTGATTTATTTATCCGAATTCATCATCAAACCATTCATTTTTATTTTGACGGCTAAATTTCTCAAATTTAGCCGATAATACATTTAGGAGGTGTCGATCGATGTATTATGTCATTAAAGACACAGACCAATTGCCCCCCTCAATTATTCATGAGGATCATTATTTTGCTTGGTATAATCCCTTAAAAAAAGATCACCGCGTCGAATTCCGTGGGACAATGAATCAATGTTATGACTATTTGTCCAGCCATTATCCTGAAAGCAATCGTCCTCTCCGAGAACATTCCTTTTGGCGATAAAATCATCTATACAATCTGACAAACCCTCTCCGCAAACATAACATGATGAATAAGGTAGGCCTATTTCAGCCTACCTCAGTTTGTTATGTTTTTCTTTTTTCGAATCGGTGGTAAGATCTTTTTCTTATTCACCGTATTTTTTATCTCCCAAGTGGTTGGATCGTTTTCATCAAATTGCTCCAAAAACGAAATCACTTCTTTTGTAATCGGAGTCGGGGTAGAGGCTCCGGAAGTAACCCCTACTTTCTTTTTTCCTTTCAGCCATTCAGTCTTCAATTCTCCAACATCTGCAATTCGATAAGCCTTCACGCCAGCAATTTCTTCAGCTACTTGAGCCAACCGATTGGAATTATTGCTTCGTGGATCTCCAACGACGATCACCAAATCCGTATCTTTGGCTTGCTCAGCAACTGCTTCCTGCCTCGTCTGTGTCGCTAAACAGATTTCATTATGGATTTCCACAGTAGGAAATTTCTTACGTACCAAATTAATTAATTTGGCAATATCCCACTGACTCATTGTCGTCTGATTGGTCACAATCAATTTATCTGTATCAAACTCTAGCTGATCGATATCCTCTTCTTTTTCCACCAAATGTACATTGCCAGATGCCACTCCTAAAGCACCCTCCGGTTCAGGATGACCACTTTTTCCAATGTAAATGACTTGGTATCCATCCGCTACTTTTTCACGAATCAAATCATGCGTCCGCGTGACATCAGGACAAGTTGCATCCACAATCGTCAATCCCTTTTCTCTTGCCTTTTGACGTACTGCAGGAGAAACACCATGTGCAGTAAAAATCACGGTACCTTTGTCAATTTGATCCAATAATTCCAACCGATTGTTTCCATCCAATGTAATGATTCCTTCTTCCGTAAACGCCTCCACCACATGCTGATTATGCACGATCATCCCCAATATATAAATTGGACGTGGTAGATCCAAGTTACGGGCTGCCTGTCGAGCTAATATCATTGCATCCACTACTCCATAACAATAACCACGAGGAGTAATTCGTAATACTTCCATCATTTGTCCTCCTGCGCTTTATTTTTTTCTATTATCTCCACAAATAGTTATCTCCGCAAGTCACACAAAAGTTAGGCTCTTTCTTTAGTTACATCCGCTGTTGGACGATCATAAGATACAATGTACCATCAACGGAGAAAGGAATGTGATTTTTGTGGAAAAAGAAAGACAAGTACCAAAGAAACCACCCATGGCACCAACCTGTCCACCGTGCCCACCATGCCCGAAACCTCCAGCCTGTCCCAAACCTCCCGCTTGTCCCAAGCCACCGGCTCTTCCTAAACCACCTGTTTATCGGAAGCCGATCTGTCCTAAACCCATCATGCCTCGTCCATGTCCAAAACCAGCTCCGATGCCATTTAGACCGGTCGCTCCATTACCATCTCATGTTCCATGCATTCCTTGCGATATGCACATGTTAAGACATATGTACAAACATATGAAAAAATGTCATAAAGAAGAAGAGAGAATGCTCAAATGGATGATGTGCCATTGTAAAAAACATATGCCACGATGTGGCCACAATCCTCACCCTCCCTACTACTGGGAATCTCCAGAGTCCCCAGAATCACCTTATTATGGCAATCCATACAGACCTTATGAATCCCCTCACTACTATCCTTCTTCCAGCTCTTGATCCACCCACGGCTAAAAACCGTGGGATTCTTCCTAAAAAAATATCGGACAAGGGAGGGTTCGAATCTTCCTGTCCGACATCGCGATCATTCCACGATTAAAACCATATTTTTCGTTCGCAATCCAAAACTTCAAAAATTTAGCTGATGAAGTCGCCTTATTCCCTACATCGGCAAAGTTTAAGGAAAGATAAACCTAAGAAGTTGAACACGGTGATCAAAAGTAAGCTATGCCCAGGTTACATCGCCATTCAAATGTCACATTCCTATTTTTATTGAACTGACCCATGTATTCTCTCCGCAAAGGCACGCTCCATACCCAGATATGGGTTTCATTACTAAATTTCACTTGAATATCGTTTTATATGTTCTCCCGCTTTATAAATAGAACGTTCCAAAGAGTATGGTTCTCCCCAATCTTCACAAGGCGGTTTACTAAACAAACACACCTGATCTCCTCATTGAAAAGTGGAGGATTCTATTCCAACTCCTAAATCATGTTTGATATGAGAGGAAGGAGCGTTTCCAATGGGATTCTCTTGTTGTTTAAGAGGAGTTTTTATCTATTTTTATTGAACAATCATTGGGCAGATTCGCTCTTTCTTTAGCTACTCATTCGGGTCTTCTTCTTCAAAAAACAAAGGATAACGTAAATCTTCTATTTTCTTATCGAGTTGTGCCAATTCCCTTTCTTCCAAATCGATCAAATTTTCCAATTCATCTCGATATTTACGTAGCCTTCTTTCTAAATCCGTTCGCTTATAAATATAATCATCACTATAACCTTTTGTCCGCTCTTTTCGTTCTTTCACATCGATCAACCTTTTTTTCTCGTTCTACTTCCTGTATGGCTTTCTCAATTTCCTTATATGTCTTAAAAATTCTTCTCTGTAAATCTTCTTTCCGTTCCTGTCCGCTTTTATACTCCTCTCGTAACCGGTTCATATTACGACTTCCTTCCTACTCAAATATCAAATTCAATATAGCATAAATATTGCAAAATTAGAATACAATTTTGTAAAAAAAGTAACTCTGCCCTGTATGAAAACATGGCAGAGTTCAATCCACAGACAAGATTCCAATGGGGATCATAATAATTGAAATAATCCATCCTTTGAATCAATTTCTTTTTGTACCTCGCTCATTAAATCAAAATACTTTCTAAAATTCTCAATCTCTCCCAACTGCCGATAACAGTTCGCAATTTCAAAATAACAACGGAGAATTGCCCGATTCCACTTCATTCTTTTCGCCAGCTCAGAGGCACGCACAAACTGAGTGATCGCCTGTTGGTACTCCCCTTTATGTCTGCGAACTTTTCCCAACAAGTAGATGGACTGCGTCAATTCTTTCATCCCTTTGAGCTTCTCTCCCCAACCAATTGCCTGAACAAAAAACTTCTCAGCTTCATCGAGACGATCTTGTAAAAGGAAGATGCTTCCCAATGTATTATTAGCAACCAGCAATTTATGCTTATCTTTAATATAATCCTGAAAACTTAGAACCAATTTGAAACAGGTTTCCGCGTCTTCTTTGTTCCCTAGTTCAAGGTAAAGTGTTCCCAATGTCGTCCATAAGAAGGTTAAATTATTGTAATCTTTTGCGCTAACTGCTAAATTGATTCCTTCTTTCGCATAATGAATGGCATCATGATACAACTTGATTTTCCGAAGAAGTTCAGACTTTAAAGCATAAATCTGAATTAATACTCCAATGTCACGCACTTCGGAAATTTCTTCCCAGAGGCTATCCACATGATTTAAAGCTTCTTCAATTCTTCCAATCTTTTCTAAATAGATAACGCGATTCATCATTAATTTATATTTAACTTGCTTATCTTCAATCCCATTTTTTTCGATGACTTCTAAACCGCGTTCAATATATTTTAAAGCTTGTTGTAAATGATTTTGTTTGTAAGAACCATACGCAAGAAAATAATAGTTTAACGCCTCTAAATTTACTTTTAAAGCATAAGGATCTTGCTGAGCAAGCAAATTGGATTCTGTCAATTCTCTTTCTGCACGACGCCATTTTCTATTTTTTAAATAATATCTCCCTTTTAAAGAACGAATCGTCGCTTGATATTGGACGGAAGCAGCACTTGTAATCTCTTTAATACTTTCCCATGCTTGTTCTAACTGACCCAGTAAGAGCATGTTTTCAATTGCATGAAACTTTAAAAACATGCTCTCCATATCTTCATTTTCCTTTACAAGAATTTCAGGTAATTTTTCCATATCCAAATTTAATTTTCTCATTAGATATAGAACTTTTTCCTGATTTACATGAGGTACTCCACGTTCAATATTACTTATCGTTGCTGTAGAAATTTGTTCATCAGATAAGTCTTCCAGTCGCAGCCCTTTCTCTTTCCTCATCTTCCTAATAAATTTACCAATCTCAGCAATTTGAAATACGTTCAAGTTGACCCCTCCGTCTTTTTTAAAAAAATTTAATATATATAAACTGCTAATGATGCAGTAAATCATATAAACTTTTCTTACAACTGATCACAATAATTGCTGTGAAAGGGCCTAATATATTTATTTTTTCTATTAATGTTATCATTTGTTTTTAGATACTGCAATTAGAAAAAATAAATATTATAATAATAACACCAACAACGAATATATAATTATTATAGTATAACTTAATAAAATCAGAGCCTTGCGCATCTACAAGACTCTTTACTATCAAAAGGCTCATTGAGACTTTAGCGCCATAATAAAATGAAAAACATACCAATAAATATTCGTTGTCCCTACAGCCCAATCTCTGATTTTAGCAAACTGTAATAAGCTATCTCATTTCAATTTATCTTTGTAAACTTGGCCCTTCTACCTCTCACTTCTCGATGTGATTGGATTTCCAATACCATTCGTTCTAAAACAGCTTGTGGCTGGACGAATTTCGACAATTCTCCTCTTACTTGCAAAACAATCTCAATCGCGCGAAGTAAGCGTTTTCTTTCCCATTTACTAGCTTGATCCCGACATTCCTCAAACCACTTGATAAACAAAGTGCTTTGTTGTGTCAATTGATAATGTAACAATTCTCTTAACCATAACAATAGGATTTCGAGAATCAATGGAACCAGCTCTTGATTAATCGCTTGCTTAAACCAGTCTTCCTGAATAGTTAATAGGGCAATAGAACCATCTTCTAAAATTTGTTTACACCATTGCATCATTCTTAGACATAAATCTTCTAATTCCTGCAAAGAATATGATAAAAAATTAATATTATCTAAATGTATTTGTGAAAAAATTATCGCCAAATAATCAGGCATACCTTCTTTTTCTAATATTTCCATTCGCACTTTATGAGAAACTTCTTTAAAACGGATTTTTTGACACCTTGAGATGATAGTGGGTAAGATTGCCTGTACTTTTTCAGTGATTAGAACGGCTACCATTGGGGAGAGAGGCTCTTCCAAAAACTTAAGCAAACTATTTGCTGCCTCTACCCTCATTTTCTCTGCCTGTTCCATAATGACCACTCGAGTTACATCTGCTGCCGCACTATATTGAAATCGCTCCTGTAAAGCCCGCACTTGATCAATCTTAATAAACGCTCCATCGGGTTGCAAAGTCACGATATCGGGATGATTCCCATGTTGAATTTGCCGACAAGTTGGACATTGATCACAAGGATCTACCCGAGACCGTTCGCAATTCAACGCCTTTGCCAACTCCAAAGCGACCTTTCGTTTTCCCGTGTCAGCTGGTCCATAAAAACAATAGGCATGGGCGATTTGCTTCGTCTGCAATCCCCTTTGCAAAAAGCGAACTACTTCTGGTTGATAACGAATTTGTTGAAACGACAAATGATAACCCCCTATAGCCAAAAAAACGATAAAAGTTACCTATAATTATAATGATTATTCCGACGGAAAAAAGCACAAAAAAACCCAAACTCATTAAGAGTTTGGGGTACTCACCGCTATTTCCCTTTCCAGCAACTAGGGATATTGCTCCGTCTTAAACCATCCTTTTGCGCTGCCTCTTCTGTTAGATAAATCACTTTATTCTCATCCTTGATCTTCTCTACTTCTTTACAATCAGCAGGATGATACACATCACTATTCACACTCCGAACAAAACCTTCATCGTCTCCACCACAGCCAGCTAAAGCGAAAACCATAAGAATTGCAAATCCAAAGCCAAATAATTTTTTCATTTTTTTCTCCTTCCATCTATTTTGAAATGGTAATTAGTAAATTTTATAAAATATCTATTTAAAACAGCTGATTGTGAAGTTCACTCTCTAAAAAGATACCCAACACTAATGATTAATACAATTAAGAAATTATTAAGATTATGTTAATCATACTTAATATTACAGA
>JANWIG010000052.1 GCA_025449975.1 Thermoactinomycetaceae bacterium
CTTAAATAAATCGAGATTGCTTTTTTCTGTGATCGTATCGTCAAGTCGAATCAGCATTCCCATTGCTTTGAGGAAAGAGCGATAATCGTTGTCTGCTTTAGCTGTATTCAAATACTCCCTTACATGGTTCATATATTCGCTAAATGCAGGGTCGAGATTATTCGATATAATTGGGTAGATCGATGATCGTTTTAAATAAATCTCCGTCAATTTGGATAGTCAACTTTCCTTGTTGGATTTCGATTAAGCTTTTGGCAATGGACAAGCCTAACCCACTTCCTTCACTCGATCTCGATTCATCGCCCCTTTTAAAGCGCTCCATTAATTCATCGGCAGAAATATTTAATTCATTGGCTGATATATTTTTAAATGTCAGTCGGACTGCACTGCCTGTTTCTGCAATATCGATATAGACTCTCGAACCTTCAAGGGCATATTTCAGTATATTGGATAATACGTTCTCAATCGATCTCCATAACAACCGTCCGTCTGCCATCACACACACTTTGGGGGTGGAAGATTTCAGTTTAAATTCTAAATTTTTCTCAGTAATTTTATCGTCAACTTCTCCCAAACCTTGGTTCACTAATGATACGATATCAATTTTTTCAAGATGGACTGGAATATCTCCGCTTGATGCTTTGGCTGCTTCAAATAAGTTATCTGTTAAATTCTTTAAACGCTTCGTTTTTTGGTCGAGTACCTCTATATAACTTTCCACTTTCGCTGGATCCTTCTCATTTTTCAACAGGTCTACATAGGTGATGATAGACGTTAAAGGTGTTCGGATATCATGAGAGACATTCGTTATCAGTTCCGTTGTTAACCGCTCACTTTTCAACTCATTTTCTACTGCATTTTCCAAACCATCTGTAATGCTGTTAATATTCTCAGCGAGTTCGGCAAACTCCCCGTTTCCTTGTACATCAATTCGATAATGGAGATTCCCGGCCTTGATCTCCTCCACTCCAACCTGTATAGCTTTGAAGGACTTGATTTTTTTCAAGGCGAACCAAGCTGCAATTCCAATCGTAATCGGGAACATGAAAAACGTCAATGCAACAAATAACGGATAACCCATGACAATCAGTATCGTTTTCACAGCGAGATTTCCATTTTTATATACATCGCCGATAAAATTTGCAAATTGAGCGATCAGCCTGTATATCAATGAATGCTTGAAGAAGGTTTTATGTTTAATATGCTTAACCTGCGATAAAATCAACACGAAAACGAGAATCGCAATCGGAACTGTTGCGAGGAGGATTATGTTTTTATTAACTTCAATAAACAGATCCAACAATACAATAATTAACGAGGACAGTAAAATACACAATCCTATATTGATGTCATTATACAAGTGGTCGACCGCGTTAAAGTGGACTTTTGGATCTTTAAAGGATCTTCTGCCCGTTACGAATGCAAGGTAAATAAAGGAATAGATAAATCCCGGTACAAAGATGGTTAGCTTAAGCAAGTTTTGGACTGCAAACTCACTGTTTCGTTCCCACTCTGCTAATTTCGGTTGTAAAAACTCCACTGTAAAAGCAAGATATACCACCGTGTTTTCTGGGTTCAGACTTTCTATATCCTCCATGATCCAGTGTAAATGTTCACTGTTTCTCGTTTCCTCTGGATACAATTTCTGGTCATAATTCTCAAATAACAAATAGGCCGGATACGTTTCAAACTGTTGTTTTTCATTCTCTGTTGTGTTGGTATATACATTCGTTCCATCGCTCGCGTAAAACAAAGGGGCTTCCGTATCTTCCAAGCTTTGCAATAAACGATGATATTCTCTTCGTTCTCTATTAATGATTTTTTCCCGCTCACGAGACAATTCATCAGCATATTCCTGTTTAAATCGTTCATAGTTCTCTACCTGACTTAAATTAGGATTATATGTTGTGGAGTGATCTTGAAAATCGAAAAATAACGCTTCTTCTATGTGCCTCCATTCATCCTCACGAATAGTCCCTCCATTTAACACATGTTCCTCATTCTTATATATGGTCATAATCTGTGTTAAATTACTTAAGAGTCTATCGCTCTCCTCTAAATATTCCCCGCTTTCAAAATAACTTTTTTGCAAAACACTATCAAAAGGGACTGTTAGTACATTGACAAAAGATGTAACCGTCCCCGTATAGAAGGCAATCATGATGATAAAAACTATGAATTTTGTAGCATGAGAATGACTATATTTTTTCAACTTTATACCCCACTCCCCATACAACTTTTACATATTTGGGCTCTTTCGGATTGATTTCAATTTTTTCCCTTATTTTTCGGATATGTACTGCGACTGTGTTTTCTGGATGATAAGCCGGTTCGTTCCAAACCTTCTCATAAATATCTTCGATGGAAAACACCCGCCCGGCATTTGCTGTTAATAGCAGCAAAATTTTATATTGTACAGGTGTTAAATAGACCTCTTCTCCATCAACCGTAATCGTCTTACTTTCATCATCAATGACGAGTCCCCCGGTTTGGTATACATTGTTCTCCGTCTTTGTTTCAAGACCGCCTAATATTGTATATCTTCTCAAATTTGATTTAACCCTTGCGATTAACTCTAAAGGATTAAAAGGCTTCGTAATGTAATCATCGGCTCCCATGTTTAACCCTAAAATTTTATCGGTATCCTCCGATTTAGCGGAAAGCATGAGCAGCGGGAGATTCTTGTCTTCCCGTATTTTCACCGCTGCCTGAATGCCATCCATTTTCGGCATCATAATGTCTAAAATAATGAGATGGATTTCATTTTCATCTAATACCTTAATGGCTTCCTCACCGTCATACGCTTTGAAAACCTGATAACCCTCATTTTCTAAATAAATCCCGATCGCTTCCACAATGTCTTTATCATCATCACAAACTAAGATATTCATGAACGTTCTACCCCTACTTGTGTTCTCCTGAAAACCCTTTTCATTGTGCTAACGTAATCTTATCAATAAAGTCTTAATAAATACATGATCTAATTCTTAAGATTTTCTTATGATCGTTAATAAACGTGGTCATCCGTTGGTGGTTCCACAATATTAAGCAATTCTTAAGAAATGCATTCGGTTTATTTTAAGTTTTATATTTTATAGTCACCATAATGCGTCCTAATCATCCTCAAGGGAGAAGTAAGATGAGAGAAAAAAAGATCTATCTACTTTTAACAGATACAGGCACCTTGTTCACAAGATTAATCAAATTTTATACGAAAAAGCCTTATAATCATGCTTCTATCGCCTTTGATGAAGAACTATCAACGGTTTATAGCTTTGGAAGAAAAAATCCGAGGAACCCACTTATTGGCGGATTTGTATGCGAAGATATGTATTCGAGGTTGTTTATGCAAGCCGATTGTGCCATCTATTCTTTATCTGTTCGAGAGGAGCAATTTTACAAACTAAAATTCTGTATTCAAGAAATTGCAGCCCGAAAGGAACGATATCACTATAATTTGTTAGGAATCTTTGGTGTCATGTTGAATATGCCAATAAAAAGAAAGAATGCTTTCTTCTGCTCTCAGTTTGTCGCATCCATCTTAAAGCAAGGCGACCTCATTCGCCCGGAAAAGGATTTATCCCTTATTCAACCGCATGAATTGCCTTTTTTGGCAGATTTTCAACTGGTTTACGAAGGAAGGGTAAAGGATTATTCCCACAAAATAATGAGGGAAAGAGTCCCGATCCCTCAATAGTGTTTAGACTTGATGCCAAGAAAATTTTGCCGTTGGAGGGATATGACGAACACTTTGTTGAATTGAACAGTAATGCTTCCCAACGAGCGAAATGTGCCGGCGGTAAAAAGAGATTGCACCCCACCTTAATGATCATGTAGATGGACGAAGTTGCTAACGGCACTTTCTCAGGCAAAACCAAAACTGCCGTCGCATTATCCAAACCCGTTTTTCAGGATGCGCATCGCTTTAGGCGCTTTCTTAACAAATGCTTCCAGAGTATCGTTAAGCAGTAATCGGGTTGTTTGACTGTCGGCCGCTTCCAGTATCGACGGACATGGCGATGGACGTCATCTCTCAACATCTTTAATGTAGCATCCAAAAAGTTGAGCGCACAACAAATCGGTCTGACCAGCGTGGCCAGGTCCTCCTAAAAGTGTTGGCGAATGCCACGGACTAAACCCGCCACGGGCATCAGAAGCGATCCAATCAACATCCTTGAGCCTTCGCTGTTTTAACCAAAATCATCCCAAAGAATCCCAATATTTCCGGTCCAAGCTGCGGTATTGGATCGCCTCAGCGATGTGCGGTGTATCGATCCGTTCTGCACCTTCCAAATCGGCAATCGTCCTCGCGACTTTCAGTATGCGGTCGTGGGCGCGGGCGCTCAATCCGAGTGTGTCGAACGATTGGGCCAACAACTCACGCGACGGCTTCGTCAACTGGCAATACCGGCGGATCGCCTTCGGGTGCATCGTGGCATTTGTTGAAAAAGATTCCCGCTTGTATCGCTGCATCTGCAGAGCGTGCACACGGTTGACCCGTTCCCGTATCGTCTCCGATGACTCATTTGGTCCTGTGTCCATCAGCGTCTGATAGTCGACTTTTGGCACCTCGATGTGGATGTCGATCCGGTCAAGTAAAGGGCCGGACAATTTGGAGCGGTAACGTTGTATTTGGTGCGGCGTACACGTGCACGTGTCGGCTGGCGAACCAAAATATCCGCACGGACAAGCGTGTAAGCCGATCCTATGGAAATAACGTGATAAAGCGTGAACATACACCAATTGAAAAACTATATCCCCATCTTGACAAAGAGTCCCCCGGCATCAGAATTAGAAAAGCCCGCTTGGGCACGAATCTATATCTGTATGAACTGGCAGAACTCACTGAACTAACTCCGGAAGAAATTTCCCACATAGAAAGGGAGGTTATAAAGAGCCCCAAACAGAAAACTATCAAAAAGTTGGCCAAAGTATTGAGTAAACCCATTTGGTACTTAGGATGTTACGATATACTCCCAGAAAAGACAATCGGCCAAAAGTTTAAAAAGGCTCGACTGCATCATGCTCTTACTTTGAGTGATGCGGCAAATATTTGGGTGTTAATGATAGAAGCATTAGAAACTGGGAAAAGGACGCAAGAAAGCCTCTCCCCGATAATTTAAAAAAATTGGAAAAGTATTTTGGTGTATTGAAATAAGTAGAATGGCTGGATGGTTCTTCTCTTTCTTTA
>JANWIG010000053.1 GCA_025449975.1 Thermoactinomycetaceae bacterium
GACATCAGATAATAAAGCTGAATCGGATCGATTTTTCCGACACTCGCAGCATGACCTGCCATCACATCATTCTCATCAATCAATAGAATCGGATTCGCATCTCCACGTGCTTGGGGGGTAAGCATCAATACCTTCCCAGACTGTTGACCATTTGACTTACTGGCTCCACGTTCAATCTTCGTAATACTGTTCAGAATACTGGACGCCTCATCCATCATTACAGAGCGTGCTTGGATATTGCTCTCTGTATATGTGCCAATGTGACGAACATTGGAAGTAATATTGGCACGCATCTGATCTACCCCGACAGCAATCGCTTTCACTTCAACATTTCCGCCTTGTTCTCGGAGAACGGTGGTATTATCAGAAAGCACTTTTCCTTCACTCAGATCACTGATAACCCATTCCATTTTCGCATCTCGCTTTACAATGGCACGTCGATAATTGACATCGACTGTCTCTTTACTCATGTTATTGATCGTCGCCACACGTACATGCGCATTCTGACCTACAAAAACTTCAATCACACTGTTAGATAGAGCGACTTGTTGATCTCCGATATAGTTAACAACTAACTCCACTTGACTCTGTTCTTCCGCTACAAGCAAGATATGAGGATATATCCCTACATCTTTTCCTTCTGCCCAGAATAAACTTTGGAAAGGAAGTTTCACCTCAACACGGCGTGGAACATATAAAAAGACTCCACCATGCCAAAAGGCTGTATGCAATGCCGCTAAACGATGTTCATCTTTCGTCATCGCTTCGGTTAACAAATACTTTTGCACCAAATTTCCATGCTCGCGACAAGCCGAAGAGAGATCTGTGAAAATAACACCTTTTTTCGCTAACTCATCTTGCAGTTGGGTATAAACCACGCTGGAATTTTTTTGGATGAGTATATTTCCATCTTGCTCATCAAACAAATATCCGCAAATCCGTTCAGGTAATTCCCCTAATTCAAGGGGCTTTTCTTCTTTAAATGGCTGAAACTCGGTAAAATTCCAACCGCGAATATTGGTCTGTTCAACTTTGGGTAAAGGGAGTTGGGAAGCGAGTCGCCACGCTTTTAGGCGAGTCTCCTTTAGCCAGTCAGGCTCCTTAATTCCTTGGAGGATTTGGGTGATGATTTTCGAATCGATTTGATATGGAGTTTCTATATTCATTTTCATCTACCTCACCTTATACAGTAGAGTTCGCTACTTCATCTTCAATGCCCAACTCTTCTTTTACCCAATCATACCCTTCTTCTTCTAATCTGACTGCCAACTCAGGTCCACCGGACTTCACAATTCTTCCTTGCATAAAAACATGAACAAAATCGGGTTGGATATAATTTAACAACCGTTGATAGTGGGTAATAATCAGACATCCAAACTCTGGACTTCTCATTGAGTTAACCCCTTTGGCAACCACTTTTAAGGCATCAATATCCAAACCGGAGTCAATCTCATCTAAAATCGCAATCCGTGGCTTTAGCATCAACATCTGTAAAATCTCATTCCGTTTTTTCTCTCCACCAGAAAAACCTTCATTTAAATAGCGAGTGGCAAAAGATTCTTCCATTTCCAATAGCGCCATCTTTTGATCCAACTGACGGATAAAGCGCATCAATGAAATCTCATTTCCTTCTCCCCGTTTGGCATTCACTGCGCTCCGCAAAAAGTCGGAGTTGGTAACGCCACTTACTTCACTTGGATATTGCATGGCTAAGAAAAGACCTGCTCGCGCTCTTTCATCCACTTCCATCTCCAACAAATCTTTCCCATCCAGTGAAACAGATCCTTGTGTCACTTCATACTTGGGATGACCCATCAAAGCAGAGGCGAGTGTACTTTTCCCCGTTCCATTTGGACCCATGATCGCGTGAATTTCTCCACCCTTAATTTCCAAGTTGACACCTTTAAGAATCTGCTTTTTATCAATAGATACATGCAGATCTTTTATATATAATTTGGGTATTGTCATATACCATTCCTCCATCAAATACTTTTCATTTATCTGCAAACCGAAGATGCCAAAAACATCACCGGAAATCTTTTAATTGGGAATCTCGGTTTGTTTGGATCCATCAGATGACCACCACATGATAAAACAACTCTAATTTAGATTGATTATCATGTGATTCTCATTTTATTTTATCCTACTCATTTTGCCATATCAAGGGAGCGATTCGCAAGAGAACTGCAACGGAAGAGAGCATTTACACGCTAACACGCTGTAACGCCAAACAAAGAGGGTGAACGGGATACTTTCGAAACAAATATGTTTAAAATATATAGATCTTCCTTTCATGGACTATAGCACATTGTCAGTCTCTTCTCAATATCAATCACCACTATATTTCCGAAAAATAAAATCAACTTTTGCTACTCTCTGTTTTTTCAATTAGATATTGTTTGAATCGTTGTCCAATAAGACTGATTTTCTTATACTTGTCATCCAAAAAACTTATAGATTCGAAGATAAAAAAACATCCTGGCTGAAAGCGTAAGGATGTTTTTCCTGCTTCGTTACCTAAACAGACAGTTAAGAATCGAAAGAAATGATTAAATCATTCTCTTCTTCTTTCCATGTCGGTAAAAAATGAGACATGCTATACAGGTAAGGGTGAGACCAACGATACTTCCTTCTGCTCCAAACTCGCCTCCAGATATAAAGGGATGCCCCAGCGCCTCTGTTTCGACGATGGAATTCATCGGTGTACCAGATACCTCAAAACCATAGACAGGTCCCTGAAAGAAATTCCAGGTGAAATGCAAACCAATCGGTGCCCACAAGCCCCCTGTGACGATTCGAATCAATGCAAACAATACACCGGCTAAAAACAACTCCAACATCGGAATGGGGTTAGACCAAACCGCATCATTCATACTATGTAGCAAAGCAAAGATTAATGCTGACACAATGATCGCCGCTTGTTTCGAATACAAATGGGCGATCAGGCCGTAATGATATCCCCGTGAAAGCAGTTCTTCCGCTACTGCTACCAACAAAAAAAGAGTGAGCCAATATGTAAATTCAGTGCTCCATACAAAGTCCCAACGAACCCCTATGACAGAAAGACCACCCAACACCCAAATCACTCCAAAGGAGACAGTGATCATCAGGACTCCTAAGAGCGCTCCCCCAAAAAACTTCCTTACTGGCATCTCTTCTTTTAATCCAAGAGTCCAACCATTTTTCTGATCAAAGAGATAGAAAAAAAACAATACCGCGATGATTATAATAATCTCTTGAAGAATAAAACCATCGACCGGTAGCAACACCATGGTGACTCCTGCAAATCCCACTATCAATACAAAAAGACCAATGAATTTAATAATTATCTCTAATCTTTTTCGCAACGATGTTCACTTCCGTTTTTTCTTGCTAAAACATTTTTCATCACAGCTTCTGTTCATATTTACTCGATCCAAGTTACGATTTTCTCCAAAGGGTGACGATGATGGGGATTACCTGTTTCCGCCCGCTTTCCTAGTGCAACGATCGCCGGAATTTGGACATGTTCAGGTAAGTTTAATAATTCCCTCACTTGGACAGGGTTAAAACCAAGCATGGTAGATGAATCATAGCCGAAGCTACGAATCGCTAGAAGTAAAAAACCAATCGCGATATAAGTTTGACCAGCTGCCCATTGACCCCGCGCTTCAACATGAACCGGGGAGAAAGTGTTCTCCAGCGTTTCTTTTAAACGCTCTTTCGCTTCAGGGGACATATTTGGATGTGCAAACTGTCCGACATTCCCCAGCACATCTTCCATATCGCTGGTGACGACAATGACTGCAGGAGCATTTCCCACCTGCTTTTGATTGTTGGCTGCCTTTTGCAATTCTCTCTTTTTCGTCTCATCTGTAATCACGATAAAACGCCAAGGCTGTGTATTCCAAGCACTTGGTGCCAAACTGGCTAATCGCAGGATCTCCATTATTTTTTCCTTTGGGATCGGCTCTTGTACATATTCACGGATACTCCGACGGGTTTCAATGGCTTCTTTGACAGTTAAACTCATTTTTTCCTCCTTTAAACTTGAATAGACTGAACTACTGATTCCCTTTAGGCAATAAGAACAAAACTCTTCATGACCCATTGCCAATTATAATTATTATATAGATTTAGGTTTATTTTTGTTGACTGCTTTTTTTATTCCCCACCAAAGACGTCAAAAAAGATCAGATCTCCTTTCATTTCTTTTTTTATATGCTCCATTTGATCTTGATTGCTCGGTGTTTCGAAACATTTTTGTCGCTAAACTAGACAAATTGTTCTAAATATTATCTACACTCTTTTTGGATAATAAAAAAAACAAAAATTTCAACCCCCTTTTCCCTTCGTTCAAAAAAATTACTTTTTATTTTTTGCCGACTTTTCACATTGCTTCACGAACAAGAGGGTCAAAATAGTGTAAAATATAAATTGTGTTAGTCACTTCAACTTATGTTTAAATAAAATTAGAAGGCTTTAGAGATGAAAATTTGGAGAGTTATAACGAACAGGAGGCATTATTATGAAAAAGTACCATTATTCCTCTTATGGAAATAATGTAATCCCTTTTGACACCCATCAATCACCTGCCTCTATCAAACCCATTTATCAAAATAAGGAATTAAATAAATGGAATTATCTTCTTGAGAAACGAACCAGTGAATCCCCAAAGCAACAAGAACAATTGTTATCAAAGTATAAAAACAGTCTTAATAAAAAGAGATTGATCAGGGTTTGGGAGAAAAACAGAGCTCAAGTAAATATTGCACCCATGTTGCCGGCCATTATCGAAAAGGTGATTTACCAAAACGTCTATGTCGATACCATTGAATTGATCTGCACTTGTTATCATGAAGACTTTGATCTCCCGCTCACCGAAATCACTTTGTATAGCTGGCTCAAACAACTACACTCCATCGCAGAAAAAATGGATAAAGAATGGGATATGGTGTATTGGCAGGAAATGATTGATTTCTTAAAGCAGTGCAAAAAAGCCGAGTTACTTGATCTTAAGCAACTTTCTTCTGACAAGCAAAAATAATGTTTTGAAGATAGGATGTCTAAGCTTGAAAAACTTGGAACTCTATCCACTATTTATCTCTTGGATTAGCGTTTACTATGTTAAACGATGAACATTTTTTGAACGGCATTCCAACTCTGTAGGTTTTCCGATTTTATATAGAGTAGTTTATTTTCCTTGTATTTCTGAGAACTCCTTAACTTGGTATTTGCTCCATTGTTTCTCTTAAATGATCGCTTAGATCCTTTGCAATTTCACAAAGTACGCTTTTTCCAACTAAGTATCTAAATGACGATAAAGAAAAAACATATCATATCTGCAGGACTTTTTCTAATTCTGTGTTTTTCTGTAGCATAACTATACCACTTAATCAGGTTTCATCTAAAATAAATGTTCCTTGGATATCATCACGCATATCTTTTTCTTGATCTCTCATACTTTTATCTCATTGTGTGATGGATCTCTCCGTGATCATCTCTCTGAACGTTTTCTGGATAATCGCTTTAAGATATTCTCAAGCGTTTTTCCTTTATAATAAATGATTGTCAATATAATGAATTCATTTTCAAATAAATCAATTCTTTAGCATAGAATTCATTCACCTTTTTTCTGCACAAACCATATCTCATGAATCAATGCCGCCCTGATTCCGATCTTCAGGCGGCTTTTTTGCTTTCGCTTTATATAGATATGATCAGACCAAAATCCCCCTTATTCCTTTATTATCCAATCGGTTCAGTCCGATTTAGCTCATTCATTAACAAATCATTGATTTTTAAATTATATTAAAGGAAAAAAATATTTTCTCTTTCTCTACACCTGCTTGATCCTCTCTTCGAAAAAGGCTAAGCATAGCGAAGAAACCGTTCTTCGGTTAACGAAGGACGGTTTAGCGTATCGACAAAGTTCAGTATTTAACTGTTTGTCTTCAGCCTCAACCGTTCTTCGCTTCATAAAGGACAGTTGAGGCATTTTTATAGCTCCTTTCCCAAAATGAAAACGCTTGCAGGCTTTTTGGTTCCTTTTTCTAACTCAATTCTTTTGAAGCAAAAACCCTAAGCTTCTATGAGTCGCCAAACTCCAACTTACTTAGGTTTTGAAATGGTTTGTAAGTATTCTTCTTGGAAGTATTCAATCACTTTTTCCATCATCACTTTACGGGTTAAAATACCTATAAATTTATTTTTCACATCAATTATCGGAATATAGGAGCGGTTAACCAATACTTCAAACGCAAACGAAAAAATTGAATTAGCTAGGATCCCACCATGAGTTTGATTCATGGCTTCGCGAACTTTGTGCTTTCTTAACTGTGAAAAATCAAGCTCTCGACTTTTTGAAAGCATAAAATCGAGAATATCTGTTTTACTAATGATTCCTTCAACTTCCTCTGCTTGGTTGATCACTGGGACAGAAGTAGTTCCTTTCCTCGTTAATACCAAAAGGGCACGTTCAAGTGACCAATCTGGATCAACAACAATTACCTGCTCTTTGGGAATGATGAAAGGAGCAATCTCTTTGGAGAACAAAAAATTTGTTCGGTTTGGACCTTTCATATGCATTTCTCCCTACATTTTCTAAAGATACTTATATCTAGAAATAAATTTATACATATTTGAAAATTCAGAACAACGAACAGCAACACTTACGCTTTAAACATTTTTTGAAACATAGCCAAATTTGTTTTACTTCATCCTACTAGTAGTTTAACATAGGATGAGTCTAAGAAAAATAGCCTAAACAAAAATGTTTAAACAAAAATACGACTCTATATTAAAAATAGCATCATTTCTTTTCATCCTTTTGCTCCCTTATAAAAAGAACTAATCTAGTTTCTCTTCTAT
Organism: Thermoactinomycetaceae bacterium; assembly: GCA_025449975.1. Lineage (GTDB taxonomy): Bacteria > Bacillota > Bacilli > Thermoactinomycetales > Thermoactinomycetaceae > Thermoflavimicrobium. The sequence continues at coordinate 6,850 of JANWIG010000053.1, forward strand.
ATACAATTTAACCATAAATTGCCGTTACAAAAAATAGATCAAACTTGCTTAGCGTTTCTGCTTTTTTCCTGAGATGTAAATTCCCGCGTCACTCATGATCCCTATTCGCATCTTCTCGCTCGCATGGCCTATTCAACTAGAAATGATCATAAATACCATAGCCACCTAATTTTAACATAAGATTCATTTATTGATAATTTCAAAACAATTTGTAGTCAGCTGTCTCCTTTGTTATAATATCAATTGTATCTGCGTCCACTTTTAACAACTAGAGAAAGGGATTTATAATGGATCAACAAAAAAAACAGTTAATAGGGATGATCTTATCGATCTTAAAAGACTTATACGAGAAAATCTGCAAATTGGAAACTGTCTTTGATTCCAATAGTATACATATTCTATCCAGACATATTGATCCTGTCTATCAACTATTACAAATCCTACAAATTCCTCAAGAAGATCACGAGCATTTTTACAGTCTCATGCAATTATATCTTGACAACGAAATGACTCTACAAGAAATCATGTTAGAGATTGAGCGGTATGCGAAAGTTCATCACTCTGCTTAGATATTGTCTTGCTCCCACCTTCCCCCCAATCTAGAAAGTTCCTCTTCCTGTATGGGATCCAATACAGAAGAGGAACTTTCCTAGATCGGAAAAGTTGCTGAACCTTGCTCTTTGCGACCAATCGTTTCCCGTTTACGAACCATCACCATAGCGAACCGATTCTGTTAAACGAAAAAAGGCTTGTTTCGCTTGGTTCTTCTCTAACAAAGTTTCTACCTCTTCGAGCCCATGTTTGTCTATTTTGGGAGCAAAGTCGAGCATCGTCTTAAATTTTTCAATCGCTTCGTCCCATTCTTCTTGATCAGCATAAAACAACGCCCATTGATGAATCGCATAACAAAGACCCGGACCGATTAAGGAAAAAGCATCTTGCAGGGGCAACTCCTTAAACTTCTCTATTTCTCGTGAGATGATTTGCTGGATCTGTTTTTCCGCCTCTTCCCGTTTATTCGCTTTAAACTTGTAATAAGTTAAGTAAACTTCCAAGTGAACTCGACTCATCATATATCCCATCGATAAAGGATATTGTTTTAAAGCTTCTTCCATTTTTTGCTCAGCTTGGACAAAATCCCCATTAGAAGCATCCAGCTCAGCCAACTCGACTAAGCTGCGAACATAAGCAAAATGATGATTGGCTTCTTCTTGCGGACCTTCAGCAGCAATCGTTGAAAAGATTTGATAGGCCTGTTCGGTATAACCTGATTGCAAACAGGTAATCCCGACCAATAAGCGGGTATTAAGATCATCGTCAAACTTATAAAAAGTATCTCGAGGCAACCGGAAACCGACCAATTCCTCTGCTTCTCTTTTTAACTGATCCAATTGTGTACGATTGATCATGTTGCTTGTCCTCCAATTTTCTGCTTCTTTTCTATCATGCCTCAGACCACTTTCTGGTGTCAAATTTCAATTGTAGGACATATTCCCTTTGTCGTTTGTATACATATTTAAAAACACACATAAAGAATACTTGTTTGTTTCATCACAAAAAATGGACGCATACTCCCCGTTCAAGGTAAGATGAGAGAGTTACTATTTAAGAAGGGAAGACAACGGAATGTGGTTCTTTCTGTCCATACTTAGCTCACTTACCTTTGGACTGGCTGGTTTTATGATGAAAGCATCTTCAGCCAAAAAGGGATCGACAGACCATCTACTATGGGGACTTTATCTTTCGGGTACAATCGGTTTTTTCATTTGGGCACTTTATACTCAAGCCTTCGAATGGAATCTCTCCATTCTATTGGGTGGAACAATGGTTGGATTGGGCTCTGCATTTGGGAATCTTCTGTTCATGAAAGCTTTGGATTATGGTCCAGCTAGCCTAACTTCACCCGTGACCAACGGAAATATCCTCTTTATTGTCGGTCTTTCCGTACTTTACTATGGAGAACAGTTATCTCTCAACGAATGGATTGGAACGTGCTTGTTGATTTTGGCAATGATGCTTTTACCGATCGATCCCAACGAGCAGTTACGCATCCGCCATCACTCATGGTACTTCTTGGTAATCGCAGCGATGTTTCTCTTTTTCTTACGCAATGGCGGGTTAAAGATCACGGAAGAGATGAATTTACCAAATGTCATGATTTTATTTGTGGGGTATTTCTTTGGCTTCATCTGGTTTTCGCTAAAAGCGAAACATCCCAAACATCTCTCCACTACCAAGTCCGCCAAACGAATCGGTTTATATTGGGGGATTGGTTCGGGTTTGTTCTCCTTTGCAGGCATGCAAATGTATGCCTTGGCTCTTGAAGAGGGACCAGCGAGTATTGTTTCTCCTATTTTTGCCACAAATAGTTTGGTTGTAGCCATTCTCTCCATATGGATTTTTCGGGAACGGCTTTCTATCATCCAAACTCTCTCCTTAATCATCTTTGTTACTGGCTTGATCTCGATCCGATTGTAGTCCTCTCTCTGATCGATTACCAATAACAAGTTAGGATGAAGAAAATGGACTGGTTAGAGGCAGCAATATTGGGGATCATCCAAGGTTTAACCGAATTTTTACCGATTAGTAGTACGGGGCACTTATATTTAGGGAGACATTTCTTTGGTCTCGATGAAATTGGCTTATTTCTCGATACGATGTTACATTTCGGGACACTCATCGCTCTCGTCATCATCTACTGGAAGGAACTTTGGAAGATGATTCAAAAGCCTTTTAGTCATCTCAGTCTACTCATATTGCTTGGAACGATCCCCACCGTAGTCATAGGACTTGCATTTAAAGACTTTTTCGAGGAAATATCCAAAACAGGAATCACGATCGGTTGGGAATTTATCGCCACTGGTGTGATCTTATGGATGGCCGATCAATTTAAAAAAACAAACACAAAAAATCTATCACAAATAAAATACCGCGATGCTTTGCTGATCGGAACCTGTCAAGGATTAGCCATTATGCCCGCTCTTTCTCGATCGGGGCTCACCATTGCTGCTGCCCTTTTTCGGGGAATAGATAAGGAGACAGCCGCTTTTTTCTCTTTTCTCCTATCGATTCCTTCGATTGCAGGAGCTGTTTTATGGCAAAGCATTGAAATGGTATCTGCTCCAGTTGAAATGGTCTCGCTTAGTTCTTTGCTAGTTGCTACTTTCTTTTCAGCATTATTTGGCTATATTGCGATTAAATGGATGATCTCTATTCTTCAAAAAGGATCTCTCAAACGGTTTGCTATATATGTTTGGATTCTCGGTATTTTTATCATAATCGCTCAACAAACGAAGTTTTTTTAGCAACCGTTTCTTAGGAATAAATAAGTTAGTAGACATTTTTTTATAAATAGTTCAAATTGCTGTAACTTTTCCTCGTGTTTTATCCCGTTGACTGGGGTATAATTAGAAGTAAAGGAACACTCGTTCGAAATGAACGGAGGGATATCAGTATGAACAGATCATACTCCCCTAATCACGTCATGAACTTATATCATCTACTTTTATCTGACGATCAGACTCTATTGCAAGAAATAGAGATGAGCATCCATCATTCTCAAGAAACAACGCCATCTCCCTGGCTTACCCTACTGAAGGGTCTTGAGCAAAGAGGCAATGCCTTGGAATTGGAGAGTCGATCTTTGATTCGTCATTCTTCTTACGCTGAATTGTGCCATGATAAATTATGGAGCATTGCCAGCGAGTACTTATCCCCATTAGGTTATATCATCAGTGAATGGATGACTCCTGGCCACCCTTCCTACCTTATTTTAATACCTCAATCCATTGCCACAGAATGCATAAAAGAAGCCCAGCTAGCAGGATATGGTGAAATCAAACTCCATGATGATCGTCTCTCTTCCTTCCCTACGGAGATTTTATTTGAATCAGACTCAAATGATCGATGCATCAAACCAACAAATTCCGATTATACGCAATGTCCGTATTTCCTATAAATGAATCCTCTTAAACGACTACCAAGGAGCGCATTCCTCGGTAGTCTATTTTTTTAATTAATTGAGCTTTCTTTTCCTCGGGCACGTTTTGCAATACTTACCCAGTTTCTTTAGCTGATAATGCAAACAACATGTTTGACGACTCCTTAACCATTCTCCTTTTTCATGGCAATATAGCTTTGGTTTATAGTACTTATAAAGTGGATTTTCCTCTGTAGCAAATAAATTTCCGTCAGCTTCCAATAGATATTGAAAATCAGCCTGGGCTCGTTGACGGATGACAGGATCCACTTTCTTCATCTTCTCTTCATATAACCAAAAAATATAAATCGCTGTATTTTCCCACAGGACATTCATAGAGATTTCTGAAACATCATGTAGGACTTTCCACAATATAGTTATATTTTTAGCAAATATTTGCTGGATAACTTGGTCGCGCCAACCATGCCGCTCACCGCTTGGACCGTTGACTGTTTCATCAATCAACTGAATCCGAGGAGCCCATTGCCTTGTCGATGGGGGAGCCTCCAACAAACAATTTTCAATGTGTGACCGTAAGCCTTTATTCCATTTACTCATGGAAAATAGCGCGGGCAGAACAACAAGATATGTATATTTTTTGGCAAATTGTGAAGCTGTTACGCTTAATGAAGGAGAACGAAACAAAGTCGTCAGCTTCAACAAAAAGTCCTTACAATAATCAGGATCAGTTAATAGACTTACACGGACGGACTCGATGGACACTCCTTGCGAAACATGCAGATCTTGTTGGAGAAGTTGGATCTCCTCTTTTTGTAGTACCACTTCCTCGTCCTCACTTTCCTGTACACTTTTAGCCGAAACACAAAGTGGAAATCGATAGTGTTTGATTAGCCAGTTAGATCCCAAACATATCATTTATCTCAATCAGTAATGAAATTCATTTTCAATTATATTATAAAAAAAAGTAAAATACTACTCTTAATGACAGTCCTTCAAAAAATCCTTGTTATATATAAAAAAAAAGATCTCCCTGTTCAAAGGAGACCCTTCCTCTATTCCCTGAAAACTAAAGGTGAGACATGACCTCTTTATATTCGCATTCACATTGGTATCGAAAGATACTCCGTAGAAAGGAGGTGATCCATCCCCACCTTCCGGTAGGGATACCTTGTTACGACTTCA
>JANWIG010000054.1 GCA_025449975.1 Thermoactinomycetaceae bacterium
AGGCGAAAGTACACCCTGAACGACCTGCTTCTTCTTTAAAGCCAGATGAAGTTAAGCGGCTCTATCATGCCATTCGGCAAACATTGTCGCGAGCGATTCAGGCAGGAGGATCCTCGATTCGTTCTTACCTCAATGGGAGTGGGGAAATGGGGATGTTCCAGATGCAACTTAAAGTGTACGGAAGGAAAGGAGAACCTTGTCTAAACTGCGGTCATCCCCTGACTCGTCTCGTTGTTGCGGGAAGAGGAACACATGTCTGTAGACAATGTCAAAAATAAAATCAACCATGGTTCATTCCTTCATAAGATAGATAATATCTCTATCTGAATGAAGGAGTGTCTGTTATGTCGCAAGTCTTATGGATTATTTGGCTGGCTTTGGCAGTTAGTATAGATAGTTTTGGTGTGGGGATCACATATGGGATACGTAAAATTCGGATTCCGTTTTTATCGATTATGATCATTGGGATTTGTTCGGGATTGATGATTTATGTCATGATGAGATTGGGAAACTGGATCGCTCTATGGTTTACACCGGAAATCGCACAGTTGACAGGGGCCATTTTGCTGATTTGTCTGGGGATCTGGACTCTCTTTCAACCCTATGCTTATGCTTTATCTAAAGAAAAAAGAAAGAAGGAGAGAAAGATCATCCCACCAGAAGGATGGACCTTTCATCTCCGGGCATTGGGGCTCATGATTCAAATTTTGCGAACCCCTGACGTTGCGGATTTGGATGAGTCAGGGGTGATTTCGATAAAGGAAGCCCTCATCTTAGGAGGAGCTCTCTCGTTGGATGCAACGGGAGCAGGTTTAGGGGCTGCTTTTTTAACCCTGCCAGCGGATCTGGTCGCATTGACGATTGCATTGATGAGCATTCTTTTTTTATGGTTGGGCATGGGGCTGGGCTTTCGCCTGTTTCGAAATCAAGAGTCTCGTTGGATCTCTATTCTTCCCGGTATTTTATTGATTTTTATCGGTGTATTACGTCTATTTTAAGATTGGCGTAGAGAGGAGAGAGAGAATGCGTGTTGGTTTAACTGGCGGGATCGCGTCTGGAAAAAGTACTGTCACAGCGATGCTACAACGTTATGGAGCTTATATTGTGGATGCCGATCAGATTGCCCGTGAAGTGGTCGAGCCGGGTGCGGAGGGAGCAAGGCGCGTTCGTGAGGAGTTTGGAGATCAAGTATTTTTTCCAGATGGACGGCTTAATCGGGCGGCTTTAGGTGAAATCGTCTTTCGAGATGAGACTGCGAGGAAGAGATTGAACCGTATCTTACATCCTTTAATTCGCAAAGAGATGATTCGGCGCTCCGATTATTTTGAGTCACAAAATGTTCATGCGATTGTCATTTGGGATGTCCCTTTGTTGATTGAACAAAAATTGACCAATTACGTGGAAAAGGTTATTGTTGTATATGTACCAGAAAACGTTCAGTTAGAAAGACTAATGAAACGGAATCAACTTAGCGAAGAGGAAGCTCGTCGCCGTATCGACGCACAATTGTCAATTGAAGAGAAGAAGAAATGGGCGGATTATTTAATTGACAATAGTGGCTCAATCGAAAATACGGAAAGACAGGTTGGTCAATTATGGAGCGATCTAAAGTTAAAGAATGGGTGAAACCCGTTTTAGATGCGATGCCGTCACGAAAGGTTCAGTTGATAGTGATTGGTATCTTACTATGTTACCTGGTTTTTATGACTCCCATCTTAAATAAATGGATGTATCCTTTAGAATATGAAGAATACATTTTTAATAGTGCCAAACAATATGATACAGATCCCTATTTGATCATGTCGGTGATTCGAGTAGAGACGAAGTTTGATCCCGAAGAGCAATCGCGTGTAGGGGCCAAAGGGCTCATGCAAATTATGCCTTCTACCATGGATTGGGCGATTACCAGTGGAAACTTTTCTCTATCGATGAAAAATTATATTCATGATCCAGCGACAAATATTCAGGTAGGTAGTTGGTATCTTTCATTTTTAATGAAAAGATACAATGGAAATAAAGTGGCAGCGACAGCCGCTTACAATGCTGGACAAGGAAATGTGGATAAGTGGTTAAGGGAAAAAATTTGGGATGGAACGAGACAAAATGCAGACCAAATCCCTTTTCCAGAGACAAGAGATTATGTGGAACGTGTCAGCTATTACTATGATAAATACAAAGATTTGTATGGGGATCTTTCTAAAAAGTATAATTTCAATCAGTGAAAACATATCTTATGTATGTTGCATAATGTAAGTCTTTTTCTTAAAAAGGGGGTGGCTCAAAAGGTGAAGAGCTACCCCTTTTTTGTGAAATCGATCGATCTTCAATGCATCAAACTCCTGAATATTCCACATATTATGCTTGAGCCACCCTGCTTTTTGCTTTCAGACCCGCCCTATTTTTTTTAGATAGACGGATGAAGAGGGATTTTTTGTCGAAAAGGTTCTTTTTTGTTGTTCGGGTCTGTTTTTTTGTTTATTTTATTGCAAAATGTGTCATACTGATTATAATATTAAGGGATGAATAGTATGGATGATAAAATGGGAAGGGGAACATAAAATATGAAAATTCGGATTGCAATAAATGGATTTGGTCGAATCGGGAGAATGGTGTTTAGAAAAGCGATTCTAGATCCTTCCTTTGAAGTTGTTGCCATTAATGCAAGTTATCCTGCGAAGACTTTGGCCCATTTAGTGAAATATGATTCTGTTCATGGGATTTTCAATGAAGAAGTAGAAGCGGTTGATGAGGGTATTCGCGTGAATGGTCACCTTGTTCGCTTGGTTTCCAACCGTGATCCGAAACAGCTCCCATGGAAAGAGTTAAACATAGATGTCGTTGTAGAAGCAACTGGAAAGTTCCGCGATCGTGAAGGTGCTGGGCTTCATTTGCAAGCCGGTGCAAAAAAAGTGGTGATCACCGCTCCAGGTAAAGATGTCGATGCGACGATCGTGATGGGTGTCAATGAGGAAATCTACCAAGCGGAGAACCACCATATTATTTCCAATGCTTCCTGCACAACCAACTGTTTAGCTCCTGTTGTCAAAGTGATTCATGAGAAATTTGGAATCAAGCATGGCTTGATGACCACAGTACATGCTTATACCAATGATCAAAAGAACTTAGATAACCCGCATAAAGACTTGCGTCGAGCTCGTGCGTGCGCACAATCGATCATTCCCACCAAAACCGGAGCCGCCAAAGCGATTGGCATCGTAATGCCGGAGCTAGAAGGAAAACTAAACGGAATGGCTCTCCGTGTACCTACTCCAAATGTTTCTGTCGTGGATCTTGTGGTGGATCTCGATACCAATGTGACAGCAGAAGAAGTAAATGAGGCCCTTCGCCAAGCTGCAGAGACCTCCATGAAAGGGTACATTCACTACTGTGAAGAACCACTGGTCTCCACTGATTTTAACGGTAGTTCCTACTCCTCGATTGTGGATGCCTTGTCCACCATGTCGATTGGCGATAATCAAGTAAAAGTATTGATCTGGTATGACAACGAGTGGGGTTATTCCTGCCGCGTACTGGATTTGGTTAAACTGGTGGGTTCTGCGTTGATTGAGAAACAAGGAGAAACGGTTACCGCCTAATGAAATAACATAAAAAAACCGCTACTTTGGAGCAAAAGTAGCGGTTTTTCACGTTCGGAAAAGTCAGTTTTTTTGCAAACCGCGGATCATCATTTCCACATAAGGCTCAGCTAATTTGGAAAGCGTTTCCCATGATTTCGGTTCGGCGATATTTTGGGAGATAAAGCCATGAGCAGCCATAAAAATCATCCAGGCAATATGATGGGCGGGTAAGTCTTGAAACTCATCTTTGCATTGGGACACAACCGTTAATAAGATCTGGAAGGTTCGCTCCGATTCATGAAGCTGGAATAAGGCGAAGTCTGGGTCTTTTTCAATAAACATCAACCGATAGTGATGTGGATTTTCAATGCCAAATTGAATCAATCGATGTATGATAATACGGAGATGTTCCAAAGGAGAGGTTTTCTCCTCCAATACATGGCGGAGTTGTTCTCGCATTTGGGAGAAATCTTGTTGTAAGATTTCATGAATAAGATTGGCTTTATCCTTAAAATGATAATAAAGAGTTCCATGGGAGTATCCTAAGCAGCGTGCAATTTTTCTCATTGTAACTTGTTGGTAACCCTCGACTACAAAAAGTGAACGAGCTACTTGAATGACTTTTTCATGTTGGAACTTCATTATACACCTCATATTGACCGTTGGATAATTTTTTATAGTTAGACAATAAATCAAATTAATCAATTTGTCAATAATTAAACGTTAAATTGAATTAATTCAACCATTAAACGCAAAGATAGCTTCCCCCTTTGATGAGGGCGCGATGGAGTTTTTTACGTTGGATGAAGGAAAAGCCATGATTTCGCGAAATAGTTAGTATATACGTCTAGACACTTCACACGGCTTTCGCCGTAGGATTCTCGGGGAGTTAGCACCGCTCATGCGTTCGATTATACAGAAAGTGCTTGCTCTAAGCAATCCCATAAAGGGATTGCTTAGAGCAAGCGTCGTCTTTTATTCCACGATTCAAACTGTAGGCGTTCAGACAGCATTTTTCTGTAACAGAGAGTAGCAGAAACCATTTGAAAAGAGAAGATTGTTTCTTGTATTTTACAGGCATTAGAATAAAAATATGTTAAAATATATTATTCTATCGAGATTTGGGGAGGAGGAAGCAGATGAGATGCCCACATTGTGGATTCAATGGCTCACGAGTACTTGATTCGCGCCCGATTCATGAAGGCAAAGCGATTCGACGCCGAAGAGAGTGTGAAGATTGTTCACAACGTTTTACCACTTTTGAAATGATCGAGGAAAAACCAGTCATTGTGATTAAAAAAGATGGCAGTCGTGAAGAATTTAATCGCGAAAAAATATTGCGTGGTCTGATGCGTGCCTGTGAGAAAAGACCTGTACCGATCGAACGTTTGGAAGAGTTGGTAATGAATATTGAACGAACCTTGCGTGAAAGGGATCAGCTGGAGATTTCCACTAGTCAGATCGGTGAAATGGTTTTGGATCGGTTGATCGATGTCGACGAAGTGGCCTATGTTCGCTTTGCCTCTGTGTATAGGCAGTTTAAAGATATGAATATGTTCGTTAAGGAATTAGAAGATTTGTTGAACCGGTCTCGACGGACGTCTGAGAAGGAAAAAAGTAAGGATTCTTAGGTCTCATTGGTTAAATATAACGTTTGTATCTCAATAGGTTCCCTATGGTACAATGTACAAACAATGCATGGACCTGTTAGAGGAGGACCTATTCATGGCAATGTTTTGGCAGGGATACGGTTGGCGTTGTCGGACACATCGACCGCTACATAGTATGGATTTGTTGGTGCTAACTCATTTATATCAGCCGATCATCGGGACAACAGCCGTTAGTTTATATATCACCCTGTGTCATCAGATACCCCTCCATCGCGCTGGTGTATCTGAGATTTATCCGCAATCATATCTATTGAAAATGCTTTCTTTGTCAGCGAAGCAGTTGACAGAAGCTCGTCATCTGCTCGAAGGAGTGGGCTTGCTTAATACTTATGAAAAGAAAGATTTTAAGAATGGTTCATTTTATGAGTTTGAGTTGATTCCTCCACTCACACCAATGAAATTTTTCCAGAGTGAAGTATTTAGCTTGACGGTCTATCACTTATTGGGCAAAGAGCGTTATGCTGAATTACAAAAGATGTTTATTCAACAGAAATCAGTTGAGACAATTCAAGTGAATAAAAATATTACGAAATCGTTTACTGAAGTCTTCGGCAAATTGTCGCCCGAAGATATGCAAAAAGCAGCAGAGCTACAGACAGACCAATTGGCACTTTGGAATCAAGGAGAAGAAGAGCAAAGCGAAGGAAAGTATCCAGAGTGGACGCAAGATGATATGTCACTGGTCAAAATGCGCTTAGGTTCCCAAATCAATCCAAGCACCTGGAATAAGGAATTGGAGTCGGAACTAAAAGAAATCTGCTTTTTATATCAACTGGATCTATGGGATCTGATTAAGGTGTTACAGGACCCTACCATTACGAAACAAGGAGTGATCGATATTGATCGGTTGCGTTCCTTTGTGAAAAGTGAGTTTCAATTGCGTTCAAGTGGTCCTCCTGTCGCGAGACGAATTGATCCTAGACACTTAGAAAGTAGTAAACCGGAAACCAAAGAATTGCCCTCACCAGAGAACTTAACAGAAGAAGAACGATATTTTAGGCAATTGGCTACGATCTCTCCTCTTGAATTACTTTCTTATTATCATGATGGTTCACGGATCGCAGATAGTGACGTTTTATTGGTGGAATCCTTAATTCGGGATTATGCTTTGCCACACGGTGTAGTCAATGTTTTACTTGATTATGTTTTACAAAAACATGATCGGAAACTACCTCGTTCACTTGTTCAGAAGATTGCTGGTCATTGGAAACGGCTAGGGATTAAGACCGTGGAGCAAGCGAGAGAACAAGCTTGCAAAGAGTTGCGCAACAGTCGGCAGAAGAGACAAAGTCAAAAGAAAGTAGAGCAAAAGGCGATTATTCCACTTACCAAAAGCAAACAATCGGAACGCTCTTACAAATTGCAGTCGTTTGTTGAGCCCAAACCGATGACAGATGAAGATCTGGTAAGAAGACAAGCGCAAATCAGAGCCAAACTAACATTGATGCGTGAACAACAGAAACGAATGTGGCGGGAAGAGGAGAATACACCATGAAATCAATAGGTGAAGTTGTGAAACCATGGTTGAGTCGTGGTGGGCGTGGTGCGGAGAACGAGTGGAAGAAAATGATGAATCATCCCGTTGTCCGAGCGATTCAGCGGGAATATCCCGATATTCCACTCGAATTCTATAAACGATCAGGCAATGCTTTTCGTCAAATGTTAATGGAAAAAGAAAATTGTGGACGTTGTCGAGGGTTGAATGCTTGCCCCAACCTGATGAAAGGACATTTTACGAAGCTAACAGATGCCTTTGGCTATCCGGAGTTTCGTATGCAGCCCTGCCGCCATCTAAAAGTGCATCAAGAGAACTTGCAGGCTCAATCGTTAATAAGCAGTTATCGTATTCCTCAGGATATTTTAAATTCTTCATTTGAAACGCTGGATTATGATATGGGACGGATTGATGCCATTGATGCCGCGATTGACTTCTGCAATCAATTTGCTACAGGGAAGCCAAAAAAAGGGTTATACCTTTATGGCCCATTTGGCGTGGGCAAGAGTCGGATTGCCGGGGCCATTATGAATGAGATTATTCAATATAAAAAGAGATCTTATATGGTATATTTTCCAGACTTTATGCGGGAGCTCAATGACTCGATCGCTGAGAAGACATTAAATGAAAAAGTAGATTATCTAAAGCAGGTAGACGTTCTTATTCTCGATGACATTGGGGCGGAATACCTAACCCCATGGAAACGTGACGAAGTACTTGGAGCGATTCTTCATTATCGCTATGCGGAGCGACTTCCAACCATTTACACTTCGAATTTATCATTAGATCAACTGGAAGAACACTTGGCTAACTCCGTAAAAGGGGATGCTGATTGGATGAAAGCGAAGAGGATTATGGAACGGATTCGTCATTATGTCATCTCTCTAACTGTGATCGGGCCTAATCGCCGAAAAAATTAGGCCCTAAATTTTTAAAAAAACTATTGCTTCAGGTAGATAACCATGCTATAATGGGTCTCGTCGGTTCGGTAGCTCAGTTGGTAGAGCAGAGGACTGAAAATCCTCGAGTCGGCGGTTCGATTCCGTCCCGAACCACCAGTTGCGGAAGTGGCTCAGGGGTAGAGCATCGCCTTGCCAAGGCGAGGGTCGCGGGTTCGAATCCCGTCTTCCGCTCCAATCTTTTTGCCTGGGTGGCGGAATAGGCAGACGCACAGGACTTAAAATCCTGCGGTAGGTAACTACCGTGCCGGTTCGAGTCCGGCCCTAGGCACCAAAAGAGTGTCAAGCGGAGGAAGAGGATGATCCTATTTGGATCATCCTCTTTTTTCTTTATGAAGATAGCTGTTTTCATCCAATTCAATTTGTTTATTTGCAAGTTTTCGAAAAAGCAGTACTTTGATTGAGGATGGATATTCAGGGAAAAATAGATGGAACGATTTGACAGAATCATATTTTAAACGTACAATTAAATTGATCGATAATGATTATCATTTTAAGAGAAGGCTGGTGTCAATCATGAATCTTTTGGAGGCGATTCGTACAAGACGCAGTATCCAAAAGATGAAACCGGATCCTGTTCCGCAATCGATGATTGAACAGATCTTGGAAGCAGCTACTTGGGCTCCGAATCATTTTTTAACTGAACCTTGGCGATTTATCGTTTTACAAGGAGAAGGTCGTAAGCAACTGGGAAAGGTTTTTGCAGCGCTTTATGTGGACAAGCAAAGGGACGAAGGAATCAACCCTGATCTCTTAGAGAAGCAGGCAGAAAGAGCCTTGCGTGCGCCTGTGGTCATCTTGGTGATCGCAACACCCTCTCCCAAAAAACATATCCTTCCGCGCGAAGAGTTTGCTGCTTGTTGTGCGGGAGTACAAAATATGTTGCTTACAGCACATGCTTTGGGATTAGGAGCGATTTGGAGCACAGGTCCAGCTGCTACTCATCCCCGAACGAGAGAACTATTTTTATTAGAAGAGAGAGAAGAAGTAGTCGGTTTTATCTATATCGGCTATCCGGATCAATCTTTACCCAAAGGAAAAAGAACTCCATTTCAGCATAAAACGTTATGGTTAAATGATAAAATGACGTAATCTCTCCATCTTCTTCGTCAGAGATGGAGGTTTTTTTATCTCTTTAAGATGTGATAACATAAGTGTGATAGATGATGAGATGGTTTTTTTCGACTGATTTGCTTAGGATTGGATGTTAATGATGGTGGTGACCAAAATGGCAAAGATTGATTCAATTTTACAGCGAGCACTAAGTGGTGAACGCCTTGGTTTAGAAGATGGAATTGCCCTCTGGGAAAGTGATGAGATAGAGAAGATGGGCTCCGTGGCGAATCAGCTGATGTTACGGCGTCATCCTGAACCGATCACGACTTTTATCATCGGTCGGAATGTCAATTATTCCAATGTATGTGACACGTATTGTCGCTTTTGTGCTTTTTATCGTCGCCCGGGGCATGAAGAAGGATATGTGCTTTCGAACGAGGAGATCTTCCAAAAAATTCAAGAGACTGTTGACGTTGGGGGAACGGAGATTTTGATGCAAGGAGGGACCAATCCGGATCTACCGTTTTCCTATTATACGAATCTATTGCGGGAAATTAAAAAACGTTTTCCAACGATCCATATGCACTCCTTTTCGCCGGCAGAGATCGTGAAGATGTCGGAGGTATCGGGTTTAAGCATCAAAGAAGTGATTCAAGAGTTAAAAGAGGCTGGTTTGGACTCGATTCCAGGGGGTGGTGCGGAAATTCTCGATGATCGCATTCGGATGAAAATTAGCCGTCTAAAAGGTTCGTGGCGTCAATGGATGGATGTGATGCAAACCGCTCATCGCTTGGGAATGTCAACAACAGCTACAATGGTGATCGGTTTTGGTGAAACGATTGAAGAGCGAATCAAACATTTGCTCCGGATTCGCCAGGCTCAAGATGAGACAAAAGGATTCTTAGCCTTTATCGTCTGGACTTTCCAACCAGATAATACCTATTTAAAAAGAGAAAAGCTACCGCCTGAAGAATATTTAAAAGCGGTGGCGATTTGTCGCATCATGCTGGACAATATCGAGAACTTCCAATCTTCGTGGGTTACGATGGGTCCGGAAATCGGAAAGCTCTCTTTGCATTATGGTTGCAATGATTTTGGCAGTACGATGATTGAAGAAAATGTGGTTTCAGCCGCTGGAACAGCCCATAAGGTAAACAATAATTTAGCGATTCAGCTGATTCGCGAAGCAGGTAAGATTCCTGCGCAGCGCAATACCAAATATGAGATTTTACGTGTGTTTGCGGAAGGTCAAATGGCGGAGAAGGATTTTATAATGCAAAATTGACCATCATTGCCACTTGTGAGAGATGTTTTTCTTCACGAGTGGTTTTTTAGATAGGTCAGATGAGTAGATCATTATTAAAAAAAGACAGGATCCCCTTTTAGAGGCGTGGGATGTATAACTAGGAGGAAATATCCATATAATAACAAAAATAACTGACGTGGGTAGGAAAGGAGTGGGGAGAATGGATTATTTCCTATCCATACCCCAACGGGATCCAGATATCATTACCAAATTACGTCGACGTTTATCTGCACTGATCATATATTTACGCGAATTGGGTCTGTATTGTTGGTATGAGGAATATGAGAACAAAATCCGCCATTTTTTTTATTGGCAGACGGTCAACCATGGGGAAAAAGCAAATCAAAAAATCCGGGAGGAACTGGGAAAAGTTTTGGCTTGTTTTATCTGTGAGGTGGAAGAGCCATTTGTGATCAGAAAAATGATTCAAAAAATGCTACCATTTCCTTATCAACCGGATGTGATTCAAATCGAAGCACGTACAAGGAAAATGCTCGAGAAAAACAACTACCAGCTATCACCCGATCTTCGTTCACTCGATTATCGTGAAGTTCTTGGCGAGCAAATTGCAACATTTTTATCTAAAAACAGTCAACTGGCTTTAGATGGGTATGCTTGTTTTCGTATGGGGCTTCGACGAAAAGAAATGACAGACTTGATCAAACAAGAGATAGAAGATTATTTGCTAAATAAAGAGTATAACGAGTTTATTCAGCTTCTACGCTATTTTGTATCGGTGCAAACATCGCGAATCGCTCTGGTACATGTGATTCATCGGGGGAATAAAAGATTTCAACTACTACATGCAGATGGATTTCCTTTGAAGCTCAAAGATGTAGATGGGGTTTGGCAAGAAGTAGCAGAGCAAACCGCGTCTTATGAGGATTTTATTGTTAGCACCTTGCTTACCATTGCCCCTGAACGTGTTATTTTACATACCAAATATCCCGAAGAAAATGTGATCCGTACTTTATTACAAATTTTTGAAGGACGGATTATGGTTTGCCATGGGTGCAATGAATGTGAGCTGTCCATCAATTTCCCTGAGGATGCTTGACGGTGAGGTGACTTTTAATATAAAATAACCATGATACAAGAGTGATTTTTTTAAAAGCCATTGTCATCAACGACCATGGACGATGCGTTAAGATGATAATCAATAAGGGTGGAACCACAGACACTCCGTCCCAATAGGGAGGGGTGTTTTTTTGTTATTTTTTTGTTAAAATGAATCCAAATGGCAGAAGCTTGTTGCTTGACTAGATTGTTTTACCATGATAAGATAATGTCATTGTTGTAAGTAGAAGCGCCCGCTTCTCACCTGGTCGACGCGAAAGGCTGTTGCTAGGTTCCCAGTATACATCCATTGACTAGGGTAAAGTGTGGGCGCATGCCCGCTTTTTTTTGTTCTCAAAAATTTTTAGAGGTAGGTGGCAAGTTATCAGCAAGGAACAGCAACTGGTCAACGAAGCGATTCGTGCACGTGAAGTTCGGTTGATCGGTCCCAATGGAGATCAGTTAGGTATTAAGCCATTGAAAGAGGCTCTTCGGCTAGCTCAGGAGATAAACCTGGATCTTGTGAATGTAGCTCCACAAGCGAAACCGCCTGTCTGTCGGATTATGGACTATGGTAAGTATCGTTATGAACAAAGCAAACGGGAAAAGGAAGCGCGCAAAAAACAGAAAACCATTCAAGTAAAAGAGATTCGTCTTAGTCCCACGATCGATGAGAACGATGTGCGTACCAAGCTGAACTCAGTCAAAAAGTTTTTGAAAAAAGGGGATAAAGTAAAGCTGAGCATTCGCTTTCGCGGACGAGAAATCACTCATCAAGAGATCGGGAGAAAAGTTTTAGATCGGATTGCTGAGTCAGTCAAAGATCTATCTGAAATTGAACGTTTACCAAAAGTTGAAGGTCGACAAATGATTATGATCTTAACACCGAAACAGCAGTAGTCATGAGGAGGAAGCAGTTTATGCCTAAAATGAAAACCAAGCGCGCCGCTGCAAAGCGCTTTAGTAAAACTGGCTCCGGAAAAATCAAACGGAATCATGCTTTTCATCGTCACTTGCTGGAAGGAAAAACGATGAAGCGGAAACGCAAACTTCGTAAGAGCGGAATCATGAGCCCTGGCGATGTAAAACGTATTAAGGATCTAATCACTTATAAATAGAACGAATGGAAGTTAGCAGGAGGGATTCACTGTGGCAAGAGTAAAGGGTGGAACGGTAACCCGTCGTCGTCGTAAAAAAGTACTAAAGCTTGCACGTGGTTACTTTGGTTCAAAACATAGATTATTCCGTACAGCGAAGCAGCAAGTTATGAAATCGTGGATGTACGCTTATCGTGATCGCCGTCAACGCAAACGCGATTTCCGTAAACTATGGATTACCCGGATCAATGCTGCTGCACGGATGCATGGTCTTTCTTATAGCCGGTTTATGCATGGTTTAAAGCTTGCAGGAGTAGATATTAATCGTAAAATGCTCGCTGAGTTAGCTGTCTCAGATGAAAAAGCATTTGCTGAACTAGCGAATGTAGCAAAAAACAGCAAGTAAATCGTCGAAAAGAGATTGGATCTCTTTGGAGATGACCAGCTTTGTGCAAAAGAGGGTGACTCTTTCCTTTTGGGTCACCCCCTTTTGCATGAGATCGCAACATACGAGCAAAAACCACCTTCTCAGGTGGCACGGGATCCTCTTCTTTAAGAACGAGGGATTTCTTATTTGAGTTTATTAAAAATATCTAATAAAATCTGTAGCTCTTCGGTGGATAAGTCATTAAACTTTTCTTGGAAGTATTTTCGTTTTTTCTTATTGATTCGCTGGATTTTGGAGGATCCTTCTTTGGTTATATATACTTCTACTACTCGTTTGTCTAATGAAGAACGTTGTCTTCGAACCAAGTCTTTTTTTTCCAGTTGATCGACAACATGGGTAATATGACTGACAGATACATGAAAGTCTTGTGCTAATTCCGTAATGGTCTGGGGATTTTTGATCGATAAGCAGTAAAGAAGGTTGTCTTCAGCACCCGTAATGTCATCTTGTAGAATTCGTTTCATATCTTTTTTAAACTCACGAAAGACACGTAAAAGGGTCTTCTCAAGTTCAAGGAAGATTTTCATTCGTGTTGCCATGGTGATGTTGATTGCTAAAGATATAGACAGCGGATTCATAACAAAAATAGAATCATGATGATAATGTTATAATTTCATCGAGTAATTTATAAAACTAGGTTGTCTATATGCTGATTAGCAATAAAAACCTCCTAAATATATACTAGTAGACTAGTTTAAATTTTGAAATAAAATATAACATATATAGAGTGAAAATACAATAACTCTCATAAGATAATATTTAATTATTTTATGGAAAATTTACTTGTTAAGAAGTCTTATTTTTATCTGTATGGGCTTTTCTATCATTGGAAATGAGACTGTTTTTGTGTTTTCTTAAAGGATCAGGTTTGCAGAGAAAGTAAAAAATAGAAGTTCATTAAATGAATAATAGAAATTTCCTTTATGCTATTGACAACATTAAAATCATATGGATATAATAACATCTAAATAAAAGAAAAACTGTTTTGTTCTAACATTGATGAGCGAAATCATTTTTAAATCCATACATGTTGAAGACAATGAAGAGGACAGGTGGTTAATTGGCGTGATTCAGAGAGTCCGGGGGTGGTGAAACCGGAACCGCAATTCTCCACAACTCACCTCTGAGTCGGGGATCGAAAAGTCTTCTGACCTAGTAGATTGCTTCCGGTGGTTCCGTTATAACTAAAGTCTAGGATTTTATTCTGGACTTACGGAGGTCGTCTCCCGCGAGGGAGCGGCGAAGTTGGGTGGTACCGCGAACCTTTTTCGCCCCAATTACATCAAGCTGGTGTAGTTGGGATGGAAAAGGTTTTTTATTTCCTGCAATTTTTTGGAACTAAGAAACCTTTATTTAAATGATAAATAAAAAATTCACGATCTACGATTTCAAACCATGTTTACAGACTAAAATGAAGAGAGGGAATATTCGGTATGGGAAAAGTTCAAATTTTTGATACAACGTTGCGCGATGGTGAACAATCTCCAGGTGTCAATTTGAGTCCAGAAGAAAAAGTCGAGATCGCGGTTCAATTGGAAAGATTGGGTGTCAATATTATTGAGGCCGGATTTGCAGCCTCTTCTCCTGGTGACTTCCATTCGGTAAAAATGATTGCGGATCGCTTAAAAGATACCTCCGTTTGTAGCTTGTCTCGCTCGGTAAAACGAGATATGGATCAAGCTTGGGAAGCATTGAAAGGGGCCGTTTTCCCTCGCTTACACGTTTTTATCGCTACTTCTCCGATTCACCGTGAATACAAATTGCGGATGGATCAAGATCAGATTTTAGAACGGGTGGACCAAGTGGTTCGCTATGGTAAAAAACTGTTTCCAGTCGTACAGTTTTCGGCTGAAGATGCAGGACGAACCGAGATTGAATTTTTGTGTCGGGTTGTCGATAAAGCGATTCGCGCTGGAGCAGATGTGATCAATATTCCGGATACCGTCGGTTATTTGACACCGATTGAGTATGCCAATATCTTTACCCAACTGCAACAAAATGTGCCTGATATCGATAAGGTGATTTTAAGTTGCCATTGTCATGACGATTTGGGCATGGCAGTCGCCAATAGCTTGGCTGCGGTGCAAGCTGGAGCAAGACAAGTAGAAGGAACGATTAATGGAATTGGTGAAAGAGCAGGAAATGCGGCGATTGAAGAAGTCGTGATGGCTTTGAAAACACGGGAAGCCTTTTTTAAAAAGCAGACGACGATCAAACATCAAGAAATCGCCCGCACGAGTCGCTTAGTAAGCAAATTGACTGGTATGACTGTTCAACGGAATAAAGCGATTGTTGGAGACAATGCTTTTGCTCATGAGTCGGGCATCCACCAAGACGGAATGCTTAAAAACAAAGAGACTTATGAGATCATGACTCCGGAAACAGTCGGAATTGATGAAAGTCGTTTGGTTTTAGGGAAGCACTCTGGGCGTCATGCCTTTAAGAAACGGTTAGAAATTTTGGGTTATCCGCAGAGCGAAGAACAAATCAATGTTTTGTTTGCTCGTTTTAAAGAATTGGCAGACCGGAAAAAAGAGATTAATGATGAAGATTTGATTGCTCTAGTGGAAGAAAGAGTCGGCGAAGGAACCGAATATTATAAGCTGGAATCTTTCCAAGTCTCCTATGGTAGCCACACTGTACCGACGGCATCCATCCAAGTGAGAAACCAAGTGGATAATACGATCATGGAAGAAGCTGCTTGTGGCAATGGTTCCGTTGATGCCATTTTTAAAACAGTCGATCGGATGATCGGGGAAAAAGTAGAGCTTACTGATTTTAAAATTCACTCTGTTACGCAAGGAAAAGATGCTTTGGGAGAAGTTTCTGTCCAGCTGCAACAAGATGAGATCACTGTTCGTGGTCGCGGCGTAAGTACGGATATATTGGAAGCATCCGCACGGGCGTATATCGATGCCATCAATCGGCTGAAGAGAAGAAAAGAAGCCATGAAAACAGTAGATTATTCAAGATAAGGTGGTAGAACGATGAATCAAGTAAAAAAGATTGCCGTCATCCCGGGGGATGGAATTGGTCCTGAGATTGTCGCAGAAGCAGTCAAGGTACTGCGCCAAATTGAAAAAATGTTTGGCTATACCTTTGATTTTCAATATGTCATCGCTGGTGGTTCAGCCATTGATCAGGTAGGGAATCCCCTACCTGAGGAAACCCTCTCTACTTGCCTAGCGGCAGATGCAGTTTTACTTGGGGCAGTGGGAGGACCCAAATGGGATCAAAATCCACCGGAGCTAAGACCGGAAAAGGCTTTGCTCGCGTTACGAAAAGAGCTAGGTCTCTACGCTAATCTGCGGCCGGTCAGCTTGATTGAAGGATTAGAAAAGCGCTCTACTTTGCGTCCCGATGTCGTCGAAGGGGTGGATCTCATCGTCGTTCGGGAATTGACAGGTGGAATCTATTTTGGAGAGAAACAACGGAATCAGTCGGAGCAAGGGGAATTCGCGAGCGACTTGCTGATCTATTACGATTATGAAATCGAGCGGATTGTCCGCCTGAGCTTTGAAATGGCGATGAAGCGGAGAAAATTCCTTACTTCAGTAGATAAAGCCAATGTGCTTGAAAGTTCGCGTTTATGGCGGTCTGTGGTCGAGCGGGTGGCTAAAGATTATCCAGAAGTGACCGTCGAGCATATGCTTGTGGACAATTGTGCGATGCAAATTGTTCGCCAACCCGCTCATTTCGATGTCGTCGTTACAGAAAATATGTTTGGTGATATTTTAAGTGATGAAGCGGCTGTCATTACCGGCTCAATCGGCTTGTTGCCATCGGCTAGCCTCGGGGAAGGACAAATGGCTTTATACGAACCGATTCACGGTTCAGCCCCAGATATTGCTGGAAAAGGAATTGCCAATCCAAGTGCTACTATTTTATCTACGGCGATGATGATGCGTTACTCTTTTGGTGATGAAAAAGCAGCTCAGGCGATTGAAGAAGCGGTCAAAGCGGTAATTGGTCGTGGGGAGGTTACGGTCGATCTAGCTCCTGCTGGTCAACAAGCGTTAAGTACGGCGGAGTTTGGGGATCGCGTGGTTGAGCAGTTGGTACAAAGAAAGTAGAAACCGAGGTGAAGCAAATGAAGCCACGTACGATGTTTGAGAAAATTTGGGATCAACATGTGGTTGAACAAAAAGAGGGAAAACCAGCTATTATCTATATCGACTTGCATCTGGTTCACGAAGTCACTTCTCCGCAAGCATTTGAGGGACTTCGCTTAGCCGGACGGAAGTTGCGCCGTCCTGATTTGACAATGGCGGTCATGGATCACAATGTGCCGACCACAGACCGCAGTCTTCCGATTCAGGATCCGATTGCGAAAAAACAAATCGATACCTTAGCGAAAAACTGTAAAGACTTCGGAGTGACGTTATTTGATTTGCATAGTCCGAAGCAAGGGATTGTCCATGTTGTCGGACCAGAACTCGGTCTAACCCTTCCGGGAAAAA
Organism: Thermoactinomycetaceae bacterium; assembly: GCA_025449975.1. Lineage (GTDB taxonomy): Bacteria > Bacillota > Bacilli > Thermoactinomycetales > Thermoactinomycetaceae > Thermoflavimicrobium. The sequence goes on from JANWIG010000054.1 coordinate 17,126, forward strand.
CGATTGTTTGTGGCGATAGCCATACTTCAACTCATGGCGCTTTTGGGGCGCTAGCATTTGGAATTGGGACCAGTGAAGTGGAGCATGTGATGGCCACCCAATGTTTGCAACAACATAAGCCCAAAACGATGGAAGTTCATTTTAAAGGATCTCTTCAGCCAGGAGTAACCGCGAAAGATGCGATTCTCGCTTTAATCGCGCAAATTGGAACCGCTGGAGCGACCGGTTATGTGATTGAGTATACGGGTGAAGCGATTCGTTCGATGTCGATGGAAGAGCGGATGACGATCTGCAATATGTCGATTGAAGCAGGAGCTCGTGCTGGGTTGATCGCACCGGATGAAACCACTTTTGCCTATTTAGAAGGAAGACCTTATGCTCCGAAAGGGGAGCTATTTAAACAAGCGGTGGAAGACTGGAAGAAGTTAGCTACTGATGAAGGGGCAGAATTTGATGCACGAGTAGTGGTGGATCTCGATCAGGTTGCGCCACAAGTTACTTGGGGCACGAGCCCAGGGATGGGAATGGCGATTACGGATACCATTCCAGACCCCAATTCCTTTGCGACAGAGACAGAACAACAAGCGGCCAAATTGGCTCTGGAATATATGGGGCTGAAAGCGGGCCAATCGATGACGGAAGTCAAAGTAGATCGGGTCTTTATCGGCTCCTGTACCAACTCACGCATTGAGGATTTACGTGCTGCTGCTCGTGTAGCGCAAGGATATCAAGTAGCGCCACATGTCCAAGCGCTGGTTGTGCCCGGTTCGCAGCAGGTGAAAAAGCAAGCAGAAGAAGAAGGACTGGATCAAATCTTTAAAGAGGCAGGTTTTGAATGGCGCGAAGCAGGCTGTAGCATGTGTTTGGGGATGAATCCGGACATTTTATCACCTGGTGAACGGTGTGCGTCGACGTCGAATCGCAACTTTGAAGGACGGCAAGGACGTGGAGGTCGTACCCATCTGGTCAGTCCAGAAATGGCAGCCGCTGCGGCCATCAAAGGGCATTTTGTCGATGTGCGGAAATGGCAGTTTAAGCAGAAAGGAGGAAAATCCTATGCAACCGTTTAAGCAACATACCGGAGTGGTCGCTCCACTGGATCGAGCCAATGTAGATACCGATGCGATTATACCTAAACAATTTTTAAAACGGATTGAGCGTTCCGGATTTGGACAGTTTTTGTTTTATGATTGGCGTTTTGAAGAGGACGGAAAGCCCAACCCCTCTTTTGTATTAAACCAAGATCCATATAATCAGGCGACGATTCTCCTCGCCCGTGAAAACTTTGGCTGTGGTTCCTCACGGGAACATGCCCCATGGGCGTTGCTCGACTTTGGCTTTCGTGCCATCATCGCTCCGTCGTTTGCTGATATTTTTTATAATAACTGCTTTAAAAATGGTATTCTTCCGATTCGATTGACGGAAGAACAAGTGGCTGAGTTATTTGAACGAACCTATCAGACCCAAGGATATCCGTTGACAATTGATCTGGAGCAGCAGGTAGTGACCGATACAAACGGTTTGCGCTTCTCCTTTGAAGTGGATGAATATCGCCGCTATTGTCTCCTCAACGGGCTAGACGATATTGGAATTACTTTGCAATCCGAAGCAGCCATTGCGGCTTATGAACAAAAAAGACCTCTCTATTATGAAAATAGATAAAAGATAAAGACCGCCAAATGAAATAAGGCGGTCTTTTGTCTTTCGATCCTTCCACAGGCGAAAGTCAAGCCAATTCTCTGATAGTGAGCGGTTGAACCCGTTGCTGTTTTTCCAAGTGATGGAGATGATCTCCCCAAGAATCTCTCTAGGCAGTTAGAATCGACCCAAATGGGGGCCGATTAAGCGTGTGGGTGATTGGGCTCCAAACGATGGAACATTGCTCGCATGTTCCTTTACACAGAAGGTACGCTTAGCTATCCCATCCCGCTGGTAATGTAGCTTTTAAGCCGTGGGCTTTCAGATCGTGTTTTCTGCCATTTGCTTTCTAAAAGCTTGCGCTGCTTGATAAGGGGATGGTGCTCTGGTAATGGCTGAAATCACAGATACCCCATTTGCTCCTGCGGAAATAACAGCTGGAGCGCGCTCGGGCGTAATTCCACCAATCCCAACGATCGGAAGGGAAGGAAGCTGTTGCCGAATTTCTGTGATCACTGCGGGTCCTTTGGGCAGATCTGCATCCGGTTTGGAAGAAGTAGCGTAAATGGGGCCCACTCCGATATAATCCGCTCCATTTTGGAGAGCCTGCTGGGCTTCATGCGGCGTTTTCGCCGAGACACCGAGGATCCGTTTTTCCCCGATCAGCTTGCGCACGTCCTGTGCAGGGAAATCTTGTTGACCGACATGGATTCCATCGGCATCGAGCAACAAACCCAAATCGACCCGATCATTTACGATAAAAGGGATTTGGTGTTCGCGGCAGATCTGGCGCAGTTCTCGCCCCAACTGAATGATTTCAGACCAAGAACGTCCGGAATTTTTTTCCCGAAATTGAAAACAAGTGATTCCGCCTTCGATTGCTTCACGCAACACTTGAACGGGGTCTTTCTTAAGACAATCTTGACTGCCCATAATGAGATAAAGCGAAAGATCGATCATTCTTTTCCTCCAAATCGGCGATAAGCCCAATGATTGGTCGGACCATGTCCGGAGCCGAGTCCAAGAGTGTGCTTAATCGCTAAGGTAATAAATTGTTTTGCCTGTTCTACTGCTTGAAGAACGGGATAACCTTTGGCTAGAAAAGCGGTAATCGCGGCGGAAAACGTACAACCTGTTCCATGGGTATGGGCTGTCTGAAAACGGGGGGAAGGTAAGGAAGTAAAGGTTTGTCCATCATACAAGAGATCGTCGGCGTTAGATGGATCATCGGCATGCCCCCCTTTAATGACGACATGTTTAGCACCGAGTTCGATAAAAAAGCGCGCAGCCTCTTGGCGATCTGACATCGTTCGGATCGGTTTTCCCAGCAAAACCTCTGCTTCAGGCAGATTGGGAGTGACGACCATCGCGAGCGGGATCAAGTACTCTTTGATCGCGATCCGAGCCTCTTCATCTAATAAAGAATGACCACTTTTTGAAATCATGACTGGATCAATGACGAGGTTTGTTATCTGATAGTCGTTAATCTTATTGGCGATAATTTGCATGATGTCTACATTGGAAATCATTCCTGTTTTAACGGCATGGACACCCAAGTCAGTAATCACCGCGTCAATCTGTTTGGTAACCAGATCAGGAGAGATTTCTTGAACACCGTAAACGCCCAACGTGTTTTGGGCAGTGATCGCTGTAATGGCACTCATTCCAAACACTTCTAACTCTTGAAAAGTTTTTAAGTCGGCTTGAATGCCTGCGCCACCACCACTGTCGGAACCAGCGATCGTGAGAGCACGGGCGATTACATTCATCGTGGCACTCCTTTCTGTGGATAATCAATTTGATTATAACAGGGAAGTAAAAAGTTGTCTGGCGTGCTCGTCAAGTATCGGCAAGCAACATGACAAGGTGTTTCTAGCAAATGAAATATTTATTGATAGCTGATATAATATCAACTATGTAGATTTATTTTAACGGAATTATCTGGAGGGATATGGAGATGGGCAATCAAAAGAAACGAGGACCCGATCTATCAATGATTACAATGGTCACTGTCTTGATTCTGATGGTGGGATTAGGAATATATGCCTTGGTAGCGAATTTTGTAGATGACGACTCTTCCAATCAAGCTGGCTCAGAAAATACAGCAACAACCGCCTCACTTACCGAAAACCAACCATCGATCGGAAAGGCTGATGCGCCCGTCAAGCTGGTCGAGTTTGGTGATTATAAATGTCCGAGTTGTCGGCAATTTACACTTGAAACATTTCCAAAGCTAAAACAAGAGTATATTGATACAGGGAAAGTACAATTCTTTTTCGTTAACTTTGCTTTTCTAAGTCAAGATTCATTGGCTGCCGCGATCGCCAGTGAAGCGATCTATAGCCAAAATCCTGAATCCTTCTGGAAATTCCATGAGTTGCTATATCAAAATCAGGACGCAAAGGAAAGTTGGTCCGAAACCAACTATCTAGTCGATTTAGTGAAGAAACATTTACCGGAGATTGACGCAAATAAGCTGAGTGAAGACTTGAAAAATGAAACGTATAAAAACGTTGTTGCCAATGAGAATCGGTTGGCAACCGCAAAGCTGGTTGAGTATGTTCCAACCGTTTTTGTAAATGGTAAGAAGACGGATGCGGCTTTGGATTATGAGGAACTAAAAAAAGTCATTGAGGATGAGTTAAAGAAAAAATGAGTACCACATTTCAGCGCTTCGGACTTTATTTCGCTTGGATTGTTGCGCTTGTAGCTACTCTTGGGAGTCTCTATTTTAGTGAAATCGCTCGATATGTTCCATGCACTTTGTGTTGGTATCAGCGAATTTTTATGTATCCGCTTGTGATTTTGTTGGGAATCGCTTCCTACCGAAGTGATGCGCGCATTGTGACTTATGCGTTACCTCTCTCCGTGACCGGTGGTTTGATTTCGTTGTATCACTATTTGATACAGAAAGTTCCTTTCTTAAAAGAGACGGAACCATGTAAAGTAGGCATTCCATGTACCGAGGATTATATCAATTGGCTTGGGTTTATTACCATTCCGTTGCTTGCACTTATCGCCTTTATCTTGATTACCCTGTTTTTGATTTTGTATAAAAGAAATCAGTAATTTGCTAAGTCCAAAAGAAAATCCACTTATAGGTGTCCATACCGACAGAACCCTTTCGACATACATTGGTGGAGTAGAAGCCAATCGGAAGGGGGATGTAGATGGATCCTATAAAAAGCAAAGGTTTTTTTGGATTTGGACTGGGATGGTGGGCTGTCCTCGCCGTGATTGTCGTATTGTTTCTCTTCTTTGCCTTTTACTGGTGGGGAGGTCTTTATGGTGGATTTGGTGGCGGTGTTTATTATTAAACATATATCAGCAAAGAGTCCCTCTACTTGCTTCACAGTGGAGGGACTCTTTGTGCTAGCCGGCGAAATGCCGTTTGACGATGCTAAACCATATCTTCACTTCAAGTTGGGAGCAGGTACGGGATTTTGGGTTAACCGTTGATGTAAAATGGAAATCATCTGCTGTTGGAGTCTGGGATCACACTGGGTCCAGATCGCTTCAAAAATCACACCTAAACCAGGAAGGTATTTTTCCTCTCCCTGTCGGATGGAATCTTCAACGAGATCGGTCAACTCTTGGGTACTCAGCTTTTGGATGTTATGGATGACAGCGCCGCGAATATTGAAGCTCATGATGTGCCGTTTCTCCTTTCAAAAGATCTCATCGACTTGCTGTGGCAGTTCTGGTTACTCTTAGTGAGGCAGATTTTTATCAATAATATTTACAGAATCACGTTACTCTATTCAAAAAATACTTGGATATAATGAATGATATATGCTGGAGGTGCTACAATGAGTAAACAGTTTGCCGTCATTGGTTTGGGCAGATTTGGTTCCAGTGTTGCTAAAACACTTCATTCCATGGGATATGAAGTACTGGCAATCGATCGAGATTCCGGACGAGTTCAAGATTTAGCACAAATTCTGATGCATGTCATCGAAGCGGATTCAACCGATGAGATGGCTTTAAAAGCGCTAGGCATTCGCAACTTTGATGTGGTCGTGGTGGCCATTGGCGAAGATATCCAAGCGAGTATTATGACCACCTTGATTTTAAAAGAGATGGGTGTAAAGAAAGTAGTTGTGAAAGCACAAAACGACTTGCATGGCAAAGTGTTAGAAAAAATCGGGGCTGATAAAGTGGTTTACCCTGAACGAGATATGGGAATTCGTCTTGTCCACAACTTGATTTCTCCGAATATCCTCGACTATGTCGAATTATCGAACGACTATAGTATTATTGAAGTAAAAGCGAGCAAGTTTTTTGATGGTGAAACGCTTCAATCGCTAAATATTCGTCAACGTTTTGGCTGTAATGTGATGGCAATCAAACGAAATGATAAGTATAATATTACTCCATCCGCCAAAGATGTGGTTCGAACAGGTGATACGTTGGTCGTGATCGGTCATAATGATGATTTGCAAAAATTAGAAGAAGTGTGTGTAAATGATTATGAAGCATAAATTTATTCAGCTAACCTCTCCACAAAATGAGCAGTTTAAAAAATGGAAAAAATTAAAAACACGGAAAGGTCGCGAGAAAAGCCGATCATTGCTAGTGGAAGGTGAACATCTTGTCCAAGAAGCGGTTCGTGCCCAAGTACCGATCCGTGCCCTGATCATCGATCGAAAGCAAAAAGAGAAAGTGAAAGCGTGGAATCTCTCTTCTCCTACATATGAACTTCCCACTGAATTGTTTAACCAGCTGGTGGATACAGAATCACCGCAAGGGGTGATCGCAGAGATCGAAATCAAATTTTGGCAGGTGGAAGAACTGCTGCCGATCCAAGCGGAACAATGGACGTTTTTGTTATTGGATGAAGTACAAGACCCTGGAAACTTGGGAACGATCTTGCGAACAGCTGAGTCTGCAGGTGTAAAGGGCATTTTTCTTGGGAAAGGGACAGTCGATCCATACAATCCGAAAGTGGTGCGAGCAGCGATGGGATCCGTTTTTCGCTTGCCGTTGATTTCGTTACCGCTTCCGGAGGTATTCTCGCTGCTGCAAAAGTGGGATGTGCAATTGATTGGAACGTCACCTCATGCGGGGAAGATGCCATTTGAACTGCGTTTTCCTAGCAAAGTCGCTTTTGTCTTAGGCAATGAAGGGCGGGGGATTGCTCCTGGGCATCTTGCGATGCTAGATACCCATGTGATGATTCCCATGCCGGGGAAGACAGAGTCGCTAAATGTTGCCGTGACGGGGGCGATTCTGTTATATGAACGAATTCGTCAACAGATGGCAGGTTGCAACGTATAAATATTTTGGATATAATGGAGTCAAAATTTTTATATCATGATGCGATGACAGAGATAAGTAAACAGTGAACGCCTTCTAGGGAGGGGATGTCGTGACTGGAAGCATCTCTAAGGTAGTTGCTGTTGAAATTCACTCTGGAGCTGACCCTTGAACTGCATTTGTGCAAAGTAGAGGTGTACCGGTTTACGCCGATATCGGAATGAAGTGAGAAAGAAAGTTTTTTTGTGCTGCTTTCTTTCTAATGTAGGGTGGTACCGCGAATCTCTCGTCCCTCAGGGCGTGAGATTTTTTTATTTGCATAAATAAGATCGAGCAGAAAGGAGACACGGCATGCAAAAGAAACTGATGGAGCTGAAGAACTTAGCAGAGAAAAAAATTCAAACAGCCAAGGATCTTCAAGCTCTCAAAGAGATTCGAGTAGCGCTTTTAGGAAAAAAAGGTGAACTGACCAGTGTGCTGAGAGGGATGGGGAAGTTATCTCCGAAAGAACGTCCACAGATCGGAGCGTTAGCCAATAAAATTCGCAGCCAATTGGAGGCATGGATAGAAGCGAAAAGAGAGGAGCTCGAAGAAGCCAAATTTGTACAGCAATTAGCGACGGAGAAAATCGATGTGACGTTGCCTGGTGCCCCCATCACCGTCGGTGGCGTTCATCCTCTTCAGGCGGTGATTGAAGAAGTTGAAGATATTTTTATCGGAATGGGCTTTGAGGTGGCAGAAGGACCCGAAGTGGAGACGGACAAATTTAACTTTGAAATGATGAACTTCTTAAAAGATCATCCTGCACGTGATATGCAAGATTCATTTTATATTACACCGGAAATTTTATTGCGGACGCATACTTCCGGGGTTCAGGCACGGGAGATGTTAGCCAAACAGGGTGAAGTACCTTTGCGCATTATTTGTCCGGGGAAAGTATATCGGCGTGATCAAGACGATATGACTCACTCCCATCAATTTATGCAGATTGAGGGATTAGCGGTCGATCATAATGTGACCATGAGCGAATTAAAAGGAGTGCTCCTCACCTTTATTCATAAAGTGTTTGGAGAAGAGACAGAAGTGCGTCTGCGTCCAAGTTTCTTCCCATTTGTTGAGCCTGGTATGGAAGTGGATATTTATGATCCTCAAAAGGGATGGCTTGAAATTTTAGGTGCCGGAATGGTTCATCCACGTGTTTTAGAGAAGGCGGGCTATAACCCAGAGCGTTATACCGGCTTTGCATTTGGTCTTGGAGTTGAGCGGATTGCTATGTTGAAGTATGGAATTGATGATATCCGTCATTTCTATAACAACGATTTACGCTTCTTGCGTCAATTTCAGTCAGTTTAGGAGGATCGAAGAATGCTGGTATCATATGAATGGCTGAGTCAATATGTCGATTTAACAGGGATTTCCCCTGAAAAGATCGCTGAAGAGTTTACACGGACTGGAATCGAAGTGGAAGTTATTTATACCCGTGACAATGGGGTAAAAAACGTGGTCGTGGGCGAAGTGCTAGCCGTTGAACCCCATCCGGATGCGGATCGCCTAAAAGTTTGTTCAGTGATGGTCAAAGATGGAGAGCTTTTGCAAATCGTCTGTGGTGCCCCCAATGTTGCTGAGGGACAGCAGGTTCCGGTCGCTTTGATCGGAGCTAGGTTGCCTGGAGGAATTAAGATTAAGCGCTCCAAGATCCGCAAAGTCGAATCACAAGGGATGATCTGTTCCGCTAAAGAGCTGGGTTTACCAGAGAAAATGATGATGAAAGAAGATATGGAAGGCATTTTAGTTTTGGGCAAAGATGCGCCCGTTGGAGAAGATGTCAAGGAATATCTCGGAATGAATGATCAAGTGATTGAGTTAGAACTAACGCCCAATCGTTCGGACTGTTTAAGTATGATCGGTGTTGCTTTTGAAGTAGGAGCTGTCTTCGATCGGGAATTGAACTTACCCGATGTGGTCGAACAAAAAGCAAAAGGCAAACAGGCTCCGATCAGCATTCGTTTAGAAGCAGAAGAAGATTGTCCATTCTTTGCTGGTCAGGTGATTCACAATATAAAAGTAGGACCATCGCCGCAGTGGTTAAAAAATAGACTGATTTCCGCAGGCATCCGACCGATCAACAACGTTGTGGATATTACCAACTATGTCATGATTGAAACAGGTCAACCGTTGCATGCATATGATTATGGGCATGTCAAAAACGGGAATATTGTCGTGCGTCGGGCAAAAGAAGGGGAAGAGGTTGTTACATTGGATGGGGTGACCCGGGTCTGTGATCAGGAGACTTTGTTGATCACCGATGGCGAAAATCCGCTAGGAATTGCCGGAGTAATGGGAGGAAAATCCTCGGAGGTAACCAATTATACGACCTCGATCTTGCTTGAATCCGCCTTCTTTGATCCTGTGATTGTGCGGAAAGCGGTTCGGAAATTAGGACTTCGTTCCGAAGCGAGTCATCGCTTTGAGCGGGGAGTCGATCCGGAGCGAATTATACCGGCGTTGACGCGAGCAGTTCAATTAATTCAACAACTAGCAGGGGGAACGGTCGCTTCTGATCTCACTGTCGAGCGGATTGGCGATGTGGAAGATGTGGTGATTCGTTTGCGGCATGAGCGCCTGGTTCGTCTCCTCGGGGTAGAGATTGAGAAAGAAGAAGTATTAAATATTTTTAAACGTCTCAACCTTCCTGCTGAGTTGGATGACGAGCACGAGGAGTATATTGTTCAAGTCCCTACCCGTCGTCAAGATCTAACGATCGAAGTGGATTTGATCGAGGAGATTGCGCGGCTATATCGGTATGATCGCCTTCCCTCTTCGCTGATCTATGGTCAAACCACACGTGGAAAGCGGACGAAAGAACAGGAAATCCGCCGTAAAATTCGCCATACATTATGCAGTTTGGGATTAAATGAAGTAGTGACTTATAGCTTAACGACACCCGAGAACAATCGTTCCATGGCTTCTTTTCATCCGGAAGCGAAGCCCATTGCGCTCAGCATGCCGATGAGTAGCGAACGCTCTGTTTTACGGACGACTTTACTGCCACAACTATTGGAAACAGCGCGGTACAATTTACATCATGGCACGCAGGATATCGCGATCTTCGAAATCGGTTCAACCTATATCACCACTGAGAAAAAGCTAACGCAACTCCCGTCGGAGCATCTGGAGCTGGGAATCTTATTAACAGGGGCTTATCAACCGGAAGGATGGAATACACAAGCGGTGGAAGGGGGCGACTTCTTCGTTCTGAAAGGGATTTTAGAAGCCTTGTTCCGGAAATTGGGTCTTCGCCAATATGAGTATAAAGCAGCTGCCCCCACAGGCTTCCATCCGGGACGAACGGCGGAAATTCTCGTTGATGGAAAAAGGCTGGCACTATGTGGACAATTGCATCCAAAGTTGGCAAAGGAATATGATTTAAATCCGACCGTCGTTTGTCAGATCGACTTACAGTTGTTATGTGATTCGGTTGAAAGTGAGTTAATGTATCAGTCATTGCCACGTTATCCTGCAGTAACAAGGGATTTGGCAGTCATTGTGCCTCAAGATGTTATTTCGCAAGAATTAGAAGCAGGAATTAAAGAGGCAGCCGGTGAATTGTTAGAGTCTGTGAGATTATTTGATGTCTTTAGTGGTAAACAAATTGGTGAAGGAAAGAAAAATCTCGCCTATTCTTTGGTATATCGGGCGAAAGATCGGACATTAACCGATGATGAAGTTCAAGCTGTTCATCAGCGTGTCATTCGTAGTTTGGAAGAAAAAGTAGGGGCAAAGTTAAGATAATAAAAAATAAGAGGGGTCACGATGGTAGATCCCTCCTTTTTAGATAAAAGGTTATGACAACTGAAACGGTTGACAAAAAACATGAAGAATGTTTCTATTCTTTTGTATATATTTATTGTCGCAAGTAAGGGTCTTTCTTGATGGCAAAAAAAGGGGGTCGGCGGCATATGACCAAAAATCGTTTGAGTGTTGAGATTTATGGTCAGCATTACCAAATTGTTGGGAAAGTAAGCCCTAGTTATATGAGAGAGGTAGCAAATCATGTAGATGAAAAGATGCGTGAAATTGCAAATGTCAATCCACGTTTGGATACGACGCGAATCGCGGTCTTATCGGCTGTAAATATTGCCGATGAATATCTACGTTTAAAACAAGAATATGATGAAATATTACATTTGGTGGAAGATGAAACACCATGAGGAATGGAAAAAATGATGATTGATCTCCTCTGTATCGTCATTTTGTTTGGCGCAGCGATCATGGGATTTCGCCAAGGTTTACTTGTTCAGCTTTTTTCGCTGATCTCATGGATTGTGGCTTTATGGATGGCCTATCAATGGTCAGATGATCTAGCTCCATTCATAAAAGATTGGCTGTTTAAAGGAGATGGTTGGCTCTCTTTTGTATCGATAGATCAATTGGTTGCCTCACTGATCGCCTTTTTGCTTCTCTTTTTTGTCGTTCGTTTCTTATTGCGGTTGATTCAGCCACTGTTGGGTGTAATTGGTAAGTTGCCGATTGTCCTTCAGTTGGACCAACTGGGTGGATTGTTTTTCTCTATTATAAAGAGCTTTGTCCTAATGATCATCATGGTAAATCTTTTACATCTCCTGCCATGGGAAGATGGACAACAGATGATAGAAAACTCTTTTGTAGCTCAAAAAATTTTATCGATTACCCCTCATTTAACCCAAGAATTAAAAGAACGATTTATCGGTTCTTCTTTCTAGTCTCCCTTAAAACTCCTTTACGTATTGAGAAGGGAGTTTTTTTTAATGAAAAGGAAAAACGAATAGTGAAGAAGTGAATCAACACATAATAGTGATAGCATTCCAACCTGAGAAAGGGTTGAGATACTATCATGATGAAAAAGCATTATGTTGTCATTTCGTTGTTTGTCTTGATTTTGGCACTTGGCGGAGGTTATTTTTCGCAAGTGCAGGCGTCGTCAAGTCTATATCAGTCATTTGGATCCGGTACCTTAAAGTACGGCTCTCGTGGGAAAGATGTGGTTGAATTACAAGGACGGCTCAATCTGTTAGGCTATTATCATGATCGATTGGATGGTCATTTTGGAAACCGGACGCTCGATTCGGTTCGCCGATTTCAAAAAATGTTTGGGCTTCGGGTAGATGGCATTGTCGGAGCGCGTACGAAACAAAAATTGGTGCAGGTAACCAAAGGATGGAAACCAGGAACAGCCAAAGTCTCCCATTCCCTGAAGAAGGGAGCCGTCGGTGGCTATGTTTGGGAGATGCAAAATCGTTTGAAGTTTCTCGGCTTCTATACAGGACCTGTCCATGGGAAATTTGATCAGCGTACAGAAAATGCTGTCCGGTTATTTCAGTATCGTTTTGGCTTAACAGTCGATGGAGCTGTCGGTCCCATTACCAAGAATAAACTTTACTTAGCTACGAAAAACTGGAAGCAATCGACAGCACAGAAACAATCTAGCAATCCATCGAAAAATACATTGGTGAAAAGTTCGTCGGGGTTATCGCAAAACGATATTCATATGTTGGCTCGGACCGTTTATGCCGAAGCACGCGGTGAACCATATGTAGGTCAAGTCGCTGTCGCGGCTGTTCTCCTCAATCGGCTGGAAAGTGAGATGTTCCCCAATACGGTGACGGGGATTGTGTTTCAACCTTTGGCTTTTGAAGCGGTAGCCGATGGGCAGATTTGGTTGGAACCCGATGAAACAGCGAAAAAAGCTGTAGCGGATGCGCTTAATGGTTGGGATCCTTCAGAAGGAGCTGTCTACTACTTTAACCCTGATCGGGCGACATCGAAATGGATTTGGAGCCGTCCGCAAATTAAACGCATAGGTAAACATATCTTTTGTAAGTAGGAGAAGCCACTTCTGATCTCAGAAGTGGTTTTTTCAAACATAAACCAACTAAAAATGGCTTAGGAGAAAATGTCTATTTCCTAAGCCATTTATCGTGATTCAATAGGATCGGGCTTTCGAAGGAATAAATAGGTCGACAATACCGACGACCAAAGCAGTGATCATTACGCCAAAGAAGGTGATTTTCACGTTTGGGATGATCGATGCAGCAATAAAGATGACACTCGCCGTGACAGCAAAGCCTACGACCCCTCGGGCAAAGGGAGAGATATCTTTAACGATGGTCGATTCGATGATCCATCCCAAAACAGCAATGACGATCGAGGCAAAGAAAGAGACCCAGAAGCCAATGAAAGAGAAACCGGGTACCAAAGTGCTAACCGTCCATAACATCGATACTGCGACAATAAATCGAGAGATATGACGAACCCAAGTCCATAGCATTTAGAAATGACTGTTACGAAAACATACAGGAAGATGTCCATTTCATTCTGAAGAAGCATTTTGGATGTTTGTTTCAGTAACAGTCTGCACCTCCTATTCTAAAAAAAGACTAATCTTATTTTGTGCAGATGATGCGGATTTAGTCAGAAATAGTGGATGGTAAAAAGACATGATATAATGATGAAGATTGTGATGGGGATCCATCGGACTACATAAGAACGGGGAGATCGAGGCGTGAATGATTGGACACTCAAGTCATTGGAATATAATCAAGTAAAAGAGATGGTAAAGCAATATACATCCTCTTCTTTAGGTCAAGAAAAAATAGAACAAATTACGCCTTCAGCCGATTTCTTAGAAGTGGAAAAACGTTTGCAAGCAACAGCTGAAGGGATCGATTTACTTCGGTTAAAAGGAGATATTTCCTTAGGTGGAATTCGTGATATAAGAAGTTTTGTCAATCGAGCGCAGAGAGGAGGCATGTTGTACGAAAACGAGCTGTTGGATATTGCTAGTACGATTCGGTCGTCACGGAAAAGCAAGTCCCTCTGCAAATCGATTTCGGAAGAAGAAGCAGCACTACCGATTGTAAGAGGACTGCTGGAGCGATTGATCGATTTAAGTGAAATAGCTGATCGGATTGAAAGTTGTATTGATGAGACAGGGGTGGTGCTCGATCGAGCAAGCGTGTCGTTAGCGAGAATCCGGCAAGAGATGAATCGGGTCAAACAAGCGATCAATCAGACATTGCAACAGATAATTCGTAACACGAATTATCAAAAAATGATGCAAGAACAGATTATTACCAAGCGACAGGATCGTTATGTTATTCCGATCAAGCAGGAATACCGGGGAGCGTTTCGCGGGATTATTCACGATCAGTCCTCCTCGGGAGCAACCTTGTTTATTGAGCCTGAATCTGTTGTCCAATTAAATAATCGCTTAAAAGAGTTGGAGCTAAAAGAAAAGAGCGAAATCGAACGGATCCTAAGGGAGTTGACCGTCGCCGTAGCAGAAGAAGCCGAAGCATTGATGATCAATACAGAAGTGTTGGCAGAACTGGACTTTATTTTTGCTAAGGCTTATTTTGCCAAAGCGATGCAAGCGGTCGTTCCAAGATTATCATCGGATCGATCATTAAAATTAATGCAAGCTCGCCATCCGTTGATTCCTGCTGAGCAGGTGGTTCCGATTGATATTCGGATGGGAAATCCGTACCAAGCGATCGTGATTACTGGTCCCAATACAGGTGGGAAAACGGTTTCGTTAAAAACCGTTGGTTTGCTTGCTTTGATGACGCAAACGGGCTTTCCGATTCCAGCACAAGAAGATAGCGTCATTCCGGTATTTAGTGGTGTTTTTGCTGATATCGGGGACGAACAGAGCATTGAGCAGAATCTGAGTACCTTTTCAAGTCATATGACCAATATCATCACCATCTTAAATCAACTTGATGAGCAAAGTTTGGTTTTATTTGATGAGCTAGGAGCAGGAACCGATCCGACTGAGGGAGCGGCATTGGCAATCGCCATTTTGGAACAGATCCTGTCATTGGGCTGCTCAGTGATCGCTACGACGCATTACAATGAGTTAAAATTATTTGCCCATTCCCATCCGCTAGCTGTCAATGCCAGCATGGAATTTGATGTGGAAACATTAAAGCCAACTTATCGCCTTTTGATCGGTGTCCCGGGAAGAAGCAATGCCTTTGCCATTTCAAAGCGCTTGGGTTTACCTGATTCGATTATTCAAGCAGCGAAATCTCATTTATCTCAAGATGAAAGTCAGCTAGAAGAGATGATCAAATCGCTCACTACGGAACGAAAAGCGGCTGAAGTGGACCGCCAAGAAGCGGCGCGTCTACGGGAGGAAGCAGAGCAATATACTAAAGAGCTTGAGAAAAAGCTAAAACGGTTGGAAGAAGAAAAAGGAAAGATCAAAGAGAAAGCGCGTCAAGAGGCAATGGGGATTGTCCGAAAAGCAGAACGAGAGGCGGAAGAAGTGCTAAAACAGTTGCGCGAATGGATGAAGCAGGGTCCGCAAAAAGTGAAAGAACACCAGCTCTTTGAAGTGAAAAAAAGGCTAGAAAAGGCTATGCCAAAAACAAAAGTTTTAAAGCCAGTAAGAGAGAACTCGGCTCGTAAGCAAAAATTGAAGTTAGGGGATGAAGTTTACGTTCCTCAGTTTCAACAAAAAGGGACGATTGTCGAGGTGCTCGGAAAAGGGGAGTATCAAGTTCAGATCGGGATCATGAAGATGAAGCTTCACCGAAATCAACTGGAAAAACGGGAAAGCTCGCAAAAGAAGGAAACACAAAAAATGGTTACGTCGCTGCGGAAGCAATCTTTGGATGTAAAACCGGAGTTGGATTTACGTGGAAAGTTGGTGGAAGAAGCGATTGTTGAAATTGACCAATATCTTGATCGTTCTTTGCTAGCTGGATTAAAAAGGGTCTTTTTGATTCATGGGAAAGGAACAGGAGCCTTGCGCACCGGTGTTCAAGGATTCTTAAAGACCCATCGTCATGTTCAGTCGTTTCGCCTTGGTTCCCATGGAGAAGGGGGAGCGGGTGTAACGGTGGTAGAATTGCGATAAGAGGTAAAAGGAATTGCCAAAGCACCAGAAAATTTCTCGCAAATATCACATGAATAAGGAGGGAAACCGTTACCGAAAAACGTGAAACAAGATAAAACTCGAAAAGAGAATCACGTAATGAAGACGGGATCATCTGATGAGTCCAGACAAAAAAGCGTCTCTTTGCGAGGTTTTATAAGTTTTTCGTAACGGAAGTATGAAATATTTACCTAAAATATTAGGCTTGGTCAGTGCGGTCTTTTTTCTCGTTGGCTTATTCTGGTTACTATCAAAATAAATATTTTATTAGATAGCCAATTGCTTTTTATGGATTGGCTATCTTGTTTAATAAAAAGATAATCTTTTGTAAAAAATGCTGTTTTGTGTCTACTTTTAAACATAGTTGGAAATTCGTTGACCTCTTCTTTTTTAAAAGTATATATTATAGACAAATAAATCGTTTTTATGCTTCTATCATTATTTTGGAAGTAGTCAATCATGGCGATGTGATGACTTCTAATGAGAAATCTCATATTTACTTTTTTATGCTCACTTCATCATGACAATCCATTTTGTTGTGATTGATGCTATATCTCCGTGGGAAAAAGATTGGAAGGTGTAGTGAATGAAACGTAAATTGCTTTTTACTAGTGTGATCATCTTTGCTATGATATTGTCTTCGGGTTGTGGCTTTTTATTTTCTGGCAACAATCAAGGGTCTCAAAGGACAGTTGCTCAGGATGACTACCAAGATGACCGAAACGATGACCAAAATCGGAATTCCATTGATTCGGAAGATGGTAATGATGCAGACGAAGATAAGAATGGCAATCGGGATAACAACTCTTCAAATGCGAAGGGTGTAAGTGCAAAATATCAAGGTAAGGAACTCGGCTTCCGTGCCCTTACATATGATCCATACGGTCATCCCGCTCTATCAAGCCCTGGTATTCGCATTCATACGGAAGAGCGTCATGCAGGTAGCTTGGAAAGTACAATGAAATATAGTTGGGATCGGGAAGATCTGGTCGAAGTGCAAGTGGGAGATAAGGATCTCTACGGTAAGATTTTAAAAATCATTCGTGTGGAAGTAGATGGCAATTTATATCGAATCGTTGTACGTCCTGAAGAAAGACAATTTTCTACTAACAAAGATAAAGATATTCCTGCTCGCGCTTTCTTCTATGTAAATAAAGGTTCCATTGATCCAGATGTAGCTAAATTTATTGTTGAGACGGAAGACGGAGAACAATTGAAGTTACAATAAAAGATGGTCCACCAGAAAACGGTGGACCATCTTTTATTTTTTGACCGCTTTGGCGGCATTCACACGTCCATGATTCCAATACAGCCCTGTACCCGTGATCGGATCAGCTGTCTGTTTTAATATTTGCTCAATTTGCTGGGGGCTTTTTCCTTCTGAAGCAAGCAAGCCAGCAATTCCGGCTACGAATGGTGTAGACATCGAAGTACCAGAGAGGTTCTGATAATTGTTATTTAACCAGGTGGAAATAATATCTACTCCAGGTGCCGCTAGGTCCACCCAATGACCATAATTTGAAAAAGATGCTTTTCGATCGTTTTTGTCTGTCGCTGCGACAGCGATGACGTTGGAATAATAGGCTGGGTAAGTTGGTAAGGAAGTCCCGTCGTTGCCGGCCGCGGCAATGATGATACTCCCTTTCTCTTTCGCATATTGAATCGCTCTTTGTAAAGTGTGGCTTCCTCTAGATGAACCTAAGCTGAGGCTGATTACCTTTGCTCCACGATCAGCGGCATAGGTAATTCCATTTGTTACATCCGCTAGATATCCATCTCCATCTGCATTTAATACCCGAACAGCGAGGACTTTTACTTTAGGGGCCATACCCGCAATGCCAATTTGATTGTTGGTAATCGCTGCGGAAATTCCTGAGCAGTGAGTTCCATGACCATTCTCATCCATCGGGTCCTCATCTTGGTCGACAAAGTCTTTCCCTTTGATCACTTGTCCTTTTAAATCAGGGTGATTATAATCAACACCTGTATCGATGACCGCAATCATGGTTTGCGGAGATCCTTGAGTGGTTTTCCAAGCTTTTGTTGCGTTAACTCGCTTTAGTCCATATTGTTCTTTAAATAAAGGATCATTTGGAAAGGTTTTTTTGTTATTTAGGGATAAAATCATGTTTTCTTCAGCATATTCGATAAAGGGTTGTTGATTAAGCTGTTGGAGGACTTTAGCAATAGGGTATTTGCTCTGGATTTGAAGGACGTAAAAACCAAGCTCTTTGTTGTAACTCTTGATTTGACCAAAAGTAGAGAGTGGGGCATTGAGCTGTTTTGGTTTTACAATGATTTCGTAACTTTGCGTTGCGGATACTCCTTGTCCACTAATTCCAGCGATGAGCAGACCAAAAGCGGTTAGCAAAGAGATAAAAAAACGCAAAAAAATCACCCTTTATGTAAAAATTTTGTAATCTATGTAAACTATTCATGTTTGGTTATGTAAAATCCTGCTAGACTCGTTCATACAAATCTGACCATTTTGTGTGGCCTGGTGCGTGAAAAAGTGAATTTTTTGCGATAAATGGTTTCTTGCATTACAATAATATAGACATTTAGCGAACTATTGATTTCAGACTAGGTGATGAGATGAAAATTGGTTTTCGCATTATAAAAACGGCAGTAGGGGCGGGAATAGCCATTGCATTGGCGCAATGGCTTGGCTTGGCGTTTTTTACTACTGCGGGAATGCTGACCATTTTATGTATTAAGGAGACAAAAAAAAGATCGATTCACAGTGCATTGGAAAAGTTTGTAGCCACTGCAGTCGGTGGATTGTTTGCTGCTGCTTTTTTTCAGCTGTGCGGTTTCCAGCCATGGGTGATTGCACTGATCTTATTAACGCTGATCCCGATCTTGGTGAAGATTCAGGCAAAAGATTCGGTGGCAACCAGTTCGGTTGTGATTCTTCATCTTTATATGTTTAACGAAATCACTCCTTCCATTTTGTTAAATGAGTTGGGAATCATCGTCGTTGGAATTGGCATCGCCTTGATTATGAATGTGGTGATGCCAAGTGTGGAGGAAGATCTAAAAGCATATCAAGAGCGCTTGGAAAAAAATTTTAAGAAGATTTTTAGTGAGTTTGTGGTTTATCTGCGTTATGGAGAAAGCGATTGGGATGGCAAAGAGATTATTGAAACAGGAGAGTTGCTCAAGGAAGCAAAAGATTTGGCATTAAGGGATATAGAGAATAGTTTCCAGGCTACGGATAATCATTATTTTCATTACTTTGAGATGCGGGAAAAGCAATGGGAGATTATTCAACGGATTCTTCCTTTGGTGAGCTCATTGGACAAAACCTATCGACAAAGTCATCAGGTTGCCGACTTTTTGGAGCGATTAGCAAATGGGATCCATCCGGGGAATACGGTTGATATACATCTAGATCAATTGCAAGAAATAAAAAAGGAATTTAAAGAATCTCCCTTACCCAAAGATCAAACGGAGTTTGAAGTGCGTGCTTCCTTGTATCATTTTTTAAAAGAGATGCAGCGCTATTTGCTAATTAAAAAAGAATTGTTTGACCAACATCAGAAGCAGAAAAAAAGAAATTGGAAAATCTTTTCATGGAAGAAAGAGACATGATCCACATCTTTCATCTTTAAATAGAGAAGCGGAAGTCAAGTGACTTCCGTTTCTTTGTTTGGAACGGTATGGGAAGCGTCTTGAGTGGATGGTAGGGAAGGAGTGCAAGCACAAGAAACGGAACAACTTTCTTGTGTAGAGCAACCAATGCATTTTCCTTCTTTGGTTTTTTGGACATAGCGGTAGAGAGCCCAGCCAGCATATCCAAAAATCAAAGCACCGATGATGAAACTCACTATCATTGGGAGAACCCTCCTTAAAATCCTAGTAGTTTACCACCTTGGTAAATGATGAGCGAAATGAGGTAAGCCACGACCATCGAATACAGCACGGAAAACCAAGTCCATTTGGCAGAGGCTGTTTCTTTACGAATGACAGCAATGGTTGCCAAGCAAGGGATATATAAAAGGATAAATGCCATAAAACTATATGCCTGAAGCGGCGTGAAAAATTGCGGTAGAATCGTTTGAAGAGCGTCTTCATCAGCCACAGAATAAATAATGCTCATAGTGGAAACGACGACTTCTTTTGCTAAAAAGCCAGTTAGCAAGGCGGCACCTGCTTGCCATGTACCAAATCCGAGCGGAATAAGCAGAGGAGCGATCACACCGCCGATCATGGCAAGGAAACTTTCGTCCATTTCAACTGCAAATCCACTGGGTCCCGCGTAGCTGAGTAGCCATATGATAATCGAACCGGCAAAAATAAAGGTTCCTGCTTTTCGCAAAAATCCTTTTCCTTTTTCCCAAGTATGACGAGCGAGGGAAGCCAACCTGGGTGCTCGATAAGGAGGAAGTTCGACAACAAAAACCGATTTTTCATGTTTTAGAATGGTTGATGAAAAGATCTTAGCTAAAATGAGAGCCAGAACAATTCCTAGTACATAAAGAGAAAGGATGATGATCGCCTGATTTTCTTCAAAAAAGACCGAAACGAATAAAGCATATGCGGCTAAACGAGCAGAGCAAGACATCAGAGGGTTTAAAATAATCGTCAATAAATGTTCCTTAGGTTGTTCGATCGTCCGAGCAGCCATGACTCCAGGTACATTACAACCAAAACCGATAATCATCGGGATGAAGGCTTTCCCATTTAAACCGACACTTTCCATTAGACGGTCCATCACAACACTGACTCGAGCCATATAGCCTGAATCCTCAATAAAAGAGATGAGTAAAAATAACATGAAGATTTGTGGTACGAAGACGAGTACGCCACCTACACCTGCAATGATTCCTTGAGTGATAAGGTCTTGAATAAACGTGGAAGCACCGATTGCTTGGAGCCATAATAGTACGGTTTCGGTCAAGGGACCTTCCATCCATTCTCCTAGGAGATCAGATAAAGGACTGCCTACCCATTCAAAGGTAAGTTTGAAAGTGAGATACATGATCAATAAAAAGACCGGAATGCCTAGTAAACGGTGAGAAACAATTTGATCAATGCGATCCGTCAAGGTTTTTTCTGGCTTTTTGCTTTGAGTGACAGACTCTTGGAAGACCTGGTCAAGCCATTGGCTTCGCCGCAGATGAATGTATTGTGGAAGTGATTTTACTTCTGTTTTAATCTTTTCTTCCAATTCTTGATAGAGAGAGTCCAGTTTTTCTTTATCGATATGTTTCGTTAAGGTCTCTTGAACCAGCTGATTTCCCTCAAAAAACTGGATTGCTAGCCAACGACGGGGGAGGGAGAGATCATCGGGCAGCAAGTTGATCAAACGTTCGATCGCCTCTTCGAGTAAATGACCGTAGTCGATGCGAAAGTCGACTGCTTGATCGGTCTTCAATTTCGTAAGTTCTTTGATTACTTCTTCACAACCCTTTCCAGTACGAGCGATGATCGGAAGGACTGGGCAAGAGAGTTTTTGCGCCAACTTGGTAGGATCCACTTCGATCCCACGCGATTTAGCTACATCGATCATATTTAGACAAATGAGCAAAGGTTTTCCGTATTCCAATAATTGAAGAGTTAAAAAAAGATTTCGCTTTAATTGGGAGGAATCAACAATATTTAAGATCATCGAAATTTCTTCATTTAATAGATAATTGGTCGCAACCCCTTCGTCCTTGGAAAGAGGATTTAGAGAGTAGAT
Organism: Thermoactinomycetaceae bacterium; assembly: GCA_025449975.1. GTDB lineage: Bacteria > Bacillota > Bacilli > Thermoactinomycetales > Thermoactinomycetaceae > Thermoflavimicrobium. The sequence continues at coordinate 38,626 of JANWIG010000054.1, forward strand.
TCCTGGCAGATCCACAAGTAGACCGAGATCTCCTTTGAGTTTACCCACTTTTTTCTCTACCGTAACTCCAGACCAGTTTCCAACATATTCATATGAGTTGGTAAGATAGTTAAATAATGATGTTTTTCCCGTATTCGGATTTCCTGCTAAAGCAATATTCATTTTATTGGGGCAGTGCCCTCCCTCCTTCCTACGCTATATCGATGTGACTTCAATTTTTTCCGCATCTCGTCTGCGAATACCGATTTGTTGTCCATTTACTTCGATCGAGACCGGACCACCAAAAGGGAACTTACGAATCATTTTTACAACAGTTCCTTCTAAAATATCTAAATCAAGTAAGCGTCGATATGTTTCTGAGGGCATTTGTTTAATATCAATGATTTGTCCTATTTGTCCAGCAGGCAAATCGGCTAGTAAGTATGTGCTCATAGATCCAGATCCCTCCTAGAGTATTACTGATAATAATTATCATCTTCAACAACATTATAGTGAAGTCCGCGGAGCTTGTAAATAGGTTTTTTAATAAAACTTTATAATACTATAAGAACTGGTTTAACTTGTTGGTTACTTTTGCCAACGATCGCAGTAGAATATAGAAGATTTAATTAAAAAATATAGTGATTGATAAAGTATCATTATAGATTAATCGATTAAACTTTTTAAAATTATAAATGATGCACTTAAAAATGAGGGGATCATGTAGTGTTGTGGGTAAGTGACGTCTCAGGAAGGGAATGTCTAAGAAAAAGTGATTGGGGCTCTTTTTTCTTAAGAAAGAGCCCGATTAGATGAAGAGTTAGGAGTGATTTTGGATTGAGGAAGGAGTCCATTGATAGGCGAGAGGCACATTGGTAAATCGGGAGGTTTCGGGATCAAGGGCGACCAAGTCTTCTCTACTTACTTCCATGATCGACTTTTTTCCTAAACACATCGTAGCGATCTTCATTTCTTCGATCGAAGATTTCAGGAGATTAGCGGTATGTTTGGCTGCTTTTTCGACATCGAGTTGGTCGGCAAAGTTCCCTGAGGACCAAGCTAGCTGGGAAAGAGGTTCCCAAGGAAGTACTTTGGTAATCTGTGTATGAAGCGCGCCGATGAGAATGACGGTTCCGAGTGCGACCGCATCCGCGCCTAAAGCGATCGCTTTTAAGTACTCTCCAGGTGAATAAAGGCCTCCTGAAACAATGATGCTGATCCGATTTTGAACATTGTGTTCGCTTAAGACCTGAACAGCACGAACAAGTCCTCTTAATGTGGGAAGACCAAAGTCATCTTGTAAAATAGGTGCTGATTCTCTAATCCCTGCTTGTGCTCCATCGATGGTAATAAAATCCACTCCGGCTTCAATGGCACAGCGCACATCTTCTTCAACGCGTGCGGGGACAATCTTGACACCGATCGGAACACCATCCGTAACCGTACGCAGATGATTGACAAGTTCATGCCAGTCAGAGGGGTCGTTGATCTTTGGAACGCGTGCGTGGATCATTGCCGGTTCTCCAGAAGTTAGTTCCATCTCGTGTTGCATCGTTCCTGACAAATCTTGTGGATGGATCACATAAGGTGTGCTAGCCGATGCACCATTTCCAACAGCAATTTCAATCATATCCGCTTGCTTTAAGATGTTTGGGTCTTTGGACCATTTCGCCCGACTATATTGGAGAATCAGCTTTTTGGCATGTTTTCGCTCCTCGGACCAAAAAGGGCCTTCTCCCGTATTGGAAGCAGTGCCTACAGCAGCAGCTCCTTTTGTAATCGCTAGCTTCAGTTTTTTACTAATCCCTACCCCGACTCCCATCCCACTGACCAGAAGGGGGATCTCCAAATGGAGTGGACGCTTGGCTTTGGGACCAATACACGTCTTAGTTTGAATCTTAATACTTTCTTTGGTTGGTAAAACCGACAATTGAGCCGGTAAAAACATCAATCCGTCAAAGCGGAGCATCTTTTTGGGACTACCCCATGTTCGAGAAATGGCTTCATCATTCTCACAGCGTAATGCTGTATCCACAATGTTTTGTGAAGTATATCGAGTGCCGGATGAGACGATCTCCCAAACATTTTTGAGATAGGTATCGGTAAAAAGGATTTGGATCCGTTTGCCAATCCAACGTTTGAGGATGCTCCGAAAGGAGAAGAGAAAAGCGATGAAAAAGAGGATCATCCCTAAAATACATGCGGATAAAGTTAGCCAAAACGCTTCCATGATCATCCTTCTCTCTCTTGAATTTAATGGGTAGTATGTCCAATAGATAGGATTATTTTTCCAAAAATGGATCATATTAAAGATGAAGCAAAACTAAAGACATTGGGGTGTTGGGTTTGCAATTTGTCTGGGCTTTGTTCGGTATGATCATTGCCTTTTCCTTGGCGATCGGAATAGCACTTTTCTTTTTCCGCTCGTCTGTGAAGAAATTGTGGGTGAAGTTTATTGATGTCTTTGAAAGAGATCCTTATGCTGAGAACTTATGGGAACTAGTCATTCTTTCGATGCGGATGCACCCACAAAAAATCATTGAGAACAATATGCGCGCAGCTGGTGGCGTCATCATAAAAAGGCCGATGGGAAGTTCTCGCCCGATGCCAGACTTTAGAGGATTAATGTTTTTGCCAAATCAAATGGCGAAATTGCCTACAGAAGAAGGAATCGAGATCGATACCCGTACGATTATTGGACCTGGCGCGAAACGCCCTTTGGAATTGGACATTCCCCTTATGATTTCTGGCTTAGGAGTCGGGCTAGGGATAAGCAATGAATTGAAACTGGCGTTAGCAAAGGGTTCGGCGATGGTGGGAACTGCAACCAATACAGGAGAAGGTCCCTTTTGGTCCGAGGAGCGAAAATACGCTAAAAAGCTGATTCTCCAATACAGTCGAGCGAAATGGGCTAAAGATCCAAACATTTTAAAGCAAGCGGATATGATTGAAATTCATATTGGACAAGGAGCGTCTGGACCGGCTCCTAGCCAAGTTCCAGCCAAGCATTTAAAGGAGAGAGAAAGAAAACTACTCGGTGTTCCTCCACGAGGTCGAGCAGAAATTTTGAGTCGTATGCCAGGAGTGACCAAAAAACAGGACTGGCGGAATCTGGTTGAGAAACTACGCAAATTGACTGGAGGCGTACCGATTGGGATGAAGATGATTCCCAGTCGGGTAGAGGAAGATATTGAAATCGCTCTTTATGCTGGAGTTGACTTTATTACGTTAGATGGTGCGCAGGCTGGTACCAAGGGAACCGCTCCGATCCTTCAGGATGATCTCGGTTTACCAACGATTATCGGACTTTGCCGAGCGGTGGATTATTTAGAGAAAAAGAAAAAGAAGGATGAAGTGAGTCTGATTATTTCTGGGGGATTTAAAAACCCCGGAGAGCATTTAAAGGCGCTTGCTCTCGGAGCAGACGCGGTCGCCCTCGGGGTGCCAGCCGTGATTGCTGCGAGCCACCTACAGGGAAGTCATAAGATGTTGCCGTGGGAGGCTCCAACCCAATTGGTATGGTACGAAGGAGATATGACAGATCAATTTGATATTGAACAGGGAGCCAAACATTTGGCCTATTACCTACAATCATGTGTCGAAGAAATGTGCTTGGCGGCAATTGCTTTGGGAAAAACCTCGTTGCGTGAAGTAAATAAAGAAGATTTAGTAGCGATGGACCAACAAACAGCGATGATTGCTAAGGTGCCATTGATGTAAAGACCCTTCCTCTCCTGTTGGGACGAGTGAGAGGAGGGGTCTTTTTATTTATTTGTCCCAACGAAGCTTTTTGGGATAATGATTTTTTAAAAGGCCATTGGATGCTTTGCCCCAGCCCAAGGGGAAACCATCTACGGTGATTATTGTCCATCCCTTACCGGAAAAAGGGAGGGACTCTCCTTGTAAATAAAGAGATAATTCAGGCTGGTCTGAAGAGAAGTTGATCACTTGTTTGACACTGCTTGGCTTTAAGGAGAGAGCCAAGGCATGAGAGGGTAAAAAATGGCGTTTCTTTGCTTGTCCCAGATAACGCCCGGGTCTCTCGACACGAAGTCCGCGCAAAGAGGGAAGTTGATCAGGAACGAAGTAGAGATGCTCACCATAAAGCGTAAAAGTACCTTCGGGAAGCTCAGTTGTCAAGTTTTCTTTTTGAAAGGATGACCACAGCTGTTTTGCATCCCGATGAACAGGAGGAAATTTCCCGATCTTTTGCTTGCGGACCTCCCCATCTGTTTTCTCTAAGACAGCGACAAAATGACCTTCTCCACGTAACCGATGGGGCCAAAGACGAGCAGTCTTTGCTACTTCGTTATGCGGTGAGGGAATCCAAACGGGGTTCCCGCTCTGATAATGTGTCTGCTTGGGAACGGGAAGCAAGCGAAATTCGGGATGATTAGTAAGAAAAGTAGCGATCACCTGTTCATTTTCCACCGGATTAAAGGTACAAGTAGAGTAGACCAATCGTCCGCCAACTTTAAGCATTTGGGCAGCGGAATATAAAATATCCAATTGTAGTGTTGCGCATTTTTCTACGGCACGAAGACTCCAACGTTCGCAAACAGCGGGGTCTTTGCGAAACATTCCTTCGCCGGAACAAGGGGCATCCACCAAGATCCGATCAAAAAAGTCGGTAAAACGAGGAGCCAGATGCTCTGGATATTCATTGAGGACAACGGCATTGGTCACCCCGCATCGTTCTAAGTTTTCGACCAATGCTTTGATCCGCTTTGCATCCACTTCATTGGCGACCAAAATGCCTTCCCCATTCATTTTGGCAGCGATCTGAGTAGTCTTGCCACCTGGGGCGGCGCATAGATCGAGGATTTTTTCTCCTGGTTGTGGCTGAAGTGCTTCAGCAGGAGACATCGCACTCGCTTCTTGAATATAGTACAGTCCCGCAGCATGATAGACATGCTTGCCTGGACGATCGATATCATGGTTATAGTAAAAACCCTCCGCACACCAAGGGATGGGATCAAGTTGAAACGGGACAAGCTCTAAAAATTTTTCTTTGCTCACTTTTAAGGTATTGACACGCAATGAGCGGATCGGTGCTTCGTGATATGTTTGCTTAAAAGCAGGAAAGTCCTCGCCGAGCAAACTTTTCATTTTTTCCATAAAAACCGGGGGTAACTGATTCATCGTTTTCTTCCTTTCACTTGTTCAGCCGCACTTTTTCCAGCGACGTAACCTGTACACATCGCTGCGGTAATGTTGTATCCACCGGTGTAGCCATGGATATCTAAGATTTCGCCACAGAAATAAAGACCTTGCATCTGTTTGGACTCCATCGTTTGGGGATGAATTTCTTTAATATGAACACCGCCACCTGTGACGAACGCCTTTTCCAATGGAAGGGTTCCATCGACTTGGACGACAAACGATTTCAGTGATTTTCCGAGCTGATGGATCGCCAAATGATTGAATTGGCTAGCGGGTTGTTGGGAATCCAGCTGGAGCTTTTCAAGAACGAGAGAAGCGAAACGCTCGGGAATTAGCATCTTTAAGATCGATTTCATCGTCTTTTTCGGATGTTGTTGAATCCGTTGTTTTAAAGTGTGGAGCAGCTCATCGATGGATCGATCTGGAAAGAGGTCGATTTGAATCGGAACGGAACTTCCCTTTTCTTTTTTTTGTATTTTAACTACAAATTGGCTACAGCGTAAAGCAGCCGGTCCGGACAGACCAAAATGGGTAAAAATCATATCACCGCGGTGAGTGATCACTTTTTTCCCATTGGGACGAGAGACAGTTAAGTTGACGTCATACAAGGAAAGTCCTTGCACTTTTCGTGAACGGATAAAAGATTCATTGGAGGTAAGTGGTACCTCTGTTGGGAATAGCTCCGTAATCCGATGTCCTGCTTCTTTTGCCCAAACATACCCATCCCCAGTGGAACCCGTGTATGGAGCCGATTTTCCCCCTGTAGCGATAATCACTGCAGGAGCGAAAAAGCGTTTGCCTGACGCTGTTTCAACACCGATCACCTGTCCATCTTGATATAACACTTGCTTGACAGGGGTATGAACTTCGATCTTTGTTCCAAGAGAGCGAACATGTCGAATTAAGGCTTCTACTACAGACTGGGCTTTTCCAGAAACGGGAAACATCCTCCCGTTGTCTTCTTCTTTTAATTTCACTCCGATCTTCTCAAAAAAGCGGATGAGATCATGGTTATTAAAGGTTGAGAAAACACTGTATAGAAAACGACCATTTCCGGGGATTTGTTTGATTAATTCATCCACTTCTTTTCGGTTGGTCACGTTGCAGCGACCTCCTCCAGAGATCGCGAGTTTGCGTCCCAATTGATCTCCTTTGTCAAGGAGCAATACGCGCGCACCATGCTGACTAGCGGAGGCGCTTGCGAGTAAACCAGCTGGTCCTCCACCGATTACAATTACGTCGATCTGCATACAAAAACTCCCTATGTTTTTACCTTTATTTTTCCTAACTTTTTTTATTGTAGGCAATCGTTTACTCGTTGAAAAGAGAGCAGTGTTGAGTGGGGAGCAAAATGCCCCTGATGAGCATAACAAAGAGGATAACTTTTGATTCATAAACGAAGCAAATTTTTTCTAAATAAATTTATAGTAGATATGAAAATAGGCATTTAAAAATAGTTGTATATTAGATAAAATAAAGATAAACACATCGTTTCTCTTTTTTGCCATTTTGAATGAACAATCATTCATTATGTTAGGAGGATGTCCATGGGAGAAGATCAAAAGCGTTGGCTGAAGCATTATCCCAAACAAGTTCCAACTTCGATTGATTATCCCGAGATCCCGATTCCTCAAATGCTTGTAGAAGCGGTTAACGATTTTCCAAATCATGAAGCACTTCTTTTTATGGGAAATAGCATGACGTATCAAGAACTATTTGATCAGGTGCAGCGTTTTGTAAGCGCTTTAAAAAATGTAGGAGTCGCTAAGAACGAAAAAGTTTCGATCATGTTGCCAAATTGTCCTCAAGCCGTCATCGCCTATTATGCTGTTTTAATGATGGGAGCGATTGTCGTTCAAACCAACCCCCTTTATATGGAAAGGGAATTGGAACATCAACTGAACGATGCCGATGCCGAGACGATTATTTGTGTCGATTTGGTTTTACCAAAAGTAGTCAATATTAAGGACAAAACTAAAATTAAAAGAGTGATTGTAACAGGTATTAGTGACTTCTTATCTTTTCCTAAAAGTTGGTTATACAAACTAAAATTGTTTGTGGAAGGAACAAAAATTAGCATCCCCAATCAACCAAGCTATTATCAAATGAAAAAGCTGATCGGACAAGCATCTCTTCCGTCCACTCCATATGTGCCTGAATTTGACTCACCGGACAGTTTGGCCGTATTGCAATATACAGGAGGCACAACTGGGTTGGCAAAAGGAGCGATGCTAACTCATCGCAATCTGATTAGTAATACGTATCAAATGGAAGCCATTATGTATAAAGCGAAGAAGGGCAGAGAAAAGATGTTAGCTGTTCTACCATTTTTCCATGTATATGGCTTAACAACTTTGATGAATTTTGCTGTCTATATGGCTGCGACGATGATTTTAATTCCGCGTTTTGATGCGACGTTAATTTTAAAGGAGATCCAGCGACATCGCCCCACTCTCTTCCCTGGAGCACCAACGATGTATATCGGGCTGATCAATCATCCAGACATTTCGAAGTATGATCTCTCTTCGATTGAAGCCTGTATCAGTGGAGCTGCTCCATTGCCAGTTGAAGTACAAGAAAAATTTGAAGCATTGTCAGGTGGGAAATTGATCGAAGGATATGGATTAACTGAAGCTTCTCCCGTTACACATGTCAATCTGATCTATGACCGGGTAAAATTATCTACAATCGGTCTTCCTCTCCCCGATACGGATTGTCGGATTGTCGATCTCCAAACGAAAAAGGAGCTACCAGTCGGTGAAGTGGGTGAGCTGCTCATCAAAGGTCCTCAGGTGATGAAAGGATATTGGAAACGTCCGAATGAGACAGAAAATGTATTGCGAGATGGCTGGCTGGCAACAGGGGACTTGGCAAAGATGGACGAGGATGGTTACTTTTATATCATTGATCGGCAAAAGGATGTGATCATTGCAGGAGGATACAATGTTTATCCAAGGGAAGTCGAAGAAGTGCTATATGAACATCCTGCTGTAAAGGAAGCATGCGTCTTGGGGGTACCGCATGATTATCGAGGGGAAACGGTGAAAGCATTTATCGTTTTAAAGCCTGGAGCACAGTGGTCAGCCGAAGAAGTGACCAGTTATTGTCGAGGAAAGTTAGCCGCTTATAAGATTCCACGTCTTGTAGAGTTTCGCAGCGAATTGCCGAAATCCAATACGGGCAAAATTTTACGTCGTGTATTGCGCGAAGAAGAGCAGCAAGAGAATAAAAACAATAATTAGCATATTATGCAATATTGGAATGATAAGATTGTTTTTTCTATTATTTCTCTGCCTAAAAGAGTTGACAAACGATATATATCAATTTAAACTTATGAATGAATGATTATTCATTCATTCTTTTTTATTGATGAGAGAGGAATTGAAAATGGCTAAAAGAACGGGTGAAAAATACGAAGCAATTATTAACGCTGCTATTCGAGTGATTGCGCAATATGGGTATCATAATGCACAGGTTTCGAAAATTGCTCGCGAAGCAAAAGTAGCTGATGGGACGATCTACCTCTATTTTGATAATAAAGATGACGTCCTCGTTTCTGTGTTTACGGAAAAAATGGGGGCTTTTATCTCCGAAGCAGAACGACAGCTAAGCAAATTGTCCTCCGCTGCGGAAAAGTTAGAGCATTTGATTCGCCTCCATTTTTCACAGTTTGAACAAGATCGCGAACTAGCGATTGTTACTCAAATTGAGCTGAGACAGTCTAATCCATATGTTCGAAAAGGAATTCGCAATACATTACGACGTTATACGGAGATTATTGATCAAGTGATCGAAGCAGGGATCCATCAAGGGATTTTTCGTGCGGATCTCGATGTTCGGATCGTTCGCCGCATGATATTTGGAACCCTTGATGAAATGGTAACCTCTTGGATTATGAACAATTATAAATATAGTTTGTTGGAACAAGTGGAAGTAATTCATAGTTTATTTATCCAAGGGATTGGGGAATCAAAATAATTGAACTGAAATGAAAGGGGATCCAAATGGATGGATATTTTGGTCTGTTTAAAACAAACCTTTGATACCGAAGAAAAGATTGTGATTGAAGATGGATGTATCAATGAAGATGGTGCCGAATTTGTGATCAACCCCTACGATGAATATGCAGTGGAAGAAGCTGTTCGCCTGAAAGAAAAGTTTGGTGGACAAATTACCGTGATCTCGATTGGCCCCGATCGTGCAGAGCAAGCGATCCGTACAGCGATGGCGATGGGTGTCGATAAGGGAGTGATTGTCGACATCGAAGATTTGGAAGATGACGTAGATGAACATACGATTGCACAAGTAATCGCTGCAGCTATCGAAGAAGAAGATTTGTCATATGACTTAATTCTCTGTGGTGCCGTCGCCGTTGATGATGGGTCCGCTCAAGTAGGTCCTCGTCTAGCTGAATTATTAGGCATTCCCCATATATCGACTGTAACGGAAGTAAATATAACTGGTGATAAAGTAACGGTAAACAAAGATGTGGAAGGAGACCTAGAGGTCATCGAGTCCACGCTACCGATCTTATTGACAGCCCAACAAGGACTCAATGAGCCTCGTTATCCTTCATTACCAGGCATTATGAGAGCCAAAAGAAAACCCCTTAGCCGTTTGGATTTAGATGATTTAGATCTGGATGAAGATGAAATTGCAGCAAAGACGGAAACGGTTGAACTTTTTTTACCACCTAAAAAGGATGCCGGAAAAATACTGCAAGGAGAAGTAGCTGACCAAGTAAAAGAACTGGTTCAATTGCTTCGCAGTGAAGCCAAAGTGATCTAAATCGATTGTTAAGGGGGAACAAAAATGAGCAAAAATGTGTTGGTATTGGCAGATGTGCGGGATCAAGCATTACGTAATGTCACATTGGAGTGTTTAGCGGTAGCGCGTGCGCTAGCAGAGGATGGCAAGGTGACAGTCGCTGTTTTTGGTAGTTTTGCCTCTAACTTAGTGGAGAAATTAGCACAATATGGAGCAGACCGTGTGGTCATTGTACCCAATGCGCAATTGGATCAATATACAACCGATGGATATTTTCAAGCTTTTAAACAAGTGATTGATCAGGTCGAGCCGGATGCCATCTTTACGGGCCATACAGCTGTTGGAAGAGACCTTTGTCCGCGGATTGCCGCTCGCTTGGGATTGGGACTGATCTCAGATTGTACAAAGGTGGAAGTGGTCGATGGACAAGCTGTTTTTACCCGTCCAATCTATTCTGGAAAGGCATTCGCCAAAAAAGTGGTGAAAGAGGGAACTGTTTTTGCAACGATTCGTCCCAACAATATTGCGGCATTATCCCCCGATTCAAGCCGGACAGCAGAAGTGAAAGAAATGCAAGTTGCGTTGGGAGAGGATGTCTTGCGGACAGTTGTAAAAGAGATCGTTAGAAAAACGACGGATGGGGTTGACCTTTCTGAAGCGCGAGTGGTGATCGCCGGAGGTCGTGGAATGAAAAGTGCCGATGGCTTTGCGATGTTACAAGAGCTGGCTGACTTGTTAGGAGGTGCTGTGGGAGCTTCTCGCGCAGCATGTGATGCAGAATATTGCGATTATAGTCTGCAAATTGGGCAAACAGGTAAAGTCGTTACACCAGACTTATATATTGCGTGCGGAATCTCTGGAGCGATTCAACATGTGGCAGGAATGTCGAACTCCAAAGTGATTGTCGCGATCAACAAAGATCCTGAAGCGGAGATCTTCCAAATCGCCGATTATGGCATTGTTGCGGATCTATTCCAAGTTGTACCATTGTTGATTCAGGAATTAAAACAGGTACTCGGGAAACAATAGGTTTAGACATGGAAAAGAGTACTCGTCCATAACATGACCAGAGCAAAGGATAAAAGTCAATGGAAAAGGGGACTCGATGCCGAGTGAGCGCTAGTTTGTTTTAAAAAGCTTCAGTAAATGGGGATCATTTTCTATTCTGAGGAAATGAAATCCCCTTTTTCATTCCTAATGAATCGCACTTTTGCCTTCCGAAATACTTGGAAGTTTTGAAATCAAATGCTATACTAACACTGATAATATTTCGTATTGGCTTGTTTTGGCTGTCTGTAATGGCAGAAATAAGGAGGATGTTTTCATGTCAATTTTAGAAGTAACAGATCAAAACTTTAAAACAGTGGTAGAATCCAGTGATTCTGGAGCTGTATTAGTGGATTTTTGGGCTCCTTGGTGTCCTCCATGTCGGATGCTTGCGCCAGTTTTAGATGAAATTGATCAAGAGATGGGCGATCAAGTAAAAGTAGTAAAGTTGAATGTGGATAATAATCAGGATACAGCAGCTCGCTTTGGAGTAATGGGTATTCCTACCCTGATCCTGTTTAAAGATGGAAAAATGTTAAGCAAAGTGACTGGCTTTCAGCCAAAAGAAAGCTTAATCCAATGGATCAACGATTCTCAGCGGTAAGCATGAATGAATACAAAAAAGCGGCGGATCTACCGCCGCTTTTTTGTATAGAGCTGGGAAATTAGACCCAAAAGGGAGCAAATAAAACTTTTTTACTTTGCGCCTCGTTTGCAAAAATAAATGAGTTAATTTTTTTTAATAGGGAGCCAACTCGAAGTTGTGGAGATGGGAGGAGGAAGTTCGTGTTTAATTCTTTTTCTTAAATGGTAGAAGTAGAGAAATAGCATAAAAAAGCTAGTGATAAACATTTGAGGTGGATCGATCAGCAGTCGAATTAAGAGATCATTAACGGGGGAAGTGATAAACTCTTGAAAACTGCTAATTCCCGTATCAGCTTGGCTTTCCAACAACAAATCGAGGGCAATCAGAGGCGCGAAAATGATCCCTACGGATAAAACCTTCCAGAAATCGCGAAAAAGCAGTTTAAAAGATAGCTCGATCGATTTTAACACTCTCGTTTTTTCGGCAATTAAGATGACGACAGCATATAAACTCCCCAGTAAATAGCCAATCATCACAAGACCGATGATCACTTGGAAGCTAATAACTAACCAGGAGATCTTAAGGAGTGGGATCAGATCTAACAATAAGATAAAAAGCAAACTAAAGCCAGCAAAGATGACAAAAAAGAGCAACGTCGCTCGGTGTAAAAAGTCAAAGCCATATTGGAAATAGTGATAGATTTTTCCTTGACCATCCCGCAGGGCTTCAATGCATATTCCAAGAGAACCGCTCTGCGCAAAGATAAAAAGCAATAAATAAATGAACGTATGTATGATTTCCCATAATAAAATACCATAACTCATTTCTGGAAGTTGAAGAAAGAAGAGCACGTTTGAACTATTTGTATGATTAGCGCTCGATAAGTCCAATAAATACTCTTGTACTAAAGAGTCAGATAGCTCGATAAAAAGCTCTATAGGTAATAGAGCGATATTTGCAAGGATATGAGCAACCAATAAGATCCCAATGTGCTTTTTTAAAGCCGTAAAAAACGAGGACAAACGAATTCTACCTCCTGTTTGTAGTAATACACAACAAATTATAAATGATTTTTGATAGATTAACATATTTTTTTCACAGCAGCAAAAAGGAGACGTACAATCCACGTCTCCTTGAAAAAGGGATTAAGAGTAAAAAGGTGGTTGTTGATTCGGCGGTTGCGGGTTCGGTGATGAATAATTCGGTGGTTGGGAATAGGGATTTTGATTTGGACGATAGACAAAGGGGGGTTGATTGGGTTGTTGTGGAGCTGGATACGGTTGCTGAGGGTAACCTCCTCCGCCATGAAAACCACCATCGGGTCGAAGAAACGGACGCATATATTTAAAGTAGCGATAGACAATAATGAGATAAGTTAGTGCTAGATAGAGCGGTAAAAGAACAAGGCTGAAGACAAAAAATCCGAGATCGGATCCACTAGCAAGCGCAGGGGGATCGCTATAGTAATAAGGGTCAGATACGTCATATGGCTCTAGATAAGCGTCGGGCATGAAAAGGAGTGGGATGAGAAAGAACAAAAAGGTTAAACCAATTAAGTAAAGAATCGTAACAAGTACTTTTCCAAAAGAGTTCTTTAATAAGCGGAAAGAGAGGGAAAAGGACTTAAAAACCCCTGTTTGCTCGACGATGGCGATCACGGGAGCATTTAGGGTGATCGCGCAATAGACCAATAGAAATAGTAAGGACAGGAATCCTGAAAGCAGCAATCCTTCTGCACTAGGTGTACCACTGGCGGAATAACCGAAAAGGAGTTCTAATGCTAGAGAGAAAAAAACAAAAAGAATCGTACTTAAAAAGAGATAACCGAACATTTTTCCCAGACTTTTTAAGCCGTATTTGAAATAACTACTGATGGGCGAGCGGTTGTTAGCGATCGCTTCTGCAGTGATTCCGATTCCTCCTCCGATTGAGAAAGAAATGATAAGGACGCTGATCGCAAGCATGACGAGTAAAAAGAGCAGTAGGATCAAGCCGCCTTCGACAATCATTTCACCGAGCTGATATGGAAAATCGGGTTGTGCCATCAATATGGGGTCAAATTCGATTCCGTTCGCATCGATAAAAGAAGAGATGAGGAAACCAGCAGCGATGATGATAGAAAAAAACATAACGATGAAATAAAGAATAAAGGTGGTGATTAAGCCAAGTAGATTCGCTAGCCAGAGCTTGAATCCATGCTTTTTAAAGGTAGTGAAAAAACGATACACATCGATTCTCTCCTTAGCTATATTATTTTTCTAAAATAGTATAACATCAGTTATGTGTTAGCTATATATTTTAGATTTGTTTTAACGAATTTTCCTTTTAAATGTTAAAAAAATTACTCATAATCGTTGCGTTAAATGATGAAGAAATGTTGAATGATGTGTAATTTTAGTAGAAGAGAGATTCAAAGGGGAATGCGTAGATAAATATTTTATAAGAAAAATTGGTTGGTACCAGTTTACAATAAGATCAAGACGGATCATCTTAACATTCGTTGAACTTTACAAAAAACAGATAGAATGGAGAGGTCCAAGATGGCATTGCGAGAAAAATTGGCTCTCTTGCCAGATCAGCCAGGTTGCTATTTGATGAAAAATAAAGAGCAAAAAGTGATCTATGTTGGGAAAGCCAAGAATTTGCGCAATCGGGTACGTTCCTATTTTTCAGGGGCTCATGATGCCAAAACCGAACGGTTGATTGCTGAGATCGCTGATTTTGAGTATATTGTTACATCCAGTGCAGCAGAAGCCCTGATTTTGGAATGCAATTTAATAAAAAAGCATCGACCTTATTACAATATTTTGTTAAAGGATGACAAGTCCTACCCATATATTCGTCTTACAAAAGAGGAGCATCCGCGACTTGAGGTTACCCGTAAGGTGATCAAGGATGGATCGAGATACTTTGGACCTTATCCACATGTTGGGGCAGCCAATCAAACAAAAAAGTTAATTGACCGTCTTTTTCCTTTACGTAAGTGCCGCCACATTCCCAAGAGGGTTTGTCTCTACTATCATCTCGGACAGTGTGTCGCTCCATGCGAGTTTCCCGTTTCTAAAGAAGAGTATGCTGAAATGTGTAAAAAAATTATTAGCTTCTTAAATGGTGGTTATCCGGAGATTCAGAAAGAACTGCGGAAACAGATGGAAGAAGCCGCTGCTGCCTTACAATTTGAAAAGGCAAAAGAATTACGGGACTTGATTCGTGATATTCAAACAGTGATGGAAAAGCAAACGATTGTTTTTACCGATCAAATGGATCGGGATGTATTTGGCTATGTGGCCGACAAAGGTTGGATGTGCGTACAGGTCTTCTTTGTGCGCCAAGGAAAGCTAATCGAACGAGAGGTGTCTGTTTTTCCTCATTATCATCAGGAAGAAGAAGATTTTTTATCATTTGTTGCGCAATTTTATCACGAGAATGCCCTTTTGCCGAAAGAGATTTTATTGCCATTGGGAACGGACTACGAGATCATTCGACCGTTGGTTCCCGGCGTTCATATCGTGACCCCGCGACGTGGGCTAAAGAAAAGCTTGGTTGAAATGGCGACCAAAAATGCTCGGTTGGCACTTCAAGAACAGTTTGCTCTGATGGAAAAAGATGAGGAAAAAACGATTCAAGGGGTTCAAGGTTTGGGAGAAGCGTTGGGAATGAAGATGCCTTTACGTATTGAGGCCTTTGACAACTCCAATATCCAAGGAGCAGATCCTGTGTCGGCGATGGTGGTTTTTTTGAACGGAAAACCAGCCAAAAAGGAGTATCGAAAATTTAAGATTCGTTCTGTCGAAAAGCCCGATGATTATGAAACGATGCGGGAAGTCATTCGGCGTCGCTATACCCGAGTGCTAAAAGAGAGTTTACCCCTTCCGGATCTTATTTTGGTGGATGGAGGAAAAGGGCAGATCCGGGCAGCCTTGGATGTTTTGGAGAATGAACTGGGCTTATATATCCCCGTCGGTGGGATGGTAAAAGATGAAAAGCATCGTACTGCTAAATTATTGATCGGTGATCCGCCCCAAGAAGTACCTTTGGAGAAAGGGAGCCAAGCTTTTTATCTGTTGCAGCGGATTCAAGAAGAAGTACATCGTTTTGCCATCCAATTTCATCGTCAAACGAGAGGGAAAAACATGGTGCGCTCCGTATTGGATGAGATCCCGGGGGTCGGTCCGAAGCGAAAACAACTGCTGTATCGCCACTTTGGTTCGATCGAAAAAATGAAAAAGGCGAAAATAGAAGAGTTCATTCAAGCAGGGATTGGGGAAAAGTTGGCTCAGAAGATTGTAGAGCATTTAAAAAGCTAATAAAAAATGGTCAGCCCGTCTTGGGTGACCAGATTCATTTTGATCATCTGTTTTGTGAAATTTCCTAAGGAATGATCCTATTTTGTTTTTTGTTCTTTGTCCGAGTCGGTGTCATCGTCCTTACCAGTGATTCCTTTGCGGAATGAACGGATCGTTTCACCAGTGGCTTTACCTAACTCGGGCAGTTTTTTCGCACCAAATAACAGCAATACGACGACTAAGATCAAGACCAGTTCAAGTACACCGATGCTCCCAAACATGCCAATCACGTCCTAAAATGAATTTGCTTGGAGTCTAAGACAAGTCATCTTATTATATATTGAAATAGACTTTCTATCTAGAGTCTGTCTAAAGTTACTATAACTGGTTTTTTCAAATTTCTTGTGCTATTTTTTATTTAGATGTTTTTTCCTGTTATGGATATAAAAAAAGGGAATAATATAGCCTATATTTATAGAAATAATGAAAGGTAAAAGTTGGATTATAGGAGGATCATATATGGACCGCTTGACGAATATGTTGAAAACATTGACAGAAGCTGACGGGGTTCCCAGTTATGAAGGGGAAGTGAAGCGGATCGTAGAACAATATTTACTTCCGCTGTCGAGTGAAATCAAACGAGACCGACTGGGGAGCATCGTTGGAAAAAAGGTAGGAAATGCAGATGGTCCACGGATTTTGCTAGCTGGTCATCTCGATGAAGTTGGATTTATGGTTACCCATATTACGGAACAAGGATTTCTTCGTTTCCAACAGTTAGGTGGTTGGTGGCCGCATACATTGTTATCGCAGAGAGTGAAAGTGAAAACGCGAAAAGGAGATTATATCGGGTTGATCGGCTCGAAAGCCCCTCATGTCCTCAAAGCAGAAGAACGGAAGAAAGTATTGGAATTAAAAGATTTATTTATCGATGTCGGGGCAAAAGATCGGGAAGATGCTGAAGAAATGGGAATTCGTCTAGGCGATCCAATTGTTCCAGTATCTGAGTTTTTTACGATGCGTGATGGAGAGCTATGGGTAGGGAAAGCATTAGACAATCGCGCTGGATGTGCGCTCGCAATTGAAGTGATGCATCGACTTCAAGATGAGGAGCATCCGAATACCGTTTATGCGGGAGCGACTGTTCAAGAAGAGGTTGGACTTCGTGGAGCGCAAACCTTAGCCAATCTGATACAACCTGAAATTGCCTTTGCCCTTGATGTCGGGATTGCCAACGATACTCCAGGGTTTGATCGGGATCAGTCCCCCAACCATGTCGGAAAGGGTCCATTGATGGTATTGGCTGATGCGACAATGGTTGGTCATCCTAGGTTGCGTCGCTTGGTTCTAGATGTGGCAGAGGAAAAAGAGATTCCGATTCAGTTTGATACGCTGATGGGTGGCGGAACAGATGGAGGAAGGTTTCATATAGCGGGCATTGGTTGCCCCACGGTTGTGATCGGTTTTGCTACGAGATATATACATAGTCACAATGCGATTATGTCGCGGAAAGATTTTGAACAGGCCGCTTCCTTGCTAACCGAAGTGATTAGACGATTGGATCGGAAAACCGTAGAGGAGATCATCTATCGCTAATAAAGGATGATGATCGTTGTCGCCCTATTTTAGATAGGGCTTTTTTTATGCCGGTTTCTTGCGGAAGGATTGTTTGTTTTAAGAAGTTAGGGGTATTATGTAATGGTATTGGAATCTAATTTCTTATAGGAAGTTTCCGTGAATTGTGAAATAAACATACATAGATGGACAAGGAAGTCGACTGAAAGGGGTGTGAGTCCATGGAAAATGATCACATGATTCGAGAGATTGTCGACCATATCCAAACCAATTTTTCTTTTTCCATTGAGCAGATTGAGCCATTTCCTTATTCATCATCCACACGTCGGTGGGTGGTTACTACGGATCAGGAGAATAAATTATTTATTGAAAATTATCATCTGAATCACATAGAGTCATTAAAAACAGCGTTGAAGATACAAAATCAGTTAAATGATGCTGGTGTTGTGTGTCCACAGGTTTATCATCAAGACGATCAGTTTGTCTTTATTACTCACTCCGGATATGTATATTATTTGATGAGTTTTTGGGAAGGAGAGCCAATCGAATCCGGAGAAGCCAGTTGGCTACAGATGTATGATTTGGGACGAGTCATCGGATATATGCATTATGTTTTAGCTGATTTGCCTTCCGGACGTCAAGATTGGACACCTTCTCGGTTAACGCTATTACATAGATGGAGAACCGAATGGGAAAAGTCACAATCGGAGGAAACTTCCATTCGAATCCGTTTTTTATTAAAAAGACAACGAGAGTTGATCGATGAGATCGATATGAAACTTTTGCAGTCTTGCCAAAGTGGTTGGGCTCATAACAATTTAAGAGCAGAAAACATTTTTTATCTAGGAAATTTGGTTTCAGGAATGATTGGTTTTGATCAGGTGAAGTATGTCTATCCTCATTTGGATATAGCTAGGATGATCTTAACAGGGGCATTTTCGATGGAATCGGGGATGGACCTTGAGAAAGCAGCAGCTTTTTTGGCTGGGTATCGTTTATATCGTTCGTTATCGCTCAAACAAGTGGCTTGTGCGTTTCAATTGCTTTGGTGTTTGGAAGCGCCACAATGTTTTACAGCAGACATTGAAACAAAAAGCATAAAAGAGCAAAGGCTTTTTGAGGAAAATTGCTGGATTATGGAGCATTGGTGGGACTTAGAAGAAGTTTTAGATATATAACTAGCTGGATCAAGATCTGGCTTTCTTTTTTATCCTAATGAATCCCCAATATTAGATGTGATAAGATTATATCGAATGGTGTGAATAGGTTCTCGTTAAAGAATAATCGTATATCGTAGGCAATGAAGGCAATAAGAAAAGACTCCCAGACCCACTATGATATTTTGAAAAAAACAGAGTTACTTGAGGAGCTATTTTTCAAATATATCGATTTTGAAAGGATTATGTATGATGTTGTTTATTGGGATCTTTGTTGTCCTGGTCGTGGTTATTGGAACAACAGGTATTCTGGGCATTAAGGGAGCAAAAAACAGAAATGAAAACAAGAAGGATGGTAATAATTAGATTCTCTTTGAATGATGAAAAAAGTTTGCTTGCTACAGATAGACTGTGATATGATTGAGTAGATAATTTAATCATTTTGCTCGCAATGTGAGGTAGAGGTGCGAACTTTCAGGAGTACTTGTTTTGAGACGAAGGGGTCGATGAAAAGCAAGGAAAGAGGGAGATCGCCGAAGTTCTTTCAGATCCCTTCATTTGAAAGAGCTGGGGTTGTACCCGAATAGGGGCAACACTGTCACAGAAGTCGCTGCTTTTGTGGAGCACTATCTTTACGAAGAGAGCATGCATGGCGGTCGTGAATAAAACTGGCGACAGCAGGCGTTCTCTGCTGTTGCCTTTTTGTTTTGGATGAGTGCACTTTAAGCGACGTGCGAGAGAACAAGGAGGAAGTAAGATGGGCATCTTGGTTATGAAATTTGGTGGAACCTCCGTTGCCAATGTAGAACGAATTCAGCATGTGGCTGAGAAAGTAGCCCAAGCAGTCAAAGAAGGAAATCGCTGTGTCGTGGTGGTCTCAGCGATGGGAAAGTCAACCGATGAGCTGGTTGCCTTAGCGAATGAAATTACGAGCGCTCCTTCTCCAAGAGAAATGGATATGTTACTTGCGACCGGTGAACAGGTGACGATTTCTTTGTTGACGATGGCTTTGCAAAGCAAAGGTTTTGCTGCCTGTTCGTTGACCGGCTGGCAAGCTGGAATTCAAACGGATGCCGCCCATGGGAAATCACTGGTGAAACATGTAGACACATCGACGCTTCGAGAGCATTTGGAGCGGGATGAAGTGGTCGTCGTCGCTGGATTCCAAGGGATTACCGACGAAGGGGAGATTACGACACTGGGACGAGGCGGTTCAGATACAACGGCCGTTGTTTTGGCAGCTGCTCTGGGAGCAGATCGCTGTGAAATTTATACCGATGTTACTGGTGTCTACACAACCGACCCACGAGTCGTATCCAAAGCACAAAAGTTATCTGAGGTTTCGTATGAAGAGATGCTAGAATTAGCTCGTTTAGGAGCGGGCGTATTGCATCCACGCTCTGTGGAATGCGCGTTAAATCATGGCATTCCGCTGGTTGTTCGGTCCAGTTTTGTTGATGAACCAGGTACTTGGGTGAAGGAGGCAAATCAAATGGAATTAACATTAAATGTCCGTGGACTAGCGCATGATATGGATGTAGCTTGTATTCGAGTAAGTAAATTGCCCAATGAAAAAGGAACCTTGGCAATGATCTTCCAAGCATTGGCGAAGGAAAATGTCAATGTCGATATGATCGTCCAGAATGAACAAAATGAACAGTTCTTTGATCTCGTCTTTAGTGTAGAAGAAGCAGATAGTAAACAAGCGGTAGAAGTGTTGGAAAAATTAGCAGATGAATTAAAGTATCAAAGCATTCGTTGCGAAACAGGGCTAGCCAAAGTTTCCGCTGTTGGGGTTGGAATGATGAAACAACCTGGCGTTGCCGCACAAATGTTTCAGACATTGAGTGAAGAAGGAATTCAAATTAAATTGGTCAGTACATCGGAAATTAAAATTTCTTGTGTTGTTGCGCGGGAACTAGCTTATCAAGCTGTTCAGCGGCTTCATACAGTATTTGGGTTGGATGTGAAAGAAGAACAAGCCGTAACATCATAGAATCTTGTAGGCCGCAAGATATTTTTTGAGCTGGATGATAAAATATCTTGCGGCTCCTTACCCACTTGAAAATGGGATTTCTGGTAATAATAAAAAAGAAAAATAAATAACAAAAAAATTACTTGTATTGAGAAAAGGCAAGCTAGATAAATATAAAATGAAGAAATTTTCAAATCCATTGGTGACGTTTTCTTGACGATTTCACATTATAGGGAGTACAATAAGCATTGATATTTAAATAAACTCTTTCCGAAGAATAATATTATTTTGAGGAAAGTGTTTTCAACCAAAAAACATGGAATGGAGGAACATGATGAGCAGTCAGCGAAGTTTTGTTAACCGTCGGCTACACTCCCTTTTAGGTGTAATACCGGTGGGCTTTTTTTTGCTAGAGCACCTCTACACCAACTACCTCGCCTCCAAGGGAGCTGAAGAGTTTCTCGGTCAAGTTATGTGGCTTTGGAATTTGCCATTCTTATTGATTTTGGAGATTTTCTTTATCATCTTACCACTTTTATATCATGGAATTTATGGTGTTTATATCGCGATTCAGGCTAAGTCGAACCCGGGTCAATTTAGTACATTCCGCAACTGGATGTTTACATTACAACGGATTACTGGTGTCATTACTCTGGTTTTTGTCCTTTGGCATGTCTGGGATACGCGGATCCGCGTTGTAGGTTTTGGTAAAGAATCTACGTTAGAGCTAGCCAAAGAGATGACAGTTGCCCAAGCAGAGACCATTCAGAATCCGATTTTTTTCTGGGTATTTATCATTGGAACGGTTGCAGCCGTTTTCCACTTATGCAATGGAATGTGGGCTTTCTTAGTAAGTTGGGGAATCACGGTTGGACCACGTGCGCAAAGAATTTCGACCTATGTATGGATGGCAGTCTTTGTGATCGTTTCGATTATGGGCGTACAAGCTGCATTGGGATTTGCTGATGATAGTTTCATTCAAGAAGTTGAAAAAATCAACGCACTGCAGTAGAAGGGAGCTTTAGTCATATGAATGAAAAACTGATTGTTGTCGGTGGCGGTCTCGCCGGTCTGATGGCGACCATCAAGGCTGCTGAGTCCGGGGCAAATGTGCAACTTTTCTCGATTGTTCCCGTTAAGAGATCCCACTCCGTTTGTGCACAAGGTGGTATCAACGGTGCGGTGAATACGAAGGGGGAAGGGGACTCACCTTGGGAACACTTTGACGATACGATTTACGGTGGAGACTTTTTAGCGAACCAACCTCCTGTTAAGGCGATGTGTGAAGCGGCGCCAGGTATTATTTATCTATTGGATCGGATGGGAGTACCGTTTAACCGTACACCTGAAGGATTGATTGATTTCCGTCGCTTTGGTGGTACACAACACCATCGGACGGCTTTTGCTGGAGCAACGACAGGACAGCAATTGCTCTATGCTTTGGATGAGCAAACTCGTCGTTATGAAGTGGAAGGAAAAGTGACGAAGTACGAACATTGGGAGTTTCTTTCCATCTTACAGGACGATGAAGGACGTTGTCGTGGGATTGTAGCACAAGATTTACGTAGTGGTCGAATTGAAAGTTTCCCTGCAGATGCGGTCATTCTGGCAACAGGTGGTCCTGGAATTATCTTTGGACGTTCGACCAACTCGGTTATTAACACAGGGAATGCTGCTAGTTCGGTTTATCAACAAGGCGCTTACTATGCGAATGGGGAATTTATCCAGGTGCATCCAACAGCAATTCCTGGAGATGACAAATTGCGTTTGATGTCAGAGTCCGCTCGTGGTGAAGGTGGACGTGTTTGGACGATGAAAGATGGAAAACCTTGGTATTTCCTAGAGGAATGGTATCCAGCGTACGGAAACCTAGTGCCTCGAGACATTGCTACACGGGCGATCTTCAAAGTTTGTGTGGATATGAAGTTGGGAATTAATGGGGAAAACATGGTTTACTTGGATCTATCTCATAAGGATCCGAAAGAACTTGATATTAAATTAGGTGGAATCATTGAAATTTATGAGAAGTTTATGGGTGAAGACCCACGTAAAATTCCAATGAAGATCTTCCCTGCTGTTCACTACTCGATGGGAGGACTATGGGTAGACTTTAATCAAATGACCAATATTCCGGGTCTGTTTGCTGCTGGTGAAGCAGATTACCAATACCATGGTGCAAACCGTCTGGGCGCTAACTCGCTCTTATCCTGTATTTTTGGCGGTATGGTCGCTGGACCGAACGCGATTCGTTATATTCGTGGTTTGGAGAAATCAGTGGATGATCTCGATAAATCTGGTTTTGAATCACAGCGGAAAAAAGAAGAAGTGAAATACGAAGATATTCTCAAAATGGATGGAACCGAGAACGCTTATGTGATTGGTAAAGAGCTCGGTGAGTGGATGACTGATAATGTGACTGTCGTTCGTTATAATGATCGTCTGAAGAAAACAGATGAGAAGATCCAAGAGTTAATGGAACGTTATAAGAAAATCAATGTCGTCGATACCAGCAAGTGGAGCAACCAAGCTGTGATGTATACTCGTCAGCTTTGGGGAATGCTGCAATTGGCTCGGGTGATCACCCTCGGTGCTTATAATCGGAATGAAAGTCGTGGTGCGCACTATAAACCAGAATTCCCTGACCGTAATGATGAAGAATGGCTCAAAACAACCAAGGCCCGCTATACTCCTGATGGACCTGCTTTTGAGTATGAAGAAGTCGATACCTCATTGATTAAACCACGCCCACGTCGTTACGATGTGAAGAAAGATGAGAAAGCGGGTGATAAAAAATGAGTAATCAAACCATCCATTTAATCATTACTCGTCAAGACGGTCCGGATTCACAGCCATATAAAGAAGAGTTTAAGATTCCTTATCGTCCAAATATGAATGTGATTTCTGCGCTCATGGAGATTCAACGCAATCCTGTCAATGCGGAAGGAAAAAAAGTTTCTCCTGTGGTTTGGGAATCCAACTGTCTCGAAGAAGTTTGCGGTGCTTGTTCTATGGTGATCAATGGTCGCCCACGTCAGTCCTGTACGGCATTGATCGATCATTTGGAGCAACCGATTCGACTCGAACCAATGAGTACCTTCCCTGTCCTACGTGACTTGATTATCGATCGCGGTCGGATGTTTGATGCCTTGAAGAAAGTGAAAGCTTGGATTCCGATCGATGGAACATATGATCTCGGTCCTGGTCCTCGTTTGGCAGAGATCGATCGCCAATGGCGTTATGAGTTATCTAAGTGTATGACCTGTGGTGTCTGTTTAGAATCTTGTCCAAACGTAAATAGCAAATCCAACTTTATGGGACCATTTGTGGTTGGACAAGTGGATCTGTTTAACTCTCATCCAACGGGTGCGATGAATAAGGGAGAACGGATTGAAGCTTTGATCAGTGACGGTGGTTTACAAGAATGCGGAAACTCGCAAAACTGTGTGCGAGCTTGCCCGAAAGGAATTCCGCTGACAACGGCTATTGCGAAAATGAATAAAGAAGCAACGAAGCATTCATTCAAAAAATGGTTGTCCTTCTAACTATAGTGAGCAAATAAAAAATCCTTCCTAAGCTTTACAGACTTAGGAAGGATTTTTATTTATTTATTTGAGAAGAAGTCCCCAATTGCTTTGAAGAGATCTTCAAACCATTTAAAGATCGTTTCGAAAAATCCTTGTGCTTCCGATGAGGAAAGGATGTCACTGATTTTTCCACGCAATTGGTTTAATTGTTCGCTTAGCTGATCAAAGTCGATATCGAGGCTGGCAAAGTTTTGTGCGTAGGTGACTAAGTTGTTTATTGTTTCATTATTAAGGTTAATATTGAACTCATTGGAAATATTGACAATGATCGCTTTATATTCTTCGATGGTTTCAGGTTTTTCTTTGGCAATTTCTTCTTTTAGACGATTTATAAATTGAGCTGCTTTGTTCCCATCTCCCAGTTCTTCAGCTAATTCCGTTGTACGAACGATTTCTTCACTCGCTACATTCTTTTTGTTTTCGTCGATTTTTTGTCCTGTAGCCTGCTCAAACGCTTTGATAATCCCGGTTAGACCAGCTGTTCCAGAGACAGGGAATGGAGCAGTAATATAGATATCAGCGTCTTCAATACCCGCGGTAATAGCTGCGTTGGCATACATACTTTCGGTTACAACCGTTATATTTTTCGTTTCGACAGCAATTCCTTTTTCTTCTTTGTTAATTGAGATTTTCGCTGAGGAGATCGCTCGTGTACCGATGGTTTGTTTGTCTAAGTATTTGCCAAGATATTGATGTTCTTCATCATTGGTCACTTCAATGACTTGCACTTGATTTTCAGTGACACCCATTTCGGAAAGGATCGCGTTACGTTGTTCTTGTGTGAGATCCTTACCTAAAGTTACAACTGTGTCTGCTTGGTCAGCGGAGACAGTGGCAGGAAGCAATAGCACGATGGCTAAAAATAATGTTAGCCCAATCCTACCTAGCTTTTTAAAATGTTTCATTTTGTGAAACCCCCTAATTTGTGAAAGATATACTCGGTTTGTAGTACATGTAACCATAGACAAATCTGTCAATAGTTGTGCATAATGGGCTCAACTCGCAACTTATAGCAAGACGTACCCAGACGTATCACTCTCTATATACCCGTTTTTCATTGTAACGCTTCTACTAATTTCTGTGAATAAGGAATTGGCTGGGATAACATGAATAAAAAATACTCTTCTTTTCATGGATGACCATCGCCATTATGAAAAGAAGAGCGTTTTTATAAAAGTTTATTTAAAAACAGTCTCTTTAAATTGGGCTAGTTTTTCTAAAGAAGTTTTGTCCACATCCGCATGTAGACTGTTGCCGTGCGAATCCATGGTGACGATCGCCGCAAATCCTTCTACATTTAAGTGCCACATCGCTTCTGGAATGCCAAACTCTAAGAAATCCACGCCTAATACTTCCGGAATGCGATCAGCATAGTATTGGGCCGCGCCACCAATGGCATTGAGATAGACAGCTCCATGTTCTTTTAGCGCTGCTAACGTTTTCGCCCCCATACCTCCTTTACCGATCACAGCCCGAATGCCAAATTTCTTAATAATGTCTGCTTGATAAGGTTCCTCACGGATACTGGTAGTTGGTCCAGCTGCCTTGACATGCCATTTTCCGTTTTCATCTTTTAACATCACAGGTCCACAGTGGTAGATGACCGAGTCTTTTAAGTCTACCGGGGAGTCATGGTCGATTAAGTATTTGTGTAAGGCGTCACGCCCTGTGTGAATCAGTCCATTTAAGATCACGACATCTCCAACGCGAAGTTCACGAATCTGTTCTTCGGAGATCGGAGTGGTTAAGACAAACTCGCGTCTTCCTTCGCTGACTACTTCGACGGAAGCTTTTTTGGAAGCGGCTTTTTCTGTTTCTTCTTTATAGATCCATTTGGAGATTTCGCCTGTATTGGCATCTACTTCAACACCTTGACGACGGAAAGCCCAACAGTTGTAAGCGACGGAAACATAGAAGCTGGCAGGGATCCGATGCATGGATCCGATTTTACAGCCTAGCAAGGTAACGTTTCCACCAAATCCCATCGTTCCGATCCCGAGTTGGTTGGCAGTATCCATAATATATTCTTCTAGTGCTGCTAATTCAGGATTTGGATTGGTATCGTTTACGGAACGGAATAGTTGCATTTTTGCTAGTTCATAACCTGCTGTACGGTCTCCACCGATTCCAACACCGATAAATCCGGCACTACAGCCTTGTCCTTGTGCTTGGTACACAGCATCTAAAATACATTTACGGATGCCATCAAGGTCACGACCTGCTCGTCCCAGTGAACCTAGATCACAAGGGAGGCTATATTGAATGTTTTTGTTTTCACATCCACCTCCCTTTAAAATCAGAAGAACTTCGATATGATCTTTTTCCCACTGATGATAGTGAATGACTGGTAAACCTTCGCCCAGGTTATTTCCGCTGTTTTCACCTGTTAAAGAGTCGACAGCGTTGGGACGCAGTTTCCCTTGTTTCGTTGCTTCGGCTACGGCTTCGCGAATTTGCTTGGTCATTTCGATTTGATTCACGCCGATTGGGGTATGGATAATAAAGGTAGGTAATCCTGTATCTTGACAAATTGGGGAAATATTCTCTTCAGCCCGTTGGATGTTATCACAGATGGTGGATAGTGCAAGACTGGAACGTGTTCCTTCATCTTCCTTTTCCTGTGCAGCACGAATGGCCTGACGTACATCAGGTGGAAGATTGGTTGACGTTTCGGTAATTAACCGAAGCATGGATTCTTTAAAAGCTTTCATTTGCAATCTCCTTTTCTACACGAGCGTTGCATTTTTTGATCAGGAGAAGGTTATCATGCAACTGCTCAATTTTATTCCTTTCACCATATATTATTATACAAAAAAGTAGCGAGATAGGGACAAACTTTCCAGATGATAATGTTAATTATATAGATGTTATAATAATATTATTAAAAAGAGTAGGAATGGGTGAGGTGAGTAAATGGCTTCTTTTCCATATCACATTTCTTCGCTCAACGAATATACGGTGATCGTTGAACTAGGAGATGAGATCGATGAGCTGGTTCATCGTCGTCTCAAGGAGTTAGCCACATTACTTGAGAAAAGCCCGTTTCCTAGTTTGTTGGAAGTGGTAATGTCTTTTACTAGCCTTACAGTTTATTATGACCCGATCGTCCTACGGAGACTCTTTCCTAAGCTGAAATCGCCGACCCAAAAGGTGATTGCTTTTCTTGAACAAGCTTTGGCTCAGCTTGATCAAGAACCCAATGTGCAGACGAAAAGGGTTGAGATTCCTGTGTGCTATGGTGGAAAATGGGGAGAGGATCTAACCAAAGTGGCAGAATATCATTGTCTAACCGAAGAAGAAGTGATTGAGATTCATTCGGGTGTGGAGTATCTCGTTTATATGGTGGGGTTTGCACCGGGGTTTCCTTATTTAGGAGGGATGCCCGAGCAAATTGCTACCCCACGCCGGACGACTCCTCGCTTGTCGATTCCTGCTGGTTCGGTCGGGATTGCCGGCTCGCAGACAGGAATCTATCCGCTTACGACACCTGGTGGCTGGCAAATCATCGGGAGAACACCTCTTCATCTGTTTAACCCTGATCGTCAACCCCCTAGTTTGTTGCAAGCAGGGGATCGGATTCGGTTTGTGCCGATTACGGAGGAAGCGTTTTGGGAATGGAAGGAGAGGGAATTGGGATGATACGGGTGATCCAACCAGGATTGTTTACAACGATTCAAGATTTAGGGCGAGTTGGTTATCAGAAATATGGGGTGGTTGTCGGCGGAGCGATGGATTTATTTGCTTGTCGGGTGACCAATCTATTGGTTGGAAACGAGCCAACCGCCGCTGTCTTGGAAGCTACTTTGCTCGGTCCAACGCTGCAATTTGACAAAGATCTGTTGATTGCTCTTGGTGGCGCCGATTTATCGCCTACACTGGATGGAGAGCCGCTGCCTCTCTGGCGACCGATTTATGTGCGGGCAGGAAGTATTCTTCGCTTTGGAAAAAGTCGCTTTGGCTGTCGTTTATATTTAGCAGTGGCTGGTGGTTTTGATTTACCATATATTTTAGATAGTTATAGTACTTATGTCCGTGGAAAATTTGGTGGTCTTTCCGGTCGGGCTCTTCAAAGTGGTGATGAATTGCCGGTCAAGATCGATGAAACACACCAATGGATGTGGCGTGATCGATGGGCTGCAACGAATGGTCGGTCGTTTGTCGTTGGCGAGCGGTCGATTCATCGTCGGATTTTTCCGCACTACCAACGCAATCCAGTCATTCGCTTTATTCGTGGTCGGCAATATGATTGGTTTGATCAAAAGTCGAAACAACGGCTGATCGAGTCCGGTTATCGGGTTTCACCACAATCGGATCGCATGGGTTATCGATTGGAAGGGGAAGCGCTAAGCTTGGAGAAACCGCGGGAGATGCTATCAGAGGCAGTGACTTTTGGAACGATTCAGGTGCCAAAGGATGGACAACCCATTGTCTTGATGGCGGATCGCCAGACCACGGGAGGATATCCCAAGATTGCCCAAGTGATTTATGTCGATTTGCCGGTGTTGGCGCAAGTGAAGCCAGGAGAAACGGTTCGTTTTGCTGAGGTTTCAAAAGAGGAGGCAGAAGAGCTTTATTTGAATCAAGAGACAGCCCTACGTATTCTGCAGCGTCTGCCAGCGATTCGTTCTTAAACGGTTGGAACATTCGTAAATAGGTGGTGAGTGGTATGTTTACCATTGATTTAAACAGTGATTTAGGAGAAAGTTTTGGGGCATATACGTTAGGACAAGATGAAGAGATATTGGAGATTGTCACATCCGCCAATATTGCTTGTGGTTTTCATGCCGGAGATCCATCGACGATGAGGAAAACAGTGGAGATTGCTCTTAAAAAGGGAACGGCGATTGGCGCCCATCCCAGTCTCCCCGATTTGCAAGGCTTTGGGCGCAGACATATGGCCATTACTCCAGAAGAAGCCTATGACTTGGTTATTTATCAGGTAGGAGCGCTCATGGCGTTTGTTCGCGCAGAGGGAGGAACCGTGCAGCATGTTAAGCCACATGGCGCTTTCTATCATATGGCGAACCATGATGCTGCTTTAGCGGAAGCGATTGCAAAAGCAGTTTATCGAATCGATCCGGATCTGATTTTGTTTGGTCAATCAGGCAGCCAGTTAATCATGGCTGGCGAGAAGATCGGATTGCGGGTAGCCAATGAGGTGTTTGCGGATCGAACCTATCAAGAAGATGGAAGTTTGACACCGCGAAGCTCGTTGAATGCAGTTATTCATGATCTCGAGCAAGCGGTTCAACAGGTGACTCGCATCATCAAAAAAGGAGAAGTGGAAGCGCTGTCAGGGAAAGTGATCAAAGTGAAAGCAGATACGATCTGTATTCATGGAGATGGTCCACAAGCTTTAGACATTGCCAAACGGTTGCGTGATCGCTTATTAGAAGAGCAAATCCATTTAAAAGCTGTAGGTAAGAGTTAGTTCTGTTTTTGCCGTTCAGCATGGTGGATAAATAAATCTTCTGCTTCAATCATGCCACAGATGCCACATTGGACACGGCGCAAAGGTCCTTGGTACTTATATTGTAGTGGGTCGTCTGGAGAAAGATATTCAAGAATCACGCCAGTTTGTGGATCTTTTTTGACGGCATGAATGACCTGCTCAATAATATTAAAGCGACTCCGATTGGTTCCACATGCTGGACATAAGTAAGAAGTAGTCAAGATAATTCCTCCTTTTTCTAAAATGGGTGGAGATCAGTGATAACTGCAATCTTCGTCTCTCTTGGTAATATAACCCGTTTAGAGTCATTTATCTCAGCAAATTGATTTTCAAAAAGAAAAAAGATTTTATCCAAGTGATGGCGAAGAGATGAAAGATTGAATAATAGAGGAGGCAACTTTGTGACAGACACTAGCTTAATTCTCACTGAATACTTATCTATATATCGGGACTGGTCGAAACATTACTATGATTATCTTTCCAATCCATTAAAAGAGAATCTGCAGAAGTGCTTACAAAGCACCAAGGAATTATATAATTGGCTCGCTGACCAGCAACGTTACAAGCAAATCAAAGAAAGTACCTCAGAGGAACTTAAAACGTTGGCGCGTTTGATGGAAAGTTACCAAATGGAACATGTCGAGCTAGCTCGTTTGCTTCGTTTGGAAGGGCGATTGTTAGAGTTATATTTACAGATCCAAAGAGCCAGACCAGCGTTAAAAAGACAATTAGATGGGGAAGAAGATACGTATATACGTAAAAAGTTGTGGAAGGAAAGCAAAGAGTTAGGAAAAGAAATCTCTTCTTTGCTGTTGGGATTAAGAGAGGTTCGCAATCTCACTGTTCAAAAACATGGATATGATAATTATTATACTTGGAGTCTAGCCTATTACGGGCTGTCCGAATCTGAGATCGCTTCTTATCTTCAAATGCTACAAGAAGTGACAGACCCGCATTATTCAGAAAGAAAAGGAGATGTGGATAAGGAGTTAGGGAAGAAGTTTGATCTGCGTCCAGAGGGCATTCGTTTATGGCATTTAGAAGATCCGCTGGCGATGGAGGCTCCGTTTACCTATATCGAGCGAAGCAGCTATCCGGTTTTTGATCAAAAACTGATTTCAGATGTGCTCCCGAAGACGAAAGAGCGTTATCGTTTGACCAATACGGCTGAACTGATCGTGCGCCCATTTCCATTTGAACAACTGATTTCCGGCGAAGAAGAGTTGCGTTTGCTTGGGGAGCCATTGAGCGGTTCGACTGGCATGAGTCGTTATCTATATGATTTAGGTAGAGGTTTTGCTAGTAAGCTATTACAATCCGAAACCCTGCTCGATAAACTGAGAGATTTACCAGCTCACCACGCGATGGGGATTTCTTTGGAACCATTGGTATATCAAAAAGAGTGGTTGCAAGAGGTAGCTGGAGTGCAGGAGGAAGAGATCGAGAAGTTATCAGATGAAGCATTGCTGAAACAGGCACAGCTGGATCATTTGATGAAGCTCCGTTATTTATTGACCGTAGCGAAATTTGAACGCGACTTCTATTGTTTGGATAAACAAGATTGGGGAGAACATTGGTGGCAATTAGTCGAAGAGACACAATGGATTCCTCGCCCCGAAACCTATGACCAAGAGGAATGGGCGGCGAGTACTTGGATTGGTTTGCTTCAGCCCAATAGCTCACTGCTTTATCTTTGTGGCATCGGATTGGCAATGCAGCTAAGAGAACAGGTGAGCCAAGAAACCTTGTTTGCTCCGCTGACGGCTACCACGATTGAGAAAATCGCTTCAGAGCTGACAAAGGAACGAACTTTTTCATTGAAAGAAGAAAAGCTCCGGGATGTTCTGCTCAAGCATTGGCCAAAGCCCGAGCCGAAAAAACCAGCTGCTCGTCCACGTCGACCTGTGACCCCAAAAAAATAAGGAATAAAAGGAGAAGCAAACCTTCTAGGCTTGCTTCTCCGCTGGTTTACTTGTCTGCTGAATCTTCGCAAAACACTGGCGAATCTGTTTAAAGTGTTCGCGGATTTGGCCACGATTCCATCCTTCGTGGCGTAGGAGCAATAGCTGATCCAAAAGAAGGGGAGACCAAGGAAGCTGGAGAATCTTCTGCGTAAAGGTATGTGCAGCGATCTCTCTTGTACGGGAAAGCGACTTTTTGAGAGTAAAAGGACCCCATTGTTTGACGGTGACCTTGGGGAGGAGTAAGTCGGTACGTCCGAACTTTTTTTCTTCTAAATAATGAAACCATTCATGGTATAAGTGCATTGCGATCAGGTCTTCTTCCTCGACAGGTTCAAAACATTGTTGCGCAAAAAAAGAACGAAGCTGATTTAAAGAAGAGTGATAGATTTCAATGGTTGAAGAACGGGGATAATATTGAGCACGAATCCATTCCCCATTCGGATGGCTAGGGCGAAATTGAATCCGAATCCCGTCAGCAAGTAGCTGATTGCATAGCTTTGTTAAATTTTGATAAGGGGGATACCGCTCGGAAATTTCTTTTCCATATTGCATCGCTGCCTCAATCCATTCGATCGTTTGCTCAGCGGACACGAAAGCAAAATAATCGTCTTGTTCTAGTTCCAAAAATGCGAGTATTTCAGGAGATAAGTTGGGCCATATTTTCCAAAATGATAATAAATGTATTTTTTTTGCCGTTGTGGTGCGCATCGGTTTTCCTCATTTCCTCCAAAAAGGTTGGTCTGTTAAGAGATATGTTTTTATATGCTTGACCCATTACTAAAAAAAGTCCTCTGTTCCTATCAAATGGAGTTAGAGGACTTTCTTAGGGATTACGTTTTTGGTGTGATTAATTGGACAATCCATTTCTTTAAATCGATAATGCGTAAAAAGTCGGGTTTTTGATCCGTTCCACATACAATCATTGGTACAACAGAGTCTAAATAATGGAGGGAACCATGACAAGCACCTTTGTGTTTGGGAGTGCTTTCGGCGATCATTTCATAGCCGGGTAAAACGGTTAAAATGATGACTCGCTCACCTACTTCGATGACGCCAGCTAGGCGGGACAGAACATCGGGGTAGTTTCCATATTGAATTTTCTTTTCCTCAATGGTGAGATCCATGAGGGAAGGATCGCCTTGGATCTGCCAAGTTTGTTGATATTCATCAACGTATTCACCACTTGGTCGATATTGAAAATGTCCTTCTTGTTGCCCGCTTTCAACATGAATCCAGTCATCTTCGAACCAAGCGATCAGATCGATGCGCGGTTCGCGTCTAAATACTTTTCGGATTTCGGGCATGGGAATCGTTGGATCGACGACGTGAATATAGGCCATTCGTTCATTGGCGCAGATGACGATTTGATCCGATGAAATCGGCTTGTCTCTTTTTAAAGGCATGATTCGATAGTTGGATAGCAATTTCCTTAAGTCGACATACATTTTCTCCTGATCGGAGACCATTCCTGTCTGACCGCTATCGCCCATAACGATCCAAATCGCCTGCTCAATGGCTTCGTCCCAGGAAGGATATGTGTTGAAGATCTTGGCTAACTCTTGATCCGCTTTTTCAATTCCTTTTATCGTAGCCGGTCCTTTTCGATGCACGACTTGGTCGTTGTCTGAAAGGTAAACCAGTGTAAACGAAGGAAGACGGTCATTTTTAATGAGGGAAATAAGTTCCATTCTTGAAAACTTATTATTTATTCCAGAACGGAAAATTAGTTGATCATAGGTGGTATCGGGATCAAATTTGGCCAAGGAGCCAAAAGATAAGATATCAGGTCCTTTTGTTTTTACTTTTCTGGGTAAAAAGCCGAGCAGTGTCGCCAAAAGAGGTGGTCGCATCGTATGTTCAACTTTTCCACGATAGATGAGCCCATTGATCGAAGCAGTTGGTCCCAAGGCTTCTTCATGAATCGTCTGGGTATCTTTGCTTAAAAGCTGTTGATTTAATTTTTCAATGCTATCTCGTAGTACACGTTTGATTCCAAAAGCGATTGTTTCAAGCGGACCTGTACCGAGATTGATCATTCGTTGTTCTTCGCGATGAAAGTAGCATAAACCAAAAATTTGATGTTGATTAGGGGTTGCACCAGTGAGTAAAGTGGAATCAATTGTGACGGACATCGTGGGAAAGGTAGTCACCAAATGAGGATACAATGCGCCTTTTTCAATCAGAAAGGCGAGTGCCGGTGCTTTATTTTGCCGAATCGCTTCCTGTAAGGGAGGAGTCATCAGTGAGTCGATCATGATCATAATCACTGGACGTACCTTTTTCTGGAAGGGAGGAACGCGTTTTATTTGCGCGTATTTTCTCTTATTATATTTATAAAGAATATAGATAACTACAATGATCAGCCAAATGAAGAAATACAAGTAATTATACATACCTTCCCCCTCAATGAGACTGTTTTATATTATTTTTTCGTTGAATTATTTTATTTATACGGATTTTATAAATCGATTTTGTTGGTTAAGGGGAAAGTATGATATGACCATGAAATGAAAGGGATGAACGGGATGCATCCATTGCCGATCGTACCAAAAGAAGAGATCTTAAAAAGGATCAATCGTTTTCAATCGTACTTACAGGAGACAGGAATTGGTGGAGCGATTATTACACAAAATGTGGATATCTTTTATCTCACAGGAACGATGCAAAGTGGGATCCTTTATATTCCTGATTATGGCGAACCGTGCTTTTATGTAAAGAAAAGCGTAAAGAGGGCTCAATTTGAAACAGCCATTCCAGTGGAACCATTGGGACGGACCAAAGAGTTAGAAGCAAAGATACTCGCACGTTTTAAAGGTGAGAAGATAGGAATCGAAATGGACGTTATTCCTTATGGACTAGCCATTCGCTATATGCGGATGTTTCCACATGCCCTCCCAGTAGATATTTCTACTCCACTGCGGATGCAAAGGGCGATTAAGTCGCAATATGAATTAGATCAGATCGCTGAAGCAGCAAAAATGGTTTATGAAGTGATGGCAGTTTTGCCTGAGATGATTCGCCCAGGTGTAAGTGAGTTGGAGCTAGCGGCGAAAATTGAATACAAATTGCGTCTGATGGGCAATTATGGGATTACTCGGATGCGTGGATACAATCAAGAGATCATTTTAGGAATGGTTGCTTCTGGATCAGCAGCGGCTGTACCGACTTACTTTGATGGTCCAGCGGGAGGAACAGGATTGTCTGTTGCTAATCCACAAGGAGCGAGTCGGAAGATGTTTAAAATCGGAGAGCCGATCCTCCTTGATATTAGTGCGGTTCATGAGGGTTATCTGATTGACCAAACCCGATTGGCTGTCATTGGAGAATTAGAAGAAGATCTGGAAGAAGCGTATCAAGCTGCTCGCTATATCTTAAGTGAAATTGAAAAAATAGCGAAGCCAGGTGTCGGTTGGCAAGATCTTTACCTAAACGCTTGCGAAATGGCGAGGTTAGCTGGCTTGGAAAAACACTTTATGGGATATGGTTCCGATCAAGCACGTTTTCTTGGTCATGGTGTTGGCTTAGAGATGGATGAACTACCGATCTTGGCCAAAGGATTTAACCAGCCTCTCGAAAAAGGGATGGTGATTGCCATTGAACCGAAATTTACCTTCCCCGGTCGCGGAGTGGTTGGTTTAGAAAATACGTATTTAATGACAGAAAAGGGTTTACAATCCATTACATTTGCTCCAGAAGAAATTATTCAGATTGATGTAGATTTATAGTCTGAAAAGACAGAAAAACTTCCGTTTAAATAGACTAACGTATGAGAGGATATTATGTTCAAGCGATGAGCATAGATCCTCTCTATTTATGTATATCCGATGGATCAAGGGCAAAATGAAGACTAGGAAAGATATAGAAATAATAAATGGTGGTGCGGACATTCTAACGGTAAAGAGTGATTGGTGCATGCCTCATCTGAACCGATCATGCAATGAAGGATGCCTTGACGGTATCGCTGAGAAGGACAAGCAATAGTTGGAAGAGGAAAGTATGGTGTTTCCTCCTCTCGCCGACGAACAGAACAGATTAGCAAAAAAAGGATATTTTTAGGGGGGAATCCTATGAGTGCGATTGTTTCAACGGTTATGTATATCGTTGGTTTATTTATTCTTTATATCATCATCGAAGCAGCAGTTAGGAGAGGAATTAACCGTTCGATCGTTGGGCAGTTTCTTGAAAGGAAAAAATATTATGGTGATCATCGCTTGGATGATGATAGATGATCGTTTGTTAAATATGGGAGTGATTAGACATAAGCCGTTTTTCTTCTTCAACGAAAGAAACCTAAAGTAAAGAAGAAAAGGTTCTGCATATTCGTCGGATATGTAGAACCCTTCGATCTTTGCTTCAATTGGGTCGTTCTATTTGTATAGATGGGGATCTTATTCTTCCAAGCACTTTTCTCGGCTCTTGACAATCACCACTAACATCGCTTCAAAAAGGGCAATAATAAGCTTTTTTTGCTCCAACGGTACGGCTTTCCCATGAAAAGTTAACGAGCTTGTTTTTAATTGTGCGATTAGTCGTTCAAGCTCGATCTTTTTGGGTTCCTTTGGTTGTGGCTTCTCGATCTTCTCCTCTTTCGTTTTATGGATCAGCTCTTCTACCTTTACATCCAGACATTCAGCTATTTTTTCCAGTGTCTCCAAATTCGGGATTTTACGCTCTTGTTCATATAAAGCATAAGTCGTTCGAGCAATGCCAACGCATTGGGCCACAGCTTTTTGTGTTTTTCCACGTTTCTTTCGTATTTGAAAAAGTTTATCCCCTAGCATCGATATGCTCCCATCCTTTTTATCAATGATGCTGAATTGTTCCCAACCGGATCCTTGTTTATGCATGCTTGAGCATATGGGTTTTATTCATTTTTTACCATGAGTGGGTATGAAAAAATCCTTTTAGATCGCTGGATCCGCTCTAAAAGCGATCAGCGGGATAAAAAGCGGTGTATAGCCAAGTTCTTTGCAAACAGATAAGTACTTATAGCTTTCCCAGTGTAAGGATTTATTTTAAGCTCAAATTTTTACAGAAGCTGCCGTCTGAAAGCCCACGTTTTGAATCGCGGGATGAAAGAGGAGTTGCTCGGAGTCCCTTTATCTCCACCGAAAAAAGAAAGCCGACAGCTATGAAGCTGCCGACTTTTTGTTTGGGATCTTAAAATGTTGTTAATTCATTTGTTTCCACTTTTTCGGATGTGGGCTCATGGGGAATTTCTTTAATTAAGTAGGTTTTGGTTTCTGTTTTAATAATGATTTCTTTTATGCTTTCATTTTCCAACAGCTGTTCAAGATGGGTAAGTAGTTGGCTTGTCTGTTGTTTGATCTTTTTGGTCACTTGTTGTTCAACGACTGGATATCTCACTTCAGTGGTTTTCAGCTGCTGATCCAATGAGCGTTTGACTTCAGACTGTATATCCTGATCCGCTGAATGATTCGGTTCGATGGTTGGTTGCTGTTGATGGATCGACTTGTCTGGATTTGGCGATTTGTCTGTTTCTTTGGATGGCAGCTTTTCATCGTAGGGCTGAATCGTTACAGGTGTTTCTTCTTTAATGGTTCCAGAGATGGTGAGATCGATATGCGTTTGATCTAGCTCTTTAGAGACATGAAAGTGAAAAGGATGGACCTTTTCTCTGTTTTTTACCTGTAGATTGGTAGTAAAAAACAGATCGTTTTCTTCTTTTTTGCTCGGTGCTTCCGTTGGAATATCGGAGAAATCGATTTTCTTTTTAATCGTTTGTAGCTTGGTTTGTGGTTTTGATGTCGTTACCGGTTGTTTTTTTACTTCTGTTTTTGGAGCATACGTCTTTTGGGGTGTGCTGGTTGCTATGGGTGTTCCTTTCTTGAGCTGAATGGGTTCCTTTTTTGCTTCAGTCATGGCGTTTTCTACCACCTTGCTCTTGGGCTGCGTCGGTTCCGATTGGGTAGTGTTCGTAGCAGATAGTGAGTTGTCCGTCGTTTCTGTTGGAACATTAGCTGCTGGTTGGATCGGTGGAACGGGAGATAGTTTCGAGTTATCGACTGCCACTTTTTCCGGTGGCAGGGCGAAAAGGTTTTTTCGCGGTTGAACATCATCTGAGGCACTTGCTCCACCGATCGATAACCCTGCGACGGTGATCCCAACGCAAAGAGGCAGTTTCATCTTTTGAAGCAAGGGCTGAATCCATCGGGCGGTGCGACGGTAATCACCATATGTTCCGAAAAATTCCAGTTGCTCCTCAGGGCTAAGCTTGTAAAACTCTTTTACATATCGTTCCATCTATGTATCCCTCCTTATTTTGTTCATCATCTTTATTCAATGCAATTACATTTTTTACCTCTTTTGGCAAATAAAAATTTACTTTTTTTGGTTGGAATGAATTAGAAAATAAGGACAAATTTATGCCTAAATTTGATTTGTATTTCACCATGTGAGGTAGCAGTTCATAATATAACGTTGACTGAATCCCTGACCCACCAATACCCCAAGTGCTCAAGCAAGGAAGGGTGGCAGTACTTTGAGTAATCAGAAAGGTAAACCGTTGATGACGAATCGGGAGAGGGAAGTTTTTGAGCTTTTAGTTCAGGATAAAACGACGAAAGAGATTGCCAAGCAGCTGTTTATCAGCGAAAAGACTGTGAGAAATCATATTTCGAACGTCATGCAAAAGTTGAATGTCAAAGGTCGCTCTCAAGCAGTTGTTGAGTTAGTAAGACTAGGAGAATTAAAAATTTAAGTATGACTGGGACCCTGCCGCGAACTGAAGGAAAGGCAGGGGATTTTTGTTGAAGAAATGGACTACCTGCTAATGTTTTCCTCATTTGCTCTCATCTTCCGATGAATTGTGCTTTTTCTGCTGATTCGTTGTAGAATAGGAAAGAATAGAATGAGAGGATTATGCGAGTTGAAAAAAGGAAAGAAAAAGGTTGGTTAAGAGATGAAGATTGTGATCGCCACATTAAATGCGAAATATATTCACACATCTTTGGCTTTGCGTTATCTCAAAGCCTATTGTGAAAAGGATTTTTCTGTAGATATTGCAGAGTATACGATCAAAGATCCGGTGATGAATATCGTGACGGATTTATATAGTAGAAATCCAGATGTCGTCGGCTTTTCGTGTTATATCTGGAATATAGAAGAGACGATTACCGTGATCGATATGCTCCGTAAGGTGAAGCCCGATGTAAAAATTGTCTTAGGAGGACCTGAGGTCTCCTACGATACACGATATTGGATGGAACGTTTGCCACAGGTCGATTTTATTGTGATGGGAGAGGGAGAAGAAACGTTTCATCATTTGCTGACCGAGTTAAGAGGAGAAAAGAAGTATCATTTTGTTATGGGTCTTGCTTATCGCCAGGATGATGAGATTCGACTGAATCCACCCAGACCCAAGATGGACTTGGATCGGCTTCCTTCGCCCCATCGCTTTCCAGAAGATCTTCCTCATTTGCCGCATCGGGTTGTCTATTTTGAGACGAGCCGAGGATGTCCCTTTCAATGTCAATTTTGCTTATCCAGCATTGAATCCGGAGTTCGTTATTTTTCGATCGAACGCACCAAGCAAGATTTGCTTTATCTGATTGAGAATGGAGCGAAATTGATTAAGTTTGTCGACCGTACCTTTAATATCAAGCGCGATTATGCCAAGGAAATTTTTCAGTTTCTGATTGATCATCATCAGGGATGCGTCTTTCAGTTTGAGATCACCGCGGATATTATGCCACCGGATATTCTCGATTTTTTGGCGAAGGAGGCTCCACCAGGAATTTTTCGCTTTGAAATCGGGGTTCAGTCTACCCATGATCCTACCAACCTAGCGGTGAAACGACGGCAAAACTTTGCGAAGTTATCTCGAACGGTTCGTAAAATCAAAGAAGGTGGCAAAATCGCCCAACATCTCGATTTAATCGCGGGGTTACCGTTGGAGGATTATCCGACTTTTCGCAAGACATTTAATGATGTGTTTGCTTTGCGTCCGGAAGAATTGCAACTGGGCTTTCTCAAAATGCTTCGCGGGACGGGACTTCGTCTTCAAGCCGATCAGTACAACTATACATATATGGAAAGAGCGCCGTATGAAATGCTGAGCAATGACCATCTCTCTTTTGGCGATCTCGTCCGGATTAAGCGGGTGGAGGATGTATTGGAAAAATATTGGAATGCGCATCGAATGGATCATACGTTGGAATATCTATTGCAACATCATTTTGCCTCTCCATTTGATTTCTTTCAGGAATTTGGAGATTATTGGGAAGGGCAAGGCTGGCAGAAAATCGGTCATCAGCTGGAAGACCTTTTTCTCCGGCTTCAATCTTTCCTGATCTCACGTCAAACGGAGCCGATGGAGCGGGTCCTCGGACTGATGAAATATGATTACTATCTCAATTACAAACAACGTCCGCGGAAAGTCTGGTGGGAAGGAAAACGGGGTAAACAGGAACAGATTGCCCTGATTCAGCACATCTTGGCTGAGCCTTCTCTTGTTTCCGGTGACTTTGCCGCGCAAGGTTATACGGAACGTGATCTCTTAAAGCATGCTGTTTTGGAATTGTTGCCCTTTGATCTAACCACCTATCTCCAAACTGGGAAGATCGATGAGCAAGAGGTGATCTTACTCATCATTTATCGGCCGAAAGATGCGAATCCTGTTCGCTCTTATACGATGCCATATCAGAGAAAAGAGATGCCGACAGGGAAGTAAAGTATGATGGAATGATAGGAAAAAAGTGCTGCGAAGGGAAAGAAGAAGAGAAGTTTGGGAGAATATCCATTTTTTCTGTTCCCTTCGCATTAGGAAAGCGATTTTTTTGTTTTTTCCCCCATCATTGATTGCCGGAAATCTCCATATGGTTTAGAATCTTGAATAAAGCTTTTATTGTGTAAGGAGAGAAATATGGATAGACGGCGAGTATGGTGGGTCAACCAGGGAGATTTACTAGAAATCGAAAAAGAAGCAGGCATGATCTGGACACCGTTGGATCCTCTTTACCAAGAGGAAAGCCTAAACCAGATCGCCATCGGGGATATCCTTCTCCACCATGCGCACGGAAAACTTTTATATATTAGCCAAGCTAGTTCCTCACTGGAGGAGCTTCGCCCCAGAGCCGACTTGACGGAATTGGGACGAGCCATTCGTTTAGAATCGCATCCCTTACAGCCAGCGATGGAAAGAGAAGAGCTGGTTCGTTTGTTTGGGTCCTTGCCGAAAACGTACGCATCCATCCCCACTTTTGAAACAGAAGGGAAAGGCTCGATCTCTCCGTTTCCACTTGAGGCGTTGCGTCTGTTGTATCTGATCGAAAAGCAAAGATACAATTGGCCGTCCTTTGTAAAAGAATTGTTTGCGGATCGGAAATATTGGATTTTTCAGTGCAATCCGAAGAAATTCGCTTTTCAGCGAGCTGTTCAGGATGGCATCCGGCATTTTACTTGGAAAGTCTCAGCTTATTGGCAACAGATTCGTCCTGGAGATAAAGTGATCATCTGGATGACCGGAAAAGAAGGGGGATGTCAGGCGCTGGGTACCGTTTGTTCAGAAGTAGGAAGGTATCCGCTTCTTGAGCAGGAAAAGAGCTACTATCTTGAAGATCAACCGCAAGAGATCAAAGGATGTCAGATCGAACTGGACTATGTCTTTGATGCGCCATTGATTACCAAGCGGATGATTCGGGATCATCCGGTGTTGGCATTGATGCGTGTAGGGTATCGGGGGACGAATTTTACCGCGACACTTGAGCAGTATGAAGCGATCTTAGATCGATGGCTTGCTAAGCGGAAGAAAAATAGTGTGAAGTCGAGCACCCGCTCTACTTATTCGCTTGCTCAGCTTGCTCAAGAAACTTATTTAACGGAGAGCGAACTCATGAGCTGGTTGGAGCAAATCAAACGAAAAAAACAAGCGATTTTCTATGGTCCACCAGGTGTGGGGAAAACCTACCTAGCGAAAAAGTGGGCACGGTTTTTTACCGAATCAGGTCGAGGATTTACCGAGATCGTCCAATTTCATCCCAGTTATAGCTATGAAGACTTTATCCAAGGAATCCGCCCGCAGATTACGAAAACGGGAGAGATGATCTATACCATGCAACCGGGGATTTTTCACCGTTTGTGTCAGCGGGCTCGTCAAACGACAGACCCCTGCGTATTGATCATTGATGAGATCAATCGAGCCGATCTATCACGGGTATTTGGCGAGTTGCTATACGCCTTGGAGTATCGGGATCAAGAGATCCAACTTTCCAGCGGCGATGTTTTTTCTGTGCCCAGTAATCTACTGATCTTGGGGACGATGAATACGGCTGACCGTTCCATTGCGTTGGTAGACTATGCCTTGCGACGCCGCTTCTCTCTCATTCGCATTCATCCCAATTATGCGGCTTTGCGAGGCTATCATCTGTCTTTTGGAGAGAAGATCGAGCCGCTGATCAATGTGCTACAGAGGATCAATCAGCAAATCGGAGATCCACAGCTGGAGATCGGAATCTCCTATTTTCTCGTTCACGATCTTTTGGAGAGGCTCGAAGGGATTTGGCGAATGGAAATAGAGCCTTATTTGGAGGAGACCTTTTTACACCATCCAGAAATGCTCCGCACCTATTGCTGGGAGAAGATTAAAAAGCGGGTGAAAGGATGAAACCATCGATCAATTGGTTGGAGCTGGTCGAACATCAGCCCAAATGGTTGCCTTCTTCTACTTTTTCCGAAGAGATCGGTCTTCTTCTCTGGCAACGTTATTCCAAACAATTGGAAATAGAATTTCCCAACCGTAAAACCAATTTTCATTGGAAATTGCGGTCACGCGGCTGGGTAGGATCGATTCCTTTGAGTAAACGACTGGGTTTATGGCTTCTACCACAAGTATCGATGACACACTTTTATACGATGTTCGCTTATGTCTACGGCGAAGAATGGCCATGGCAAAAGGAACTTAGCCAGTGTGATACGATTCCGACTTTTTATAAGCAGCTGGCTCAATTGTTGATCAGAAAGATGAATGAGCGATTGCGCCGTGGGCTTTACCGACAATACCATCGTAAACAGGCTCATCGATCAGCGATTCGGGGAAGAATCGATTTTCAGCAAATGATCCGGCAACCTTCGATAGGTAAAATGCCTTGTCAATACCAAGAACAGACCGTTGATCATGAAGACAATCAAATTCTCCTTTGGACGCTGCATATGTTGTCACAAAGCAGGTGGTGCAGTGACCAAGAGATCGCTTTCCCGTTGCGCCAAGCTTATCGGATGATGAAACAAAGCGTCTCCCTCAAACCCTTTACATCGGCCGATTGTCGGCGCACATATCATCGGCTCAATCAAGATTATCTCTTGCTCCATTCGCTTTGTCGCTTTTTTCTCGATCATCGTTCCCATGTCCAGCAAAAAGGGGAGGAATGGATGCTTCCTTTTTGTCTTCATATGGCTACCCTCTATGAACGCTTTGTCACAGCATGGCTGCGTCGGCATTTGCCAAGGCAGTATCGGTTGAGCAGTCAAGAAGTGACGGAGATCGGGGAGAATGCTTTTTCCTTTCGACTTGATCTGGTCGTCTATCAGGGAGAAAAAGCGCGATCTGTTTTAGACATCAAGTATAAACAAGATCGCCGCCCGCAACCGCGTGATCTCATGCAAATCATCGCTTATGCCTATGCCAAAGGATGTAAAGAAGCGGTTTTGGTTTACCCGACAGAGGAAATCGAGCCGTTCGATGAATATGTTCAACAGATTCGTGTGCGCACCCTTGCTTTTCCACTTGTGGGCGATTTAGAGAAAAATGGACAGCGATTTTTAGAGGAATTTCTCTGTTCATTCGCTAAAAGAAAAGCCATCTCTCAAAAAT
Organism: Thermoactinomycetaceae bacterium; assembly: GCA_025449975.1. Taxonomy (GTDB): domain Bacteria; phylum Bacillota; class Bacilli; order Thermoactinomycetales; family Thermoactinomycetaceae; genus Thermoflavimicrobium. The sequence goes on from JANWIG010000054.1 coordinate 81,991, forward strand.
AGGGAGATGGTTTTTCTATTGGAGGAATTGTCGGAAATCGCTATACTAAAAGCTAGAAGGTTATATGTATCCTATTCCGGAATAAGAGATCAAGTTAGGTTGCTCTAAGCAAGATTGGCAATAGTCAATTGGTCGATCTTTTTATATAAATATATACAAAAAGGGGTTGGACGATGTAGGAAAAAGGAATCGAAATCATTAGAGAGAGATAGAAGCTTTATTTTCGCTTGAAAGGGGGGAACCTGCTACAAAACATAGAAAGCCCAGCAAAAGATGCAAGCATGCCTGTCAATATTTTACAAAGTTATCTGGATTTATCCATCACTTGTGAAGCTGTATGCTAATGGATGATTGCCAAGCTGAAGACGAGATGCGTGCAAATTATCTATATAGATGAATATGTTTCTATGTTTTTGGTAGCAGAATTATGTATCGGTTACATTTACAAGTCTACTCAAAGTCTTATTTTACAGGTGTAGGGGTCTTAACAAAACGATTGCATGCTTTAATATTGGAAGGGATCCAACAAGTTAATCCAACTCTTTCTCAACAGCTACATGATGGAAAAGAGCGGCAGGCTTTTTCTACTTATTTTATGCCTAATGAAATCATTATCAGCTCAATTATGTTTGAAGTGATTCAAAGTTTGCAGCAAAGATTTTTGACGAATGATCAAATTGATTTGGGGCGGTGGAAAGGGATTGTTCAAGAGATGCACTTATATCAATTTACGCAAGACGATATCATTCATCAGTTCTCCGATAAATTGACCCTTCAGTTTCTAACACCGACCACTTTTTATCAGCAAGGAAACTATTATCCACTGCCAGAGTTGACCCGACTATTTGTCAGTGCCAATAAGTTATTGGTCACTATTGAAAACCTAGATATTCCGCGGAGCGAATTGGAAGCGGATGTTCGTAAAATCCGCATCGAATATGCTTCCGTCACTACCGAACGCGTCGATTTTGGTAAGTTTGGTGTGATCGGTTTTACGGGGAGTCTCGCGCTGAATATGAAAGCACTCCCACCAACTAAACAAGCGCTTTTTTGGCGATTGGCTGTATACGGCTCGTTGATGGGCTTTGGTTATAAAACGGCGTGGGGGCTTGGTCAAGCGCGTATCAAACCATTTGCTTATCCCACAAAGGAAGGAAATCGATAAAGATTCGTTCCAGGTAGTTGCTGTATTTCATTGGAAAAAAACAGCTAGCCAAGAAGTGGGCTAGCTGTTTTAATTATTTTTCTATTATTTTCCTGTTCGTTAGTCCTAGAACCGAATCAAAAACCGAACTCCCAATGGGATCTCCAAAGAAAATGAGGCACCTCTGCCTTCCGTGACGTCCAGTAGCATGGGGGTGTGTTGCCAGTACGCATAGTCCACTCGCGAAATGTAAAAAGGTACGCCTTCTACTTCGCCGAGCTGTACATCGCTGTTGCCTATGCGAAACTCTCCTTTTCGAAAGCACATCGGTACACTTCCATCACAGCAACCGCCACTAAGATGAAACATCAGCTCACCGTGTTGTTCTCGTAGCTGTTGGATCACTTCTTTCGCTTTCTCTGTCACTTGGATCTTTTTCATCCGCTCACTCACCTCTTAAGAAAAAAGTCGGTAACCGTAGGGGGCCGGTTACCGAAAGGAAGTTGAGTTTAGAAGAAGCCCATGGGGTTTTTGTCATAAGAAATTAGGAGGTTTTTCGTTTGACGATAATGATCCAGCATCATTTTATGCGTCTCACGACCGATTCCGGATTGCTTATAGCCACCGAAAGCAGCGTGAGCAGGATACATGTGATAGCAGTTGACCCATACCCGACCCGCTTCGATTTTGCGAGCGATCTGGTAGGCTTGATGCATATCGCGTGTCCACAGTCCCGAGCCGAGACCGTATAAGGTGTCGTTGGCGATTTCCAAGAGCTCTTCTTCGTCTTTAAAAGTGGTCACCGAGACGACCGGACCGAAGATTTCTTCTTGGAAAATGCGCATTTTGTTGTGTCCTTTAAACACGGTGGGTTGGATGTAGTATCCATTGGGGTGAACAGGGTTTTCAAAAGGCTTTCCACCCGTTAGCACTTCCGCTCCTTCCCGTTTACCGATATTGATATAGCTTAAGATCTTTTCATATTGATCATTGGATGCTTGCGCTCCCATCATCGTTTCTGGATGGAGCGGATCACCCATCTTGATTTTTCTTACCCGCTGTAAAGCCCGCTCGATAAACTCATCGTAAATGGACTCTTGGATCAGCGCACGTGAAGGGCAAGTGCAGACCTCTCCTTGGTTGAGCGCAAACAGGGTAAACCCTTCTAAGGCTTTGTCCAGGAAGTTATCATCATGACGCATGACGCTTTCGGTAAAGATATTTGGCGACTTTCCACCTAGCTCGAGCGTAACCGGTTTGATGTTTTCAGAGGCATACTGCATAATTAGACGCCCTGTTGTCGTTTCACCGGTAAAGGCTACTTTGCCAACCCGTGGTGAAGAGGCGAGCGGTGCCCCAGCTTCTGGACCAAACCCGTTAACGATATTTAAGACGCCGGGAGGGAGGAGATCGCCGACTAATTCGGCAAATAGCAAGATCGTCACCGGAGTTTGTTCAGCTGGCTTTAAGACCACGCAGTTTCCTGCAGCGAGAGCAGGAGCCAATTTCCATGCCGCCATCAACAATGGGAAGTTCCAAGGAATGATTTGTCCGACGACGCCGATCGGCTCTTTAATATGCATGGAAACGGTGGTGGCATCTAGCTCGGAAACACTTCCTTCTTCACCACGGATCACTCCAGCAAAGTAGCGGAAATGATCAATGGCTAGGGGAAGATCCGCATTCAACGTTTCCCGAATGGCTTTTCCATTGTCCCAGGTTTCAGATAAAGCGAGGCGCTCCAAATTTTGCTCCATCCGATCGGCCATTTTTAGGAGGATGTTGCTGCGTTCGGTTGCTGAAGTATTTCCCCATTTCTCTTTTGCTTGATGGGCTTTATCTAGAGCAAGCTCGATATCTGCTTTTTTACTGCGAGCCACACGGGTATAGACTTGTCCATTGACAGGAGAGGAGACTTCAAAATATTCTCCATCGATCGGCGGAACCCATTGTCCGCCGATGTAGTTGTCATATTTGGAGCGATATTGAATCAAACTTCCTTCTGTATTTGGGGCACGGTAACCAGCAAGCTGTCCGCTCATTGTTTTACACTCCCTTTCAGATTGATGTGAAGAGAAGAAGGCGATTGCAAGAAATGGTTGTTAAGGAGCTTTTTCTAGGCAGTACCGCTTTCGTAAACGTTTCCATTTATTCTAAGGTCAAGACAACGCGACCGTTGATTTGTCCTTTTTCCATCCGCTCAAATACTTCGTTGATTTTTTCAAGCGGTTGGGTTTCAATGATGGTTTTTACTTTACCTTGGGCCGCAAAATCCAATGCTTCTTGGAGGTCTTTTCTTGTTCCGACAATGGAGCCTTTCACTGTGACGCCATTGAGAACGGTATCAAAGATCGGGATCGGTAATTCTCCCGTTGGAAGCCCGACGACCACCAATGACCCACCCCGACGAACGGAATGATAGGCCTGCTCAAATGCTTTTGGTGTAACAGCCACGCTGATCGCTGCGTGAGCACCGCCCACCTTTTGTTTAATGGCTTCGACTGGATCTTCTTTCATGCCGTTGACAGTGAGATCGGCTCCCAATTTGGTAGCGAGTTCTAGTTTTTCATCATGAATATCGACAGCGATCACGTTGTAGCCCATCGCTTTGGCATATTGCAGCGCAACGTGTCCCAAACCGCCGATTCCATAAATGGCAATCCACTCACCAGCTTGAGCACCGGTTACTTTTAGTGCTTTGTAAGTAGTAACACCAGCGCAGAAGATCGGAGCAGCTTCTGCAAAACCTAAGTTGTCTGGAATTTTGACAACATATGCAGCAGGTGCTTTGCAGTACTCTGCATATCCTCCATCCACGGAGTAACCAGCATTTAACTGTTTCTCGCACAGAGTTTCCCAGCCAGTCAAACAATACTCGCATTCACCGCAGGCGGAATAAAGCCACGGAATACCGACGCGATCTCCTACTTTAATCGAGGTAACCCCTTCGCCAACCTTTTCAACAACACCGACACCTTCATGCCCAGGAATGAGGGGAAGTTTTGGTTTTACTGGCCAATCTCCATGAGCGGCATGAAGATCTGTATGGCAGACTCCGCAGGCTTTGATTCTTACGAGGACTTCTCCATGACCAATCTCAGGAACTTCTACTTCTTTGATCTCCAATTGTTGATGAAACTGATTGACAACCGCAGCTTTCATTTTCATTCCTCCTAAAAAATATTTTTATATATTTGGTTTTGCTCATTATTAACTGCAAAAACGATGCCAATATAAAAAAGTCCTTTTTCTATGTTTTTTGGGGTAAATTGGGACGAAGTTTTGTCTTTTATGCCGACTTTTCGTCTCTTATTGCCACTTTTTCGTCCTTTCGTTTCGGTGATAGATTTGTTAAAGTGACTACTAAGGGAGGGAGTAAAGTGAGGATTGCGAAATTCATGACACCAGAAATTATTTATGGCACCCATTCATTAAGCCAGATCGGAGAGAGTGTCCGCCGTTTGGGAGCGAAAAAAGTCTTTATCGTCTCAGACCCGAAAGTGATTGATGTCGGCTGGGTGGAACAAGCGATCCATTATATCCAAAAAAGCGAACTGGACTATTATTTATGGACCGACACCACTCCCAACCCGAAAGATTTCGAAGTAGAGGCAGGTTGTCAGGCTTATCATGAAAGCGGTTGCAATGCAGTGATTGGTATTGGCGGTGGGAGTGCGATTGATGCTGCCAAATCGATCGCCCTCTTGGGAAGCAACGGGGGAAAGATCCATCAATACGAGGGAGTCGATTGTGTCATTCGGCCGCTACCGCCGATGGTGATGGTTCCGACGACGGCTGGTTCGGGATCGGAAGTGTCCCAGTTTGCGATCATTGTTGATTCAAAGCGGAAAGTAAAAATGACGATTGTCTCCAAATCGTTGATCCCAGACATTGCAATCATTGATCCACAGACATTGATGACGAAAGATGCTCGGTTAACCGCAAACACAGGCATGGATGCGTTGACACATGCCATTGAATCCTATATTTCTTTGGCAGCGACTCCGCTAACGGAAGTATATTCTTTGGAAGCAATGCGTTTGATTCATAAATATCTACGTCCCTCTGTCGCCAGTCAGCACAACCAGGAAGCGAAAGAAGCGATGGCGATGGCGAGCCTCCTAGCGGGAATCGCCTTTTCCAATGCGATTTTAGGGGCGGTGCATGCTTTATCCCATCAACTGGGTGGCTTTCTGGACCTCCCGCATGGCGAGATGAATGCGATTCTCTTGCCTTATGTGATGGAATATAACCGGATTGCTGCACCGGAAAAATATAAAAAGATTGCTGAGGTGTTTGGTGAAAATGTGGAAGGAATGAGCACGACGAAAGCCTCGAGACTAGCTGTGCAGGCGGTGATTGAATTGGCTTGCGATCTCGGTATTCCCGATTCGTTATCCCATTTGGATCTAAAAGAGGAGCAGATCGACTTTCTTAGTCAAAATGCGGTTCAGGATTCTTGCATGGTTACCAATCCACGGGACATGACCGTTGCCGATGTCAAAAAACTGTTCCACCGTGTGTTGAAGGTGTGAGGAAGATGTTAGGTAAACAAGAATTAATAGATAAATTAACAGGGATTCGCTCTTCCAGAAGGAGCTATTATAGTGAATTGAATGCGATGGTCGAAGAGTTGCAGAAGAAGAATAAGCAGCTGGAAGTGATTAACCAGCTGACGCAAATTCATGTAGAAAAATCTTGGGAAGAAGTAAGTATTTATTTGGCTTCGCAATTATCCAAAGTGCTCTCCTTTGATCGCTTTCTATTAACATTGATCGATGGCTCGGATCTCTACTTTTATATTTCCGATCCCTGCGGAGAAGATTGGTCGTGTCGGTTGGTCAAACGGTTTTATCAGTTGGGAGCGACCGTGACCACTGCGGAGTTTAAAAAGTTATTAAAACAAGAGATTGTTGACCATTATGGCACCTCGGTCTGTTTACAAAACCAAACAGGTAAAATCTATGGATTTCTTACTTTGTTAAATCGAGAAAAGGTTAAATATCCTCCGGAAGAATTTCAATTTTATCTAAAGATCGGCGAGCATGTCCGGATTTCGATCGAAAATATCTATTTATATAAAGATGTGAGCGAGAAGGTGAAAATTGAGGCGCAATTGGTTCAATCGGCAAAGATGGCGGCGATTGGGGAGATGGCGGCGGGAGTCGCTCATGAACTGAATAGTCCGTTGACAGCGATTTTGGGAAATGTTCAATTGCTGATGCGTCAGATCAAAGAAGAGCGTCCGCAGAAGATGTTGACAGATATTTACCAATGTGGTCTGCGAAGCAAAAAAATCATTCAGAATCTGCTGGCTTTTTCCAGGCAAGAGGAGTATCAGTTTGAAAAACTGGAGCTAAGTGGATTGGTCGAAGATGTTTTGGGATTGGTTGGTTATCAGTTGACGGTCTCGGGAATCTCGATTCACAAAGAGATTGACTCATCTGTTCCTCCGGTTCGCGGAAGCCGACACCAAATCGAACAGGTTTTGATCAACCTGCTGCTCAATGCCAAAGATGCAGTCCAAGAAACAAGCGATCCTGAAATCATCATCGGGACAGGGCAGACGACTTTAGAAGGACAATCCTATGCGATGCTCTTTGTTCAGGATAATGGAATCGGGATGGACAAAGAACAGATGGACCAGATTTTTAATCCTTTTTATACGACTAAGTCGAAAATGAAGGGAACCGGTTTGGGTCTTTCCGTTAGCTTGGGGATTGTTGAGTCGCATGGTGGAAAGTTGCTGGTCGATTCCAAAATAAATGAGTATAGTAAGTTTTCTTTGTTGCTACCCATCCTGACCGATGAAGGAGATGATTAACGTGAAAAGGGTACTCGTAGTGGACGATGAAGTAGAAGTTACTTCTTTTTTTCAATATTTCCTAGAAGATAAAAATTGTGATGTGGTCGTCGCCAATTCGGGACGAGAAGTGGAAGCGTTTCTTCTTCAGCAAACCCCTGCTTTGCATCTCGCGTTGGTGGATCTGAAGTTACCCGATGCCAATGGATTGGATCTACTCACGAAAATCAAGGCGAAACACCCAACCTGCGAAGTGATTATCATGACCGGCTATAGTACGGTGAAGTCAGCAGTGCTAGCGATTCAAGCAGGAGCGAAAGATTATTTAGAGAAACCATTTGATGACCTCGATAGCCTCGAAAAAGTGATCGACTCCGTCTTGATGAACTCCTTTGTCAATGAAGAAAACCTAAGCGTCGCTACGTCGGAATATGGAATAGTTTATTCTCCTTCCAGCCCGATGCAGAAAGTCCTTTATATCGCGAGCAAATTAGCCAAGAAGGCGATCAATATTTTAATCGAAGGAGAGACGGGAACCGGTAAGGAGCTGATGGCGCGATTTATTCACGGCTCTAGCCTGCGATCCCAATATCCGATCGTTAGTATCAACTGCGGGGCGATCCCCGAATCTCTGCTCGAAAGTGAACTGTTTGGGCATGAAAAAGGAGCTTTTTCGGGTGCGATTAAGACTCGTAAAGGCTTTTTTGAACTAGCCAACAATGGCACCCTCTTTCTCGATGAGATTGGAGAAGCACCGATGTCCATTCAAGTAAAATTGTTGCGCGTATTGGAAACCGGTGAGTATATGCGCGTCGGAAGTGAGGAAATCCGCAAAAGCAATGTGCGGTTTATCTCTGCGACCAACCGCAACCTCGAATCGGAAGTGGCCAACAAACGATTTCGCTCTGACCTTCTCTATCGGCTCGAAGGAGTCAAACTCTCCATCCCTCCGCTAAGGGAACGACGAGAAGATATTCCCCTCATCGCCCAGAGTTACCTCGATAAAAAATTCGGCGGTGAATGTAGATTAGACGACGATAGTGCCCAAATCTTAAAAATGTATGACTGGCCGGGCAATGTAAGACAACTTCACAACATTCTCAACCAAATCCACGCTATTCACGATTGCAAAGTCCTAACAGCAGACCATCTCCCCAAAGACCTACTAAACAAAGCCCTCCATCCGGATCAATCCTCCCCAATCGAATTCTGCGCCGATGACCTAATCGAACAAGAAGCCAACCAATTTGTGAAGCGTTTGGTCGACCATCTCAATTCAGTCGAACAAATCGATCTAAAAAAACTAATGAAACGAATTCGCCAAATGGAAGGGGAAATCGGCAAAAAGATCATCGAAAAAAACCTCGCCGAAACCCAAGGAAACCGCCGCCTCCTAAGCCAAAAACTAAACATCACCCCCCGTATGCTGCGCTACATTCTGAACGAAAAATAGCACGAGACAGGGGCCGTTCCTGTCTCGTGTTTGTTGATCGAAAGAAGAGGAATGAACCCAATTTTTTCTTTTTAGAAATGAGAGAGAATAAGAGAAAGGTGTTGTAATTTTCTTGCCTTGATCGAGAAGAAAGTTTAATATGGAGATAAACTGCTATGAAGAGCTTTTGATTCATTTAACCGGATCTACAATGTTGGATAAAAGGACTCTATTTTCCGACGAGGGGGAGCTTCTGAAAAATCCCAATAGGTTGGCGGAAACGCGAAACCCCTTGATAGACAAGGCTTTGCGTCGTTTTCTGACAACTCTTAGCGGAGAAAAAGAGGGAAAAACCGCCTTAAATATGGAGGATGGCGGAAAAGACCACTGGAAGCCAGAAAAATCAAGGGTTCTAGGCACGAGCCGTAACAATAAATAAACACCTCTACTGAGGATTGAA
>JANWIG010000055.1 GCA_025449975.1 Thermoactinomycetaceae bacterium
GGTTCGGTAGCTCAGTCGGTAGAGCAGAGGACTGAAAATCCTCGTGTCGGCGGTTCGATTCCGTCCCGAACCACCATAAACGTGCTGGTGTAGCTCAATTGGTAGAGCAACTGACTTGTAATCAGTGGGTTGGGGGTTCAAGTCCTCTCACCAGCACCATTTTTTATATAGGGGCGTAGTTTAATGGCAGAACAGAGGTCTCCAAAACCTCCAGTGTGGGTTCGATTCCTACCGCCCCTGCCAAGTATCATCCAGCATCATTTTTTGCTCAAGTGTTTGAATGAGCGATCTGGCACGGTCCAACCACTTCTCGTGGATCGGGCTCCCTTCCGTGGAGATTGGCTGGCTAAACTGATTGATCAATGCTGTGAAGATACCACTTCTCGCTGTAGGGTCGTTTCCTGTTAAAAACTCGTGTTTGATGACAAAAGGCTGACCTAACTTCACTTTGGTATGCGGCTGGTCCAATTCACCATCCAGAGCGATCACAGGGATCCGCAGGTAATAGCGATAACCATGTTCTTCTTCCCAATCCAAGGGATGGTCGAAGTAGCCGTGTTCATAAGTATAACCACCTCCAAGTGTAAAATTCTCTTCTTGGAAAAACTGATTTGCCTTTTCAAATGAGTTTTGATAACCTTCTATCGTCGATTGAATGGGAATCATATACTATTCTCCTTTCCGATGATGATACCTTTATCGTATACAGCTGTTTCTGATTTCATACCATGGCGGCATGGCCAAGTGGTAAGGCATGGGTCTGCAAAACCTTGATCCCCGGTTCGAATCCGGGTGCCGCCTCCAATTCTTCTTCTTATTTTGCCATGCGGACGTGGCGGAATTGGCAGACGCGCAAGATTCAGGTTCTTGTGGTCACTAGACTGTGGGGGTTCAAATCCCTTCGTCCGCACCATGATGTGCCCTTAGCTCAATTGGATAGAGCGTCTGACTACGGATCAGAAGGTTGAGAGTTCGAGTCTTTCAGGGCACGCCAAACTCCTCATCCAACTGTTGGATAGGATGGATCTCATCGAAAACGTATGGACATTTGAATATAACATGTGCCCTTAGCTCAGCTGGATAGAGCGTCTGACTACGGATCAGAAGGTCGAGAGTTCGAATCTTTCAGGGCACACCATTTTCCTTATCCAACTGTTGGATGGGGTTGATTTCATCGAAAACGTATAGACATTTGAGTATAACATGTGCCCTTAGCTCAGCTGGATAGAGCGTCTGACTACGGATCAGAAGGTCGAGAGTTCGAATCTTTCAGGGCACACCAAAAACCTAACTCGATATGAGTTAGGTTTTTTTTATGGATCGCTTTGGAAGGTATAACCAATCATGTGACAGAATCTATATAGATATGACAAATTCCGAATATTCAGGGAGTGGGATGGTATGAGGAAAAAAGGGCATTTCTCTTTGTTTGTTGTTAGCATCCTTTTGATTGTCATGCTTAATCTGTTACTCGTTCAGGCAAATTTCGATGAAAAATCTTCTCGTGGGTTAGATGCAAAGCATGAATATTATTTTGTTCAGTTGAAAAATGAGTCCATTGTGGAAAAGTTGAAAAAGGAGATAAAAACGCCTTTAACTCCCGCCCAATTGCACCATTCTTTTGCTAAACAATACGATGAGCAACTAAAAAAAGATCATGAAGAATTTAAAGCATGGCTCAAGAGTAAGAACAAGCAGATCACTGTGACTGCGGAATTTTCCACTTTGATTAACGGGATCGCTGTCAAAGCCAGTTCAACCGACGCCAAGATGTTGGCGCAAGGTCCTGGGGTGAAACGTGTTGTTCAGAGTAGAAAATATATCCCATTGATGAATCAGAGCAACCAACTTATTTATAGTCCGTCTCTATGGAAAAAGGGATTCCAAGGAGACGGGATAAAAGTAGGAGTGATTGATAGCGGGATTGATCCCCATCATCCTTTTCTAAAAGACGCTTCATTAAAAATGCCGGCAGGATTTCCCAAAGTAAATCGAGTCGAGGATAAAAAATTTACGAGCAATAAAGTGATTGTGGCAAAGGTGTATAGTCCGGATCTTACCGCTTCCCCAAAGGCACTGGACTCACATGGAACCCATGTGGCAGGAACGATCGCGGGTAAAAGAGATTACAAAGATCCAACTGGCTTGGTAAAAAGTCCACTTAGTGGAGTCGCTCCTAAAGCCTATCTCGGAAATTATAATGTTTTTCCTTGTGAGAATTGCTCTGCTGAAAGTATCTTTATTGCTAAGGCGGTAGAAGATGCTGTCAACGATGGGATGGATATTATCAATATGAGCTTGGGAGGGGAAGCAGTTGTTGGTTTTGATCTTCTAGTGGAGGTGGTCAATGCGGCAAGTGATGTCGGTGTCACCATGGTGGTCGCTGCTGGAAATGAAGGACCGGATCCGATGACGATTGCTTCGCCTGGTATTGCAGCGAAGTCGATAACGGTGGGAGCAGTGACCAATCACCATTTTATCGGCACAGCGATGAACATCGAAGTAGATGGACAGAAAAGAGAAGTGATGATTGGAACAAGTGATCCGGGGGGGAAAATCACTGGTAGGGTTGCCGCTCCTCTGGCAGTCGTCTCTGAAAAGGATGGATTAGGGTGTGAGCCTATCACACAAGATCTACAGGGAAAAATTGCTGTATTAAAGCGGGGAATTTGTAGCTTTACCCTCAAAGGAAAGCATGCGATGGATCGTGGAGCTGTGGGATTGTTAATTATCAATCATTCCGCTGGAGATCCCAGCAGCATGTTTGTTGAGGAAGAGATTTCAATCCCGATGGGGATGGTTTCTGATCAAGATGGAGAGTGGATCAGCAAAGGAAATCGGATTTTTGGCGAGTTTCAGCTGAATTCGGAAAAAGAAATTATCTCCGGTAATTCAAAGTATTTGGCGAATTTCTCCTCGCGAGGACCTACTGTGAATCATACGTTAAAGCCGGATGTAACAGCAGTCGGTGTCAATGTGTACTCCAGTGTTCTTCAAGGAGGGCTTGAGATGTTAAATGGGACCTCCATGGCTACTCCTCACGTGGCAGGAGCAGCAGCGCTCTTAAAGCAAGCCCATCCATCATGGACACCGGATGATATAAAGTCAGCGTTAATGAATACAGCCCAATCTGTTCGGGATTCAGAAAATCCCCTCGAAGTTGGAAGTGGCTTCATTCATGTCGAAAAGGCTTTTCAGCCACCTGTGATGGTATTTCCGAGTTCGCTTAGTTTTGGCAAAATCAAGTCTCCTATACATACAGCAAAGTTAAAAGTGAAGATAACCAATCCGACGAACAGGAAACAAACCTATTTTCTTTCCGTTGCGGAGAAGAATCATATCAAACTCAGTAAGTCACAAATTACTCTTCAACCAAAGCAGACAGGTATCTTCGAAGTGAGGACGATGCCGTACAATGTTCGCGAAGGAAAAGAAAGAGTGGGCTTTATTACAATTCGTACGAAAGCAGGAGAGTCGACCCGTCTCCCCTATTATTATCTATTACGTGATGAACTCTCTTCGCTGGGAAACCATAAGAGTAAGTAAAAGGAGCTAGAACGCTGGTAACAGGCGCTCCACCCATGAGGATCCATTCTAACTGCATGGGACGGGATGATGTTAAAGCCCTGAACTTGGGTGATGTCCAAAACGGAAACGGACTGCGGACGCTAACAACTCGAGAAACCCATGGCGAAAGCCGTGTGGATGTCAACATAATGTTAGACCGAGAAAGGATCACTCAATCGGGAGTGATCCTATTTTTTTAAGTAACTTTATTTATCGAGATATGGTGGATTAAACGAGTTGTTATCCTTTAACTTTAATCCTCCAGAGTTGGTGATATTCGCTTTGATCCGGACAGATCGTAATGAATCTTTCTCAAGGAAAAATTCCTTTTCTTTAGTAAGCTTTTTCCAAAATGCATGATGTTGATTGAGAAGTACACGGGATAACGAATAGAGATCATCATTCCGTGTGACGCCTTCTCGAAAAGTAGAACGAATCTGCTCTTCGATCTTTTTCACTGCAAGTTGATAAAGTCTTGATACTTGAATAGGCCTTGGCATCATATAAATTTGTCCTTTGACAGAAATGTCGATATCGAAATAGGGTTTTCCATTTTGAATATATGATTTGATCTTAACCTTTGGCTCACTAAAAACCATCGTGGCGACCATTTGATTTCCTTCGGTTAGGATGAGAAGGGCTCGGTTGGTCTCTGGGGTAATCCAGCGAAGTCCTGATAAATGGTGATCCGCATAACTGCTTATTTTTTTATGGTTACGTAGCGAATAAACTCCGTTTAATTGAAACGTTTGGATGGGCTTTTTTTCATCACGCCAGAGTGTCGCTGTTCTCACGCGAGGGATTAACAAAGTTGTTCCGGATTCGTATAGTTTGGATAATACTTCATGCATATGAACAGGTCGAATCCATGAATGTTGTTTGTAAGCAAGCAAAGGCGTCTGTGATCGTTTGGGAATAAAGATTTCCAAGGGAATCATTAATACTTTTTCAAGTGGCTCTGAAGTAGCAAAGATCCATTGAGTTGGCCTCGCTTGATGAAAACGCCCAAATAACTCGATGATTTCATCTAAAATGCCCTTTTCCAAGGCTTCTTCACTAAAAAACATACCATGAAGTTGTGCATAGCTAAGCATCTGCTCAGATGCACTGTAAAGGTTAAAAAAGGCTTCGTGTAGTGTTTTTCCTTTACCATGACCAAGCCAATTCATCGCATCTCCTTTGCCACTAGCTGTTTCAGACTTGGCTAGCAGAGAAAAATTGGTTAGCTTGGAGTAGATATGGTAGTACCCATCCCGATAATCAAAGCCCATAACATCGATATAATAGATTCTTTCGATCGTTTTTGAGTCCCAGCATCCTCCCAAAAAGAAGAGAGGGATCAATTGGATCATCAAGATCGTTTTTTTCCAGTTCATGATTTGCTTCCCTGCCGATCATGGTCACGTACTTTCAGCCACTTGGGTCGTTCATTCATCGCCTCGGTTGGTGGACGAAGGATCCCACGGAAGAAATCTTTCCAAATAAAAGGAGAGACGGGAGCGAGATAAGGTACACCCAGCGGTCGGTAATGAGCAAGGTATAGAACCACTGTAAAATAGCTTGTTAGGAAGCCGAGCATCCCCAAAAAAGAGGAGCACAACATAATATAAACCCGTAAAGCAGCTGTTGTCCCAACCAATGACTGATTGACCAGCATGGAGTTTGCGACAATCGCAGCAGCCATCACTACAACTGTGCCAGCACTGGTCAAACCAAAACGGATTGCTGCATCCCCAATAATTAATCCCCCCACGACGGAGAACGTTTGTCCATATCTTAGCGGCAGGCGCATTCCCGCTTCACGAAACAATTCAAATAAAAACAACATAATAAACGATTCAACTGGTATGGGAAAAGGAACTCCTCGCCGTGATTCTACTAAAGTGGCTAGCAAATTATAAGGGATTTGGTCTTGGTGAAAGCCGGCGAGGGCAATCCAAAGACCGGGTAAAAGGAGGGTGACAATAATACCTAAAAGACGAAAGATGAATTCAAAGGATGGATAAATAAAAAGAAATTGATTATCTTCTCCTGACTTCATCAGATTAATCAGGTTGGTCGGTCCAATCAGGATGGTAGGCAAACCATCGATGATGATACAAAAACGTCCGCGAACAAGTGCGTTGGCGGCAAAGTCAGGTCTTCCAGTGTAGTTGAAAGCAGGGAAGAGGGAGTAGCTGCGATCGGCGATTAACTCTTCAAATTTAGCACTGGAGCTGATCAGATCGATATCGATTTCTTTGATCCTTTTTTTAATTGTTTCGACATACTCAGGGTAGATAATATCTTTTATATAGAGAAGACCGATTTGCGTTTTGCTCCGTTTTCCCACAATAAATTCTTCGTAGGCAAGTGATTCGGTCTTTAAACGTTTGCGAATTAACGCCACGTTGACACGAAGATCCTCCGTAAAACCATCACGAGGTCCGCGAATCGAAATTTCCGCATTGGTCTCTTCAACACTACGTTGTGGGAAATCGGCAATATTTAAACAAAATACTTCGTTTTTTCCTTCAAAAAGAATGACCAGAAAACCAGAGAAGACATATTGGATGAGCTCATCGATTTGCTTGGTTTTTCCAATCGGTAAAGACCAAGGGAGAGTATTGTTTTTTCTTTCCACCGAAGGATGGTATAGGTTTTCGGCCAAGCTTTCGATTGCTGGAAGTGCTTCGATCATGCGTCTTTTATTGACGATCATATCACAGTAGATCAGGAGTGCCTTCGAGCGCCTATGTGGATAAACAAAATTTTTCTCAATCATTTTCACATCTTGACTTAAATCAAAGATGGTTCGTAGAAGCTTTTGGTTCTCTTCAAACCGAGAAGAGAGCGTTTGGGGGACAGAGGTTGCGTTGTCAGCTTTTTTATTTATCCATTGTCTGCGTAGCCATTGGATCATGATGATAAAGACTCCTTCTTTTTTCTTTTAAATGAAAAGATAAATAGTAATAAGGAGATTGAAAGTAACGTCATCAGGATTCCAGGGAGGAGATATTGATGGGTAACTCTCCAAAAGATGATGTCGGAAGAAAGAAAAAGGGAAGCAGTTATTTCCATCGTTGTAATCAATATACTTACCCAAAGCTGTGTGATTTTGGACTTAATTTTAAGAATATGAATCATTAGATATGTACCGAAAGACAAGTGGATAAACGTGCCGGTGAGCCATTGATAGATAGAGAGAAAATCAATGTGCTCGATAAATTCACCGATATTTAGAAGCGTCCATTGTTCAAAAGCGGGGTAGCGAAACTTTGTAGCTGCTGGAACGCCAAACTCAGCAATGGCACCGGCAGTCGGTCCCAGCGTTAAAAGGATTAAAATGGCTCCAATGATTAATAGGTAGCGGTATCGAAGCGGTTTCTTCAGTTGATGTTGTATAAAAATAGTCGTTACGAGATAAACCATTCCAGAAGCAACATAGATTATCCCATGAAAGATTGGTTGAAAACCATGTTCGAGGATCGGAAACAATAGGCTGTAGTTTTTTTTGGGGATGTTCCCACTCATCACTAAAAAGCCAAAGAGGATGACAAAGGGCAATAGAATCCCATTGGCAATGACGATGGTCTGAAGTCCAGCCACTGCTGCGAGAGTACAAGGAATGGCAATCGTTATTAGGATGACAATCAGCGGTGTTTCAGGTAAATAGGAAATTTTGCTCCACAAGCTGGTGTCCCGTAAAATGATTACATTACAAACAAAAAAGGTGAGGATACAGATCAGGGCAATGAACCGAGGAACAAACTTCCCCCAATGCTGTGAAAGCCATCCAAAAATCTCTGCTTGCTTTGTTTGCTTCATCGTGAAATAGATGATGATCAAGAATAGAAAGGTAAAGATACTTGTCGCAATGACGGCAACCCATGCATCCCGTCCTGATGCCGTTAGTAGAGAGGGAATGATGATGACATGATTAATGATTCCAATTGCTGTCATATATAACATGATAAATTGCAAGTTATCGATGGTTGAGGAAGAATTTTTGCTCATAGTAGTCTCCTTTTCTTTCTATCCAAACCATTGGGATGAGCTACTTAGGGACGATGCTTATTTATAGTTTGTCAAAAGAAAGAGAAAGTATGTAAAAAAGAAGAAATCCAAACGATGATTTGTCAATTGTCACATAATCTTCATTGCAAATAGAGCAAAAGAGGGGAAATAGGATAGATATCCTATTTCCCCTCCAAGAAGTTAACGAATGGTTTGTTCGATGATTCCTCCGCCGAGACAAAGATCACCATCATAAAGGACGACCGATTGTCCCGGTGTAACGGCTCGTTGGAGATTCTCGAACGTAACGAGTATGGAACCATCTGCTTGTGGAGTCACTGTGGCTGCTTGATCCGGTTGCCGGTAGCGGCATTTGGCAGTACAGGTAAAAGGTTTGGTCGGCTCTTCCGGTATCAGCCAATTGACGTTGGAAGCATATAACCCTTTGGAAAAAAGGGCCGGATGGTTGTGACCTTGAGCGACGTAGAGAATGTTATTCTCTACATCTTTGCGGACAACAAACCAAGGTTCGCCGGTGCCAATCCCACCAATTCCCAGTCCTTGTCGTTGTCCCAACGTATAGTACATCAGTCCATTGTGTGTACCGATTTTTTTTCCATCTAAGGTACAGATCTCCCCTGGCTGAGCGGGAAGGTACTGGGATAGAAACTCACGGAAGTTTTTTTCACCGATAAAACAGATTCCGGTGCTGTCTTTTTTCTTCGCTGTGGCTAATCCAACTCGGTTGGCGATTTCTCTTACTTCTGCTTTTTTCAGATGGCCGATTGGAAACATGGCTTGGAACAACTGTTCCTTTTTTACAGCGTAGAGAAAGTATGTCTGATCTTTATTGGGGTCTGCTCCGCGTAAAAGATATTTCTGTCCATCTATCTCTCTGATTTGCGCGTAGTGACCAGTAGCCATGTAGTCTGCTCCTAGTTGTTTTGCTTTATTTAGAAAGTCGCCGAACTTGATCTCACGATTACACATGACATCTGGATTGGGGGTGCGGCCTTGGCGATATTCCTCTAAGAAGTATTGAAACACTTTTTCCATATACTCTTTTTCAAAATTGACAGCATAATAGGGAATGCCGATCTGAGCGCAGACACGGCGGACATCTTCAAAATCTTCCGTAGCTGTACAATTTCCAAACTCATCGGTGTCATCCCAGTTTTTCATGAAAAGCCCGATGACATCATACCCCTGTTCTTTAAGGAGCCAAGCGGTGACGGACGAATCGACACCACCTGACATTCCGACGATTACACGGGTCTTTTTTTTGTCCATTGCGATCATCTTAAAAGTCCCTTTCTTGTTGTGCGGTAAGCTCTTGATTATAATCTAAGCTATGTGACGATCAATTATCAAGAAAAAGTTAGAAAGGAAATATCCAATGGTGAAAGGGCGGTTTTCTATCTTTAAGCGATTAACGGGACCGCAAATTTTAGTTTTGGGTCTGGCATTTACCATTTTCGTAGGTGCTTTCTTATTGAGTTTACCGATTGCAGCAGAGCCGAATAAACATATTTCCTTTCTGGATGCATTGTTTACAGCAGCTTCCGCTGTATGCGTAACGGGATTGGTTGTAGTAGATATTGCTACAACCTTTAGCTATTTTGGAGAAGTCGTCATTTTATTGTTAATTCAAATAGGTGGGCTTGGTTTTATGACGTTTACCACCTTGATTGCCGTTCTCTTAGGAAGGAAAATTGGAATTTCTGAGCGGCTAGCTCTCACCGAGTCTTTAAATTTATCGACGATGGAGGGGATCGTTCGTCTAGCCAAAGCGATCTTTCTCATTACGATCATCATCGAAGCGTTGGGCATCTTGATTTTAAGCAGTCGGTTTATTCCAGAATGGGGGTTGTCTAAAGGGATCTATTATGCCGTTTTCCACTCTGTTTCTTCCTTTAACAATGCTGGTTTTGATTTATTTGGAGATGATGGAAAGTTTAGTGGTTTGACAAGATATGTAGATGATCCAGTGGTTGTTTTAACGATCGGCAGTCTTGTCTTGTTGGGTGGGATCGGTTTTATTGTTATTCAAGAGCTAATCTCTTATAAAAAAGGTAAAAAATTGAGTTTACATACAAAGATTGTTTTAATAATGAGTTTGATGTTGATCATCGGCGGAATGGTCATGATCTTATTGATCGAATGGTTTAATCCGAAAACTTTGGGGGCATTATCGTGGGACGGAAGGCTGCTTTCTGCTTGGTTTCAATCCATTTGTCGTACATCGGGTCTCAATACCCTTGACCTCGGTTCGCTGTATCCGACAACATTATTTATGATGATATTATTAATGTTTGTAGGAGCTTCCCCCAGTTCAACGGGTGGCGGGATTAAAACGACGACCTTGGCAGTGATTTTGTTGGCGGTGTGGAATATGTTGCGCGGGCGCCATGATGACATTGTCGCTTTTAAAAGAAGAATTCCCCATTATTTGGTTTATAAAGCACTGACTGTGTCGGTAGCGGCGCTGATCTATGTGATTATTGTGACCATGATCCTCACCATTTCCGAGAGAACCGATCTACTAACGGCCATGTTTGAGACCGTTTCTGCTTTTGCAACGGTGGGCTGGTCGATGGGATTGACTCCTGATCTAAGCGCATTGGGTAAAGTGATTATGATCATTAGCATGTTTGTTGGGAAACTGGGACCGGTCACCTTGACATTGGCATTGGCTAAATCGAGAACGCATCTTCCATACAAATATCCAGAAGAAAAACCACTAATAGGTTAAGTATAATTTTGTTAAATCATTAAAATATCACCGTATGTCCAAATAAGTATATTGTATTGGATGATAAAATCAAGCAAAATAAAGTTATATACACTGCTCGAAGAGGTTGGCGATCCTCTTTTTACTGCTTCTATGCGCAAGGAATTGTCATCTTCGCATAGAATATGGAGAAGAGAATGAGGGTTACTGGGTGTAAAGAGGGTTGAAAGGCAGGTATTTATGAAATCGAAAGTAAAGACTACGATATTACTTGCTTGGTTGATGGGGATCCTAGTCGTACTAAGTGGTTGTTCCTCGGTGATAGATCAAATTCAAAAAACGACGGGGAACAATGTCGAGCAAGTAGAGACCAAGGTGGGAGGGCAAGCGTACCAATCAGAGCCATCCGGTGAAGAACAGCAGCTTGCGCCCATACCAGCAACGGAGCTTAAACACATTCTCATGGATGATGGAATAGGCAGGTATGCTGGAGAAAAATTTGACCGCATAAAGGTATTTGAGGCGTTGTCGCAAATACCCAAAGGAATGTCTAGCGAGAAAATTTATGCCTATTTGCTGGGTTTGGTAGGCGAAAACTATAAAATGGAAGATAGTTACTTTATGAAGTTTACGCCCAATTATCAATCACAAGTGGATCTGATTAAGCACCAACCAAAAAGCCCATCTTCTCAGTCCAAAAAGGCAAATGTGATTGTGTTTCTAAATATAACAGATTCAATGGGAAAAGAGGAGAATGGAAAGAGTAAATTTCAAGAGGCCAAAGAGGCCCTGAAGAAGTTTGCAGCCTCACTTCCAAGTGATGCCAACTTATCAGTCGGTATTTTTGGGCATAAAGCAGTTGTTGACAACAATCCGTTAGCGAAATGCAAGTCTCCGGAGATAATTTATCCCAAACAGCCTTATAATGCCCAAAAGTTGCAAGCAGCTTTAGAGCAAACGTATCCAGCAGCAGCAGAAAGTCCATTATCTTTGGCGGTTCGGTCTACTTTTGAACAAACGGATTCTACAGCGAGGAATGTAGTTATTATTATCACAGATCAAGCGGATCAATGCGGAGGAGATCCGGTTCGTGAAGCGGAGGAAATTCATTTTTCTAAACAGGTTTCTACTTTCCAAGTCATTGGTCTCGATGTCTCTACAAAAGATGAGATTGAGTTAAAACAATTGGCTACGACTGCTGGCGGTAATTTTAGTAAAACTTCAGATCAGCAGGAAATCGAAGAGACGCTTGGGTCCATCCAAAAAGAAATTGCTCGAAACAATCAACCTTGGCAACTAGTGGCCCTATCGAAAATTACTGAAGCTTATCGGACAGATCAAAACAGTTTAAAGGAGAGTTACCAAGGTGTTGTTGATAAATTAAATCTTGAATATGAACGACTTGTAGAGGCCAATGACTATATTAAAGAGCTACAAAAGATCAACGCCAAAGAATGGGCACAAATGGACAAATGGATTGAAGATCGTTATAAACAAGTTGGCAAACATATGAGTGATCTGTTGAAAAATGTGAACGCGAAAATTGACGCAGAATGGAAAAACAGTGTCAGTAGGCTCGAGCAAGATTGGAAAGCTGACGGAAAGTCTGTTGAAGAGTTTAATCAATATAAAGAGAGCGTTATGAGAGCTCATTCCATTACGCCTTCAGAAAGTAGCTTAGAAATTGTGACCGAGCAGAGTGGTTCTATCAATGGTTCATCGGAGTGAGGACAGAATGCAAACAAAGCCTTATGAAGTTCGGTACGACCGACGCTTAAAAATTGATCGTCCATTTCTGCATATTGACTATGAAGAGCTATCCGAGGCAGAAAGAGAGGAATTTGAACTGATCTGTCAAGAAATATGTTCAAAAATTCCTGATCAGATTAAGGCGTGGGAACAAGAATATAACGATAAGTATGAGTCACTCAAAGAAGCAGATGACGAAGAAGTATTTTATCAACTAACGGATGAGCTAAATGAAATTTCAAGTCGAATCTGTGATTTAAACCTGTTGTTTCTGTATATTGAAGGAACATATATTTCACAAAGTATTCATGCATAAGGAAAAGGCGTTTGACAAATTCTATTGTCAAACGCCTTTTGATGAGTTTTATTAACAATATTTACATGTCAAGACAAATAGAATTTTTTATTGTTAAGTTTTTGTTAAGAGGAAATTAATATGTAATAAATATTTAATCATATGTATTTTCATTGTTAATTTTGCGCTGTATCATTATGTAGGCGAATAAAAAGCTGTTAAGTCAGGGGGAGAATTCATTGTTTTTTAATCGATCGAAGGACCGGCTTTTTTATCAAGTCCTAGTAGATGCCACTTCCAATATCATCCAAGCATCCCAATTATTCCGTGAAAATATTGAAACGTTGGCGGAAAAAGAGAAATATGCAGAGAAAATTAAGGAACTGGAGTCAAAAGGCGATGAGTATACCCATTTACTGATCCGAGAGCTTAATCAAACGTTTGTCACGCCTCTTGACAGGGAAGACATTTTGGAGCTTGCCGTTAAAATTGATGATGTCTTAGATGGAATTGAGGCATCGGCTGCCCGTTTTGTTTATTTACATATCGATCATTCTACTCCCTATCTAGTGAAATTTGGCGAGATTATAGAGACTTGTGCGGGATATTTGCAAGAAGCCTTCCTAGCATTGGAGAAAAGAAACTATGCGCAAGTGAGAAAGTTATCAATCGAGATCAACAAGCTTGAAAATCAAGGTGACAGGCTAATGCGAGAAGGGATCTCAGAAATGCTGCTCAAGAAAGATATTGATATATTAGAATTGATCAAGATGAAGGAAGTATACGAGAAACTAGAAAATGTTACAGATACGTTTGAAGATCTGTTTAGTGTGCTGGAAGGTGTGGTTATGAAATATGCCTGATCCATTTATACTAATGGTCATCGTAATTATTCTTGCTCTCATCTTTGACTTTACGAACGGTTGGCATGATACCGCAAATGCGATCGCAACGGTTGTTGGGACACGGACATTATCTCCTACCAAAGCGATTATCATGGCAGCACTTCTTAATTTAGCAGGAGCCTTTTTTTCAACAGAAGTAGCAAAAACCATCGGAAAAGATATTGTAGATGCCCAGCTGATTACCAATGTTGTTTTAGTCTCTGCCTTGCTAGCTGTGATTATCTGGAATGTGGTTACTGTTTTAATGGGGCTGCCTACCAGTTCCTCGCATGCCTTGATTGGAAGCTTGGTTGGTGCAGCGATCGCTTATAAAGGTTTTGCAGTCATCCAGATCAATGGAATCATCATGATTTTAGTTGCTTTGGTGATTTCTCCGTTATTGGGAGGACTCATTTCCTTTCTGATGATGAAAGCGATTCGTGTGATTTTTGCTGATAAAGCCCCTTCGAAAGTAAAACGGTTTTTTCGTCCGTTGCAAATCTTTTCCTCTGCGTTTATGGCGTTTAGTCATGGGGCTTCAGATGCCCAAAAGGCGATGGGAATTATCACGATGGCACTGATTCTCGGAGGGGTTCAATCGGAGATGATTGTTCCTTTTTGGGTGATGCTTTCGGCTGGATTGGCGATGGCGCTTGGAACTGCCTTAGGCGGTTGGAAAGTAATCCAAACGATTGGCTCACGGTTAAGTCGTTTAGAAACACCACATGGCTTTGCGGCTGAGACGGGGGCAGCACTCCTTCTAGCCACTACTGCTTCGGTCGGTATTCCAGTTAGTACCACTCATACGATTACTGGAGCAATCATGGGGGTTGGTTCAGCAGAACGAATTCGGAGTGTACGTTGGAGTGTAGCAGGAAAGATTATTTCTGCATGGGTGTTTACCTTACCAGGAACAGCAATCATGGGTTATATTTTTTATATGATCTTTCGTATTTTAGAAAATTAAACGACTATTTAACTATCTTTGTTAAATTTTTCGCAAAGATGATTGTAAGTCTCTATTTTCCCACTTGTCAAACAGCGGAGAAGGAGACTTTTTTATTTTGATTTCTTGGATGATATTGACGAATTTCGCCGTTTATTTTAGTATTTATTTACGAAGTTTTACCGTGGTTAAAAAGTTACAAACGAAAGAAATCATGATTGGATGAGTTTACGTCATCGAAATTTAATTATATATATCATGTAATAATTGATAATGATTATTATTGTTGTTATTCTAAAAGAGGATGAATGATTACCTATGATGAAAAAGAGCAAAGCGGATCTACTCGTGATCCAGCACCTGTTGAATGCAATAGTCCGAGAAAATCTACTGTCCAAAGATGTGCAATGGTTTACCACTGACCATCCCCAGTATCTTTTCCTCTTTCACTGCAGCCAATCATTTTGGTTACAAATCCCAATTAAGCAACAAGGTGCCTTTACCCGATTTGCTTTTGACTCTCCGATCATCATTAAGCAAAATGATCAAAGATTTGTGATAGAGAAATTGGTTGATTTTATCGAATTTATACGCAATAAACTCAATATTGCTATTTCGGAGTCGCTAGTAAGGGAACTAGTCAATTCTCGAGATAATTTAATTCTAGCTTATCAAGAGTGGGAACGGCGACAAGATTGGAGTAAACAAGTTGTTCAGCAATATCAAGAGACGGAGGGTCCCCCGTCTTGTTGGATTGATGTCTTGCAGTTTTTAAAGAGAAAAAGCGGCTTGGATGAATATCTTTACTCGGAAGGATCCATCATTGAAGGGCATCCGCTTCATCCAAATGCGAAAACGAAGTTTGGGCTTTCTGATCAAGAGATCATTAAGTATGCTCCTGAGTTTGCTCAAGTGGTACCGATTCGACTCATTTTGATCCCGAAAAGAGATGTTCAAACAGCAAGTGTGGAATCATTTGATTTATATAGCAGACTGTTTGGTCAAAATCCAAATCTCCTTCAGCAGATCAAAAATGAGTGTATCAAAAGAGGTGGATCATTGGATGATTATCAGCTCTTTTTTGTTCATCCTTGGCAATATGAGCACATTTTACCAAAACTTTATAAAGAGGATTGGAATGATTGGATTCATTTGCCATTTTCGATTGACTCACAGGCTACGTTGTCTTTTCGGACAATGGCATTGTTAGATCATTGTTATCATGTCAAATTACCTGTTTATGTTCAAGCGACAAGTGCCATCCGTACCGTATCTCCAGAAACAGCGATGAATGGTCCGCGCTTATCGCGAATTTTAAATGAGTTGCTGAGCCGAGAAAAAAGAATAGCGGAACGGATGATTATTTTACCAGAGCGATTTGGTGCATATTTCAATAAGATTGAAAACGATCCGGAGGCGTTTTATCAAAGGAACTTAGCGTTTATATTGCGGGATAGCCCTCGTAAGTTTACAAAGGAAGATGAAATGGCATGGGTTGGAGCTAGCCTGACAGCAAACAATCCATGGGAAAAGACACCATTACTCCTTGATTTAATCAAACAATATTTTATGACGTCAGAGATTACGTGGAGACAAGCAGTGGAATATTTTGAGCATTATACCAGTCAAGTCTTGGCGCCTTTTGTCGTGTTAATACAAAAGTATGGCGTAGCTTTAGAAGGGCATATGCAAAATACACTGATTATTACGAAGAGAGGGCGGGTAATCCGTTGTATTGTCCGGGACCTTGGGGGGATCCGAATTGATCAAAATCGGTTAAAAAAGCAGATGGACTTGACTCTTTTTCGATCTTCTTCCATTTTTACTGAGAAAATAGAAGAGGTTTATCAACTATTTTTTCACTCTGTGTTGCAAAATCATTTTGGCGAAATGATTTTTACACTTGCTTCTTACTTTGAAATGGATGAAAAGCCATTTTGGAAGATTGTACATAAATATTTATTGCAATCATTGGATAAAGAAGATCCCTTTTATGAGAAAGATATGAATGCTTTTATGCAACCAATCATTCAAGTCAAAGCCCTTTTGTCGATGCGGATGAATCAGATAGCACAAGATTATATCTATTCGCCACAGAAAAATCCGCTCGTTTGGTTGGACTAAAAGAAGGAGTGGTGTCATGGTAATCGAGTTAGAAAAAACGTTAGAATACATTTATCAAAATATTTTATCAGGTGGTTATGATCCCTACGAAGCAGAAATGCTCTATTTTTTGGAGAAACAAAAGCCTGCTTATGTTCCAGCGTATCAAAAATACCTTTCCAAAGCCAGAGAGACCGTTTTAAAAGCAGTTGTTTCCTCGATGTTAAGGGAGAATATCATGGATCTTTCTAATAAGCCATCGCTGACTGTAGAAGAGGCGAAAAAACAGCTGGGAAGGATTTCTGAGTCAGAAAATCATTATATCGGTTATCATCGACTCACTTTGAAGCAAGGAGGAGAAATTTGGATCCCTGTACAGAGGATTTACGCGTTTCAGCGATATGTTATCGATCGACCGTTTTATATCGGACAAGACGGGGAAAGAAGAACACTTTCCCATCCGATCGAATGGATCTATCTCCTAAAAAATGAATCTTCCTATCGTTGGGAGGAGCTAGCTCAAGAATTGTGCAATGCTTGTGCCAATCAGGCATTGGCATATGCATTTTGGGAGCATAAAAGACGAAGCATTGCCAAAGAGATGACCAAGGCAGGGATGACCAATCTACTGGAGTGGGTCTCACATCAAAAGCAACATCAGCACCGTTTTAACAGCAGTCTGTTTTTTGAACAGCTATGTATCGAAGGGCATAACTTGCATCCTGGAGCCAAAACGAAGATGGGAATGGAGCCTTCAGCTGTTTTTGCCTATTCCCCCGAATGTCAAGGTGCTCCACATCTTCACTTTGTTGCGGTTCATAAAGAGATGACAGAGTGGAGTGTTTATACAAAATGTCGTAGCGATCTTTGGGATCAGTATCCTGGATTACAAGAGGCTGTTTTGGAACAAGGGATCGATCTGGAATTGTATCTCATCATTCCTGTTCACGTTTGGCAATGGGAACGAGTGATTCCTCATTTATATGCGTCTGAAATCGCTCAGAATCTAATTATTCCAATTCATAATTATTCGATTGCCAGTCAAGCGATGTCCTCCTTTCGAACGGTTCAACCTGTCGCTCTGGACTCGTTAGAGAGATGGTCAGTCAAAGTATCTGTCGATAGTCAGATGACTTCAACCGTTCGCTCTATTTCCCGTTATACAACGAACAATGGTCCCCGCTTTACGGAATGTATTCTAAAAATTATTGAGCAAGAACTACTACTCAAAGGAAGAGTTACACCATTAGGAGAGTGGCTCGGATTCAATTTTAAATCCGAAGATGAACGAAAAAGCCGGAATTTATCAGCCGTTTTCCGTGAATCAGTCGAGAGCCAGATCGGCGATGATGAGTTGGCGATTGTCGGAACTGCTCTCTATGCTCCTTCCCCGACGACGGGACAAGCTCTCATCTGTGATCTCATTGAGCAGTATTATTGGCAAATGGATCAGATGGATTTACAACAAGCGGTCAAGCAGTTTGTAGCGGAATATGCGACCCTCGTTTTGTCTGGGTATCTTACGCTGATGGTGAAGTATGGCGTAGGATTGGAAGGGCATTTGCAGAATAGTGTTCCGGTGTTTCGTCGTGGAAAGCCTACTCGCCTGCTCATTCGTGACTGGGGTGGAGCAAGAATTTACAAAAAGCGATTAGAAAAATATGAACTTCCTATTCATTTGTTACCAGGCTCTTTAACGCTGGCTAATGAAGAAAATGAAATGAGAAATAAAGTATTTTATACTGTATATCAAAACCATTTAGGGGAAGTAATCATACAAATTTGCAAATATTATGGTATTTCGGAAAGCGAATTATGGCAAATTATTTTCTCAGTGACCGATCAGATCTTTAGTCAGTTGATGAAAGAAGATCAGGTGCGCGAAGATGCGAAGGCGGATCGCAACTATTTTTATCAGTCGGATGTTTTACATAAAGCACTAGCCTATATGCGGTTGGCTCCACATAAAGGGGATGTTTACGTTGCTGTTCCCAATCCGCTATATCCGTATGCCTGCCAAAAGGAGAAGTTTTCTAGTGAGAGGATGATGACGGTTGAATAATCTGGTCAAATTTATCTTGGAAAAGAAAAAGAAGAAAAAAGGTGTTCCCTTTTGTGCATATATCTATGATCTAAAAGCTTTGCGTAACCATGTTGTCAAGGTTGTGAAGCACTTGCCAGACAATTGTTTTATGTATTATGCAGTAAAGGCCAACGCTCATCCCAATATTATTAGCGCACTGGCTCCCATTGTCCATGGCTTTGAGGTTGCTTCCGGTGGAGAGATTCGAAAGGTACGTGCAGTTTGTCCTGAAGCAGAACTTATATTTGGTGGTCCTGGGAAAGTAGATGATGAATTGCATGAAGCAATCACAAAGAAAGTAAAATATATTCATGTTGAGAGCTTGCAAGAGTTGAATCGTTTAAAAGAGATCGTTCATCATCGGCGAGATAAAGTATCGATTTTGTTACGGGTAAACTTGCGTGATGCCTTGCCAGTCGGTCGCTTGCAGATGGCAGGAACAGCAACGCAATTTGGGATTGATGAATTAGAAGTGGAAACGGTATTGGCTGAAGCGCTAGAGGATCGTTATATTCAAGTAGCTGGTTTTCACTTTCATGCCCTCTCCAACAATTTAGATAAAGAAGAACATCTTCGCTTTATTTCCCACTGTTATGAAAAAAGCGAGATGTGGGCTGAACGATTTGGCATTCCTATTTCTGTGGTCAATGTCGGTGGAGGAATCGGGATAAATTATGACGATGTGGAGAAGCAATTTTCATGGTCGAGTTTTACTGAAAAACTATCCGAGTATCTTCCGAAGAAAGAGAACTTTCCAGCGTTGTATTTTGAGTGTGGACGCTACCTGACCGCTTTTAGCGGATATTATATTGCGGAAGTATTGGATATCAAGCAGAACCACGGTAAATGGTTTGTTATTTTACGTGGAGGCTCTCATCACTTCCGCTTACCCGCAGCATGGAAACATAATCATCCATTTGAAGTGATCGAAGTGGACGATTGGCCGTACTCCTTTTCAAGACCTGAGCTATGTCGAGAGCGGATCACCGTAGCAGGCGAATTATGTACGCCTAATGATATTTTAGCGCGAGATGTCTTTATCGAGAGATTACAAATCGGCGATTTGCTACTCTTTCAAATGGCTGGGGCATACGGATGGGATATCTCGCATCGTGACTTTTTAAGTCACTCATATCCACAACAATTATTTATGGAGTAAAGATACGTTGAGAATCCGGCCGAAAAAGGTAAATCATTTGCTGGTCTTTTATATCCCTGAATGACTATCTAAGAATCCTCTTGTGTTAAATTCAGTAAAACATCTATACAATTGGATCAGAATAGCGACGTTCTAGCTGAAGCGAACAGTCCTTCCCGTGGTCATATGAACGATTTTGCACGAGTGTAAGCAGAGGGCTTTCCATTCTCTTGCCGGATTGCCAATAAGCGACGATCGCCGGCAAAACTCTTTTTCCTTCCTGCAGAGCATCCTTCCATAAATCCCAAAAGCTTGCTTTTGATGTTTCGTCTAAATCGGCCGGATGTCTCCAAATGCGATGCTCCTCATTCAGATAATCGAACGAGGGGAACTTTTTTTTGTGTCGGAAAGGTGTGATCAAGCCAAAAGTGAAAAGCTCTTTTATGCCAGATGGATCATAGAAAAGGGAAAATGCCTTCTTCATATGTTGGTAGGCCTGATCATAATGATGTATGGAGAAGCGAGTTCCCATTTGGGGATAATATTTTTGAACAATTTGATGAAACAGTTGCACCAGCTCTTCAGGCAGATGACCAATATCGATTTCCGGAGTCAAGGGAGTACGCCATGTCTCCACCTGATGAACTTTTTTCGCGACCAATGTGTCGATGATCACTTCCAGTTTTTGATGTTTAAACTTCTTATATCCCGCCCGATAATGAATATAAGGATGAGTAAAAGAGTCTAAAATATAATGTGTAATAAAGCCCATTACATATTCTTTTAATGAAGGAGTGGTCCGAACCGCTTCAATCAGTTCAACTAAGACTGCGCCGCAATGCTGATTATGAAATAACTCTCCCAACTCTGCACCTACGTTTTGTTTGTGCAATTTCCAGAAATAGTGGAAAAAGAAAAAATCAGGACCTTGGCAACCCAGTTGAAATAGATATTTATCTTTCGGTGAGGGAAGATTTGCTTCGGCTAAGAGCTGATGTCCAAATGTGAGATGAGTCCATGCGTATGGCAATTGAATTCCTTCTTTCTAAAATGGAATACGCTTCTAGATTGTTTTATAGAAAAAGATATGTCAAGAAAAGAATTTACCATCAATAGTTGGAAAATGATAGAATGGATGAAAGAAACGACGGAAAATTTCAATCGTTCCATTTTATAAAATGTAGTTGCTTTGGAGGACTGAATCATGGCTGAAGTGCAATGGTTGGAAGAAGTATATAAGCGAAAAGATCTGTTATTAACTGAACTGGTAAAATTATTGAGTATTGATAGCGTCTTGGATGAAACCACATCTGAACCATCTGCTCCCTTTGGTCGTAAGATCGCCCAAGCGCTTTCTTTTATGTTGGAATTGGGAGAAAGGGATGGTTTTAAAACACGGAATGTAGATGGCTATGCCGGACATATCGAATGGGGACAGGGGGAAGAATTGATTGGCGTTTTAACACACGTCGATGTTGTACCCGCAGGAGATGGATGGACCTCTCATCCTTTTGACCCGCAGATTCGCGAAGGAAAGTTATATGCGAGGGGAGCCATCGATGATAAGGGTCCCACGATGGCCGCTTATTTTGCTCTGCGTTTGGTTAAAGAATTAAATTTGCCTCTGTCTAAGCGGGTGCGCCTCATTATGGGTTGTGATGAAGAAAGCTACTGGAGATGCATGAAGTATTACTTTGAACGGGAAGAAATGCCGCTGATGGGTTTTACTCCTGATGCTGATTTTCCCTTGATTATTGCTGAGAAAGGATTTCTCGATTTTAAAGTGGTCGGAGAATCCCAGCCAACTTCTCCCCCTCTAGACGGCTGGTTGTTGGCTGAGTTTAAAGCAGGGCAACGCGTCAATATGGTTCCAGACTATGCGGTTGCCAAGTTGGTCGGTTCAGGGGATGTTTTTGACTTAAAAATGAAGGTGCAGGAATTTTTAATGGATCATCAGCTCAAAGGGTTTGCGGAAGAAGCAGATGATTATGTGCGAATTGTCTGCTATGGCGAAGCATTCCATGGTTCAGAGCCCCATAAAGGGCGAAATGCAGCGTTGGAACTGGCTCGCTTTTTAAAAGGAATTCGTTTGGATCCGTCAGGAGCTCGTTATATTCAAATGATCGATGAGTGTTTAATAGATAGTTTTTTTGGAGAGAAATTATCGCTTGAGATGGAAGATGATTTAGTCGGCAAGTTGACTGTGAATGCGGGGGTATTCCACTACGAGAGTGGCAAAGATCATTATGTTCGGATCAATGTACGTTATCCGATTCGCGAAGATGCGGAGCAAATTATCGCTCAAGTGGAGAAGCAGATGGCTGCGTATCAGATGAACGTGACCGATCTAGATCATAAACCTGCTCACTACTGCGAACCAGATCATCCACTGATCAAAACATTGGCAAAAGTTTACGAAGGGCAGACAGGTCAGAAAGCAGAGCTTTTATCGACAGGTGGCGGGACCTATGCACGAACACTGAAGACAGGAGTCGCTTTTGGACCTCTTTTTCCAGGGAAGGTGGAGACGGCTCATCAAAAAGATGAATTTATTGAGCTAGAAGATCTTTTTAAAGCGACTGCCATTTATGCCCAGGCGATTTATGAATTGGCAAAATAATGGATCAGGTGAGTTCATCGGTTGAATCAGTCTGAAAGGATGGAAAGAAGCGCCATCCTTCGGACTTTTTTTTTGGTGGCGAAAGCAGGGTTGAACAGGAAATAAAAGGGAAAAAGTACATTGTTTCTAACTATTTTTGTCTATTTATTTAATAATGTTACGATGTATTGCAAAGAAACCTTTTATTAGAGTAAATAGAAAGAGAGACTGTGAGCTCCTTATCAATTGATGATGGTTTAGGGATGAGAGAGAGAAAAAGAGATTGGTTTCATATGAAGTTTATACTTAAGAAGTTTGTGATGGTATGAAGGTGTATAGATGAAAACTATGTTAAAGGATCTATTAGGAGGATCTGATGGAAGGGGACTTTTAGAAAAACGATATCTACTATAGTGGAAAAATAGGAAGTGATGGCATGTCTTTAGGAAAAAATATTCGTAGGGTCCGTAAATCAAAAGGTTGGTCTCTGCAAGCATTGGCTAGTCGCAGTGGAGTGAGTCGGTCGATGTTATCGATGATTGAACGAAAAGAAAAGAATCCAACCGTTCAAGTCGCCAAGCAAATTGCCGGTGCATTAGATGTGAGTTTATCACAGTTACTGGATGAAGATGAGAAACCAGTTTATAACTTAACGAAGAAAGATATGCGTTTAGTATATAGAGATGATAAAACGGGATTTGAAAGACAGCTTTTATCGATGGCTAGAGGGGTTGAATTGGTTTTTAATATTTTGCCGAAAGGAGAAACGGCTGGTTCTTTCCCCCCTTTTAAGAAGGGGGTTATTGAACATGTGATTGTGACCAAAGGCGAATTAGAAGCTAAATTTCAAGAGCATTCTATTGAGCTAAAGGAAGGAGATGCCTTATGCTTTGATGCCGATGTACCCCATTTTTTTCGCAATATAGGTTCGGATGTCTGTACGTATTATTTAGTTGTCGATTCCAATGCGATGTATCTATAAAGTGAAAGTGACACCGTATCCGTTGGGTACGGTGTCGTCTTGTATATAGGTTGCTTTTCCTTTATATGTTATGAGGTTGACGAAAAAGTTGATAAACGAAGGAATTTTTATCTTGAAATGTGCTCGGAAGTGGTCGGATCACTTGGATGGGCACCTTATATTTTAGTAAAACACGATGAATGGTGAGGAACTCCGAATCCTTAAATAAAGGAGAGTTTGGGTTATTTAGATCTACTTTGGAACCATCTTTAAAGTAAATAATATAACGCAAACGCAGATCCTCTTGTTTTTTCGTCGGTGTAGAGTGGATATCATAATCAAGGACTAACTTTTCAATTTGCTCCCAATTCCTTATTTTTTTTCCTTCAATATTAAACATTGGATTGTATTGAATTCCCCTTGCTGTGACCAATAGATAGTTATCAAACGAGAGCAGCACGAGGGGACTGGCAATTAAATAAAAAGCAGTGAAAAGATAAAATCGTCTTTTCAACTGGTCAGGTTGTTTTCTTAACTTAATAAAAGAGAAGATAAAATAGAATAATAGAAGTAAGAAAACAAAGACCAAAATAAATGAGCTGACTGTGCCCATGATATACACTTGATCGGGTTCTGAGTAGTTGTACTGTTGAGCAAAGATAAACCCAATCCAAAAAAGAATGGTTAGGAGCAAAATAGATAAGCCTTGAAGCAAACGCGTACGAAGTCGATTTGGGCGTTTTTTAGGGGTGCGTGCTTGGTGAATCGGGAACAAGGTTTTGACACACTCCTTTATTCTGCAGGGATTAACGAACGCAAATAATGAAGAACAGCTTTTAGTTCGTCGATGAAGAAGTCAATTTCTTCTTTGGAAGTCTCCTTTCCAAAACTCACGCGTAGGCTTTGATAGGCAATATCATCACTTTTCCCCATCGCTTTTAGGACGTGAGAGGCTTGATGCTTTCCAGAACTGCAAGCAGATCCGCTGGAAACATAAATTTGTTTGCGATTCAGTTCGAGAAGGATCGCTTGCCCCTCCACTTGATGAAAACTAAGATTAAGGTTGTTTGGCAAACGATGAGTATCATGACCATTGAGTGTGACAGATCCGATCTCCTCTTGTAGTCGTTTCCAGCAGTAATCACGCAACGTCGTCAAGCGGATGGACTCCGCTTTTGCCTCTTTGCTGGCTAAAAGGGATGCAACGCCAAAGCCAACGATACTAGGGGTATTGAGTGTGCTTGGACGGAGCGCTCGCTCTTGACCACCTCCGAATAAAATCGGATCGAGCTGAACTCCTTTGCGAACAAACAAAGCTGCTGCCCCTTTGGGACCATAAATTTTATGACTTCCAATCGTTAATAGATCAACGCCTAGTTCGGAAACGGTAAAAGGCACTTTACCAAAGTATTGAACGGCATCGGTATGAAGCAAAGCAGGTGATTGGCGAAGATGTTGACTGATTTCTTTGATCGGTTGGATCGTTCCCACTTCATTATTGGCTGCCATAATACTTACTAAAATGGTCTGATCTGTCAATGCTTGGATGACATCCTCTACCGCTACTTGTCCGGTCGAGTCAACGGGTAAATAAGTGACATCAAATCCTTCGCGTTCCAGAAAGCGACAAGCTTCTAACACGGCAGGGTGTTCGATTTGTGAAGTGATCACGTGGTTTCCTTTGTTGAATCGGGATGCATACCGAGCTGCGCCGATGATGGCCAAGTTATTGGCTTCAGTCCCACTACTGGTAAAGATAATTTCCCGTGGGGACGAAGCGCCAAGAGCAGTAGCTACTTGTTTCCGAGCCAATTCAATCGCTTGGTGCGCTCTTGTTCCTACATCATGGATACTTCCTGAATTACCGAAGTGTTGTTGAAAATAGGGAAGCATCGCATCCATCGCTTCCTGACGAACCGGACTCGTCGCCGCATAATCAAAGTAGATTGTTTTCATGATTTCGCCCCCATCTTCTATTTCTGTTTATTATTATAGCTAAAAGAGGGAAAGAATAAGATGAATTTTATGATACGGTTTTCGTCGTCTCTCACCCTTCTTTTTTTATCTTTTCAACATTAATGGTTGACAATGTTTATTTTCCTGAGAAAATAAAACTGAAGCTAATTGTTAAGAATTTGTGAAAGGGATTGTAGGATAAGATGAGACGCGTAGAGACAGATTTTGTTGTGGTAGGTAGTGGAATAGCTGGTCTTATGACTGCTCTTTATCTCCGTAATGCAGGACAAGTGACCATTTTAACCAAAGCACAGCAAGAAGAGAGCAATTCTTTTCGAGCGCAAGGGGGAATAGCCGCTGCCATCGGCAAAGATGATTCTCCCTCATTACATCGGGAAGATACGTTGCGAACCGGTGTCGAGTTGTGTGATTGGGTCTCTGTTGATCTTATGGTAGAGATGGCCCCGAAAACGATTGAACAGTTGGTTGAGTGGGGAACTCGATTTGATCAGGAGAATGGTCATTATGCATTAGGGAGAGAAGGTTCTCATAGCGTCTCCCGAATCTTACATGTAGGTGGGGATGCAACTGGAGCGGGCATTACATCATCGTTGCTTAGGCAAGCGAGACAGTCGGAGCAGATCGAGATCGAGACACATACCATGGTTATCGATTTGCTGGTATCATCGCAGGGAATTTGTCAAGGAGTCGTAACTGTTGCTGCAGCTCAACCACCAACCCTCTACCTTGCTAGAAAAGGGGTTGTGTTGGCGACTGGGGGATGTGGACAATTATACTTATACACCACGAATGATCTGGTGGTAACGGGTGATGGATTTGCTATCGCCAAACGCGCTGGTGCTAAGCTATCCGATATGGAATTTATTCAGTTTCATCCCACCGCCTTGGCAGTAGATCAAAATCCCATGTTTCTTATATCTGAAGCGGTACGTGGAGAAGGTGCGATTTTAAGAAATAGTACTGGAGAAGCATTTATGAGCCAGTATCATGAATGGAAAGATCTTGCACCAAGAGATATTGTTTCCAGAGCGATTTATCATGAGATGAGCCAAGGAAGAAAGGTCTATTTGGATGCGACAATCTTAGGTACACGGTTTGCCGATCGGTTTCCAAAGATTTACCGTGGTTGTCTTCAACATGGAATCGATCCAACCAAAGATTGGATTCCTGTAACCCCAGCAGCTCACTTTATTATGGGAGGAATTCAGACCGATCTGGACGGTCAAACGACGATTCCGCGATTATTTGCTTGTGGAGAAGTAGCCCGGACGGGCGTTCATGGTGCGAATCGGCTAGCTAGTAACTCGTTATTGGAGGGAGCCGTTTTCGCTCAGCGAGTCGCTGAAAAATTGTCTACTTTGGAACCGCAATCTTTTGATCCGGTTATGAAAGTAACGTATCCCGATATGTGTATCGATAAGCAAAGAGAAGCTGAATGGAAGAGAAGATTGCGGCAAATGATGTGGGAACATGCGGGGATTATCCGTACTTCTTCTGGATTAATCGAAGGAATTGAGCGCTTAATGGAACTGAGGCGGGAAGTCCCTGAAAGCTATTTTGAGGTTCAGAATATGTTACTAACCGCACAAATCATCATGGAATCTGCCTTATGGCGGCAAGAAAGCCGTGGTGGTCATTATCGTTTTGACTACCCTGAAACGATTCCAGAATGGTCAACGAAACATTATGAAATATAGGGGTAGTGAAAATGAATTTGATTCGTGTAAAAGAGATTATCCGTAAAGCTTTGAATGAGGATATTGGAGCTGAGGATTTAACAACCGAAGCATTGGTTCCAGTTGATCATCGTAGTTCGGCTGTTTTACTAGCTAAACAGCCTGGGGTGATCGCAGGTCTTCCAGTAGTAGATTTGGTCTTTAAAGAGCTAGATCCTGCTTGTCAACTGACCCGTCTAAAACCAGAAGGAGCCGAAGTGACCAAGGGAACGATCGTTGCGCGCATAACGGGTCCAACCCGGGCGATTCTAACTGGTGAGCGGGTCGCCTTGAACTTGTTACAACGGATGTCAGGGATTGCCACGATCACTCGTGAGCTGGTTAAAAAGTTGGACGGGCTATCTTGCCGCGTATTAGATACACGGAAGACAACCCCAGGACTTCGAGTGTTAGAGAAATATGCCGTGCGCGTAGGAGGAGGAACCAATCATCGCTTTGGACTAAGCCATGGTGTCATGTTAAAAGATAATCATATTGCGATGGCAGGAAGCCTTGCGAAAGCGGTCTCTTTGGTACGTGAGCGGGTTGGACATATGGTACAAATTGAAGTAGAAGCAGATACGCTCGAGCAGGTTCGCGAAGCTTTATCTCTCGATGTAGATGCTATTTTACTGGATAATATGGATTTAGATACACTGCGAGCAGCGGTCAAGTTGATCGATGGACGAGTGTGGACCGAGGCTTCAGGGGGTATTACACCAGAGACGGTACGGTCGATTGCTGAGACAGGAGTTAATGGGGTTTCGTTGGGATGGCTGACTCATTCGGTTCAGGCGTTAGACATTAGTTTGGACTTCGAGATGGAAACGGGGGATCAATAATGGAACAAAATACTTTGTTACTGACGAATACGTTGCTTCCTGATGAGTATCGTAAGCTTTCTAGTGAAGAACTGGATGAGAGGATTCGCCGCGCAAAAGAGCAATTAGGAAAAGACTTAGTTATTTTGGGGCACCATTATCAGCGGGATGATGTGATTCAGTATGCTGACTTTCGTGGGGACTCACTGAAATTAGCTAAGATTGGCGCTGAACAAAAAGAGGCGAAGTATATTGTCTTTTGTGGTGTTCATTTTATGGCGGAAACAGCAGATACGCTAGCGGGACCTGAGCAAATCGTCATTTTACCTGATCTACAAGCGGGCTGTTCGATGGCAGATATGGCCGATATTGAAGATGTGGAAATTGCTTGGGAGATCATGCAGAAGAAATGGGGAGACACGATCATTCCTGTCACCTA
Source organism: Thermoactinomycetaceae bacterium (assembly GCA_025449975.1). Lineage (GTDB taxonomy): Bacteria > Bacillota > Bacilli > Thermoactinomycetales > Thermoactinomycetaceae > Thermoflavimicrobium. The sequence goes on from JANWIG010000055.1 coordinate 28,005, forward strand.
CGTCAACTCGACGGCAGCGATTAAAGCTTTTGTTGGAAGACATGGAGGAACGACTTGTACATCTTCCAATGCGCACCGGGTATTGGAATGGGCGTTCAAGCAGAAAAAACGGATCTTGTTTTTACCGGATCAGCATTTGGGACGGAATACTGCTTATGATATGGGAGTATCCCTCGAACAAATGGTTGTCTGGAATCCGCAAACGACAGAGTTGGAAGAGGTAAAAGGAGATCTTGCGGATGTAAGGATGATCTTATGGAAGGGTCATTGTTCCGTTCATCAAAAGTTTACGGTAGAGCAAATTGAACGTGTGCGGAAGAATGATCCAGATATGAAAGTGATTGTTCATCCAGAATGTTCATTTGAAGTGGTTCAACGAGCGGATTATGCGGGCTCAACCGAATATATTATTAAAACGGTTCAGGCAGCTCCAGCAGGTAGTAGATGGGCAGTGGGCACAGAAGTTAACCTAGTACAACGTTTAGCCAATGAAAATCAAGACAAGAAGATTATTCTTTTGAGTACGACGATGTGTCCTTGTCTGACGATGAATCGGATCGACCGTCCGCACTTGTTATGGGCCTTAGAAAGCATTGTGAATGGGGAACCTGTCAATCAAATCAAAGTGGATGAAGAAGTGGCCGAGTTATCTAGACTTGCTCTCGACCGGATGTTAGCGATTAAATAAAAAAGTAATCCCGACGTTCGTCGGGGTTACTTCATTCTCCAATATATTTTGCTGTGCCGTGGAAAGGTTAGCGTGCTGCGAGATTGCCACGCCAAACACCGTTGCTTTTTCCTTGATGGATCCAGACCGGTGTTCCATGGGGGATTACCCGAAATAATCTTCTGACATCACTGTTGTACATACGAATACAACCGTTGGTAGAGTTTTTCCCAATGGAGGCAGGATTATTGTTTCCATGAATGCCATAAGTTGTCCCATTGTTTCCATTGATTTTTAATCCCATCCAGCGATAGCCGAGCGGGTTTTCGGGGACACCGCCGGGAATGTGTCGCCAACTGGGATTGACTATTTTTAGTACGATTCGATATGTTCCGGAAGGAGTGGGAGAATCAAATTTTCCGGTTCCAACTGAATAGGAGCGGATCACTTTCCCATGTCGATATAAGTACATTTTGTTGGTCCTTTTGTTTACTTCGAGCAGATAAACGGGTTTGGAGTATTGGCTAACGTATTTGCTTGAAGATTTTGCGGCAGCGATGTTTCCATGAGGAAACACCAATGTCAAAATGAAAGCGATGATTGCCATGGATAAGTAACGTTTTTTCACATAGAATTCCCCCTTACGATTTACATTTTATTCTATCATATGCCAACTATTTGAATTTTTGAAGTACTATTTTCCATATTTAGGGAAAAGATGCGGCGCAGTTTCCTTGTCAATAAAAGCTCCTTCGACTAGAATAGGCGAGAGTCTGATTAAATGATGAAAAGAGGGTATGTTATGTATAAAATGATTTTATTTGATGTAGATGGTGTGTTTTTAAGTGAAGAAAGATGTTTTGATACAACGGCACTAACGGTTTGGGAACTTCTCAATGCTCCGCATTTTTTAGGACTAAATCCTGAGCAGTTTACCATTCACCCTGATGACCAGACGATTCAACGGATTCGTAAAGAAGTATTCCAAGAGGATCGAATTTTAGATTGGCTCAAAACACGCGGTGTCAACTCCAACTGGGATATGTCCTATATGATTTTTTCTTCACAACTACTTTCTTTGTTAAAAGAAGTAGCGAAAAAAGATCAAAAGCTGGTTGCCGACATTCTACAAAATCCAATTACAAAAGAGTCTTTGGATAAACTGCGGGAGACGATAAAAGCAAAAAATATTTCCTTTACTCCCCAATTTGACGTGTTTATCTCTTTGTTTGATGAAAGTGAGAAAGTGGATAAGCATGAGTTGTTGATTTATTGGAATCGTCTAGCGAAAGAATGGTTTGATCTGGAAGTAGATCAGTTTTCCCGAACCAGTGCGTTGTGGGCGTTAGGGCGCTTGGTCTTCCAAGAATGGTATCTCGGAGAAAAATTATTTCGAGAAGTAGAACAAAAAGAACCATTTTGCGTCGGTAAAACGGGCTTTTTAAGCCAAGAGATTCCACTTGCGGATCCGCAAGAGATCTATCGAGTGTTAAAGCAACTGCGGGATAAAGGGATTACGTTGGGGATCGGTACCGGACGCACGGAGTTAGAAACGGTTGTACCGTTGACAGAACTAGGCTTTTTCTCACTATTTGATTCCAACCGAGTAGTAAGTGCTTCGCAAGTGGTCGAGGCAGAAGAAGCTTATCCGGAATATGCTCCTCTCGGTAAACCGGAGCCATATACGTATGTCCAAGGATATTTGGGGCGTTCTGTTCCGATTGAAAAAGCTCTCGCGCAATCCTTACCGCTTGAAAATGGGTCAGAGGTGTTGATTGTTGGGGATTCGGTCGCTGATCTGATCGCTGCGCGTAAGATGGGATGTCATTTTGCAGCTACGCTGACCGGTTTAACAGGACAAGCAGCCCGAGCCAAGTTTGAAGAATTGGGAGCGGATTATATTTTGGATGATGTAACAAAGATCTTCGAAATTTCTTTACTTAAATAAATGTATTTTCTAAACGAATAAGTTGACTATGTGTAGTCTATTTAGCATAATAGGGGTAACTAGGTTTCCTTCGTGGAGTCTATGTACTTTTGCACTGATCAGTGGGCGTCTAGTCCGACTCAATCAATAATAACCTAGAAGGGTTACATAGGAGGTTTTTCATATGGCTAAACATGAACTGCCAGCATTGCCTTATGCTAAGGATGCCTTAGAACCACATATTGATGCTTTGACGATGGAGATTCACCATGGACGTCACCATGCGACCTATGTAAATAATCTGAACGCTGCGCTAGAAGGTCATGATGACCTAGCTGCCAAATCCATTGAAGAGTTAATTTCCAATCTAAATGAAGTACCAGAGAGCATTCGGACAGCTGTTCGCAACAATGGTGGTGGACATGCTAACCACAGCCTTTTCTGGCAAATTATGAGCCCTAATGGCGGTGGGGAGCCTACCGGCGAGTTAGCGGCAGCGATTAATGAGAAATTTGGTAGCTTTGAGAAATTTAAAGAGGCTTTCGCTGATGCTGCTGTAAAACGATTTGGTAGCGGTTGGGCATGGCTTGTCGTCCAAAACGGTCAATTAGCTGTTACCAGCACTCCGAACCAAGATAGCCCACTGATGGATGGAGCTACTCCATTGCTCGGACTCGATGTTTGGGAGCATGCTTATTATCTTAAATATCAAAACAAACGTCCCGACTATATCAAAGCGTTTTGGAATGTAGTCAATTGGGATGAAGTAAATAAACGTTACTTAGCAGCGCGGGGTTAAAAATAGAAAAAGCATCCACCCTAAAAAGGGAGGATGCTTTTTCTTTTGTTGAGTCGCGCTCGATTTCTTGGCAAATTCGTTTTTAGATGCCAGTGGCAAAAAAAGTATGTTCTAATGTAACAATTTTATGGGGATAATCTTGATATGATTTTAATAAGTAGAAAAGGGGTTTTTCGATTGAGCAGACGTCGTGGACGAAAGTTAATAATCCCTGAATCGCGAGAAGCGTTAAATCACTGGCAAGCGAAATGGTTACAGGAAGCGCGGGGAACCAAAGCAACGGATCCGGCGAATTTGCCTAGAGAGATTGCTCATCAGTTGCGCATTCCCTATCATCCACATGGAAACGGAGAAATGACAGCGAAAGAGGCTGGCAAAATAGGAGGAATAATTGGAGGACAAACGGTTAAAAAATTAATTGAGATATCTTTACTTTCTTTTACTCGCAATGAGAAGAAAGGTTGAGTTAAAATAAAAAAGTAACGTCTCCAATCTTATAGCAGAAGGAAGCAGAAGAATTGGGAAGAAATGTTTTTTTAAGGGGGGAACTGAAAATGGAGCGAGTCTTGCTTCTTTCCATGGGGTTCGGTACAGGGCATAACATGGTTGCTCGGACACTTGAAAAGAAATTACTCTCAAAACCCGATGTGGAAGCAAAGACCTTGGACCTGTTGCAGTTGATCCCGAGTAAATTTCATCCTGTGTTGCAGTCAGGTTATCAAGGGATGTTGACCAAATTTCCCTTTTTTTATCATTATTTATATGATTGGACTTATCAGTCCAAATTATTTCGTTATGTTTCAAGTGAAGTGATCGAAAAGATCGGTTGGACCATTCGCAAAAAGATCATCCAAATACTGGAAAAGATTGAGCCAACCAAGATCATTAGCACACATCCTTTTGCTCTATTAATGTTGCCTCCCAAATGGGATAACATACCTAGTATTGGTGTGGTGACAGATTACGAGCTACATCCGATTTGGTTTGGGCGTGAACCAGATACCTTATGTGTCCCGAAACTCCTGCTTAGCTGCGATAAGTTAGAGAGGTTAAAATGGCAAACCGGTGTACAAATTGTTGAGACAGGTATTCCAGTCGATGAGCGATATTATTCTAAGTTGTCTCGCGAGGATGCCCGCTGTCAACTATCGCTAGATCTCAAACGTCCTGTTGTTTTAGTGATGGGCGGTGGGATGGGATTAGGTCCCTTAGAGCAATTTGTAGATGAATTCATTCCACTTGTAAATATACAATTTGTTGTATTGACTGGGAAAAATAATAATCTATATGAACGCTTACAATCTCGCTCATATGAGGAACATATACGAATAGAGCCTTACCGTTCAGACATTCCTGTTTGGATGTCGGCGGCTGATTTATTAGTTACCAAACCTGGTGGCGTTACGATCAGTGAAGCAATTGCGAAACAGCTTCCGATGTTTCTATTTGAAGCATTTCCTGGACAAGAACAGGCAAATCAAAAATATTTGATTCATCATCATCTTGCAATAGAAACAACGCCGGAAACGATTCGAGAGCAGATCGAAGCTTTTTTTTCTTTTAAGTTAAAAAATCATTTTTTATCCCAGCATTATGGACAACTTATGTCTCCGGATGCAGTTGATCGGATTGTAGAAGTGGTCTTAAATGAACCTTCAAAAGTACAAATGTTATAAAAGGGAAAAAGGGGTTGCTGCGCTTGAAACTGGTTACGTATTCGATCCCAATCGATCAATTGCAGGTACAGGGACTACCAATGGAGTCAGAGGCGCGGTTGGGCTGGCTCAAAGATGATTTTGTTGTCGATGTGTTTCTTGCACAGAGATGGGTTAGTGAGCAAATTGAGAGGGTTTTTCCACATACTTTGCCAACTGATCTATTTTCTTTTCTCCAAAATTGGGAGGCGAATCAAGCGGTTTTGCAAGAGATTTTTATGTACCTTTCGACCAAAGATGTCTCCAAGTTACAGGTCGAAGGGGAAGAGATTGCTGTTCCTGTTAACCAGGTAATCCTGCATGCTCCTTTACGGAATCCTCGCAGTATAAGGGATTTTTATGCTTTTGAACAGCATGTAAAAACGTCTTTTGCGCGAATTGGGCGAAAGATTCCAGACGTATGGTATCAATTTCCTGTGTTTTATTATGCAAATCCACATACGATTTATCGAACAGAGGAACCGGTGACTCGACCCAAATATACGGAACAGTTGGATTTTGAATTAGAAGTCGCTTGTATCATTGGGAAGAGAGGTAAAAATATTTTAGCCAAAGAGGCGATAGAGTATATCGCCGGTTTTTGTGTGATGAATGATTGGAGTGCGCGAGATATTCAAATGCTCGAGATGCAAGTGGGACTAGGACCTGCCAAGGGAAAAGATTTTGCCACATCACTCGGTCCTTATCTCGTTACCTTGGATGAACTGGAAGATCGGCGGATCGGAGAACATTGGGATCTCGAGATGATGGCTCGCGTCAATGGTGTTCTGCTTTCCAAAGGTAATATGAAAGATTTATATTATAGTTTTGCGCAAATGATTGAGCGTGCTTCGATGGAGTGTGAGCTTTTACCTGGTGATATAATCGGTTCAGGGACAGTCGGATCAGGCTGTCTATTGGAATTGGGAACGGAAGTACATCGTTGGTTAAAGCCAGGAGATGTGGTTGAACTGGAAATAGAGCGGTTGGGTACTTTAAAAAATGTTGTGATTTAGTTTGGATACATAGTTTCCCTAGCAAACCCTCTTCTTTTTTAAGAGAAGGGGGTTTGTTTTCGTTTATTGAAAATAATAAGATAGAAGAGCTAAATCATGTAAACATTGTACATACATTTATCATTTCTATGAAATCGGAAAAGCGTTTGGTTCATCTTTATGGGTGAAGGTAAGCAAGAAAACGATGAAAAGGGGAAAGAAATCTACTAATTTACGAATAATTCGCTAGTGAAAATGATAGATTCGATTTAGGAAGCTATAATAGGCGTAAGGAGTTGATTTCATGGAGTATATTTTTCGGATTGCTAAACCAGCTGATCAGCCAATCTTAGAGGAATTTTTATATTTGGCTCTCCAAGATTCCCATGGTGTTGTTAGCAATGCCGAAGAGGTTGAGCCAATGTTAAATCGTTATTTAGAAGACTGGGGCCAGCCAGGTGATCTTGGTTTTATCATTGACTCGATCGATGATGAAAGGCCAGTAGCTGCCGCGTGGTTTCGCCAGTTTTCCAAGGAGAAGCCCGGATATGGGTTTATTTCAGAAGATATTCCCGAAGTGACAGTAGCGGTCCTCCCTGAATATCGAAGATCCGGATTAGGAAGAGATTTATTGCTAAGATTGATCAATCAAGCACGTCTGGAAGGCTTTTCGGCGTTGTCTCTACCATTTGCTAAAGCGAATCCCGCCAAAAAGTTTTATGATCGTCTCGCTTTTTTACCTGTTCGTGAAGAAGAGGGAATTCAAATCTTACAACGTCAGTTGAAATAGGCAAAACAGCCAATCGTAGGCGCCACGGAAACATTCAAATGAAAATCGATTCTTCTCTTTGAAGAACCGATTTTTTGTTTGGTTGAGAGAGTTTGTCTCCTATGATAGGATAGCTATATTCTGGATCTGATGGATGTTAGAGGGGGAATTTGTTTGTCTGGACAAGAGAAGCTCCGTCGACTGTTTCATGAGGCGAATTTACCTACAGAGTGGTTAGCCACTCATTTTCTCGGTGGTCAAATTCAAAAGGTCATGGTAAATCCCAAGCGGAATTCATGGCTCATCCATCTACGTTTGCCTAAACCTCTCCCAGCTGATATTTGGCATGAATTCCAAATTATGTTAAAAAAACATTTTCAGCCTATTTTTGTTTTTATACAGTGTTATTACGATAAAGTAGAGCATGAAATTATTTTAGAAAAGTATAAATATCTTATCCAGAAACAAATTCAAGAAAATGTTGCCCCAGCAGCAGCCAGTTGGTTTGGACAAACCGAATGGAAAGTGGTTGATTCGCGAATTGAGATCCTATTTCCCAATGCCACTCTCCTTTCTTTTGCCAAACAACGTCAGCTAGATCGATTGGTAGCGAAATATTATAAGCAGATTGCTGGGCAGCAATTACCTGTTCAGCTGCTATGTAAGTCGAAAGAAGAGACTGAAAAAGATCGGGAACAGTTTCAGGAGATCCGCTCACGTCAAGAGCAAGAGTTAATGGAACAAGCGTTAATTGAACAAGCGGAGTCAGCGAACAACAAAAAGGAAGAAGAGTTACCGCCTCCTGTGATGGAAAAGAAGATCGGTTATACCATTCAAGAGGAACCGGTACCAATCTCGCAAATCGTCGAAGAAGAAAAGCGAATCGTGGTGAGGGGTCAAGTATTTAAATGTGAAGTGCGTGAGCTAAAAAGCGGTAGACAATTGCTAACTTTCAATCTGACGGATTACACCAACTCGATCGCCTGCAAGATGTTTGCCCGCGATAAAGAACAAGCTGCAGTGTTTGCATTGATTCAAAATGGGGACTGGTTGAAAGTGCGCGGTTCGGTTCAATTTGACACATTTGCGCGCGATTTGGTGCTGTTGGTCAATGATTTGGTTGAGATTGAAGCCAATGAACGGAAAGATTTGGCTCCAGAGAAAAGAATTGAGCTCCATGCCCATACAACGATGTCAGCGATGGACGGCGTTGTCGATGTCAAGGATTTGATTAAGCGAGCGGTAAAGTGGGGGCATCCAGCCATCGCGATTACGGATCATGGTGGAGTACAAGCTTTTCCGGAAGCGATCAAGGCAGCCAAAGGACAAGGGATTAAGTTGTTATTTGGGATGGAAGCCAACATTGTCGATGATGGTGTGCCGATCGTTATGAATGCCGAAAAGCGCGAGTTGTTGTCAGATACGTATGTCGTGTTTGATGTCGAGACAACCGGTCTTTCTGCGGTTCATGATGTGATTATTGAACTAGCCGCTGTCAAAGTAAAAGAAGGCAAGATCATCGAACGCTTTTCAGAATTTGTCAATCCGCATCGTCGTTTGTCTCACCATATTACTGAACTCACTCATATCACGGATGATATGTTAAAAGATGCGCCGGAAATCAGTGATGTGATTCCGCGCTTTCTAACCTTTATCGGTGATGCCACTTTGGTAGCGCATAATGCCCGTTTTGATATGGGATTTTTGCAGGAAGCCGTCAAACGGTTAAATCTTCCTGCTGTCGGCAATCCGGTGTTAGATACATTGGAGTTGGCGCGTTTTCTCTTTCCAACGATGAAAAACCATCGTTTAAATACCTTGGCTAATCGGCTCGGAGTTAATTTGGAGCAACACCACCGGGCGATTTATGATGCGGAAGCAACTGGGATGATCCTGTGGAAAATGATCGAAGAGGCGGTAAAGGAGAAGGAGATTCGTTATCTCGATCAGTTAAACGATTATATCGGGGAGCGGGATCTCAGTCGTTTGCGACCGTTTCATGTGATTCTCTTGGTTAAAAATCAATTGGGGATGAAGAACTTATATAAGTTGATTACGATGTCGCATCTTCAATACTTTTACCGCGTTCCTCGGATTCCGCGGAGCGAGTTGATTAAATATCGGGAAGGTCTCATCATCGGTTCTGCTTGTGAAAAAGGGGAACTTTTTGAGGCAGCTTTAAATAAATCGCCAACGGAAGTGGAAGAAGTAGCTCAGTTTTATGACTATCTCGAAATTCAACCCGTTGAAGTAAATATGCATCTGGTGGAAAGAGGCTTGGTAGAAAATCCTGATCGTTTGCGAAAAGCGAATCAGCTTTTGGTAGAGATTGGGGAGAAGTTAGGGAAACCGGTGGTCGCTACTTCCAATACCCATTATTTAGACGAGCATGATGCGATCTATCGTGATATTTTGGTACAGAGTGTCAATGGCTTTCGCCAGAGTAGCTCCCTGCCCAAAGCGTATTTCCGGACAACCGATGAAATGCTCGCTGAGTTCTCCTATTTGGGTGAAAAGAAGGCATATGAAGTGGTTGTCGCTGGTCCAAAACAGATTGCCGAGATGGTGGAAGAGGGAATTAAACCTTTCCCAGATGGATTATCAACCCCTGTGATTGAAGGGGCTGACCAAGAGCTGCATGATATGTGCTATAAAAAAGCACACGATTGGTATGGAGAAAATTTACCCGAAGTGGTAGAGAAAAGGCTCGAACGGGAACTGGGTAGCATTATCAAGCATGGTTTTGCAGTTATTTACTTGATCTCCCAACGTTTGGTGACCAAGTCGCTAAACGATGGTTATCTCGTCGGCTCACGGGGCTCGGTGGGTTCTTCGTTTGTTGCCACGATGAGTGATATTACCGAAGTCAATCCATTGCCACCTCATTGGCGCTGTCCAAACTGCAAACATAGTGAATTTATTTTGGATGGCTCTTATGATTCAGGGTTTGATTTGCCAGATAAAAAGTGTCCAGCCTGCTCAACAGAGATGATCAAAGATGGGCATGATATTCCTTTTGAGACGTTTTTAGGCTTTGAAGCAGACAAAACGCCCGATATCGATCTAAACTTTGGCTCGGATTATCAAGCACGGGCTCATGCTTACACCGAAGAACTCTTTGGGAAGGATTATATTTATCGAGCAGGAACGATCTCGAAGGTGAAAGAAAAAACCGCTTATGGATTTGTCAAAAAATACGAGGAAAAAGAAAACTTGCAATTGCGGCAAGCGGAGATTGAACGTTTGGTAGCTGGCTGTACGGGAGTAAAACGGACGACGGGACAGCATCCAGGCGGCTTGATGGTTATTCCTCAGTATAGAGAAGTGTTTGACTTTACCCCTGTCCAGCACCCTGCAGAGGATGTCAAGTCGGAGACGAGGACGACCCACTTTGATTATGATGCGATCAGTGGTCGGATTCTGAAGCTGGATATTTTGGGGCACCAAGACCCGACGACGATTCGCATGTTACAAGATTTGACAGGGATCGATCCCAAGAAGATTCCGATGGATGATCCGGAAGTGATGAAAATCTTCAGCGGGACGGAATCTTTGGGGGTTACACCTGAGGAGATCGGCGGAGTAAAAACGGGGACGCTTGGTATTCCCGAATTTGGTACACAATTTGTCCGTCAGATGTTGGAAGAAACCAAACCAAAAACTTTTTCTGAGCTGGTACGGATTTCTGGCTTATCTCATGGAACCGATGTTTGGTTGGGAAATGCCCAAGAATTGATTCGTAAAGGGATCTGTACCTTGTCGGAAGCGATCTGTACGCGTGACGATATTATGCGGTATTTGATTCTAAAAGGGGTTCCGCCTAAAGATTCGTTTAAAATCATGGAGAAAGTCCGAAAGGGAAGAGGCGTTTCGGAGGAAGAAGCCGACTTGATGAGGAAACATGGTGTTCCAGAATGGTATATTGGTTCCTGTCGTAAAATCGCTTATATGTTCCCTAAAGCGCATGCCGTCGCCTATGTGATGATGGCTGTACGGATTGCTTGGTTTAAAGTGCATTATCCGATCGCTTATTATGCTACGTATTTTTATCGGCTCATCAATGATTTTGATGCCGAAATCGTGTTGAAAGGTCCTGACTATGTTCGAAAGCTGATTCGTGAATTGACGGAAAAGGGAAATGCGCTCAGCCAGAAAGAGAAGAGTTTACTTACCGTCCTCGAATCGGTCTTGGAGTTTTATGCGCGTGGTTTTCGCTTTCAGAAAGTAGATTTGTATCGGTCCCATGCTAAGCAGTTTGTTATCGATGGAGATAGTCTGATCCTTCCATTTGCTTCTGTAGCGGGAATTGGAGAGAATGCGGCCGTCAATATGATGGAAGCTCGCAAAGATGGCGAATTTTTATCGATTGATGATTTGCAGTCTCGGACCAAAGTTTCCAGTACCGTTATCGATATTTTAAATGGCATGGGCTGTTTGGAAGGATTGCCCCAAAGTAATCAATTGGCCTTATTTTAGGATTGTATAGGATTGTAGCTAAGGGCTATTCGCAGGCGCCACCTAGTGGGGTTCCTGCGAATAGCCCATTTGGTTTTTGTCTCTTAAGTTCTTTAGCTATGTAGGGACGATGTTGCTCACATCAAAAATGACCATTTTCCATTGGAGGAAAATGGTCATAATTTTTGAAAATGGTCAGTATATATGTAGGAGTTGCTTTGCTCAAAAGAACTCCGGAATTTGCTCATTTGAGCAACTAAGCGTAAGAAAGAGATAAAAGGAATCAAAAGTTCAGGAACAGATCAACGAGATAATCACCTTTTAGGTGTTGGTTGGATCAGGAATATAAGACAACATATGCACTCACCTCCTTTATCTGGTAGAAGAATTACATTTATTTATAGAATAGAAACCTTCTCATCCCCAATATTACTGTTTATATAAAAAGGGTAAAAAATTGGAAATGATACTGTTAAAAAGAATACATTTATAATTAAATGCATTCTAATCCATTGTGATTGCTCCGAAATTTTACACTGACAAGGCGTTTGGAATAATTTTGAAATCTCTCGAGATCACCGATCTGCTCGTAACAGTAGCAAAGATTGACCACAATTTGTTCTTCTTCTTTTGTAAAATGATGTTTCTGTGCTAAAGAGACAGCCCGTTCGAACGGATGGATCGCTTGATAGTATTGTTTTTGTTTTAAATAGAAATTGCCCAACGCAATGAGTGCATTGACAAATGGTAAAAGGTGATCTGTTCGTTCGCCGATCCGAACAGCTTCTTCTAGAGATTTCTGCGCTCCTCGAAAGTTATTTTGGCTAAGGTATAAGAGTCCTAATTGTGTATATGGTGTAATTAGTAAATGTTCCTTCCTCATTTTCTCTTTTATATCTAGAGATGTCAAGTAGCAAATTTCCGCTTCTTCTGGTTTTTCTAAACTAAAGTAAATATTCCCAAGTAATGTCCACAATTCAGAAGAGCGTGCATACATATTATTGATACGGGCTAGCTCGATTCCTGTCTCTGTACATTGGATCGCTTGGTTATATAGTTTGTTGCGATGATGAAGTCGGGCCTGAAGTACATAGATACTCAGGGTGCTATTTGTACTTTTAAACTCTTCGGGTTGGGAGCGCAATTCCTCAATGGTTTGGATCGATTCTTCGAGGCGCCCGAGATCTTCTAAGTAAATCGCTTTGTTAGCAAGCAAAACCGATTTTACATAGCTTCGTTCACCATCTGGAATGAATGCTTCGATCCCTTTTTGCGTATAATCGAGCGCTTGCTTTAAATTATTTTTATAAAAGTAAATGGTCCCCAGCTCGTTATAGCAGACTGATTTCATATTGGTTTTTTCGCTAGAGGGATGCTGATCAATTTGCTGAATGGCTTTTTGGTAATAGGTCTCGGCCTTTTCTTTATTTTTTGGATAATAGCTTTTTCCTTTTAGGTAATAGACGATTCCAGGGTTATATAAAAAATAGCTTTCATCCAGTTGTCGTAATTTGGCGAGTCCGGCGCTGGGGTCTACTAGGTCAATCATATTTTCAATCGACATAAGTTTAAGGCGGTATTTTTCTCTATTTTTTTGTTCTTTCTTTGTCATGGAGGAAATGTCTTCTAAGGTGACATTCAATTTTTGGGCATAATATTTTATTTTTTCTATACTTACATGAGGATTTCCTCGCTCGATGTTGCTAATGGTAGAGGCTGATATATAATCATCCGCAAAATTTTCGATTGTAAATCCTTGCTCTTTTCGGAGTTTGCGGAGCATTTTTCCTGACTTTCGCCGTTCCGCATATTTCAAGAATATTCACCTCATACTGGATAGACTCTATATATATTTATTTGATAAAAATATCATTTTTCCTGCAAAAACGAGTGGCATTTTAGTGATTTGTCAGTCAAAAGGATGCTTGCAAAAGATTTTTTGCATAAATCACAAAAGAGGGGAGAAAAGATACTTTTTTTATATTTTTTTTGCAAAAGTATAGGACTCCACTTAAAAATTTGATATGTTTACCAAATGTTCTGAATAAATTATAATAGATGGTGACACAGCGAAGTTCAATCTTTTAGACAATACCAAGGGGGAGTTTCATCATGCTCAAACTGCGTGTAATGGGTTCACCTTTCGAGGTACATACATTTATACATCATGTACAATCTGATCCGCAGTATAAAGTCGAATATACTACGGAGATCTATGAAAGGATGAATCAAGAGAATCAGGCGATTGCTTTTGCAAATCTTGAATTTAATCCACCGCGTCAAGAAGAACTCGTCGTCAAGATTGTTACCATCGATAATCAAGAATGTGAGTTTTGTATGACTGATGGACAAGTACTTAAAATGGGCGATAATATTACTTTGATCAGCGGTAAAGTATATGACGTAATGTGTTAGTGAATCGTAAGGAAAATAGATGGCCTTATCTATCTATTATCATTTGATATGACAGGTATGGACGTTGGTTTTAGGTCGTGTGTTGATAGTAAGTTGAAGCGGATGAAAATAGATGATGTGCCTCCTTGGTCAATGTGATCACAGGGGGACTTTTTTTTCTACGCGGTAAATGGTGTCGAAGTGGATCGTTCGGGTGATCCGCCCATTGGCAATCTTTAGCCAACGTTCATGAGAATGGATCCGCACGATAAATCCACAAAACTGTTGAGGTTTTTTGTTCTTTACATAGTATATCAAAAGAGGATGTTCTCCCTCTAGTCCTTCAAGGATGACTCGGTTGATTTCTTCTAAAGCCTGCTCATCCAATTTAGGTGGAACAAACTCCTTGGATTGTTGATAGTATTTTTGAAGCTTTTCACGGTGTTCAGGTAAAAACATTCGACTTCCCTCCCATAGCATATTTTGGCGATTGAGAATGCTCATTTATAATGACCTCCTATTTTTTGCGCTCGATCCAAAGCCTGACCTGCTGGAGTGAGTGAAATAGCACGTATGATCGCAGTGGGACCAAAACGTTTTTTTAGATCATCCATCACGTAGCCGAGTGAGAATTGTTTGTGATCCTGTTCAAAAAGGCTAAGTTGGACGTGATGATCGGAGACCAATTGAGTGAGCTGGACACCCAAGAAACGAATCGGTTCCCCATCCCAGTGACGTTGAAACAGATCCCAAAGATGGCGAAAGAGAAGAATGGTCTGATTGGTCGGATGAGAGAGCGTCAGCTGTCGCTGGCAACCGTCCCATGTCACTTGTCCTGTTTTCCCGAGCAGATGATGGGAGCGAGCCCGACGACATACTTCTTCACATAATTCCAGCATGATCACCTGAATTTCCTCCGCAGTATGATATCGCCGCGGGAGTGTCATCATATGACCAATCGACTTTTGCTGTTCAAACGACTTGGTTGATACAGGAGAAAGATCGATTCCATTGGCTGTCATCCAAAGAACATTTCCATTGATTCCCCAGCGTTTTTTTAAGCGATCCAATGGAAAAGATGCGAGCTGACCGATGGTACGAATCCCCATTTGGCGTAGATGACGAGACATACGTGGACCGACCCCAAACATTTTTTCGATGGGAAGCGGCCAGAGGTGTTCGGCGATCTTTTCTTTATCGAGCCCAAAGATTCCCGTCTTATTTTTCTTAGCAAAGTGATCACAAGCCATTTTGGCGAGCACCTTATTGGGACCAATCCCGATGCGCGCATAAAGGTGAAGCTCTTGCTGAATCACTGTTTGGATTTGCTGGGCAATTTGGCGAGGAGCGCCGAATAGCTTGATGCTTCCGGTAATATCCATAAACTGCTCGTCGATCGAATAAGGCTCTACTTGGTCGCTGAAACGTTCGAGGATCTTGGTTAACTCGATGGATGTATCTAGATAGACTTGCATACGCGGACGGACGACGACCAGATCCGGACACTTTTGCTTTGCCTCCCACAAGAGATCTGCATTTTGGATGCCGTAGGATTTGGCAATGGGGCAAGCCGCTAAAATAATTCCATTGGGGCGCTCTGGATCACTGGATACGACCACAGGGTGGTATTGAAGAATTGGATCGTCTGCTTTTTCAATGCTTGCATAGAATGATTGGATATCAACAAGAAAAATCACTGGTTGCATTGCCTGTTCTCTCCTCCTATGCGAACATGTGATTCCCTTTTCAGTTATTATATTCGATTATAGGAGAATATATGTTCGATATAAAGTGGGAAATGATGTAAAAAACAAGCAAGCTTTTAGAAGAATGATCCAATCGAGTTCTTTTTTGAAGAAATTCTACATAAGGTAGGATGAGAGGTGATGTCATGGCAGTCATCAACGCCACAACAGAACATCTACGCCTATTGGCTAGATTGATGAGGGCAGAAGCAGAAGGAGAAGGACAACTAGGGATGTTATTGGTAGGCAACGTTGGGGTCAATCGAGTGGCAGGCGATTGTCTGGATTTTAAAAAAATCCGTAATATCTGGGATATGGTTTTTCAATCTCCTGGAGGATTTGAAGCCGTTCGAAAACCGTATTTTTATCAGCCGGCTAGAGCCATCGATCTTCGTTTGGCTCGGCGAGTAGTACGGGGAGAGCGATTTCATCCCGCTACCTATGCGTTATGGTTTTTTGAACCTCCAGGCAATTGTCCAAGCAAGTGGTTTAACCAGCCGCTAACCGGACGTTACAAAGCTCACTGTTTTTATTCACCTTTACCCAAAGATTGTCAAAAACTCTTTTCTTACTAAGGAGGATCTGTGATGTATTGGTATTATCCATATGCAGGGATTTCGCAAGCGCAAACACCTCAATATTTCGAGCAGGAAGAGGCTGTAGTGGCACAACAAAGAACCGAACGTAACTTTTCGGAGGATTTTCTTTCTAAGAACAAAGGTAAGAAAGTAACGGTATATCTTACATTTGAGGGAAATAATCAATGGAATGCCAGAAAATTTACAGGGATTTTGCGGGAAGTAGGACGAGACTATTTTGTTCTTCGCGATCAAGTGACAGGAAGAGATCATATGTTTTTAAATATCAATTTGAATTACGTTGTGTTTGATGACCAACCAGCAACCCTGGAGCTAATGAATAGTACAAAAAGATAGATTTCAATCACAATAAACTATATAATACTTTTAACTGATTTTTCCGTAAAAGATAGAGTTTACTTTATAGATGGATAGAACTGGTATCAAAAGCGAAAAAACAGAATCGAATCGTGAGGTCCTTGTTTTTATAAAAGTGACGGTATAGATAACCGGAATTCCGGTTTTTCTTTTGAGGAAAGAGAATAAATCAACGGAGGTGGATGTTGTTACTTCACGATCGGCAGCAGGAAGAAATGGCTGATGTGAACAGTAACAACCAGCGGAATGGGAGAAAAAAAGATGCACCGAGCAGAAGACACCGAGCAAGGGAAGGAAACAACCCCGTCAACGGGTCATAGGTCTTTAAAGCAGAATCAGCAATCTCACTCGCATCGTTTAAAACGGCGAGGACATCCGCAGTTACTATCCTCCGATCAAGCGATGTGGAAGTTGCTATTAACTTTTTTAATCCCCATGTTATTAAGCAATGTTCTACAGTCGTTGGGTGGAACAGTAAGTATGATCATTTTGGGGAAGGGCTTAGGGGAAAAGGCCTTGGCAGCCGCTGGTTCTGTGATGCCATTAATCTTTTTTCTAATCTCTCTGGTGATCGGTTTGGGGAGCGCCAGCTCCATTCTCATTGGACAAGCATATGGAGGCCAACAAACCGAACGATTAAAAGAAGTTGTGGAGACCTCACTGAAATTTTCGTTTTTGCTGGGATGCCTGATGGCAGTGATCGGACTATTGTTTACCCATGAATTGTTGGGATGGGTGAAAGTACCTGTGGGAGTTTTGCCTTTGGCGGTCGAGTATGCCCAGATCTGGTTTGCCTTTCTGCCGATTCAGTTTATTTATATTAGCTATACGACGTTTTTAAGAGGAACAGGCGATTCACGAACCCCATTTTATTTTTTGTTGATCAGCACCGGATTGGCGATCGTACTGAGCCCTGTGCTCGCTTTTGGCTGGATGGGATTTCCTGCACTGCATATGCGTGGAATCGCTCTCGGGAATGTGTTGGCTACTTTGTTGACCCTAGTGATCCTATTTATCTATTTATATCGGAAAAAGCATATTTTAGCTCCGGACACTGCTTTTTTTCGCAGTCTAAAGATGGATGGTCGGATTTTGAAGATGATGGTCAAAATTGGGATTCCCACTGGAATTCAAATGGTCTTTGTCTCCCTTTCCGTCATCGCGATCGTCTCGTTTGTCAACCGCTTTGGTGAACAGGCAGCTGCCTCGTTTGGAGCCGTCTCCCAAGTGATCAGTTATGTACAGATGCCAGCGGTCAGCTTGGGCATGGCAACAGGCATTTTTGGATCGCAATTGATCGGTGGAGGTCAGACGGAACGATTGCGTGAATTGATGCGAAGCGCGGTACGAATCAATTATTGGCTGGGTGGTACACTCGTGGTTATTACCTATCTCTTAAGTCATCACATTTTGGCCCTCTTTTTGGTGGAAAAAAGCAGTCTCACTTTAGCCCAAAATATGTTATTTATCATGTTGTGGGCCTATCTTCTCTTTGGAAATAGTACCGTGATTGCTGGAATGATGCGCTCCAGTGGAACGGTTTTTTGGCCGACGTTATTAGGGATTGCCTCCATTTGGGTTGTGCAGGTCCCCTTGGCTTACCTATTGTCGCAAACCATCGGTCTCGAAGGGATTTTTCTATCCTATCCGATTGCGTTTACGACTTCTTTACTTGCGCAATACGTTTACTACCGTTTTTTTTGGAAAAAGAAAAGACACAAAAGCTTGTTTTCGAACCATCCTGCACCAAATCGGTAGACAAAATTTGAACATCTCAATGGAAACATGCTAATAAGTGAAAAAAGTAATAGAACATCTATAAATTTAATCTCTCTCCCATGTTAAAATCAAAAACAAAAGGAAAAAAGGGAGAGAAAAAGATGAAGAAAAAAGCTGGATTTGCTGTGATGTTGGCTTCCTTTTTGCTAGTCGCTGGATGTTCCTCCGATGGGGAAGGAAGTTCTGGTGACGGTACTGCCAAATATGGCGTGCTGTACTCCAATTGTCTCAAGGCAGATACCCGTTTTGTTTCTGTAGGTGAAAAAGGGGAAAATTTGGGTGAGAAAAAAGCCTCTCTCAAATGTGCGACTTATATGGAGCCTGAACAAGACAATGCGCATATCGTGATTTCGGAAGGAAGTAATCAGATCGGTCGTCTATCATCCAATTATGATTTAAAAGCGGAAGAGATGGAGGGAATGGTTACCTTCTATAAAAAAGATAAAGATTTGACCCTCATCGCTTACAACCGCGAAAAAGACAATGTGTTGGATATTCAGCAAAATGGAAAGAGTAAAAAAATTAAACATGAAGGATTTATCTCCGCAGTAACCCATGATGAGAACTATATTTATCTATTTGTAGATGTTTCTCAAGATGTAGATGTGCCCAAAATTCAAGTAATCGATCGGGAAAAATTGGACTCTTTTAAAGAGATTGAGCTAAAGAGCGAACAAGGTGGAGTTAGACAGATGGTGCTCATCGGAGATAAAGTAGTGATGACTTCCAGTGGTGAGAGCTATAAAAAGCTAACGGTATTGGATCGCAAGAGCTGGGAAGTGGGTAGCATCGATCTTTCCTTCGGTGAAGCAGAAGGGATCGTCCAAGATGGAAACCATTATATCGTCTATAACCATGAAGGGAATCTGGTCAAATTAGACTCCTCCGCCAAAGTGGTAGAAAAAGCCAAACTACCTGTGGAAGATGTCCTGAGATTTCAAGTGGATGGGAATCACCTTTATGTTTTGACTGCGTTGGATGAGGGAGCTTCTGAAGGAGCAGGGGAGATCAAAGTATTTGATAAAAATGGCTGGAAAGAAGTGAGCAAAAGCACGGTGCCTAGCCTAGGAAAAGATATCCTTCTGCAAGACTTTATTTTGCTAAAATCAAAATAAAAGGTTACATAAAAACATCGGTGGTGACTCCACCGACTCCGAATATCAAAAGCCCTTGATTTGCTACGAGCTATATCAAGGGCTTCACTGTTCAAAATGAATGTGCGGGAAGGGGTGACCTTCATCTTCTGCTTGAGAGGCAGACGCTTTCATTAAGCTACTGTGTCTTTCTAAAGGATGATAAAGAGGTCGATTGGTAGTTCAATTGGCGATCAGCTCACAAAAATGAGTCGGTGAAGGGTCCCACCGACTTTTTGCTGTTCCAATGACCGATATCACCCATCCTTAATCTTTTCTAACAACGGCTTTACTTCCTCGATCGGGATTGCGAACCCGATGCTTTGAGAGGGATAAATCATCAGGGTATTGATCCCGATCACTTTTCCCAGCATATTGATCAAGGGACCGCCGCTATTTCCGGGATTGATCGCCGCATCTGTTTGGATGACATAACGAAAAGAACGTTGCCCCGCTTTAAGTAGTGGACGATTTTTTCCGCTGATGATTCCCACAGTGACGGATTGTTCCAACCCAAAAGGATTTCCGACAGCGATTACCCATTCTCCTACTTCGGTATGCATTGAACTACCAAGTGAAAGTGTTTTTAACGGTCGAGGCGCACGGATGCGGATCAGCGCGATGTCTCGGTTGGGATCGGACCAGACTGGAATGGCTTGAAAAATCTTCTTATAACCAGCGACTTTGACCCAGATCTTATCTGCCTCCCGAATCACATGATCGTTGGTCAAGATAAAACCGCTGTGATGAACGATAAAACCAGAGCCAAACTGGCGAGTAGTCTGTTGATTATGGGAAAAGAGTTGACTCCAAATCGTTTCATGAAAATCATTTATTTTGGGTTTTTGTGTCGTCGTTAAGGAGACAACGCCATCACGGACTTGACGAACAATGGAGACAAAATGATTGACAGGATGGGTAGCAGCTGTATGTGATTTTCTACTGGAAAAACGAATTTTACGTCCGTTCATTTTTTTCACTCCTATCGGATCGTTCATATAGTGTATGAAGCAAGAAAGCGGAAGAACAGGGCAAATGGCTTTTAGCAAACACCTAACCTAAATGTAAACTTGATATAATTAACTGATTGACAATTGAAGTGATTCAATTTAACTTATAGATAGATTTATTAAATAAAAAGGAGATTGCACTTATGGATCGTTCTTCTTTACGCAATATGATCTTAGCCGCCCTGTTCGTCGCGTTACTAGCGATCGGTGGACAGATCAACATTCCTGTCGGACCAGCTCCGATTACACTACAAACTTTGATTTTAATGCTCATTGGCTCCCTTCTGGGCGCGCGTTGGGGACTGATTAGCCTATTGGTATTTGTTGCTTTGGCAGCTGTGGGTGTCCCTGTACTTACTGCGGGAAAAGGAGGACTCGCTGCCTTGATGGGGCCCACCGGCGGCTATGTCCTCAGTATGCCGCTTGCCGCTTTTGTCATCGGTTGGCTGGTTGGAAGATGGGGACGCGATGGAAAGATCAAGGCATGGCAACTTACCGTTGCTCATATCATTGGGGGGATTGTCATTGTTCATGCGATTGGTTTTCCTTGGCTATTAGCTGCAACAGGAATGCCAGTCAATGAGGCTTTTACCAGCGCCCTGCTCATCTTTTTACCAGGAGATCTCTTAAAAGCCTTGGTCGCTACCGGAGTTGTATTGGCCTTGTATCAAGCGGTTCCTCAACTGCGACAAACAAAAAATTGAATTTTAGTTTTGCAAAAGATTCGATGTCATTTCTAACTACGATTAGCGCCAACACGGGCGCTTTTTTGTTGGGATGCTGAGAGGTTCGAATCGGGATGGGGGAGGCAGGGGGCTCCGATCCGACTAAGAAGACGGCTTTATGTTAAAATGAAATAGAAATAAATAGAAAAAGGAGTAAATATATGAGATACTCACCTATTCAGCCTCTGTGCGAAAAAAGTATGCAACAGGCGAGCTATCATTTAAAACAGCTGACAAAACCGGTGAACAGTTTGGGACAACTGGAACAGATCGCTGTTCAGCTGGCAGGGATTCACCGTGAAGTGTTTCCTGACATTTCCCGTAAAGCAGTCATTATTATGTGTGGGGATCATGGAGTTGCCCGTGAGGGAGTGAGTGCCTACCCACAGCAATTGACTGCTTTAATGATTCAAAACTTTTGCCAAGGAAAGGCTGCAATCAATGTCCTCTCCCGATTGGCTGGAGCGGAGGTGGTCGTCGTCGATGTAGGAAGTTATATGACGGAAGTTCCGCCACAAGTGATCAATCGGAAAGTGCGCTATGGAACAGAAAACATCGTGGAACAAGAAGCGATGACCGAAGAGGAAGCAGTCCAAGCGATCCAAGCTGGAATCGACACCGTCGCTGCTTTAAAAGCCAAAGGAATTCAACTGCTAACCGTTGGTGAGATGGGAATCGGAAATACGACGATTGCTTCTGCATTGACAGCCGCTTTTAGTAGACAACCCGTCTCCGATTTAGTCGGAAGAGGAACAGGGATTGATGATCAAGCCCTCCAGCGAAAGATCCAAGTGATTGAAGCGGCTCTTCAACGTCATCAGCCGGATCCATCGCAACCCCTCAAAGTATTGGCGCAACTGGGAGGACTGGAAGTGGCAGGCATGGCTGGCTGTTACATCGGCGCGGCTTCCTATGGCATTCCGGTCATCGTCGATGGAGTCATTTCCACCGTCGCCGCTTATATTGCCGTTAATTTAGATACACGCGTCCGTGACTATTTGTTTGCCTCGCATCTATCGGTGGAACCGGCACACTCGATTTTACTTAAAGCATTGGGACTCACTCCGATGATTCAAGCGCGGCTTTGTCTCGGCGAAGCCAGTGGAGCAGCGTTGGCTTTTCCTTTCTTTGATGCTGCTACTGCCATTATGCGCGAAATGGCGACATTTGCAGACTTAGGCTTACAAGGTCCAGAGTAAGATAAAAAAGGTGATCCTCACTAAGAGGATCGCCTTTTTTATCGCAGTTCCATCATTGTTTTCAATAGTTTTTTATCCGAATTGGGGAATAAGAAGGAATTTTGTTCCTTATTGTCAAATATTGAACTAGTACTATTGTGTAAGGTCGGTTTGTTTGTTGGTAAAGCGGGAATTTATGAAGCAGTTTGTCTTGGAGAAAGGATTGTGAGAAGGTTGCAGGAATGCTTAACGGTTACTTTTAAAGTGGTCACTCCCCTTTTTTTGGGAGGGGCGAACCCACAGCAAGCAGAAATCCGTCTCTCTTCAATCAAAGGCTGTCTCCGCTACTGGTATCGCGCGATCAATGCAGCGTATAACCAACCAAATAAAAAAGGTTGGACACCCGAAGAATGGCTTTTTGGCGGATCCGAAAAAGGTGTCGGTCGGTTTTTGATGAGAGATGTGACGGGAAAAGTCCGTGTTGAGGAATATAAAGATGATAGTCGAAGAGGAAGATATAGAGGTTATCAGAAGGGAAAATTTGATGATCTTAAATATATCACTTTTCCGTATCGTAAAACCGTTCGCACGTATATATCTGAAAAACAGAAGATCCAAGTTCAGTTTTTAATGAGACCGGAATCGTCGAACGAAAAACGAGAGAAAAATTGGCGAGAGTTGATGTCAACAATCTGGTTATTGGGACATATCGGTGGTCTCGGCTCACGGAGCCGGAGAGGGTTTGGGACGGTTGCTTTACATAGTTGGGAAATAGAGGGAAAGGCGAGTGAAGATTTTAGAAAAACGATAGAAAAAATCAAAGAGGATCTACCTATCGCTCACTCTGTTTCAACAAAGACCAATAAAGAATGGTTAAAGATATTTTCTTCTACTTTGCAAACGATTCAGAGTTGGTTTCAGAGGTATGAAGGTTCCCCACATACTGTTATTAATAGGGAATCTAATTTTTATTTAAATGCAAGAGGATATGATACTTGGGAGCGGGCTATGAGTGAAGGGGCGAACTGCTTGAAGGAGTTTCGTAATAAGAAAGGGTTAGGGAGAGTCGCTCTTGGTTTACCGATGATCATTCCGAGAGGACCCCAATTTTTACCTAGTGATCAAAGAGATCAAAACCGAGTCGCTTCTCCGGTTTTGTTGCGTGTAATCGAAATTGGTAGAAGTTATTATCCCTTTTTTGCGGTGCTATCGGCACCATTTCCCCGAAAAATTGTAGCAAAAGAAAAGAGGGGAGCGAACAAAACGCATCCCATTCCTTATCAAGCAGTCATAAAAGATTTTAAGCAACACCTCTTGAAGCGAGGATATAAACAGGAGGACATTAGATGAGCGAGAATCAGTATTTGCATTTTACCATCGGACCCGTTCAATCATTTGTTGCCCAATCACGCCGAACAAGAGATCTGCTAGCTGGTTCCTTTCTGCTTTCCTATTTATCTGGACATGCGATGATGGCAATCATTCGACCCCAAAACAATCTATCGGGTGGAAATATTGTTTTTCCCTATGTTCATCAGCGCCAGGGAGAGGAAATGGGTTTGAAAGATCCCCTGCTTCAGGCGATTAGCCGGACGATGGATGGTGAAGTGATCGGCGAAGGACCGTGGGTAGGTTCACTGCCTAATCGCTTTAAAGCGGAGATTCCAGCTGGGGAGAATCCGGTAGAATATGCAGTGGCTTGTGAAAAAGTGGTCAAAAAGGCTTGGAAGCGCATAGCAGATGCTGTCTGGGAGAAAATAGCACCGGCGTCTACCGGTCAGACCAAAGAGATTTGGGACCGGCAAGTGAACCATTTTTGGGATATTGCTTGGGTGATTGGAGAAGATTCCGATCTGCTTGATCGGCGAAAAAATTGGCGTAGTTATCTTCCGACCATTGAAGGAGGGGATAAATGCACCTTAATCAATACCTTGCAAGAGCTTTCCGGCTTTTATCGTAGAGAGAAGCCAAGAGATCAAGACGAGTTTTGGAAAAGCTTGCGTAGTGTTTTATCGGAGGAAAAAGATTTATCCAAAAGTTATGACCTTCGTGAAAATGAGCGTCTCTCAGCGATTGCCCTAATTAAACGGCTATTTATCCGCGAAGATGTGACTGAACGTGCAATTGGTTGGAGATTTCCGATCGATGCCCGAAAGTTTCCCTCCACATCCTATATGGCTGTGATCCCTTGGTTGTCGCAAGTCGTAAAAAAAGCTCCAAAGCAGGGACAAACATATACAGAGACAGCGCGAAAATGTGGTGTAGAGCTAAGCGAATACGGAAAAAGATTTCTTTCTCTACGCTCCTCTCCATACTCTATTATTAATCTTCAGGGACAGGCATTTCATAAAACCTATTTGGACAATGATCGTAACTTTCAAAACGAGGAAGCTACACCTGAGAAGTGGCAGCAGATGAAAGAAGCCTATCAGCAGCTGATCACAAAAATGGATGGGGAAGGACCGAATTCTTATTTTGCCATGCTACTTATGGACGGGGATCGCTTGGGTGCCCTGCTTCAACAAGAGAAAATGGGTGAGAGAGGGATTGGACAGAAGCTGAGCCAAGCATTAGCGAGGTTTACAAAAAAAATTAAGTGTTTGGTAGCTAAATATGATGGGGTGACCATCTACGCTGGTGGGGATGATGTCCTCGCTATGTTTCCGATGGAACGAGCTTTGCCAGCAGCGGTAGAAATACGGGAAGAATATCTGACTTCCTTTGAAAAAGAGATGGGCAAGACAGAGAAAAAAGCGACGATTTCCGGAGCGATTGTCTATTCTCATTTTCAGTCTCCATTGCAAGGGGTATTGCAGTTTGCTCATCAGTTATTGGATGAGGAAGCAAAAGAAAGATCTGGCAGAGATAGTTTGGCGATCGGGGTTTGGAAAAGTTCAGGAATTGATCTGGTATGGTCAGCCCCTTGGGAGCGAGTCTATGACAGCGGAGAAAGTTTGACCAATTTAGAAAAAATAGCGCGAGGATTTTCTGCCGAAGGATCTGAGGTGACGAATAGTTTTCTCTATAAGTTACGAGAGTTATATGAACAATCACCAAAATTTGATCCTGACCCGACAAAGAATAGGGAAATATTACTTGAGCTGATCGCTGCTGACCTTGTTCGGATCAAGGGTGTCTCTCAATTGAATATCGAGGAAGCGAAAAACAGAATCGAACCACTACTAAATCTTTGTTTTCGAGCGAGGTATAACGATCAGAGAATACTGCTAGAAGAGGATGATTTTCGATCAGCAGGAGCATTATTAGTTCGCTTTTTAGCACAGATGAGGGAGGAAAGATGATGGGGCGCATTTGGTCGTTTCGAGCATTGGATACGTTATTTATTCGTGATGGTACACCGTTTCATCGGGGTGAACTTGGCTCAGCTCAACCGAGAAGCATTTTTCCTCCCTTGATGTATACCATGCAAGGAGCGATTCGGACGGAGCTTGCATCTCGTCAAGGATGGAAGCCAAAACAACCGTTGCCGGAAGAATTGGGAGATGGTGATGATTTAGGCGATTTGAATCTACAAGGACCTTATCTACGCTTTCGAGGAAAACTATTGTTGCCAGCGCCAACTTTGTTATTTGGAAAGAAAGGTGACCATGGTTGGAAATTGACCCGTTTACTTCCCGGAAAGCCAGCTCGATGTGATTTGGACCCGAACAAGGACGTTTGTTTACCTGTGCTCAAGCAGCGAATCGACGGTGGAGATTTATTTCAAGGATGGGTGACTACGAAAGGTTTGAAACAGATTCTAGCAGGTGGAATTCCTCAAGATACTGAGCTTTTTCAAACGAAAGAGTTATGGAAAGAGGAGATCCGTACCGGAATCATGCAGGATTATCAAACAAAAATCGTACGGGATGGGCATCTTTATTCGATTCAACATGTTCGACCAGTTGATGGATTAGAAATACTAGTTGGAGTGAAGGGAATTCCTGAGACATGGCAGCCGCAAGAATCATTTGGTGTCACTCTTGGAGGCGAAGGAAGAGCGGCTCAGGTTCATGTGCTTAGTTCAGAAGAAACTGATGATCTACTGGAAGAGATGTCGTCGTTACAGCTTGCACCCGATGCCTTGGAGGAAGAAGAAAAAGTTCGCTTCACTATTTCTCTGATAACAGTAGGATCTTATCCTGAAAATGAAATAAGTAATGTTATTCGTTTTGGTCCCATTTCTTTTTTACAAGAATGGTGTGTGTCGGCAAGCATTGGCAAAGTGATGCAAGTAGGTGGATGGGATTTGAAAAAGAATCTGCCACGTCCGCTGCGACCGCTCATCCCGGCAGGAAGCACGTGGTTTTATGAAGTACCAAGGGATCAAAAAGAAGAGATTGCTGCTCTGCTAGAGGACTTTACAAATCAGGGGATCAGTCCATATGGCATGGGTCAGATGGTCATCGGAAGATGGGAAACGAGAGGAGAGAAGAAATGAAAGGTTTAATGTTAGGAATGTTAGCAGAAACATCGATTCACTCAGGATCTGGACAAGTGTATAGTGTCATCGATTTGCCGGTTGCACGAGAAGCCACGACAAACTATCCCATGATTGCGGGATCATCGTTAAAAGGTTCTTTACGCAATAAAGTGTTCACCGAATGGAAAGATGAAAAAAAGATAGATAGCATTTTCGGTACTGGCAACGGAATGGGCGGAGTAAGTATATCCGATGCTCGTTTGTTGCTGTTACCTGTTCGTTCGCTGATCGGTCATTTTCGTTGGATTACCTGTCCAAATATCATTGAGCGATTTGTCCGCGATTTACAGATGATTGGTAAAAAGTTTACTTTACCCGATTTTCGTAGTCGAATGAAAAGCGAAAGTTTAGTGGCGAATCAAGAAGATCATGTCTTTTTAGAGGAATTATCCTATAAGGCGACGAGAGATGAGGAGATTATTCGGCAAGTAAAAGAACTAGTTGCCCAAGTCATTCCGGTTCCTTTTTTAATTGAGAGATTAGAAAAGCAATTGGTGATTTTGTCAGATGATGAGTTTTCGTATTTTGCTAAATTTGGACTGCCAATTCATGCGCGAAATGTGCTCGCTACGGAGACCAAGAAAAGTGAAAACTTATGGTACGAAGAGACCCTTCCGTCCGATACGATCATGTATAGTGTCTTTATTTCACGTCCGGGTAACGAAGGTGTACTCGAAGAGTTGAGTCATAATTTAACTGAACAACCGTATATTCAGGTGGGTGGAAATGAAACCGTTGGCCAAGGTTGGTTTTTCACTAAAATAGTCGATTAGAAGGGAGAAGCGAAATGGAGCGACAGCGAACCTTGGATCAGGAGCGAGCAGCAGATGCTTTGGAGAAAGTTTTACAAATCAAAAATCGACCAGGAAATCAGCAAAAAGGTGATGATTACGCAAGTTATGTGACTAGTTTACCGGCTAACATTTTGGTAAATGGATTGGGACAAGCTCTCGCTCAGCTCTTGGCAGCAGCAAAACAGAAAACGGAAGATCCTCATTTTTGGTTATACGATAATTTAAAAGATTGGATTTTACATAAATCTCCTCTCGCTAACAAATTGAATCCAAATAGAGAAGATAAAGATTTGCTTCAAGTCATCATGGAGCATGATCGTCGAACCTACCAACATACGCAGGCAGAAACGATGGCTTGGTTGGAGTGGCATAAAAAACTAGCAACGGCCTATCTCAAACAGCCAGGAAGTGAACAAAGTTGATAAAAATGAAAAGGAATCGACCGTTATACAATGATCCGATATTAAATCAGATGAATGCTTGTCCACAAGATGCAAACTTGGGGCTTTGGTATGATAAGTTTTGCGATACGTGGACAGAAAGTGGTCAAGCGAACAGAAAACTGGAAAACAATAAAAAGCTGTGGATTGAAAAAGCGATACGAAGTCAAAAAGATCTTTCAAAGCAAAAGGAGATTCATATCCTCCAACATGAAGCAGTGAAGCGGATGGAAAATTTAGTCACTGTAAAAAAAGGCAAGCTCCTTTTTATGAAAACAGACTCACGATTTATAACTGGACTAGGGAACTCCAATCCGATTGAAAATGGTTTTGCATGGCACCACACATTAGGAACAGCGTATATCCCTGGTTCATCCGTTAAGGGAATCGTCCGTAATTGGGTACAAGAGTGGACAGGAACAGAGGATGAAGAAGTATTGCGTATTTTTGGTTCGATTAAAAAAGACCAAGGTGAAAGAGTGGGAAGCGTGATCTTTTTTGATGCTTTGGTCATCGAACCAGCCAAATTGGAAATTGAAATGCTTACTCCCCATTTTTCAAAGTATTATAAGGATAAACGAAATTCACCAGTCGAATGGTATGCTCCTACTCCTATTCCTTACATGGTGGTGGCAAAGGATCAAACCTTTGTCTTTGGGGTAGCTCCTCAAAAGAACGATGAGCAAGGACAAAAGGATGTTGCCAAAGTAGCTGGTTGGCTGAAAGAAGCACTTGAATGGACAGGGGCAGGAGCCAAAACAGCGATTGGGTTTGGGCGTTTTTCAGAGGATTTTCGCCGAAAAGCAGAACGGGAGCAGGAGATCGCTAGCCGAGAAAGAGAACGGCAGCGGAAAATAAAGCAAGCACAAATGACCCCGATCCAACGTGAAATGTTTGAGGATGGTTATGAAGACGAAAAGAATAAAAGCTTATTTATGGAGCAGATGACTAAAAAATGGCTGATTCGGATGGAAAGCGAAAAGATCTCGGACGAGGAGAAAAAGGAAATTGCTGAACTGCTCGCCAAATGGTATCAAGAAAAGCTAGAAAAACAATGGAAAAAGCCCAACAAGAAAAACAAGGATAAGATCCGACGCATTCAAGCGGCTCTTCAAAAATATGCTAAGGAATAGCCCCTTGAAAAATGAAAAGGAGGAAGCAAATGTGAGAAAAATGGCTATGCTCGTGTCTCATCCTCTTGCCTCCGAGCAAGAACGAGAGGCCAAAGAAGCATGGAAAGTAGAACAATTCCTCCCTCTACCCGAAGATCTGCAACAAATTTGGTCGCAAGTTCCTCCTGAGGAAGACTTTCCCGTCAAACGCTTTCAGCTGATCACGGATTGGCTCGAGCAACAGACAGCACCGCAAGACCTTGTCTGGATTCAAGGAGAGCCAGGCGCAGTCTTTCTTCTCGTCACGTGGTGTTTTCAAAATAACCGAATTCCTATCTACGCCACCACCAAACGGGAATACAGCCAGCAACTTCTCCCCGATGGTTCGATCAAGAACCAGCATATCTTCCGTCATGTCAACTTTCGCGTCTACCCCTGTGGGGAATAACCACAGGGGGATCCAACGATAAAAAGGAGATGTAGGATGGGAGTAAAGTTATTAACTTTTTTGGGTAAGAACAAGCTGAATCCATGTGAGTATATGTATAAAGGGCAAAAACTAACAAAGACAGAATTTGTCCAAGAGGCTTTGGTAGAAGCACTTCAAAAGATAGATGGGTTTGAGAACATTGAATTTATTATCTTTCTAACCGAAGAAGCGAGATTAAATTGGGAAATAAATGGATTGAAGGAGAAAGTCAGTAATCTTATTAATCCTAATAAACCTCATGAGATAGATATAAAAATTCCCGAAAATAGAGAGGAAAATGAATTTAAAAAATATCTTTGGGATGTTTTCTCCCAAATAATAGGTCAGTTGGACGATGGGGATGAGATTATTTTTGATATTACAAACTCCTTTCGATATCAGCCGATGTTAGCTTTACTCGCGTTACATTTTGCAAAGGTCACTCGTAATATTAAAATACATGGAATTTACTATGCCAGTGATCAGACAAATCCCCCAGCGATTATTGATTTAACTTCTTTTATCGATATGCAAGAATGGATTACGAATATCTATGCCTTTGAAAAGTCTGGACGAGCCCAACCACTGATGGAGTGGGTGCAACAAAAAGAAGATGAAATGAAGCAGCGCAATGACCAAGAGCAACTTGAACATATGAGATCAAGAAAAGAGTTCATTAAAGACTTACATGCACTCACCCTAGCGCTGGAAACGAACCGAGGACGGGAGTTGGGGAAATTAGCTAAACAGGCATTATCTAGCTTAAATAAGGTAAAAAATCAACATGATCTTTTCCACTCTGGTTCTTTTAAACCACTAGAAATCCTATTAAATAGAATCGAAGATAAAATCCTCCCGCTTGCTACCGGCAATCAAATCTCATCCGGTCTAGCAGCAGTTCGGTGGTGTGTCGACCATGGTTTGATCCAGCAAGCTTATACCATGTTGGATGAAATTACTCTAATTGCAATCTGTAAAGTCGTTGGTTTTCAGGATGAAGAGATATTGTCATATCGTAATAAACAGAAAATAAGTGAAGCTGTTCGTAAGCTATCTAGTCAAAAGAAAGACAAACGGAAGCATCCGATCATTGATAAAAAACGATTAGGAGACATGAAAGAAAAAGTAGATAACTTGCTATCAGATAAACAAACATTCGTAGACTCATTTAGTAACTTAAAAGATGATCGAAATGATCTAAACCATGCTGGTTTTTCATTAAGTCCACTTACTTCAGAGGAGTTTATTCAAAACATTAAGAGGGACTCGGATAAAAACAAACAGAACTCTCAAACAGGAAAATATGAAAAATTAATCGAATTGGTAGATCATTTTTGGCAAGAACATCCATCCAAATAGAAGAGACAAAATATAGATAGTATTTTGAAGGAGTGAACTACGATCGCTATTAAATTTTTATCGTTTTTAGGTATCAGTAGATATTCGGAGTGTACTTATGAATTACAAGGCAAATGTTCTACCTCGCGTTTTATACAGCGTTCATTATTAGAGATGCTTTGTGAAAATGAAACGATCGAAGCGAGGATTTTCCTTACAAAAGAAGCAGAAAAGAAGAATTGGATTGAAAAATGTGGGCATGGTTATCCAGGATTATCCGTTGAATTATCGGAATTGGCGAAGAAAAAGCCGCTTTCAGTTAAACCAGTAAGTATTCCCAGCCATCTTGATGAAGAGAGCATTTGGGAAGTTTTTTCAAAAGTAATCGAGCAATTGGAAGAAGGAGATCGGGTTATTTTCGATATCACCCATTCGTTTCGTTATCAGCCGATGCTGGCATTATTGATTCTCCATTTTGCTAAAGTAGCTTTCCAAATTGAAATTCAAGGAATCTATTATGGGAATTTTGAGGCAAAAGTCAATGGAGAGATTCCGACTGCTCCAGTAACGGATCTGACTTCCTTTATCGATCTACAAGATTGGGTAACCAATATTTATGCATTTGAAGCAAGTGGACGAGCAGAACCGCTCAAACGTTGGGTTTCGCAGAAAAAACGCGAACAAGCCATTGGAGGAGCTTCACCACAAACGTTAAAAAGTATGGGGACGATCGAAAAATTTGCTGATAAACTGGCTCATTTATCGCTGGAGTTAGAGACAAATAGAGGTCCCACTTTAAAACAGGCAGCGAAAAGTGTTTTGAATAGTATCAAATATATTCAAGCTGATCAATTACCAGGTCAATTTCAACCAATGGCGCTGTTACTAAATCGGATCGAGGAGCAAGTACGTCAAATTGCTGAGCCAGATATGATCGAATCGGGTATCAATGCTGTAATCTGGTGTGTCGAACATGGATTAATTGAACAAGCCTATACCATGCTCGATGAAATATTGATCACAGCTACTTGTTTGATAAAAGGTTATTCAATAGAAAAGGCAAAGGATAATGATAATGTGCGCAGCTGGATTACATCTGGTTTTAATGGAGCAATTAAAAAAATGGCAAAGGGTGAGCCACAGTTTGCAAACGATCGAGCCGAAAAGCTAGCAGATGAGCTATTACAAAACTATCCTAAACTAATCAGGCTCTATGGTGAGCTAAAAGATGATCGCAATGACCTTAACCATGCCGGATGGAGAAAGCAACCTCAGAAAGCAGAAGATTTTATCGCCAAAATTGAAAAATCCAAAAGAAGGAAAAATAAAGATAAGCATACTGAAAAATATCTCGAACTAATCGAACTAATTCGTAAGTACTGGCGTGAAAACAAACCAGACCACATCAGGGAAAAATAAACAAACCATCCCATTTCCGATCACTAGGAAATGGGATGGTGTTTTTTAAGCATGGATATTCTCTTTCTTAACCAACCTTCGATATTTGCTAGCTAGGTAAGCAAAGTACTGACGAAGTCCGCGCCAGCACCATTTTGCACCAATCCATAAAATCGCAGCGACGATCAGGGAGATGAGTAAGCCTGGCCAGCCGGTGATTGTGTGTGTGCCTAGCTGTACACCAAAGATGAAATCGCCGATTGAATATTCAAAGGCAGATAAGATCCCGCTGATCACCACAGCAACGGCTCCAAGCGCAAAGGCGAAGCTGACACCAGCGAGAAAGACGATCACGACAGGACTTAAAAAGCCGAGTGAGGCGAAAAAGAAAAAGAGTTTAAAGAAGTGGGCTGGGTTATTTGATTTTTGTTGTAGATAATACTCTCCTAAATATCCCTTTGCCAACGATTTGGGGCTACCCAACCTTTTCAGGATCTCCTCTTCGGATTGCCCATGTTGAATCCCGGTTTGGATGTGACTTTCGATCTCTTTGAGAATATCATCTCGTTCTTCGCGGGAAAGCTCTTGCAAATATCTATCCAACTCTTTAAGAAAGGCTTTCGCCTTTGCTCCCATTCTCTGGATCTCCCTTCCATTCCGTTATTTCTGAAACCCCTGAAACCAACCTATTCCATTCCTGAGACATCTTTCCGAGTAATTCAGTTCCTTTTTCCGTCAGATGGTAATATTTTCGTGGTGGTCCAGAGGTAGACTCTTTCCAAGTAGAGGCGATGTATTTTTCTCTTAGTAACCGCCGCAAAAGGGGATATAAAGTACCCTCGGTCACAGCAAGAGGTTCCCATCGTTGTAAAATGGAGGCGATCTCATACCCGTAACGCGGCTGTTTCGAAAGTAAAGACAAAATACAATATTCCAGAATCCCTCGGCGTACTTGTGTCATCCATTCGGTAAGATCCAATGGCCTCACCTCTTTCTATGGTTAATGTTATCACAAGGTATATTGTACTACAAGGTACTAGGCGAAGAATATAAAGGAGAAATGGAAAAGAACGTTCATGTAAAAGCGGATGAACAACAATAGGAACAATTAGTTAGCTGACAATGAAGGGAACGTACGATTGTAAGTCTGTGAACCTTCCGGGGTTTTTGCAGATCGAGAGGTTCCCAGACTTTTTTCTGAAAAGGCTTGTGATATCTTAGGTTTAAGTTAGGGTTTGAGTTGTATCCATAGTGGAATTGAAAGGTTCTATGAAATCCTAGCGCTTAAAGGAAACTTTCTTGTTTGGAATCCGTGATGAGATTGAAATGTGAATCCTCCAATGTTTGAGATCTGCCCCGCCACTCGAAATTGAATTGCATCCAACATTGGATTTTTATCCAAGAAATAACAATAAAAAAAGAGCATCTATCAAGTGGATGCTCTTTTTATGCTGAATCAATGGATCACCAAAGCGATCAATTATCACTTTTTCTTTAGACTCTTTTTGTAGATCTCCTTAATCTCTTTCATCATTTTCTGGTGTTCTTTTCGTTTTTGTCCGTTTTTTCTTGCTAATTCTTCGAGCCATTTTCTTTCTTTTTCGATTTCTTTGAGTCTCTTTTTAAAGCCTTTAAAAAACAATGGAGCCACCTCCTCTTGTTTTGATATGATTTTTGTTGCTTTTTCCTCTGGACAGAAGAGGTGATAGGAATATTGATAAGATCGGCGAATAAGACCTGTTACCTTCATTATAAACGAGGCTTCGGTTTGCATCCATAGTGGGAGCGAAAGGGTGTGACTCGTTGAAATCTCACCTCGTAGCGAGATAAAACCTTGTCATTCATATACTCCTCTTTTTTCCATTTAAATCGCACTTTCTTCCAACCTATCTCTAAAGATAGGTTTTTTTATTTCTCTTCTTTTGATAAGATTTTTCATTTAAAATGGACATGCAAGGGTGGAAGGAGGACTGTTAGATGGCGAGGTTGGAGCGCTTTGGACATGGTGGCGATTTGGATACAGCCGTGGAGCTGTATGGTTATGCCAAGGAAAAGCTTCTCGATTTTAGTGCCAATATTTATCCGTATGGACCGCCTAAGGCGATTGTGGAGCGGTTGCGGGAGTTGTTGGCGGAGCCAGGGCTTCGGCAGTTGACGCATTATCCCGATCCAGATGTACGAGAGTTGCGCCGCATGATTGCGAATCATCATCAGGTGGAAGAAGACCAGGTGCTGGTTGGCAATGGTGGAGCGGAGCTGATCGATCTGGTAGTAGGCGTGCTGTCTCCTGGGCAGGTGGGTGTGTTGGAGCCGGCTTTTGTCGAGTATGGGGAGAGTGCGCGGAAGCGTGATATTCCGGTTCAAGCAGTGGTCAGCCGTTGGGAAGATGGTTTTGTGCCGGATTGGGCGGAAGTGGAGCGTTTGTTGGAGCGTTGTGATTTGGTGTTTGTCGGTGTGCCAAATAATCCGACAGGGCATTTGGTGCCGCAGGAGATGCTGAAGCTTTGGGCTGAGCGGGCAGTGGAGGAGAAGACATGGCTCGTGTTGGATGAAGCGTTTATCGATTTTGTTGCGAACGGAGAGGAACGGTCGCTGATCGGTTTGTTGGATCGGTATCCGACGACGATTGTGCTTCGTTCATTGACGAAGTTTTATGCCTTGCCGGGGTTAAGGCTTGGCTATATGGTGGCTCAGCCAGAGGTGATCCAGCAAATCAAACGGCAGCAGGTGCCGTGGAGTGTAAATGCGTTGGCACAAGCGGCGGGATGTGTGGCTTTGTCGGCGGAGGTGTATGAACCATATGTGGAGGAGGTTCATAGGTGGCTAAGGGAGACGAAGCAGGAGCTATTGACTCAGCTGGCATCGTTTCCTGCGTTGGAGGTGTTTCCTGGTCAGGCCAACTATCTATTGGTTCGAAGTTGTCAGGACGGTGTCACTTCGCGTTTTCTTCAGGAGGAATTGGGACGGAGAGGGGTATTGATACGCGATTGTGGGATGTATACGGGTTTGGATGAGCGGTATTTCCGGATTGCAGTAAAGAAACGAGAGGAAAATGCAGTATTGATCGAGTCGGTCAAAGAAGTTCTAGTAAATGAGGGATGAACGATGACAATTTACTTGGTAACAGGTGGTGTGAAATCTGGAAAAAGTCGCTTTGCGGAGGGATTAAGTGAATCTTTGCAGTCTGAAGTGATTTATATAGCGACGAGTCGTCCAAAGGATGAGGAAATGGCGCAGCGAGTGATCCAGCATCGGGAAGAACGGCCTGCGCATTGGGGATTGATCGAGGAGCCGCTGCGATTGGCAGAAGCGATTTACAATGCGCCTTCGACAGCGTTGTTATTGATCGAAGATGTGGCAACATGGGTGGCCAATTTGCTTTTTGCCGAGGGGCTGGATGAGGATTATTCGCCAGAAGGGCGGATCGAGTTTCTCGATAAAATGAAACAAGAAGTGGATTATTTATTGCAAGTGTTGCAAGGGAGACCGGCGGTGTTGGTGACTGGTGAAGTGGGATTGGGTGGTGTAGCGATTCATCCGGTGACACGGCTTTATCAGGATGCCTTGGGTGAGGTAAACCAGCGACTGGCGGAGGTTTCGAGAGAGGTCTGGCTAGTCGTATCCGGCGTTCCGACGAGGATCAAGGGATGAAATCTTTTTTTCAAGCAGTGGCGTTTTTTACTCGCTTCCCAGTTCCTGCGCGTTTCCAACAGGGGGATTTTTCTAAAAGTATCAAGTGGTTTCCAGTAGTTGGCTGTTTTTTGGGTTTGGTTTTGGCTTTCTTTGATTGGATCTTCTCTTTTTTCTTTCCCGATCTGGTGCGAGCGGTACTGGTTGTGATTGTTTGGGTTTATCTAACGGGAGCGCTTCATTTAGATGGGCTCATGGATACGGCGGATGGGCTTGGTTCCTATCGAAGTCGAGAACGCGTATTGGAGATTATGCGCGATAGTCGCGTCGGAGCGATGGGGGTGGTGACGGCGATCTTGGCTTTGCTGTTAAAAGCAAGCAGTTTGGCAGCGATTCCAGTCGGCGGGACCAGTATGTTTGCGTTGATCGGCGCGGCAGTGATGGGGCGTTTTTTAGCCGTTACAGCGATCAGGATGTTTCCTTATGTTCGCGCGGAGGGAATCGGTGTAGGAATGAAAAAGGATTTGAAAACTGTCCATCTTTGGGTGGCGCTTTTGTTTACACTGATTGTTTTGTGGTTGCTGTTTCAATGGCAGGGTCTTTTCCTGTTCCTTGTCGTAAGTGGCTTCATCTTGCTTTTTGCTTGGCGGGTCACGCGGCGTTTGGGTGGTTTGACGGGAGATGGGTATGGAGCAGTGATTGAGCTAGGTGAAGTGGCAGTATTGTTGGTGTTGTTAGCAGGGGAGGTAAAAGTGGATGCGACTCATCTGGTTGCGGCATGGTGAGACGGATGGCAATGTGCGGAGGTTGTATATCGGTCATCGTGATTTACCTTTAAATGCATCGGGACAAAAGCAAACTGAGCAATTGGCAAAGAGGCTATCTCGTGAGCCGATTACGGCGATTTATACCAGTGATCTGATTCGGGCCAAGCAATCTGCGCAAAAATTGCTTGCCTATTTTCCGCATGCGAGGTATCAGGTGACACCGCTCCTTAGGGAGTGTGATTTTGGTGAATGGGATGGGCTGACATATGATGAGATCTGTGCCCGAGATCGCGAGGGATTTGAGCGGTGGTTTCAAGATCCTTTTCATCATCCACCCGCGAAGGGAGAAACGATGACAAAGATGGATCGGCGTTTGCACCAATTGGTAGAAAGAATCGAGCGAGATCATCAGGAAGATGAGCTGATCGCTATTGTTACACATGGTGGTCCGATGCGTTGGGCGTGGGCCAAGTTGATTAAACGGGATTGGCAAGCGATGTGGAACGTGCGAATTCCTACCGGCGGTGGGTGGATGATCGAAAAAAAGAAATCGGGGTGGCAATTGCTGCAAACGATTGAAAGCGGCGAATAAGTGAGAAAAAAGGATTATGGGAATCTGGAAAGTTTTTTATGTTCATATAGAAGTCTTAAAGTAGTAAATCATTCTAGGATTGCCGCCTTTTTTGACTCGTTTCTTTCCTACTGGGAAAAGTTGTGTCATGGCTGGTTTTAGATAAGGAGTTTTGCGTGATGTTAGTCAGTTTAAAAATCGTATGTGCCTATGTCTTGGATCGCCTGATCGGTGATCCGCGTTGGATTCCTCATCCAGTGATCGGGATGGGGAAGGCGATTTCTCGGCTTGAACAATGGTTAATTCATGTGGTAAAGCAACGTGGTTGGCGCAATGAGACGCATCGTAGGCAGCTGAGAATGTTGGGAATGTTGTTTCCACTGGTGATTGCAGGTGGTGTGTTTGCGCTTAGTTATTATCTGATCGCTTGGCTCTATGGATTGAATCAGTGGGTAGGTTGGACGGTGGAAGTGATCCTGATCGCGACGACCATTGCTACCAAAGGGTTGGCGGAAGCAGGGGAAGCGATTTACCGAGCGTTGCGGAGAGGAGACCTCCCACAAGCTCGTTATGCCCTGTCGATGGTGGTAGGAAGAGATACCGCTCATCTCGATGAACCGGAGATCGTCCGCGGTGGTGTGGAAACGATCGCTGAAAATATCGTTGATGCTGTTAGTTCTCCGCTATTTTTTGCTCTCATCGGTGGAGCGCCGTTGGCTTTGGCTTATCGGGCGGTCAATACCTTGGATTCCATGGTGGGTTATCGGAATGAACGCTATTTACATCTCGGCTGGGCTTCGGCTCGCCTCGATGACTTGGTCAACTGGCTTCCAGCGCGCCTGACGATCCTTCCCATGTTGTTGGCGTTGAGAGTGTTGCGGTTGGATTATCGCATGGCTTGGCAGGTGCTGCAGCGCGATGCTCATCGTCATCCCAGTCCCAATAGTGGCATTCCTGAGGCAATTATGGCTGGTGGGTTACACATCCAATTGGGCGGGGTAAATAAGTACCGAGGGAAGGTGTCTCGACGTGCTTTGCTTGGTGAACCTCTGGAAATGAGGAGAGACGAACATTTGTTGTTATCGATTCAAGTGCTTTATTGGACGACGATGTTCTATGTTGGTATCATCGCTTTATTTGGTTTATTATAAAAAATTGATAGTAATGATATTTGCTTATAAATGAATCTATTTATAAAGATCATTTTTACAATCAATGATCTATCCAAAGATATGGCTACCTTATTTGTTATGATCGGTTCAACTTGAAACATTTTAAGTTTTACAAGAGTTTGTCCATATATAGGAAGTTGTGTATAGTTAGGACAAGAAGTTTCATCTGGACTTATAGGAGGCTATTCATTGAATTTTAAAGAGATAGAATCATTGATTGATCAGATTGTTTTGGAAGCTTATCCAGATAATCGGCTTGTCACGGTTCATTCTCTACCCCAAGGATTTAGAATAATCGGGAGAGGAACCGATGCAGTGGTGGTAGGGCATGATGACGCTCCATCGCATGTGTGGAAAGTGTTTGCCAGTGATCGTTTACACAAACTGGAAAATGAATATAAAGTGTATCAGCAGATTGGTAAGTCCCCCTATTTCTCAACTTGTTTTGGGAAGAGCGACCGCTATTTAATCCTTAGTTATGAAAAAGGTCCGACTTTGTATGAATGTTTGGAACAGGGGATTGAGATCCCAGAACAAGCGATAGCAGATGTGGAAGCTGCACGCGCATATATTCGGGAGATTGGGCTAAATCCACGCGATATCCATCTACGTAATATTGTTTTGCAAAATGGTCGGGCAAAATTGTTTGATGTCTCTGAATATATCCATCCCGGAAACGATGGTCGCTGGGATCATTTGGTTCAGGCCTACGAGTATTTTTATCCGATGATTCGCGGAAAAAAGATCCCTTCATGGTTGATTGATATGGTCAAAAAAGCTTATGCTGGATGGAAAGAGACAACCAATCAATCGATTATCGATTTTGGTAAGCGATATATGCAAAAATTTGGTTTGATGAGAAGCGACGAACCGACCAGAGAGGAAGAGAAGTAATGTTTCAAAACCCGACGAATGAAAAGAGGGCTGCACTCTTAAAAAATGCTAAGAATATTGCTGTAGTGGGTTTATCTGCCAATCCTGATCGGGCAAGTTACCTCATTTCTGAAGCGATGCAGCAAGCCGGTTATCGGATTTTTCCGGTTAATCCGTACTTAACCGAGCCAGTTTTAGGGGAGAAGCCGTATCAGACGTTGACGGAGATTAAAGAGCCGATCGATATAGTAAATGTCTTCAGACGTAGTGAATTGGTTTATCCGGTTGCCGAAGAGGCTGTTCAAATTGGAGCCAAGGCATTGTGGTTACAGCAAGGAGTTTATAATGAAAAAGCGGCGCAATTGGCACAAAAGCGCGGATTGACCATCGTAATGGATCTTTGTATCAAAGTGGATCATGCGTTATTAAAGAGATTTTTTTAACCTGAGTCAAAAAAAGGATGGGGGTGCTTAAGATGAAAACCATCAAATTATCTAACTTGGTTTTGACGGTCTCCCCAGATTTATATGACTTGTTAACAGAGGTTGAATTAGATTCTTATGTATTGGTAGAGAGGGAGTTGACTGAATTTAATCGTGAGGAATTGAATGATATTATTGCGAGAGCGATTGTGTTTCACCGAACCAATTCACGGTACCATTAAAACTTCACCCAGCAGTTTTGTTGGGTGAAGTTTTTTTAGAAAAGTTAAACCGATTCGTTGGATTGTTAACTTTTCTTATGTATATATTTAATAAAATGTTTCATTTATATTTAGTTTATATATGTTATTATAATGAACAACAGGAATACGATAGTTGTAGATTGGAGAGAAAGGAGGAGTTTTTTTGTGGAAATGGCGGGTGATCTGCTGCTGTTTGGTAATTGTTTTACTAACCGCATGTACTTCGAATGGAGCTGATCGGAAGGGCTTGAGTAAAGAGCAAATCATCTATATTGGAATAAGTGGAAAACTATCCCAGATCGATCCTGCAAAGCTTCAACCCAATGCTGCGATCATTTTAAACAATGTGAAGGAAGGTCTTTTTCGGATCGGAAAGAGAAATCAGGTGGATAAAGCATTGGTTGAAAGTTACAAAATCAGTGAAGATGAGAAGGTGTATACCTTTCAGTTAAAAAAAGATGTCAAATGGGACGATGGAAAGCCAGTGACAGCTGCTGACTTTGAATTTGCTTGGAAACGGGTGTTAAATCCAGAGTTGAAAAGTAGCTCGGTGAGTCTTTTTTATGTGATAAAAAATGCTCATCGTTATCATCTTGGGAAAGCAACCCAGGATCGAGTGGGAGTAAAGGCGACTGGAGAACATACGCTGGTTGTCACCCTCGAACGCCCCGAGTCTGACTTTATTGAGCGGTTAGCATCCCCTGCCTTTGCGCCAGTTCGAAAAGATTTGGTTGAAAAGTTTGGAGAAGAGTATGGTATGAGAGCGGAAACGATCCGTTTTAATGGACCATTTGTGATGAAAGAATGGACACCATCCAAATTGGTTCTACAAAAGAATCCAAACTACTGGGATCAAGAGAATGTCACCTTGGAACGGGCTGAATTTTCATTGATCAATAATGCAAATAAAGAATTGGAGCTTTATGAAGAAGAGCATCTTTATATGATCTCTCTTAATGATCGCACCGATGAGTACCTACATTCGAAAGAATTTGTCGATTCCCCGGAAGCCAAAACCTCTTTTATCAGCTTTAATATGGAGAAAAAGTATCTCGATAATACCAACATTCGCAAAGCCATTTCTTATGCGATTGATCGTGATGTCCTCACCAAAGAAGCTTTAAGAAATTTCTCCCAACCTGCTGACGGTTTGATCCCTCCGAAAGTGGAAATGGCTGGAGAATCATTTCGCAAATTGAAAAGTGACAAGTTGGTCGAATATGATGTTGAGAAAGCGAAAAGGTATTTTAATAGAGGTTTAAAAGAAATCAACCTGACAAAACTTCCTGAGCTAAAAATGGTAACTACCAATGAACGGGTCGGAGTGGAGATCAAAAGACAGCTCAAAGAGAATTTAGGGATTGAAGTTAAGCTAGTAACCATTTTTTCCTATGATGATTTTGCTAAGGAAAAGGGAGATCTGGAAATTCGTGACTGGAAAGCGACTTACAATGATCCAATGAGCTTTTTGGATATTTTTTACTCAAAATCTGGACAAAATAATTTCCATTTTTCTAATGAAAAGTATGATAAACTAATTCAGAAGGAACATGAATTATCAGACTCCAACGAAAAAAGATCCGTCGTTTTAGATGCTGAAAAATTACTTGTTAAAAGATTAGTAGTGATTGTTCCTTTATATTTTGAAGGAGGAACCTATCTGCAGAAAGGTTATGTCAAAGAGATTTATCGTCATCCATATGTTGCAGATCTGACACTAAAGTGGGCATATGTCACAGATCAGAAAAAGTAGTTTTTGTTCAGAAATGTTTCTCCCATTCAACTTTTTATTTTCTCCCAATCTATTTATATGGAGGGACGAAATACCACATGGCGATGGAATAAATTTTTAAAATGTCGGTTTTTTTATTTATGTAATACAATGTTTTATTTTTTATCTGGTTATTATGAAGAGGGTGACAAACTATTACAAATAGGTTACAATCATTTTAAGTGAAGAGGACCGGTCTTAGACAGCAAGGGCGAGGAGGAAGCAAAAATGACTGTACCAGTGTTGGATTTTCTGTCCCAAAGTCGAACAAGCTCTTTGGGTGGTTATCGGCTGACCAGAGCAAAAATAGAGAGACAAATTGCTAAGGATCCGAAGGCAGAGGGCTTTTTGGAGCTAGCAAAATTAGAGGCAGGCAAAAGACATTGGGAAAGAGCTCAACAAGCGATTGAATCAGCATTGGAGCTTGAATCTGAAAGTGGAAAAGCTCAGTTATTTTTGGCCCAGATATTAGAATTACAAGGGAAAGCAGAAGAAGCGAGATCTGTCTATCTGCTTTTGCTAGAAGAACACCCCTTTATGAGTAATGCACATCGTGAGTTTGGTCGCTTTTTATTGGAACAAGGCTCGATCTCGATCGCACAATCTATATTACTTAGGGGATTAGAATTAGATCCTAAGGACGCATTGGCACATACTTTTTTGGCAGAAATATACTTAATGAAAGATCGTCGGGATCAAGCGATGTTACACTTAAAAATTGCGAAGCGTTACGCCAATGGGGCACCTTCGGTACATCAGCGTTCGGCACAATTGATGATGGCGATGGAAGAATTTGAAGAGGCGGCTAATCATTTTAAGCTGGCTATGCGCGGAGATCGAAAAAATAAATCGTTGCGTTTGTTATTTAAGCAAGCGATGAAGGCAAAGGAGAGTCGCAAAAAGGAGCCGATTTTAAATCGTTGGATGATTTGGAAGCACTGGGGATGGTAATAGATTTTTTCTCCAAAAATTTGAAATGATACTCGACAGAATATCGACAATTTTCAACGTTCGTGATAAAATGAAGTTTGTAAGTAAGGTTGACCTTCTTGCTTACACTACCACGCTTCTTTTAACTCCTTAATCTTGACCCTCTTTCATTGTGACCAGGATTACCTGGTCTTTTTCTTTTTTTTATTTCCCAATATAAATAAAAAATACGGCAATCTTACTTCATCTTTGAGATGGAGTTTTTTTGTATTATTACAGGTATTTTCTAACTAAAAAACACATAATTCCTTGTTATGAAGACTACATATGATTAAAGAGATATTTGTTTGGAGGGGAGGAAAGGGTCATGAGAGGACGTCGCTGGAGAGAAGAAGAAGATGCATTACTCAAAGAGACAGTTCTTCGCTCGATTAGTTCAGGAAAAACCCAACTGGATGCTTTTGCAGAAGTAGGAAAAAAATTAGGTCGTACTGTAGGTGCTTGTGGCTTTCGCTGGAATGCTGTCTTACGAAAAAAAAACATGCACTCTTATACAGAAGCGAAGAAACAACGTGTGATGAACCATTTGGAACAAAGAAAAAAGACTGCTTTTTATTCTTTTTCTCATGTTATTCAACTATTAAAACAATATGAGCAAAATTGGAAAGAATTACGAGATAAAGTGGATCAATTAAAATATACATTGCAAAAGAAAGAAGAGGAACTGGAACGACTGCAACAAGAAAGAGAAAGATTAATAGAGAAACAAGATGCTTATCATTATTTCCAGAAAGAAGTAAAAGAGCGTTATAAGCAGCTATTGTCAGTCATTAAACAGTTGGAAAAAAGCAATCATCAGGACTCTACAAAGAAAAAGGATTATTCCCCATTTCCGGATCATTCCGATTCAAAGGACCATTTTCAAACATGATTATGTACGATAAGCGAGGTGCCCTGTTTGTCTAAACCTTGGACGAAGCAAGAGACGAGATTTTTATTTTATTGGCTAAGAGAGGGACAAAATTATGGCTATCATCCCAAAGAGCTTTTTCAATGGATTGCCAGACAGCTAGGACGAAGTGTAGAAGAGTGTCAATTGAAGTGGCAGGGATCTCATCCTTCCTTGGCGACTGCACATTTACAAAGTAGGGACGCTCATAAGGAGACCGAGCAGCTAAAAGAAAGGTTAAAGCGATTGGAAGAAACGATCAATCAGTATCGCCAAAGAATGGAACAAATTAGCGAAGAAAACAAAAAATTAAAAAAAGATATTCGCTTCTTTGAAATGGTTTTGTTAGAGGAATATCAGCTCCTGCTTCAACTGTTAAACAAAGAGGGAAAACCGTTTCGCATTCATTCAGAAGATCCCCCTCATCCGAGTGGAGGTAAGCATAGATAGAAGTGCCTCCAAAGAGACACTTCTTTTGCCTATTAGTACCCGAAGCCAACGCCTGCAAAGACGAAGATCGTGGCGATGACGAGTAAGAAGATCAGTAGACGGCGTAGACCGAATCCAAAAAAGCCGCCGCCGTATCCGCCTCCGTAGCCCATGGTATACACCTCCATTAAATAGATTTTAGCAATATCCGCCGAAACCAGCGCCTGCAAAGACGAAGATTGTGGCGATGACGAGTAAGAAGATTAATAGACGGCGTAGACCGATCCCATAACATTTGCTCATTTGATTCACCTCTATTCAAGGTAATTTAGCAATATCCGCCGAAGCCGACGCCAGCGAAGACAAAGATCGTGGCGATCACAAGTAAGAAAATGAGTAGACGCTGTAGCCCGAAACCGAATTTACCAAAACCGCTCATCTATATTCCTCCTTAAGATGTATAATGGTGAAGCGCCTCTAGTTAACTTCGAAGCTATTGTAATTTATGAAGGTTAGTGACCAATTGTAAAGGCGAATGAAGGATGATCAAAAAATTAGATCAATGCCCCAACGAACCAGAAAATAGTCGGAATGATAAGTAGAAATAAAAGTAGCGAGCGAAAAGAATAATTGTTTTTCACTTTAGCTTCACTTCCTTTCCGTTGTGTGTAGTTAAGGTATTCAACACTCTTTGCGAATGATGTAGGCGTGCAAACGACGAAAAGACCTCATCTAAAAATTGGTTGTTCGCCCTTCCCGCCTTATTGGCAGGTGCATAAAGTGTAAGGAATAAAAACCTGTTTTTAAGGGGGATGGAGATGTCCAATCAGACCATCAAGCAATT
This sequence comes from Thermoactinomycetaceae bacterium, assembly GCA_025449975.1. Taxonomy (GTDB): domain Bacteria; phylum Bacillota; class Bacilli; order Thermoactinomycetales; family Thermoactinomycetaceae; genus Thermoflavimicrobium. Next base: position 72,886 of record JANWIG010000055.1, read on the forward strand.
AACCGAAATGATTAATACGATTATGGGGCAAAGAGTGCTTACCGAAAAGCAGTTGGCACAGATCATGCAAGGTGCCAAGTACGCAAAGGAACGTGGCGGCATGGAGGCTGTTTTGGAATATTTGCTACATGTCACGCAAGCCGATGTCAGCAAAGAAGAGTTGCAGCAATTTGCTGAGGTTGTTCAACAAAATCCCCAGATGGGCATGGAGATTCTAAAAGGAAAAAAGAATATACGCAAAAGGAAATAAAAAAGAAAAGACCTGTTCGGGTCTTTTTTTATGTGTAAAAAGCTGGCTCTGACATCATACTATGAGAAAAGTATCGTGCCTGAGGAGGGTTGAAAGTGGGACAACTGACACAGTTGGAGTTGATTCATCTTGAAGAGCTGCTGGGGATCGAAGCACTGGCAGTCAAAAAGTATCAGCTTTATCAAGAGCAATGCAAAGAGGAAGGAATGACTCCGTTTTTACAAGAGGCTGTTTTACATCATCAAGCACGAATCGAAAAGCTAATCAATCAAATTCGAAAACACAATGGTCGCACACCAACCCACTGAAGTTAAAGGAGAATCAAAATGGAATTACGGGAACAAGAAAAAGCACTCGATCTGTTATGGATGGAAAAAATGATTGCCCATCAATATCAACAAGCCTATCTTTCAAGTATCAATCAAGAACTACGCTATCAACTGGAAGAGTTGCAAACCGAATCCAATCATTTATATAGCAAATTGCATCAAGAGATGTTACAACGCGGTTGGGTTCAAACGAGAGTCGAAGCGCAAAACAACATCGAAAGTGCTCTCCTTTATTGGGAACAATATCGGGAAAAGTATCCCGAATTGCAGCGTCAAGAGTAGCACTTTTATGCAGGGAGGAGAAGAAGATCGATGCTCTCTAAGCTAATTTATCGCGTTGTAAATGCTGCTGTAGACTCCATTGTCAATCGAATTTTACAAGATCCATATACCGAGAATCTTTTTTCCTATATTACCGTGGTGCAAAAGCTATCCGCACGAGCGATTGTGGAAGCGGGGATGCGGGCGGAGTCGGGAAAACCGCTGGAGCGGCCTTTGGGAAGTCCCGTCGTTTTATCCCGTTGGGAGCAGTTGATGTTTAATCCTGTCCATTTATACCGGATGCCTACTCCAGATGGAGTAAAGATTCAAACAGGGGTGACGATTGGACCGAAGGCGAGAAGACCGTTATCTCTGGAGATCCCGATTCTCATTACGGGGATGTCCTATGGCGGAGCGCTAGGACTGAAAGCGAAGCTAGCCCTCGCCCGGGGAGCCAGTATGGCTGGGACGGCAACCAACTCAGGTGAAGCTCCTCTCATTCGCGAAGAGCGGGCAGAAGCAACCCATTTTATTGGTCAATACAATCGGGGAGGCTGGATGAATGATCATGAATCGCTTTCCCAGCTAGATGCGATTGAAATCCAATTGGGACAAGGAGCACAGGCAGCAGCACCGATGGGTACTTCCTCTTGGCAGATTGATGAGCCGTATCGGACTCGCTTTGGTTTAAAAAAGGGGGAAGATGCCGAGATTCATACGCGGCTCAGGGGAGTCAATCAACCGGATGAATTCCCGAAGTTGGTTCGCCAACTAAGAGAAAAGTATGGCGTTCCTGTCGGGCTAAAAACTTGTGCCACTCATTACTTAGAAGATGAAATCGACATCGCTTTGCAAGGAGACATCGACTTTATCGTTGTCGATGGAGCAGAAGGGGGCACGCACGGAGGACCGACGATTTTACAGGATGATGTCGGACTACCCACACTGATTGCGCTATCGCGAACCGTTCGCCATCTCGAGAAACGCGGGGTAAAAAACGATGTTTCCGTCATTGCTGCCGGCGGGCTGGCCACACCTGGTCATTTTCTAAAAGCGCTGGCTCTCGGAGCTGATGCCGTTTATATCGGCTCGATTGCTCTGGTCGCGATGTTACAAACACAGTTAAATTTAGCCTCTCCCACCGAACCGCCTGCCCAAACGGTTTTATACCACGGCAAATTTAAAGAAGATCTCGATATCGAACAAGCAGCTGAACATCTGGCAAAGTTCCTCAAGTCTTGTGTCGAAGAGATGAAGTTGGTCATCTATGCCCTTGGAAAAACCGATATCAACCAAGTAAATCGTCAAGACTTAGTCTGTATGGATCGTGAACTTGCTCGGATTCTCGGAGTTGATTATGGTGCTTTGTCTCGAGAAGAGCAAAGACTAGCCTATACAGAAGAAAAAGACCCTTGGCAGGAGATCGCGCTGCCACCGCCAACGATCCAACAGCCCGAGAGTTCTTTAAACCAAGTACATTAATTCTTTTTTGAGAGATCAAACGCTAAAGGGGCTGATTCACATCGGTGTTCAGCCTCCTATTTCCTTTAGTAGATCATCACGGGGTATGTCTGAATATTATTTTCCTAATGTTCTGTTAAATACTTCGATAAAACAACACACCTAACGCACTGGTTAGGTGTGTTATTCTAGATAAACCATGAGAAAAAGGATTTTTAGGCTTTTTCGCTCCCAAACTCCCATTCTGCTTCTCTTTACAAACCTTGTAATGTCATCCATACTTCCAGCTTGGTTTGTACCTTTCGAATCACTTCATCTGTAAATTGAGTTGTCGTGGCACTACCGTTTAAGTCAGCAGTGCGGACTCCTTCACGGACAGCTTCTACTGTCGATTCGTAGATCGCACGTGAGGCAGCATGGGCACGTTTATCGTCCATATAGGTTAGGAGAGAAGCACCAGCCAGAATCATCGCCATGGGGTTTGCGATGTTTTTACCAAATAGAGAGGGAGCGGTTCCATGGGGGGCTTCGGCCATGACAACATTGGGATTAAAATGATCATCAAAGCTAAGTAGGATGGATTCGGAGCCTGCAATGGAGCCAAATAGTTGAAGAACCATATCACTTAAGCAATCACCATCGCGGTTGAGGGCAGGGATGACCAAAGGCTCACCTGTACTATTTAGGAGGAGAGCGTATGTAGCATCAATGAGCTGAGGATCATAGCGGACTTCGGGATAACGTTTACTTGCTTCGTCCATTTCTTCCTTTAACATTCCTTCGTAAATAGGACTAACGGTATATTTGGGACCACCAAATACCTTGGCGTTGGTTTTCTTTGCATGACGAAAAGCGAATTCAGCCACAGCGCGACATGTTTTACGATCGATTTTCTCTGTCCGGTAAGCGACTTCGTCTAATCCTTCTCCTTCGCGCCATTCCTTTGCGCCATACGCATCACCAACGGCCATTCGAATCGTGGAGATAGGGTAATAAGCTCCTGCTACCGGACGTACACCAGGAATACGCCGACCTGTTCGGATAATCACTTTGCCATCGATTTCTTTACGTAATATGGCGTTTGGACTACCCACGTCATCGGGATCTTCGGGGGTGATCGTTGCTGCTTTCAACCCGAAGCCTGTCCGTTTCATTGCCCGAGCTGCTTCATAAACTACCTGATTGTTGGTTGCACGTCTGTTCTCAATACTGAGATCGAAAAATTTAAAGTTAAGATCCACGCCGATCACATTGGGATCTAAAACGCGTAAACCTTCATCTAAAAGTTCTTGTCCCGTTTGGTCGCCTTTTAACACAACGATCGTTTTTGTATTCATAAATGCACCTCACAAAATAGATTATTGGATTGCGGACAAAGATACCTGCACTTAACAATGATCGGATTGAATTGATTTATTTTATCATCAATCCAATCCTTACCTATTATACTTTAGAAGCACAGACTTCTCTAGGATTAGAAATTGATAAAAAGGAAATGAGTGTAAGTTTCCTTGAGTGACTTTATTGTACGGGAAAAAGTGGAAGGAAATAAGAGGGATATTTCACTATCTTTCCTTTTTTAAACATCAGATTTATTACGTTATTATGTTAAAATAAAGATATTCAGAAGATCATTACTGGATAAGGAGACAAGGATGGCATTCGAACGAATTACTGACAAGCAGACTTTGGAACAAGTATTGGCTGCTTCAAAAGAAAAACCCCTTCTGATTATGAAGCATAGCACCGCTTGTCCAATCAGCGCACGAGCTTATCAAGTAGTCAAAGAATGGAGTCAGCAAGAGGATGTGGCTACATATTTCGTATATGTGATTGAAGATCGTTCCATTTCTAACGAAATCACTACACGTTTTGCGATCAAGCACGAATCACCACAGGTGTTTCTCATTAAAGATGAACAAGTTCATTATCATGCTTCGCATTTTGGTATAAAGAAAAACAATTTGCTCACTGCGCTTCGTGAGCTTTAGATAATTAGCTTAATTGGTAAAGCTAAAAAATACGTGAAAAGGAGGTTGCTACGTCCAGTCAGCTGCTTGTAAGCTAGCTGATCGTACGGCAGAATTGTCGGAAGTTACGCCTTGGGAGTGCTTTTACCAAACAGGAGTAGTCATGATGCGAAACTGGGCACGATGAAGAAGGAAGAAAACTGTTGCTTTATAAGCAGAGGTTTTCCGTAGCAAAGATGATGGTATCTAAAAATACAGGGAAATTTTTATGGCAGAGTGTTGGGGATGATTTTTTTGAGCGTCTTCAACAGCATCAACGATACCTTTATCATTTGGCTTTGCGTTTAACTGGTAACACTGAAGATGCGAAAGATCTCACACAAGAAACACTATGGCAAGCCCATCGAAAATCAGATAAGTACGTATATGAAAAATCATTAAAAGCTTGGTTACGGACGATGATGACCAACCGATTTCGTGATCAGAAGCGGAAAAAGAGTCTTAACTTGGTCACCTTGGACGATGCTTTTATGCAGTCTGAATCCGGAGGATCAGTCTATGGCTCGTCTGTCGAAGAACAAGTAGAGAAAAAAATATTATTAGAGAAAGTAAAACAAGAAATCGATGACTTACCAGAGATATATAGACGTGTCATTGTTCTACGTCATTATCACGGACTTTCCTATGCAGAGATTAGCCGAGAGCTAAATATTCCGGAAGGAACAGTGAAAACTCAGCTCTTTCGGGCACGAAAGTTGTTAAAAGATCGTTTAACACGGAGAGAATCGTGAAATTTGGGTGAAAGGTAGTTGGCTGAATGATGTCGTTGTGCAGAAAAATGGAACACCTCATTCAGTTATACTTTGAACAAGAGATTAGTGAAGAAGAGTTGCAACAACTAAAGGAACATATTAAAATCTGTCCTACTTGTCGATCTGATTTTTTTGAAATGGCCTGTTTAATTCAGGATTTAGACACGTTAGGAATCGAAGAAAGACATCGGTTTCAAAAGCTGTTGTGGCCACTTAAATGGGCTGTCATCTGTGTGACGATGATCTTGTGTGTCGCCATTTCTTTTCGGGCTAGTCAACATTCTTCCGTCAGAGTTCTTGTTCAAACAGAAAAGCAGATGCAGTTACAAGCGATTGCAGCTTCTGGAGGGGAAATCGCCTGTTTTGAACGGTATCCATTTGTGGATCCTTCACCGATGAAACCTTGCCAGATTATCGAAGCCGTCCCTTTAAATGATCCCAGAACACAACGGGAACGTCTGATCTTGGTCAAAGCACCTGATCAGCAGACATTGGATGCAGTGTTGCAACTGATGGGTATTCATATGGATCCTCGGGAAATAGATCAAAAGGGTGTTGACTTCCCAGCCTCTTATCTCATTCGGCTGGGTGAAAAGCCTGATATCCAGCTGATCTATCACACATGGGAATAAATAAAGTAGTGACAGAGTAGATTATTTTAGATATAATATCCAAAACTTTTCTAATAGAGAAGAGGTAGTCAATCAATGGGTGAGCATGTAGTAGAAAAATTACGCCAGCAATTGGACAGCTTGAATCTCCAATTATTGGAATTGCTGAATAAACGGGCTGAATTAGTAAAAGAATTAGGCGAAGTGAAGAAGAAAAGCGGAGTTAAGAAGTTTGATCCCGAACGAGAAACACAAATGTTAGAGAAATTGGTTCAAAAAAACCAAGGTCCATTTGATGATCAAACGGTTCGTTACCTATTTAAACAGATTTTTAAAGCTTCATTGCAGTTGCAAGTAGATGATCATAAAAAAGCATTGCTGGTCAGCCGGAAGCGTCAAGCGGAAAATACCGTTATCTCTTTTGGCGATCTAAAAGTAGGAAATGGCAGTACTGCACTGATTGCCGGTCCTTGTTCGGTCGAATCGTATGAACAAGTTTACGAAGCAGCGAAAGCGTTAAAACGCCAAGGAGTCAAATTGCTTCGCGGCGGTGCTTTTAAACCGAGAACCTCTCCATACGATTTCCAAGGACTAGGAGAGGAAGGCTTAAAAATCTTACGTGAAGTGGCTGATGAGCTGGATCTAAAAGTGGTTAGTGAGATCGTAACGCCAAGTGATATCGAAAAAGCAACCGAATATGTCGATGTGATTCAAATCGGTGCGCGGAACATGCAGAACTTTGAGTTGCTTAAGGCAGCAGGAAATGTGAGAACCCCTGTGCTACTGAAACGAGGTATGTCTGCGACGATAGAAGAATTCTTGTTTGCTGCTGAATACATTGTTTCTCGTGGAAACACCCAAGTGATGCTCTGTGAGCGGGGAATTCGCACATATGAAAAATGGACGCGCAACACATTAGATATTTCAGCAGTACCTATTCTAAAGAATGAATCTCATCTTCCAGTCTTTGTCGATGTGACACATGCTACAGGACGGAGAGATATTTTACTTCCTTGTGCGAAAGCAGCGTTGGCTGCTGGTGCAGATGGTGTGATGATTGAAGTTCATCCAAATCCTGCAGTCGCTCTCTCCGATGCTCGTCAGCAAGTGGATATTCCTACTTTTGAGGAATTTGTTGCTGAATTGCGTTCATCTGGATTGTTCCGTGAAGAGTAAACAAAAGGCCTGTACCACTTACACCCGATCACATCGGGTGTAAGTGGTACACATGGCCTATTTTTGGTTTTATGAAAGGGTCAGGGTGGTAAACAACTAAAAAGGGGATCAGCGATGAATCCATATGTTCAGGCGCAAAGATTAGTGGAGTCACTAAGGGAATGTGAGGAATATAAAGATCTCCTTCAACTGCAAAGGGAGATCGAAAAGTCAGAAGAATTAAGAGAGATATTGGAGAATTATCAAGAGATTCAAGAAGAGATCCATGTTCTTCAAAGTATGAATCAAGCGATTAGTGATGAAATGGAAGAGGAAATGAAGCGGTTGACGAATTTATTGGAAAGTATACCTATTTTGCAAGCGTATATGGAAGCGGAACGGAAGATGTGTATCATTATTCAAGACATTCAGGATATGATCATGGTACCAATCAATGAGATTTTTGATGGATTAGACAGAAAATACAATCAAATGTAAATCTTTTATAAAGAAGGGTGGCAAGAGACCATTGTTGTAAACTTGCTAAAATACCCTTTTTTATCATCCTTTTTAAGTAAAATTTGATATGATGGAAGAAGTAACTTCTTGTTGGAACAAGGAGGAATTCCTTTGCAAATCAGAGAGTGGTTTGAGTACGCTAGTTCCCAGCATACTCCTTTGGATCAAGTACAACAATTCATGGTTAGTCAATTGCAGCGAGTGATCGTCCTATATCAAAAGGTAAATGAAGAAATTCCCTTCTATTCAAAAGGCAATAGCCCAAACAGTAAATTTGTCGTTGCCTTTACCGATCCTGAAGCGGCCCGGCAAGTCAAAGTGGACTACCCGGATTATGTAAAAATGGTAGAGGAATCTACTCTCTCGTTTATCACCAATGCCATTCGAAGCCAAGTGGATGGGATTGTGATCAATCCTGGTCTTCCTTCACGCTATTTTATTTTGAAGCAACATTTAAAAGAGGTCGCTAAGGAGTATTATCTTCATAAATTGGCAAACATAACGGGTCCTTGGGTTCCGACACAGGGACAGCATTTGCTTTGTGTCGATGCAGAGCAAGGGAGATGGGCAGTAGCCATTTATGCGACAGAAGAAGATGCCCGCTCGATGTGTAGACAACCCCATCTTAGTCAGGCAGCCGTGATGCAACACTCATGGTCTACGATTTTTGAATGGTGTCAACGTTTTCGGGTTCATACACCGCCTTATCTAAATTATGGCTTTCCAGAAGCGGTTCTTTTAACGCATCAGGATATTGATCGGATTATCCAGGGACCGAAAGGTGGATATCAAGAGATTACACCAACGACGCTCCCGTTTATCCTACCCAAGTCGTCACCGTTTTCGGAGCAATCGCGGGAAGAGGAGAAGCCAACCGTTGTGGCCAAGCCGAATGTAACCGAACCACCGAAAAATCAGGCTACCCAAGAAATTACCCAGATCTTAAGATCATCGAGCCAACCTCAAGGTACCATTCACCATACGATTGGGTTTCGTCCTGATCCGTTTAAACCCGTGTTACCAAAAGCAATGACTCATCCCGAAGAAACCAATAAAGAGTTGCCCCAAGTGGCAAAGCCTCCTGTACAAAAAACATCAGTAGATCAAAAAACAAGCAATCCGTATAGTCTCAAGAGCATGATGCGGCAACCAGGGACGGATATTTGGTTAGGTCCTAAGCAGATTACGATTGATATATCTGATTGGCAAGTAAATGACTATTCAACAGAAAAAGATACCGTCGTTCCCAAAGCGAATGAATCTGCTCCATTCGAGCAAAAACGCCCTGCGCTGCCCATGCGGTCTACGAGTCAACCGGTGGAGGTAGAAAACGAAGACATTGATCCGAAAATTAGAAAAGGATTGCAAAAGTTAAAAAATTTAACTGCCAGTGGCGATGTGAGAAACAGTTGGGAGGTATGTGAAACGCTGGCTAAATTACGAAAAGTATGGGTGATTACCAGTCAAAAAGAATTTGTAATCTTAGCTCGAGAAGCGAGCGGGAATCCAGTCATGGATCTATTTACCTCTCAGGAGCTAGCGCAAAATTTGATTGATAAGGAAAAGGAGAAAAAGCCTAACCTACCACCGCTATCTCCCCAATTGGTCGAAGCAGAGCCATTGTATAAAAAGTTTGTCAAGCGAAGTCCAGCTATTTGGATTAACCGGACGAGTGATTTTGAATTTCGCATCTCTTTAAGTGATCCATTGCCATCGGTGTTGCAGGCGATGGCACGAAAAGGAGATGGATAAAAGATCTAACCCCATGGGTTGGTTCTTTTTTTTTTGACGATCATCGCTCATCTGTGATGAGACTGCACATAACCATCTTGCGATATGCTAAAATTATTTAGTGGATATATTTAATTGGATGTGATTAAAAAATATGGGGATTAAAAAAGGAAATGTAACTATTTATGATGTTGCCCGCGAAGCTGGAGTTTCGATGGCAACTGTCTCACGGGTTGTCAACGGAAATCCCAATGTGAAACCAGCTACAAGAAAAAAGGTTTTGGATGTCATTCAAAGAATCGGCTATCGTCCAAATGCTGTTGCTCGTGGGTTAGCCAGTAAAAAAACGACAACAGTCGGTGTGGTGATCCCGGATATATCCAATCCATTATATGCCGAATTAGCGCGGGGGATCGAAGATATAGCTACGATGTACCATTATAATATTATTTTGTGCAATTCCGATTTAAAAGAAGCAAAAGAACTACAGTTAATTGAGACACTGCTGGAGAAACAAGTCGATGGTTTGCTCTTTTTAGGGAGTGAAATCACAGAAGAACACCGAAAAATATTTCAGGCTACTTCTGTTCCGGTCGTCTTGGCAGCTAGCCAAGATGATCAAGGCGAGCTTCCTTATGTCAACATTGATCATGTTGCCGCAGCCAAAGAGGCAACCAATGTGTTGATCAAAGAAGGACATCAAAAAATTGCCTATATCGGGACTTCTTTGACCAATACCGTGCAAGGTCTACCTCGTTTTAGAGGATATCAAGCAGCGCTAGAAGAAAACGGTATTCCATTTGATGAAAACTTAGTCCGGATCGGAAATGGCCGTTACTCGTCAGGTTATGAGGCAATGAAAGAGCTACTCGACAAAGATGACTCGATTTCTGCTGTCTTTGTAGCTACTGATGAGATGGCTGTTGGGGCGATTCATGCTGTGCAAGATCATGCGCTAAACGTGCCTGATCAAGTTTCTGTTATAGGATGCAATAACATCCCAATCGCTTCGCAAGTTCGTCCGTTATTAAGTACCGTCAGTGTTCCTTTGTATGATATTGGAGCTGTGGCGATGCGCCTATTGACTAAATACATGAACAATGAAGAAATTCAAACAGGACAAGTGATTCTAGAGTATGATCTGGAATTGCGTGACTCCACTCGTTTGAAAAATTCGGATCTAGCTTAAAAGGTGAGGAGTATTTTGGGGAAAATCGGTTTAATTGGAGCAATGGATTCTGAGATTGCTCACTATCTCGAAGCAATGGAATCGGTTAAAAGTCAAACGATATATGGAATTCAATTTTATCAGGGATGGCTTGAACGACATCCTGTGGTTCTTTGTAAATCAGGCGTTGGCAAGGTAAATGCAGCGATTTGTACCCAACTGTTGATCGAACGTTTTCAAATTGACAAGATTATTTTTACTGGGGTAGCAGGAGCACTTCATCCCGATCTAGAAATTGGTGATATCGTAATCTCAACGGAGTGCCAGTACCATGATATCGATGCAAGTGTGCTTGGCTTCCCGAAAGGGTCGATTCCTTTTCAAGAAACGTCCATTTTCCCAGCTGATCCGGATTTGCTCCGATTGGCGGTGGAAGCAGGAAAGCAAATTAGCGATCAGAAGGTAATGACTGGCAAGGTCCTTTCGGGTGATCAATTTATTTCCGATCCCCAGTTAGTTCGTAGATTACACCAGGATCTATCGGGTGTCTGTGTGGAAATGGAAGGGGCTGCTGTCGCTCATGTTTCTTTTTTGACAGGCATTCCGTATGTTGTGATTCGTTCCATGTCGGATCGAGCGGATCAATCGGCGCATGTCAATTTTGTTGAATTTGAAAAGCTAGCAGCGAAACGCTCCTATCGTTTGGTCTGTTCCATATTGCAAAAGTTGGGTACAGAATAGTTTTCATTCATTCGATTCCAATATCAAGAAAAAATAAAAATATTATATACTTGGGTATAAACTCCTTTATTAATAAACATATTAATTAATAAAGGAGGGATAATATATGCCAAAAGATGTTCTTTGTGAAGTGAATGAATGTAATTTCTGGGGAGAAGGCAATCGCTGTCGTGCGGAGGAAATTTATGTTGTTGTCAGTGGACAAGTCGTCAATGAAGTAAATAGTACAGAAGAAACGGGATGTAAGACGTTTCAACCGAAACATTGATAAAATAAAGGAGTTGATAGTTCTTCAACTCCTTTATTTTCCAATCAAATTTTCTTATTTATATAACAAATTGTCAAATATCTAATCTATGTTATAATGGTATAGAAGAATGATGATATTAATAAAAGGAGTGTAGACCATATGGAACATAATGAACGTATTCCTGTAATGTCCTCCAATAATAACTTAAAAAGTTATGAAGAAGCTTATCAGAACTTTAATTGGCAAGAAGTAGAAAGCGCTTTCACCTGGCATGAAACTGGCAAAGTAAATGCTGCTTTTGAAGCAATTGACAGACATGTCCAAGAAGGTAAAGGCGATAAGATCGCATTGCTCTATAGTGACAATAATCGCGATGAACAATATACTTTCCGTCAAATGGCTGAGAAATCGAACCAATTTGGAAACGCTCTCAAAAGACTAGGAGTTCAAAAAGGTGATCGTGTTTTCATTTTCTTACCACGTTCTCCTGAATTTTACTTTAGTTTCCTAGGTACAGTTAAAATTGGTGCTGTTGTAGGACCATTATTTGAAGCATTTATGGGAGATGCTGTAAAAGATCGTTTAGAAAATAGTGAGGCTATAGCTCTAATTACTAACAAAGAATTATTAAAACGCGTTCCTGTAGAAGAGTTACCAGACTTAAAACATATTATTTTAGTAGGTGGCATGGACGAAGAAAAAGAAGGACTATATAGCTTTGAAGATGAAATGGCTAAATCTTCTACTGAATTAGATATTGAGTGGGTAGACCGTGAAGATCCGATGATTATTCACTATACTTCTGGTTCCACTGGAAAACCAAAGGGAGTTGTTCACGTTCATAACGCCATGATTCAACATTATCAAACAGGAAAATGGATCATGGATTTCCAAGAAGATGACATCTTCTGGTGCACAGCTGATCCAGGTTGGGTAACGGGAACTTCCTATGGAATCTTTGCTCCTTGGTTACATGCGGTCACCAACGTAATCCGTGGTGGACGTTTTAGTGCGGACGATTGGTATCAAACTCTTGAAAAGAATCGTGTGACCATTTGGTATAGTGCGCCAACGGCTTTCCGGATGTTGATGTCAGCTGGAGATGAAGTAGTTGCAAAATATGACCTTTCTTCCGTACGTCATATTTTAAGTGTAGGGGAGCCACTCAACCCTGAAGTAGTACGGTGGGGAATGAAAGTATATGAAAGACGGATTCATGACACTTGGTGGATGACAGAAACCGGTGCGATCTTGATTGCGAACTACCCACAAATGGAAATTAAGCCTGGCTCCATGGGTAAACCATTCCCAGGAATCTATGCGGCTATCATCGATGATCAAGGAAATGAACTACCTCCATATCAAATGGGTAACCTAGCTATTCGGGCTGGCTGGCCATCCATGATGCGTCAAATCTGGAAAAACCCTGCGAAATTCAACGAGTACTTTGAGCTTGAGGGTTGGTACATCTCTGGAGATACCGCTTACCAAGATGAAGATGGCTATTTCTGGTTCCAAGGTCGTGTCGATGATGTAATTATGACAGCTGGTGAGCGGGTAGGTCCATTTGAAGTAGAAAGCAAATTGGTTGAGCATCCAGCAGTAGCTGAAGCTGGTGTCATTGGTAAACCAGATCCTGTTCGTGGTCATATTATTAAAGCATTTGTTGCTCTTCGTGATGGTTATGAAGCATCTGATGAGTTAAAAGAAGAAATCCGTCTCTTTGTAAGACATGGATTAGCTGCTCATGCTGCTCCTCGTGAAATCGAATTCAAAGATAAACTACCAAAAACCCGTAGTGGAAAAATCATGCGTCGTGTTCTAAAAGCTTGGGAGCTTGGCTTACCAACTGGAGACTTGTCTACTTTGGAAGACTAAGATAAATGGGAAAAGCCCTAGTGAACATGTAAAAGAATGGTCACTAGGGCTTTTTGTTTTTTATTTTTAGTTGTTATCGTTATTGTTTTCACTGTCATTTGTAGTAGGTGGTGGAGTACGCCGACATTCAAAACATTTGTAAGGAACAGAGCCACCTGGATTGGTGTAGCTACTACCTGGTTTCATTAAATCAGGCTTCGTCTTGACAATCGTTTGGAAGAGTCGAACCCAAGCGGTATTGGATAGAGAGGTACTACTCGGTAAATTGATCTCATATCCAGTCCAAACCCCCATGGTGACTTCAGGAGTATATCCAATGAACCAGAGATCGACGTTATTGTTTGAGGTTCCCGTCTTACCTGCTACATTGTAGCCCCCCGTTCCTGCTTGGATACTCGTTCCGGTACCGGAGGTTACAACCGTTCGAAGAATTTGGGTCATCTCATAAGCGACTTCGGGTTTAAAGACTCTAACAGGAGGGTTTTCTTTGCTGAAGTCATAGATCACATTTCCAGAGGAATCTTCAATCCGTTTAATGAGGTGAGGTTTAATAAAGATCCCGTTGTTTGGGAAAGTCGCGAATGCACCGGTCATTTCGGTCACAGTAAATCCTTCTGTTGCACCACCTAAAGCGAGTGTTTCATTGTCATACTTATGCGGTTCCATTCCAAGTTGACGTAAGTATTTAAAAGCTGTTTCTTTTCCAAGTTGACGGAAAACCTTGACAGCGGGAATATTGTAAGACCATTGAAGTGCTCTTTGGGTGGTGACTGCGCCATGAAACTTGCCATCTGCGTTCTGGTAATAGTCATTTACTCCAGCTTTTTTGAGCGGTTCATCGATAATCACTGAGCTTGAAGAGAGGAGACCCTCATTCATCGCAGGAGCATAGGCCAAAATGGGCTTCATCGTGGAACCAGTTTGGTTTCGAGCCATAAATGCATGCTCTTCATTTTCATCTGTCATATTGACTCCAGAGACAAACGATAGAACTTCCCCTGTCGAGTTTTCAATCAACGTAGCTCCAATTTGTGCCCCCAGTTTCTTTCCTTTGTACCATGTAGAGGGGAAATGGAGGGATTCAACCGACTTATTCATTTCAATATAAAGATTTTTATCTACAGTTGTATATATTTTATATCCACCTGACTTTACTTTGCGGCGGAAATAAGCGCGATCTTTATCTTTTAGATCAGGGTCATCTTTAAATATTTTTTGCAAAATCGTTGTTGCTTCATCTTCAACAGTTGTAATGAGGAAAGGATATTGCGCAAAAGCGTCTTCTCCTTTAAAATCTTCCGGCTTGGCAAGTGCCTTGCGAATATCGTATTTGATCGCTTCATCATATTGCTTTTGATTGATCTTTCCGGTAACTAACATGTTGGATAAAACAACTTTCATACGATCAATACCCAGTTGTATGTTTTCTTCTTTCTTACTACCTTGACTGGGGAAAGGTGAGTAGGCAACGGGGCGTTGTACCATGCCGGCTATATAGGCTGCTTCCGCTAATTCTAGGTTTTTTATATCCTTATTAAAGATTCCTCGTGCTGCTGCAGAAACACCGTATAGATGTTTCCGATTGGCTCCTTGAGCAAAATAAGCACTGTTGAGATAGTTGATGAATATTTCTTCTTTGGTATAGAATTTTTCCAAACGTATTGCATTAACGATCTCTCGAACTTTTCTTTCTCCTGTTTTTACACGTTCTCCTAATATTTCGGACCGAACTAGCTGTTGTGTAATGGTACTTGCTCCAGTTACTTGTACATCATCTTTACCTAATAGACGACTCTGGATTTGCTCATAGACGGCTCGAGAGAGGGAACGGAGGGAGATACCAGGATGACTATAAAACTCACGATCCTCTGTAGCGATAAAAGCATCGAGGAGGTAAGGGCTGACTTCATTTAAATTGCGAATCAATTGGCGATCTTGATCATTGTGGAAACGACCAATTAATTCAGGATTGTTGTCCCCTTCAGTACGAAAATAGGCGTAGCTGGTTTCGGTGAAGTCGGACAGATGTTTCTCGTAATCTGCTCGTGTATGAAGCTTTTCATTTTTCGTGTAGGCCGTAATATAACCGAGACCCACACCAGTGATACCTACGGCGGCAAGAATGAGGAATAAAAAAAGATAAAGAATGGTCCGGAAAAACCATGTTAGGACTTTCCTCATTGTGCTTGTCGTCTGTGGATTTTCTTTCGACATGCCGCGAAACCCCCTTTTTCATCAAAATTATATCATAGTTATATGTAAGCATGATTTATCATTTCAAGAGGAAAACGGTAAGATATAGATTGAAAAGCCCTAGCTGAATAAGCTAGAGCTTGGAAAAGTCAGTTCATCCAAACAGACATGTGGTTCATTCGAACCTAATTTGATCCAGCGTTTTCCCCACCTTCGCTGTCAGAATCTCCGGATCCATTATCATTACCGGAATTATTTCCACCGTTTCTAGGTGGACTTAACTCATTGCCTGGACTTGGATCGGAACCATGATCCGATCTCGATCTTCTCTCTTCTGAATCAGAATCTTGGGATCGTCTTTCTCTTTTGTTTTTCTTTTCTTCACCTGCTTCCTTCTTTTTCTTTTTCTTTTCTTTCTCATCATCACTCGGTACATGACGTTGACACTCAAAGCATTTGGTAATCACTTTTCCACCGGGATCTTTAAAGTCTCTCCCTTTTTCTAATAAGTGTGGCTGTGCTTTTTCCATCGCTTGAAAGAGAAGACCCCATGCTATTTTAGAAATACCTTCGCTGGTTGTAAGGTTTACTTTATATCCACCCCATACACCCAGTGTGACTTCAGGAGTGTAACCGACAAAATAGGAGTCATTGTTGCTGGTGGTTGTTCCCGTTTTACCCGCTACATTGTAGCCACTGCTGTAGCCCTTAATCATCGTCGCGGTTCCTTCTGTGACAACTTTGCGCATCATTTTGGTCATTTCATAAGCGACCTCGGGTTTTAGAACCCGAACGGGTTGAATTTTTTGCTGGGCATCGTAGATCACTTGCCCATCACTGGTAATAATGCGATTGATAACATGAGCTTTACGGAAGAGACCATTATTAGCAAATGTTGCATAACTGGCAGACATATCAGCAACTGTGAATCCTTCGGTTGCTCCACCCAATGCTAACGTCTCACCATCATATTTGTGAGGTTCTAAGCTCATTTTTTTAATATAGGAAAATGCCTTTTCCAATCCTAATTGACGGAAAAGCTTAATTGCAGGGGGATTTCGGGACCATTTTAAGGCATCGGTCACGGTGATTGATCCTTTGTATTTTCGATCAGCGTTTTGATATGTTCCACCCGCTTCTTTTTTGATCGGTTCGTCTACAATGATGGAATCCGCAGAGATAATCCCTTCATTTATAGCGGGGCCGTAGACGAGGATCGGCTTCATCGCCGATCCAGGTTGTTTGGTTACTTCTAGCGCGTAGTTGGATGTATCCACATCTTCACTATGTGATGACGGTGATGTCATTTCCGATTCATTGCTACTGACAAAAGCTAAAATTCCTCCTGTTTGATTATCGATTAAAGCTGCTCCGACCCGCTCTTTATAAGCGGTTCCCTTATAGTAACTGGTGTTAAAACGCATCTTTTTAATCGCTTCATTCATTTCGGTATAAAGCTTTTTATCGATTGTTGTTTCGATTCTATATCCACCCATTTTAATCATGGAGCGTAGTTTATTAGTAGGAAGGTTATCAAAGTCAGGGTCATCTTTATACAAGTCTTTAAAAATCTTAATCGCTTCTTCTTCGACAGCTGCAGTAATCATGGGATATTTACTATAAGCGTTGTCACTGATAAAATCACTTGGTTTTGCAAAAGAATTTTCAATATCGAACTTGAGCGCCTCATTGTATTCAGCTTCTGTAATAAATTCGAGTTTAAGCATGTTACTTAGAACGAGCTTCATCCGCTCAATACCGCGCTTGACATTTTCGTCGCGGTCTTTGCCTTCAGCAAAAGGATTGTAGTTGTTTTGACCTTTTACCATCCCAGCTAGATAAGCAGCTTGGGCAAGCGAAAGTTCTTTTACTTCCTTATTAAAGAGATAGCGAGCACCAGAGACGACACCAGTCATCTGTCGTCCATTGGCTCCTCTGCCATACTCGACACTGTTTAAATATTTAACAAAGATCTCTTCTTTTGTATAATACTTTTCGATTCGAATGGCGTTAATCCATTCACGTACTTTCCGATCCCGTGTACGGATGGAGGTTTCAAGAATTTCGTTTTTGACGAGCTGTTGGGTGATGGTGCTTCCGCCCGTCCGGACTTGTGCATCGGTAAGGTCTTGTAGGAAGGCACGGGCTGTTCCAGTGTAAGAGATGCCACTGTGGTTATAAAAATCGTGATCCTCAATAGCAATAAAAGCTTTGGTGAGATAATCACTTACATCTTTTAAGCTTTTGATGGATTGTTTGTGTACACCATCCTCTAGCATTTTCCCGACGACTTGATCTTTGCCTTCTCCAGCAAAATAGATTGTACTATTTCCATTCGACTTGCTTAGCAGTCGATCATAATCAGCCTTTGTACGTACTTTTTCGTTCTTCGCAATCGAAGCGACAAAACCCATCGCTACCCCTAAACCACTAACGGCTAAAGTTAAAGTAGCAATGGAAAAAATTTTTAATCCCCGAATTGCCCATTTTTTCCAACTAGCATTAATATTATTTATTTTTCTTTCTCGCATGCGCATTCTTTTCTAACCCCCTACAGTACTAAAGAGATTATAACACAGTCTTAAATTAAGAATGCTATTATAATCTTGTGACATTTGTATGAAAATGGTATGAAAAAAATCTAGCCAATGTTTATTGGCTAGATCGGAAATAAATGGTCCAAATATCCCTGTTTTGATATTAATAATTAAGAAATTAGTATCGACTCAAAATAATGCGACTCCGGTCGGGAATGATCTTGGAAATAGAGCGGAAAAGGGATGGGACCCGGTTGGATCGGAGTAGTGGGAGGGTCATTGGGTTGCTCAGGTCGGTCAACGGGCTCTTCGGGAAGAGGATGATTTGTAGGAGGATCGAGGATGGGTGGAAGCTCTGGCAAGAGATGTTGCTCTTTTTCTTCTTCTTCCTTTCGCCGTTTTTCCTCTTCTTCTTTTTTCTTACGATAATATTCTGAGACCTGAGTACATTCAAATCCGCATACTTCAGGAGCCAACCGACCAGGATGAGTAAATTTGGTATGTTTGGGAATCAGGTGAGGGCTGGACTGAATCGCAGCTCGGAAGATGTTGACCCAAGCTTTTTTTATAAAAGACGTGTTATGTGACATGCTAAAGTGATAATCGTAACCTCCCCACGCACCGATGGTCACTTCTGGTGTGTAACCAATAAACCAAAGATCGCGGTTGTTATTGGTTGAACCTGTTTTTCCCGCTAACTCATATCCAGCGGGAATGCGCTGACCGATATATGCCGCTGTACCGTGTAAGACATGCTTGAGAATAGAGGTCATCTGATAAGCTGTTTGTGGGGAAAAGACCTGAGTTGGTTTGGGCTTATGTTCCCACAGAACTTTGCCATCGGAATCAGTCACTTTAGAAATAAAATAAGGCTTGTTAAATTTTCCCTGATTTGCAAAAGTGGCGAAGGCTGCAGTCATTTGTTCGACCGTATATCCTTTCGTCATTCCACCGATGGCGGCGGATTCTCCATCATCGGGATGAGGAGGAAGATTCATCTTTCGTAAATAGTGAAATCCTTTTTGATGTCCTAGGGCATTAAATGTTTTGATCGCCGGAATATTATAAGACCACTTTAATGATTCTAAAATGGTGACCGGACCTTGATACTTGTTATTTGCGTTTCGATAATATCCCGATCCATCCCGCTTCATTATTTTTTCATCAATAATTTTCGAGTAAGTAGAGATGATCTTTTGTTCCATTGCCGGTGCAAAGACAAGCAATGGCTTGATCGTTGAACCTGGTTGCCTGGGAACATGAAGGGCATGGTCTTGCTGATTAATAGCAAATTCTTCGCTACCTGAGACAAAGGCGAGAAGAGCCCCCGTCCGGTTATCAATGATCGCTGCGCCTAGCTGTTCCTGTGTTTTGATGTTTTTATATGTACGTGTTGAAAAAGTAAGACCTTTTATCGCTTCACGGTTGATCGCATCATATAGATCTTTATCAATGGTTGTGTAAAACTGGTATCCGCCTGTTACGGCTTTCTTTTTATAATTTTCCAATATTTCGCGGTAATTATCTTGTTTTTGGATCGCCTCTAGATCGATTCCGTCCATTTGCATCAATGTTTTGGCTGCTTCATCTTCCACGGCAAACATGATAAAGGGGTAACGTTGATAGCCATCTTTAAAGTCGGATGGTTTGGCTAGAGAGCCCTTGATATCAAATTGGAGCGCTTTATGATATTCTTCTTCAGTGATTTTGTTATATTCAAGCATCTTTTGCAAAACTAATTTCATTCTCTTTAGACCTCGTTCGAGGTTGTTGCTGTCTTCGTAGAGGGGATTGAGAGCGTTAGGACGTTGGACCATTCCAGCAAGGTAGGCAGCTTGGGCTAAGTTGAGATCTTTGACACTGGTATTAAAAATCCCACGTGCGGCGGATTTCACTCCATGCATTTTCCGCCCATGTGCCCCTTTCCCAAAAAAGACACTATTCAAATAATAAATGAGGATTTGCTCCTTGGTATAAAGTTGTTCCATTTTCAGGGCTAAAACGATTTCCTTGGCTTTTCGGGAGTAGATTTTGGAACGATCATTGAGAATCAGGTTTTTAACAAGCTGTTGGGTAATGGTGCTTCCTCCGGTAGTCACCTCGCTGCCCACCACTTGCTGGTAGACCGCTCGCAAGATGGAACGGAGAACAATTCCACGATGTTTAAAATAGTGACGATCTTCAATCGAGATAAAAGCATCGATTAAATCGGGATGAACTTCATCAAGCGATTTAATCAATTCTCGGTTATTGTTGTCATAGCGCAACTCACCGATTTTAACAGGTTTGCCTTCCGGATCACGTGTGGCAAAGTAAGCGGAGCTGGTTTGAAATAATCCTTGTAAATTTTTCTCAAAGTCGCTCTTGGAACGGAAGGTCTGGTCGTTGATCATGGCTGTAACCACCCCGATCCCCAATCCGATCACCGCGATCAAGCAGATCAAAAAGAAAATAAGTAAAATTAAAAATACTCTCATTATTTTTGGTAATATTCTGTTCTTATTTTTAGACATAACTCTCCATCACCTCACATTCTAAAATTATATTATCTTAGAATTTTTACCAAAACAAGGGATGTCATATATATTTTTCCATCCCTAAAGCAGCAAAAAAGCTGTTGGCTTACAGCCAACAGCATAAACAGAGTGAAATTAACGAGAGTAGAACTCAACGATTAGGGTTTCATTGATTTCCGAAGGCATTTCGGTGCGCTCTGGAAGACGAGTAAGCGATCCTTCCATTTTGCCTTCATCAAAGGAAAGATATTCTGGTAAGTAGCTACGCTCTTCCAATGCTTCTTTAATAATTTTAAGGTTACGGCTCTTTTCACGTAAACCGATGAGATCGCCCACTTTTACTTGGAAAGAAGGACGGTCTACTTTACGCCCGTTGACAGTCACATGACCGTGTACCACCAATTGGCGGGCTTGCGCGCGTGTACGGGCAAAACCAAGGCGGTAGACAAGATTGTCTAACCGGGACTCCAGTAACTTCATGAAGTTTTCACCATGAACCCCTTTCATTTTGCCAGCGCGCTTAAATAGGTTGTGGAATTGTTTTTCCCCTAAGCCGTACATATAGCGTAATTTTTGTTTCTCTTGCAATTGGAGACCGTACTCACTCAGTTTTTTCCGTGTATTTCCATGTTGTCCCGGTGGATAGGGACGTTTGCTTAGCTCTTTGCCTGTACCGGATAAGGAAATACCTAAACGGCGGCTAAGCTTCCAACGTGGTCCTGTGTAACGTGCCATTTTGTTTTTCTCCTTTCATCATTTGCAAACTTAGCAAATGAACGGGTGTCCTGGTTCTCTTACTGATCCGTTGTCTTCCGGATAGCGACGAAAGACGGGATCCCTACCGTGACAGATAGGGGAACCAGTGAGGGTGAACCCTTCACCTATCCTTTGCTAGCTATCCTCCATACCCCAAGGAGAGGTTCTGAAGTAATACTGAAGCAATACAAAGTAAAATTATACTAGATCATCAATAAAAGTCAATGCTCAAGGTGAAAGAGGTTTTTTGACACGAAGATAATAAATAGGCAAACCCTGGCTTACAAATTTGTCTTCATATTCCGTTGTGATGTTATTTTCACGAAAAGGACTTTGATGAAGATCGGTCGTTTGTTCGATGATGTTCCAACCTAGTTCCGTAAACTCATCCAAAGAAAACTGAAATAAAATTTCACTATCTGTTTTTAGAATCAAGTCACCCGAATCCGCAAGTAAAAGCTGATAAATCTGTAAAAAATGGCGGTGGGTCAGGCGACGTTTACTATGCCGCGATTTGGGCCATGGATCGCTAAAATGAAGATAAAAGCGGGATACTTCACCGGGAGCAAAGACCGTTGGTAAATCGTTGACATCCAGCCATAGGTAACGTAGATTGGTATTCTCCGTTTGTCCCCCTTTTTTAACGGCTTGTAACAGGGGCTCCTCCACCCGTTCTACTCCAATCCAGTTGCGATCAGGATATAGCGAGGAGGCTTTGGCAAGAAATTGTCCTTTTCCGGTGCCCAACTCGACGTGAAGAGGCTGTTCCAATGGAAAAACAGTCTTCCATTTACCACAAAGCTGTTCAGGATCTTGAACGACGAGTGGGTGATCTCGTAAACGTTGTTTGGCTAGTGGATTTCTCCGAAGACGCATTTGTCAATCACACCTCATCAATGGAATGCGTTCGTTTTTTGAATAAGTGGGATAGAATGTTCACAATCCACCCATTCAAAAGTTCGAATTAAGCTAATATTATATTACATGTGGAAAACGATTTCAAAAAGAAGTAAAAAAAGACCCCACACGCTGGGCTCGTGTGGGGTGATAACGATTGGGTATGGTTAGGGAAAGAAATTGGTTTGAGTTGCTTATACTCACTGTTGACAAAACGTGTGAGTGAAAGTGACGAAGCGGATCTAATAGGAATTTCCAATGAAAAAGATGCACCACGTCGAAGAGCAACAAAAACAATGATCTTCTCATTTATTACGAGACTTTTAAATCTGTGCCTACCTGTCCTTGCTGAGGGTAAACTCCTTTACTCAGATCTTGCTACCTGCTCCATGCACTTTCCTGTTCGAACAGGCCCAGTGCTGCTGATCCTCGTAAATGAGAGATTGAAACGGAGGGTGTCAGGCAAGTAGGACAGACTCTTCGTCTTGTAATAAATAAAGTGAGATCGTGCTTCCTAAAAAAATATAACGCAATAATCGTGCCAAACTGAAAATCAAGATAAGATCAGTGGTGAACGGATGGTATACTGTTTCAATTATGTTCTATTGTTTCAAAATGAAACATTTATATTGGAACACTGTTGATCCGAAGACAGAAGAAGAAGATAATAGATTTTAGCGCGCTTGTGAAATCCTTCTTTTGCCATTATTGAATGGATTTTTTTAATCCGTTATAATCAAAATAGTTATGTTTTTTGGGGGCGGACACATGATGATGACCATGTGGAAAGGGGGATGTAGATGAAGAACATTCCTCCGCTAGTTGTTTCATCCTGGAAGCGCAGTCAACAGTATGGACTAGAGAAACAAAAATCAGTGCATGATTTTCTATCCAATAAAGATTTGTTAGAGAGAAAAGGTGAGATGAAGGAACTACTAGAGGTAGTTACATCTGTCTTAGATCATTTACATTTTCAATTGAAGCAATTTGATGTGATGGTAGCGTTCAATGATTCTGAAGGCTATCTGTTAGGTACTTGGGGAAATCCATCATTTGTCGATCTATTTGAAAAGAGCGGGGATTTTTCTCTGGGTGCCAAATGGACAGAAGAAATTAAGGGGACCAATGCGATTGCATTGTCTTTACAAGAGAAAAAGCCTGTAACAATAATAGGGAAACAGCATTTTTGCAAAGAATATCATATTTTGAGTTGTAGTGCGACGCCATTATTTTCCCCTACAGGGGAGCTTTTAGGTACATTGGATATTGGAGCAAATGTAAATAGCCATCATGATTATCTTTTACCGATGTTGACCATGGCCGCGCATGCTTGCCAGTCCAAGCTTCTGTTGGAAACGACAGAACGGGAACTGGTATTGCAATTGCAGGAGACCGAGCTCATGGTCAAAACCAATCTAAAGCCGATTATCTCCATTGATCATGATGGGGTGATCAAACGGATGAACCAATATGCGGCACAAATATTACAACAGCCAATTTCAGAATGTATCGGTCAACCTTTGGAACGCTGGTTAGGAAATCAGATGGTTGAAAAATTATTAACGGCTCGTAGAGGATCCGATATCGAGTTAAAATGGGCAGATCCTGTCCACGGTGAACGCCGGTGGATTGCCGAACCGATTTTGGATCAGCAACGGAAGCCGTTTCGCGTCGTATTGAGTCTGGAAAAGACGACGGTCGACCGAAAAATTGAGCCTCCACCTAAAAAAGAGTGGATTCAGTCGAAAGGACTGATCATTAAATGCTCCAAAGTGCAAAAAATCTACCGTTTTGCTCTGCAAGTAGCAAAGACGAATGCATCTATTTTAATTTGTGGTGAAACAGGCACAGGCAAAGGAATCTTAGCCAAAGAGATGCACTTAGCCAGTGGACGAAAAGGACCTTTTCTTACGATCAATTGTGGAGCAATTCCCTCGCAATTGATTGAATCAGAGTTATTTGGTTATGAGAGAGGAGCTTTTACCGGGGCAAAAAGCAATGGTCATCCCGGAAAGTTTGAAGCAGCAGAGGGAGGAACGTTATTTTTAGATGAGATTGGTGAAATGTCTTTGGCAGCACAAGTAGCCTTGTTAAAAGTGTTAGAAGAAAAAGTGATTACACGAATTGGCTCACACAAGCCGATTCCGATCGATGTTCGGATCATTGCTGCTACGAACAAAGACTTAAGCAAAGAGATCACTGCGGGACGTTTTCGTCAAGATCTATACTATCGTTTACGCGAAATAGAGATCGTGTTGCCCCCATTGCGTGAGCGGACGGATTTGCCCTTTCTTATTCAGCATTTTAGGGAGCAAATCTCGGAAGAGTTAAAGGTCGATTTCTCCTTTGATGCCGATGCGCAAAGGATCTTAACTCGTTATCACTGGCCGGGTAATATCCGGGAAATGCGTCAAGTGATTCGTCAAGCAGCATTTCATGCTCTGTTTGGAAGGGATGCGACGCTCATCATCGCTGAAGATCTGCAGTTGTCTAAGCAGCCGCAAACACAAGTTTTATCCATGACCGAAATGGAGGAAGAGACGATTACACAAATGCTGGAAGAAACCAAAGGAAACTTGGCAGAGGCCGCACGTCGTTTAGGGATTGGACGAACCACTTTATACCGTAAACTATCGCAATATCCCAGGTTAAAAGAGTTACATAGACAATTACGACAAAACTAAATCATATTCCTTTTTTTTTTATTTTTTGGTCATGCTGTTGAAAAAGGATCCATAAAATGGTTGCAAAAAAGGAGTGAGTCGATGACCATTATTGATTTAATTCGTCATGGACAGACTACTTGGAATAAAGAAGAACGTTTCCAAGGACATTATGATACCCCGCTAAGTGAAGAAGGCCACAGACAAGCGAAGTGTTTAGCAAAATATGCACTGGAAAATAAACGTATTTCTTCCATTTATGCTAGTGATCTTACCCGAGCGATGCAGACCGCTCAGCGGATTGCCGAAACATTATCATTAACTATTGTTCCAATGGAACGAATCCGTGAGCGGAATATGGGAGAATGGACAGGGCTCACGTTTGCAGAGGTGAAAAAGAAATATCCAGATTGGGAGAAAGTGCGAACGCATGGTGGTGCTTATCAGATTGAAAAGACAGAAGATATGGTGAAGCGTGTTTTGTACGAATTGGAGAAGCTAGCAAAAAAGCATCAAGGAGAACACATTTGTGTTGTGAGTCACGGTGGTTGTATCAATGGTGTATTGAACCAAATTACCCAAGGAGAATACGGTTTAGGAAAGTCGGTCATTCAGAATACCAGCGTAACACGGCTAAAATATGATCAAACCAATGGTTGGCAAGTGGTATTTCGCAATCAGATCACACATTTAGAAGGAGAGGAAATAAAAGAATAATGGTACCAGTCAGTTATCCTATTAAGCTATTAGTCGTACTTTCTATTCTCTTTATAAATGGATTTCTAGGTCTAACTATTTGGGTGAGCAATCAATCGATTGCTTTGGACCATCAGATCCGCCAATATGTCTTTGAGACACAATTACCCTCGTTAACCCTTTTTTTTGAAAAGATGACTGAACTAGGTTCCACTATAGTTGTTCTTGTGGTGGTAATCCCAATGATCGTCTATCTTGTCATAAAAAAGAGATGGATCGATATATCTATTTTTGTCATATGGGTCAGTAGCAGCTTGCTCCTGACGATGTTAGTTAAAGAGCTGGTTCAACGTCCTCGTCCCGTTTCGGATGTGTATGGTGCAGTCAGTTATAGCTTTCCAAGTGCGCATGCCGTGATCGCTTTAACCGTTTATGGCTTCCTGATTTACTTGTGTTTAAAATCGCAAAGATCAATGGTTACTAAAGTAGGAATCAGTCTCATTTTAGGAGTGATCATTTTATTGGTGAGCATCAGTCGCGTTTATTTGGATGTTCACTTTTTTACGGATATATTGGCAGGTTTATTATTAGGGATTTTTTGTTTTTGTGGTTCATTGTTGCTGTTTGCTAGGCGGTCTCGCACATCCAAGATAGAAATGAGATAAATTTGTGCTTTTGTCAGCTGGATGAACTGGGCATCCAGCTTTTTTTATTGCTAAAAATGTAGATGAATAAGGGATGGAGTGAAAATACGAATCTTACCTAAATAATTTGGTCAGATCCAAGTAGATAAAATGGAACAGATCGCGTTAAATAACGTTATTTAAGGAAAGGGAAACTGGTATCAAAAAAAGATTAGAAAACAAGTGAACATCTTGTAACGGAATCCTTTATTTTAGAAATACGAAAAAATAGAGACCCGATATGGTATGATAAAAGAACACGAATTTTTGTTGATTCGGAAGTGTGGGTAGTGAAGCTCTTTAAAATCCTTAGGAGACCATCCCAGATCAGATGGGCTGTCCGTTTGGTTTGATGAGTCAAGCCGGCGGAAACTGGATTGAGTTTGAGATTGGGAGGTCAGCATAGTAGGTGAAGAGAATATGGTTAAACCTTATAAAATTGTTGCTAAAGCAATTATTTTTGATTATGAAAAAAATGTGTTGGTATTACGCAAATCGCGAGAAGAGCGTTGGCGAAAGGGTTCTCATGGTTGGGATTTTCCAGGGGGAAGTCTGGAAGTCGATGAGTTATTGATGGAAGGATTGGTTCGTGAATTGGAAGAAGAAGTTGGACTGCGAGTAAAAGTATTTGCTCCAGCCTACATTTATGATGAAATTCAAGAAGAGAAACATTTGGTTGTCATAAAATTTGCTTGCGGTCAGCCTGAAGGAGAGCTGACTTTAAGTTCAGAACATGAACATTACTCTTGGATTCCTCTGGATTCTTTGCACAAGGCGACGATTCCTGAATGGATGAAAGATGAAATTCGTAGAGCTTACCGGATCTACTGCGAATTTGATAATTAAGAGATCGCCCCATCAGTAAGAAAAAAAGATGGGGCGATTTTTTATTTCTACTTTGTTTAATCAGACTGATTTTAATATAGATAAAATTTGTGTTATCCTATTTTTATGTGAGATTACGGTTTATCATTCAATTTTGTATATCAGAAATGAAACTTTGAAGTGCAAATGATTGAACTGCGATGGACCGTTGGCTGTTTGAACAATCCCTTTTCGTGTCGGATGTTAAGTACAATATGGATATCTATCTGGGGGAGTTAGAAATGAAGGAGTGGAACAAACGGTGAAAACATATCATTTACTTGGCCGTGAAGATAGTAGGATCGTTGCTCTAGCCCAGGTGTTATCTGATCTTGGTCATACGATCAAAGTTTGGGACCAACCGGTTCATATGTTTGAAAAAAGTGAATGGTTGACATCGCGCTCCAAAGAATCATTCGCTGACAGGGCAGAATGGATTGTTTCAGAGGAACATGATTATCTCGTGCAGCAAACCGATCTCCAAGTACATCATTACCACCGTTTTATCTCGCAACTGTTGCCGCAATTTACGAGTATCGCTGTCCACGGTATCCAAGATAGAAAAACGCTGGCCCAATGGATGTGTAGAGTGTTTAGTTCCTTTTCTCCGACTTCTTATCTGTTAGATGAAACATGGGCAAAAGGAACCCAAGAAGATGATTCCTATTTTATTTATGAAGAGGATGAGCAGATTGCGGCTCGATTTTCCTATCAGCCTGATTATGCAGTGATTACCAGCATGAACGACCGATTGCCTCATTTGTTTCGGAATCGACAGGAATTGCGTCAATCTTTTTTGACCATGGCTTCACAGGTAAGAAAACGAGTGATCGCTTGTGGAGATGACTTTAATACGCATATTTTGTTAACGATTCGTCCGGCTTTTTATTATGGGTTTGGAGCCAATAATGACCTTGTCGCCAAAAATGTAAAGGAGACCAGTGAAGGTTTTATCTTTGATGTCTTTTTGGATAAGCAGTTTTTAGAACGATTTAGAATCTCAAGACGTCATCTACAATCGGTGCAACAAGCTCTAGCGATCATATCTGTGGCGGTTTTAGAAGGAGTGGAGTTAGAGAAATTGCGCGATGCAATTCTCGAAGGCTCCCGCATCTATTAAACAATGATCAGAGAAAAAGTCAAAATCCTCCTTGTTGTAACACGTCACTCCTTCTTTGCTGTTTTGGGATGGATATGTTACAATCATCGACGTTAGGTAGGGGAGTAGGGTCCTTGTTGACAAAGGACTTTTCCATAAACTACTATACTGTTTATTAATATTATCTTGGTATGTCGGGAGAGTTTTTTATGGATATTTTTCAGGATCTACAGGCGAGAGGACTTATTTATCAGTGTACCGATACAGAGGCGTTGCAAAAGCGTCTCAACCAAGGACCAATTACCCTTTATTGTGGATTTGATCCTACAGCGGATAGCTTACATATTGGTCATTTAGTAACAGCCTTGACCTTACGGCGTTTTCAGCTGGCTGGACATCGTCCGCTCGCTTTGGTTGGTGGGGCGACAGGGATGATTGGTGATCCTAGTGGTCGGACCTCAGAAAGAACTCTTAATTCACCGGAAGTAGTAGCAAGCTGGACTGAAAAGTTGAAAAAGCAACTTTCTCGTTTTATTGAGTTTGATGGGGACAATCCAGCGAGAATCGTGAACAACTATGACTGGATTGGCTCCTTGGATGTAATCACTTTTTTACGTGATATTGGGAAAAACTTCTCCGTTAATAACATGTTGGCGAAAGAATCGGTTAGCTCCCGTTTGGAGAAGGGAATCTCTTTTACCGAATTTAGCTATATGATTCTGCAATCGTATGATTTTTATAAGTTATATGAGATGTACCAATGTGAGTTGCAAGTGGGCGGCAGTGATCAGTGGGGGAATATCACAGCCGGAACGGATCTCATTCGGCGGTTGTCACAGGAAAAAGTAAATGTCTATGGACTCACCTTGCCGCTGATTACCAAAAGCGATGGAACGAAGTTTGGAAAAACGGCATCTGGGGCTGTATGGCTGGATGCGGATAAAACTTCCCCTTATGCGTTCTATCAATTTTTACTCAATGTGGATGATCAAGATGTCGTAAACATGTTAAAGGTATTTACTTTCCTGTCTCTTGAGGAAATCGAGGAGTTGGCTCAGGAAGTGGCCACCCAACCTGAAAAAAGAGTTGCTCAGCGCACCCTTGCTGAAGAAGTGACGCGTCTTGTTCATGGACCTGAAGCGCTCAAGCGTGCGGTCAACATTACGAAAGCTTTTTTCCAGGGTGAGATCAAGCAACTATCCGAGCAGGAGATCAAAGAGGCGTTTCGCGATGTGCCTTCCGCTACGATTACAGAGGCCTCGTTACCACTCGTAGATACGTTGATCCAAGTAGGAGCGGCCAAATCGAAGCGGGAAGCGCGTGAGTTTATCCGTAATGGAGCGATTACCGTCAATGATCGCAAAGTCACCAGTGTGGAGACCAAAGTATCCGACTTGGAACAAATCGCTGGAGCCTATTTAGTGATCCGGCGCGGAAAGAAAAAATATTATTTATGTGAACTCTCCGTATAAAGGTGTTTAAAGAGGATAACCGCTATCTGTAGGTTATCCTCTCTGTTTTTTGTAAAAGCTTTGGATCAATGGTTTAATCATGCTAAAATAGTCTAGACACGCCAAAAATATAGTCGAAGGAGATTTGTATGCGAGATCAGCGAATTACAAAGCTAGCAAAAGTACTCGTTCACCACTCTTGTCGTGTTCAACCTGGAGAAAGTGTTTTGATTGATGTGTTTGGTAATGATCGACTGCTTGCTCAAGAGTTGATCAAGGAGATCTATCAAGTGGGTGGTTATCCTTTTGTACAATTGTATGACAGTCGAGTTCTCCGTACTCTCCTGATGGGGACTTCGGAAAAACATATGCAAAAAATGGCGGAATTTGGTTTATACCAAATGAAGCAAATGGATTGTTATATCGGCATCCGTGGATCAGATAACATCAACGAACTATCCGATGTACCCAATGAACAGATGGCGTACTATTCACGGATCTTTAATCATCAAGTACATAGTGAACAGCGTGTGAAACATACCAAGTGGGTCGTTTTACGTTATCCCAATGAATCGATGGCACAGCTTGCGGAAATGAGTACCGAAGCTTTTGAGGATTTTTATTTTGATGTCTGTACATTGGACTATGAAAAAATGGATCAAGCGATGGAGCCTTTGAAAAAACGGATGGAGGAAACAGATCAGGTAAGAATCGTTAGACCGGGAACGGATCTAAGCTTTTCCATTAAAGGAATACCTGCGATTAAATGTGCGGGTCAGTATAACATTCCTGATGGGGAACTGTTTACAGCGCCCGTGCGTGACTCCGTCAATGGGGTTATCACCTTTAATACGCCATCGGTATATCAAGGAACCACTTTTACGGATATTCGTTTTGAATTTAAGGATGGAAAGATCATTGAAGCGACAGCGAATCATACTGAAAAGTTAAATCAAATTCTTGATACAGATGAAGGCGGTCGCTATATCGGTGAATTTAGTCTCGGCTTCCATCCAACCATTTTGCATCCCATGAAAGATATTTTGTTTGATGAAAAAATCGCTGGAAGTTTTCACTTTACTCCCGGGCAAGCTTATGAAGAAGCGGATAATGGAAACCGCTCCGCCATTCATTGGGATCTTGTCTGTATTCAGCGTCCGGAATATGGCGGTGGAGAGATTTACTTTGACGGCGAACTGATTCGTAAAGATGGTTTGTTTGTGGTAGAAGATTTGCTGGGACTGAATCCGGAAAATCTAAAGTAATCCATGATAGTAGAAAATATCGAACAAAGAAAACGACTATTCGCTTCTAAGGATGTGTGAGAAATGGTGGAGTTGACAGCAGAAGTGAACCGAGTTCTGGCAGAGGGGACAGCCGAAGAGAAAGAAATGTTGCGGTTAGCTATGCAGGCGATCAAGCAGAAGCGTGAACGGAAAAGTGCCTATCTTTCGGGAATGCTAGGTTTATCTGGGGAATTTATTGACGACCAAACTTATCAATTTCGCGTTCCGATCACGCCTTTTATGATCAATCGTTCCGGGGTCGTTCATGGTGGAATCACGGCATCTTTAGCCGACTCGACGATGGGTTCGCTGATCAACAAACGATTGCCAGAAGGATATTATGCTGTTACATCAGAGATGAAAGTGAATTATTTGCGGGTAGGGATTGGCAATGAACTGATCGCTCAAGCCAAACTGATCCACAAAGGGCAGACATTGGTTGTCGCGCAATGCGAAATCACCAATGAGCGCGGACATAAAATTGCCTTTGCTTCGGCAACATTCTATGTGATTCGCATTGCCGAAAATCCTCCTGCGTCTGCTTCGAAATAATCGAAGGGGCTGACCATAGGTGAAGTACATCTGGTCAGCCCTTTTCTTTGGCGATAGCGTTGGGGCTAGATAGAAACTGCATTTCTATTTATTGAAGCGCTTTGTAATAGAGATCTTTCTCCTTAGATGGTAAAGGAATCTCCTTCTTTGTTGATACAGAAAAGCTCCTTGTCATCAGCAATCGCATTTAAACGTAGTTCATTATCAAAGGGAAGATCATATTTTTGATGTTCTGGCTTTCAATCGCCATCTGGATCAGGATTGTAGGGAAAAAAAGAGCAGAGAGGTTCTCTCTGCTAAGATCTTACGATCACTTCTAATTCAGTTATGTGGCTGATCGGATGGTCACGGTTGCTTCCATCCGCTAGATAAAGCAATGCGGGACCACCCTCGCGAATGGGCTTTCCTTCTTTGGCAAAACAGAGGTAAGCGGACATTGCTTCTTCCATTGTAATGGAGATATCCTCTCCTTCTGAGCGATGACAGAGGAGATGAGTAGCCGCAGGATCTGGCTCAGCTTTTTTTAAGTAGGGAGCGAACTCCATCGCCAATCCTTCTACTCCTTCTAAGCGTTCGCTGAGCTGAAAGTGACGGTCATCAATGATCCAGATACTTGGATCAAGGTTGATTCGAAATTTTACTTGACCAGTAATGAGAATGACACCATGCATGAAGATCACCTGCTATCTGTATTATCATTTGATTCATCGACTGACATCGGCCTGGTTTTTAAGAAGTTGGTTTGTCTTCTGGCAAAGATATGAAGTGCCGTTTCGTATTTGTCTGTACATAGGTAAGAAGTGGTGGTTCGAAGATTCATCTGATTCTGCTTATTCCACTGTGGGATGGTTTTGCAAACGTTAGATGATCATGATAAACTGATTATAGCATGGGACTAGACCGTTTTCAGGGAACTCTGTGGAACGGACGATGGGGGGATATACTTTGACCATACCGACAGAGGCTGATTTAAACGAAAAGGCTTTGCGACTGCTACGGGAAGACGCGAAGAAAATCGAGCAGTTAATTGCAGTGCAATTAGAAAATTTAACACTTCCAAAGTGTCCATTATACGAAGAGGTTCTCGATACCCAAATGTTTGGCCTTTCAAGAGAAATCGATTTTGCCGTTCGTCTAGGGATGATTACCCGTGA
Source organism: Thermoactinomycetaceae bacterium (assembly GCA_025449975.1). Classification (GTDB taxonomy): domain Bacteria; phylum Bacillota; class Bacilli; order Thermoactinomycetales; family Thermoactinomycetaceae; genus Thermoflavimicrobium. The sequence continues at coordinate 105,369 of JANWIG010000055.1, forward strand.
GCAAGGACAGCAAGTGATCCTTGACTTAGAGAAGAAACTCGCTGATCTGTATGCAACGCTTCTTCCCTCATCGGTCGGAGAGTAACGTAAATCGAGACTCCATGTGCAGGAGTCTTTTTTAATGGAACAAACTAAGCGTGAGTGGATTTTGGGTAGAATGTTTATAAACCTTTGATTGACTATACGATCCCCGTAGTTCCTACGGTGAAAAGATCTCATGTCTTATGCAGATCTCTTTACGCTCTAATATATATAAAATATGAACGAATATCACGAAGGCTGTCTGATCCCCATTGAATATGCTACTATTTTAAAAAAGATTCGTTCAAGTTACAATCGTTGGTGCAACATGGTTTTCATTTTGCGTTATATAGATAGAAGCCTTTATTTTGGTGGGATGGATATGAGTCGATTATTTATAGATGAAGAGAAGCTTTCTACTTCCATTGCAGCACCAAACCATGTTTGCATCGAGGAAATGCCTTCTTATTTGATTCAAGCTTTTATCGCCATCGAGGATCACCGCTTTTATCAACATATTGGCATTGATCCAATCGCTTTAGGACGAGCCCTTCTCGTCGATCTAAAAAAAAGGAGTTCCATACAAGGCGGAAGCACCATCACGATGCAATTGTCACGAAACCTCTTTTTAAACCATGAAAAAACATATAAACGAAAAATCAAAGAGATGTTGATAGCGATCTATCTAGAGACACGCTTTTCCAAAAAGCAGATTATCGAAATGTACTTAAATAACATTTATTTTGGTCATGGTAAATATGGGATTGAGGTAGCAGCCGACCTTTATTTCAATAAAACCGTTTCGCTTCATCATCCGACCAAGGAAGTGGTCAGTTTAGCAGAAGCAGCAATATTGGCCGCTTTGCCCAAAGCGCCAGAAAGATATTCACCGATCAAATCATTGTCGAAGGCACGCAAGCGTCAACATATTGTGTTAAATCGCATGGAACAGCTTGGAATGATCACAGACGTCGAAAAAAAGACTGCTTTGGAAGAGAAGTTACAGATAGTGGGAAAGTGTGATCGATCCTGTGCGTAGCTCTTGTCTAAAAATAGAAAGCCCTTCTGTGAGAAACAGAAGGGCTTTTGAGATCATTAACGGGATGTTTCGGGCAAAGAGGATCGAGATGGATCGGATGGGAAATGGGTTGATGAGTCAGATGAGACGATGATAGATGGACACAAATAGAAGTATAATCACAAGAATACTGGTAATAATGGCAAAGATAGAGAACCACATTACGATAAAAAGAGCGAATGCGATTAGAATCTCTTGAAAGGCAAAAACATATATGAAAGAAGAGGGATCAAAAAGCCATTTCGGAATGTAAGCAGACAGCCAATCAAAAGATAACAAATTTTGTAAAGCGGTAAAGAGCCATTGCATCTGTTCACTTCCTTCTAAAGAAAGGTTATACTTTTTAAATATAAAAGTTTTAAAAAGAGAGGAGAGCGAATGGAAGGGAAAGCAGAAAATACGGCGTAGTTGGCATCCCCCCTGCCGTATTAAAAATTTGTATTTAAAATGATAGAATCAACAGATGATTAGGGCATTTGCATGTTTTATTTTACCTAATGAATCAAAATGGGAATAATAATAGCAAGTGGGTTAATTCACTTGGAAAAAGCAGGAGAATGACAGAGAAAATAGAAATAGGACAAATAGCCCGTTAGGAAGGAGGGTAATTGTGGGAGTATTGAAGGATACAGCGATCTTTATAGACTTGGAAAATGTTTATTATGGGCTGAAGAAATATCATATGGATCCGGATCATCCCGAAGAAAAGCATAACTTGTTTCTGCGTTTGCAAGAGTATTATGGGAAAGACTCCATCCGTATGATGGAAGCATATGCCGATTTCGAACAGATTGAGCTTTCGATGATGAGTTTGCAAAGAAAAAGAGTTCATGTTCATCAGGTGTATGGAAATGGCCGTAGAGGTGAAGAAAGAAAAAATGCTGCGGATATACAGCTGTGTTTAGATGCAATGGAAGTCCTATATCAGATACCGGAAATCCATACATTTGTCATTGTAAGTGCCGATCAAGACATGATTCCGTTGTTAGATCGTCTATGGTCAAAAGGGAAACGGGTAGAACTGTTTTGCTTGTATGATGAAAGCTTGTCTAAGTCAGCACAGCTACATGAGTTTTGCGATAAAACCCATAATTTATTTGACTTTCTAGAAATCGATAAACTGCATAACCTTCAATTTGATCATCTAGTTCATAATGCTGTGGTACAAATTTATGAATGGTATCGAGATCCAAATAATACGGGTAAAAGCTATGGAAGTACTTGGATAAAAAATGACTTCCTACGGAAATTGCACATCGGCGAAGTAGAAGCAAACCACCTTTTTACTCGTTTAGTGAAAGGGAAGTATTTGATACCGTATGAGATCGAAATGGATGAAAAAGTGTTCTATGGTTATAAAGTAAATCTATCCCATCCACAGGTACAGACGATGGTGAAGATTGCTGGTTATAATATCAATAAATGTTCACTAGATGCTGGTTGATTCCTAGGAAAAGACTTTTTATTATGAAAGTGCGAGCAGAATCTTGGTAACTCCTCAGTTTAGAGCACTTTCTTTCTTTATTCTATGAAATTTAGATGAGGAGTGTCGCATTTGACTATTTGGCGATATGAACGTGATGTTGAAAATATACGAATCGTAATAGCCCGCTTGGAACAGATCATCAGTCAAAAACAAGATGAATTTCAGCGTGCTACGAGAAGAGGCGAAGAAGCCGAAGCCCGACTACTACGGCGTGAACAACTGCAATATGAAGAACAATTACGTGATATTATTCGAGAATTGATTCATGCTGAACGTAAGTTGGCAGAAGTTAAGGAAACACAAGAACATTTAGAAACGAAAATTGCTTGGTGGTAAACATAATTTTAAAGAAGGAATAAAAGTAATAGATGTGGAAATTTGTCTATATCGATTTTTCGAAACGATATGATGAATGCTTACCAACTTTATGCTATCCTAATAAATATCAATTGTAAATAGCATGACTTCAGCTAGACCGAGTTGTTTTTTCGGACTGTTTGAAATATCACAGGGCTGGCAGGAATCGAGACTGGTAAAGGGAGGTGAATCCTGCTACTAAATTTTTTGGAGCAGGAACAGGGAGTAGCAGGAACAACTATGGCAGAAAACACTGGTGGAGTTATTCGGATTGCTGATGATGTAGTAGCTATTATTGCAGGTTTAGCTGCAACTAAGGTGAAAGGGATTGCGAGCATGTCCGGTGGCATGACAGAGGGAATTGCGAAGCGGGTAAGCGGTAAGAACATGACCTTGGGTGTAGATGTGGAAGTAGGTCAAGTTGAGACAGCAATTGACCTGCGCGTCATTGTGGAATATGGTGTTCGCATTCATGACGTTTGTCGTAACCTACAAATGGAAGTAAAAGAAGCCGTTGAAAGTATGACAGGTTTAAAAGTGGTAGAAGTAAATGTCAAAGTAGAAGGTGTAGACCTCAAAGAGCGGGGTAGCTCGAAAAAAGAGGAAGAGGAGCCACAAAGAGTAAGATAGATGCAAAGGGAGGAGTCAATCGATGACTCTTCCCTTTTCTAGATTAAGTCAATGTTTTTTCTAATTCGGCTAATTTTTCGTCGATCGTCACTTTTAAAGCATCGGGTACTTCAACGGAGTCGTCCAAACCGTGTGGGAAGAAATGACGCGCAAAAACTGGAGTACCTAATTCGAGAACGGCTTCTGGATGTTCAAGCAGTTTGGGACCAACTACGGTCGCGCGGAGACGTAAGTAGTAGTCTACTCCATCGGCATGAAGTTTTTGATCGTATGTTACTTTCTCATAGTCCCAGGACCAGCGAACAAAGCCTAATTTCACCATTTCTTTTTCCAAGTCTTTGAATTTCTTTTTTACACCTTTGGTTTTTACGTTATGAAAAATCATAAAAAATGCCTCCCTTTTTTGCTAGTCCGACGAATAGAATTCCTATTAATGATAGTATGAACGACAAGATAACGCAATAAGCGAATCATGATCATAAAATGTGAAAGAGAAAGATTACAGGGAGGATGGATCATGTTCAGAGAAGTGGATCAATTATTTCCAAAGATGGTTGAGTGGCGAAGATATTTACATCAATATCCTGAACTTTCCTATCAGGAAGAAAAAACCGCTCGATATATTGCCCAGTTTTTAGAGTCATTGGGTTTAGAGGTTCATACAGGAATCGGTGGACATGGAGTCACAGGTCGCTTGGTAGGCAAAGAACCAGGACCATTGATTGCCCTTCGTGCGGATATGGATGCGTTACCGATTTCGGATGGAAAAGAAGATTGTGCTTATCGTTCAAAGGTTCCGGGTGTGATGCATGCATGTGGTCACGATGGGCATATGACTATGCTTATGGCGACCGCTTATTTATTAAGTCAAAAAAAGGAGCAGCTGAAAGGGAGTATTTTGTTTTTGTTTCAACCTGCTGAAGAGAAGCCGCCAGGTGGAGCAGAAGCGATGATCCGTGATGGTGTGCTCGAGTCAGTCGATGTCGTCTACGGCATTCATTTATGGACACCGCTGCCAGTTGGGACAATCGGTGTACGTGAAGCCGAAATGATGGCGGCCGCAGACTCGTTTACGATTGAAATTTTGGGGCAAGGAGGACATGGTGGCGTTCCGCATCAAGCGATCGATGCTGTAGCCATCGCTTCGCATACCGTTGTCAACTTGCAAACGATCGTCAGTCGACAAGTCGATCCTCTTCAATCTGCTGTGATTACAGTCGGCTCCATTCAGGGAGGTCAGGCTTTTAATGTGATTGCGGATACTTGTCGCCTGGAAGGAACTGTGCGCACGTTTTCCCCGACGGTACGCCAGCAAATTGAAAAACAGATTGAAGAAGTAACGAAAGCGACGTGTCAGATGTTTGGAGCGGATCATCGCTTAACATATGAGTATGGTTATCCTACGCTGGTGAATCACCCCGTCGAAGCGAGAAGAATTGCGCGGATAGGTAAGCAGATGCTTGGCACAGAAAAGGTGATTACCATTCCCCCGATGATGCCAAGTGAGGATTTTGCTTACTATCTGCAGAAAAAGCCAGGGGCATTTTGTTTTGTGGGAGCTGGAAATAAAAGCAAGAACTTGGTGCATCCGCATCATCATCCTTTATTTGATTTTGATGAGTCGGCCTTAAAGATAGGCGTAGAACTGTTTATGCGCTTGGTATTTGATTATCTCGATCCATCCTTCTCCAATGCCAGCAGTAAATAATCACAAATGGAAAAAAGCATGGCACAAGCGAATCCCTTTGATATGAATTCTTTTTTTTATCGATGGGGAGGCTAGGAAGAGAAGGAGGTAGATTTTTATATGTCTAAAGTAAGAGAAATTATGTCTACTGACGTTGTTTCTGTATCACCGAAAGAAAATATTTTTCAAGTAGCTACATTGATGCGTGATCATGATGTCGGACTATTGCCAGTAGTAGAGAATGGACAGCTAATCGGAGTGGTCAGCGACCGAGATATTGTGATCCGCTGTATCGCAGAGAAAAGACCCAATTCTTGCACTGTACGAGAAATCATGTCCGATCGTCTGGTTGTAGGAAATCCGGAGATGTCGATCGATGAGGTTGCCGAATTGATGGCGGATGAACAAATTCGTCGTCTGCCGATCGTTGAGAATAACCGGTTAGTCGGAATGGTATCGATCGGAGATATGGCGGTACGGGAGCCCTTTATCGATGAGATGAGTGCAGCGATGAAGGAGATTTCCGAAACAAATCCATATGCATCCAATCGGATTCAGCATTAAGAAGTAAAAAGCTGTTAGCTATGATGCTAACAGCTATAGATAATAATCCAAGATTTGATCCACATCTTTTCCATATCCTTCGCCAAAAAGATTAAGGTGAACGAGAAGATAGTAAAGCTGATAAATTTTTTTGCGATTCCGATATTCAGAAGAGAGGGGAAAAACGTCTTGGTATGCTGAATAAAAGGATGCAGAGAAGCCGCCAAATAACTCAGTAAATGCCAGTTCCACTTCATGATGGGCGAAATAAACAGCAGGGTCGATCAGATACGGCTCACCGTGTTTGCCGACAATCCAATTGCCGCTCCATAGATCACCGTGGATGAGCGAAGGTGTGACTTGAGCAGGAATCCATTGATCGAGTCGTTCGATCAATTTTTCTAATTTATGTAAACGACGACCGCTGATCCGTCCGCGTTCAACCCCGATTTTCATTTGTACTCCTAATCTTTGTTCACGATAAAATGAGAGCCAATCGGTGTACCAAGGGTTCATTTGGGGTAAAATACCGATATAGTTATTTTTATCTAATCCAAATCCTGTTTCTGTGGTTTGATGCAATTGTGCCAATTTTTCGCCGAGGATCTTTTCGGTCCGTTTGCTTTTTTCTCCTTCAATCCATTCCATGATTAAGATTTGAACCTGTGCATCGGATGATTGCCATTTGCCATAAATGATTGGAACTTGAATGGTACCTGTTTTTCGAATGATCTCGATGCCAGCGATTTCTTTGTCGAAAAGATCGGCAATGGATCGATCGTTTGCTTTGGCGAAATATTCCTGTTGACTTGTTTGGATATAATAGGAATGATTGATACAACCACCGGAAACGGGAGCCAACTTACAAATGGGAGTGGGATCGCCGATTTGTTGCAAGGCTTGTTTGAAATAATTTTCCATCTAATCACCTCCAAAACTATTTTAACAAAAATATTATATAAATTTCATAAAGTACTTGAAACCTTTCCATTTGTAAAGTACAATGTTGGCAAAAAAGTAGGGGGTTCTTTTAAATGAATAAACCCTATGTTATTCGCTATAGTGAAAGAGATCATATTCCAATGGGACTAGGAATCA
>JANWIG010000056.1 GCA_025449975.1 Thermoactinomycetaceae bacterium
CGTTTTCGTCGTGATTTGGGACAAGTGCTTGAAGCATATGAAGAAATTTTATCTCGGTTAGGGGGAGAGTAAAATGTTTAAAGCCATTATCTATGTAACTTTAAAAGAAAGTGTTTTGGATCCACAAGGAGTTGCGGTACAAGGTTCACTTCATACACTGGGTTTTGCCAATGTGAAAGAGGTTCGGATTGGAAAAAGACTAGAGGTGCTTGTCGAAGGCGAGAGCAAACAACAAGCTGAAGAGCAAGTCAAAGTGATGTGTGAAAAATTATTAGCGAACCCAGTGATCGAAAATTATACCTATGAGGTTGAGGAGGTAGCCTAATGCGTTTTGCTGTCCCCGTTTTTCCAGGGTCCAACGATATGGATGCGGTTCATGCGATTGAAGATGTGTTAGAGCGTCCGGTCACCGCGGTCTGGCACCATGAATCGGATCTTAGTCAATATGATGCCATCATTATACCTGGAGGTTGCTCTTATGGTGACTATTTACGTCCGGGAGCCCTTGCAGCTCGTTCACCCATTATGGAAGGCGTACAGAAAGCGGCCGAACAAGGGAAATTGGTGATCGGAATCAGCAATGGCTTTCAAATTTTGCTGGAGTCCGGTCTGTTACCAGGAGCGATGCGCAAAAATGACCATCTCCAATTTCGCTGCGATATCGCTACACTCATCGTAGAAAATAACCAAAATCCATTTACTGGCCATTACCAAGTGGGTGAACGAATCCGAATCCCCATTGCCCATGCACAAGGAAATTACTATTGCGATGAGCAAACCCTAGCCGAGTTAAAGAAAAACAACCAAATTGTCTTTAAGTATGTGGATGAGAATCCGAACGGTTCTGTCGAAGGGATCGCTGGGATCTGTAATAAACGAGGCAATGTACTGGGAATGATGCCACACCCTGAACGGGCGATTGTCGATTGGATGGGGACATCGGATGGCGTGAAATTATTTACATCAATGCTTCGATATTGGGAGGAGAATGGCGGTGCAGAGTAATCAAATGGTGAAAAGTTTGCCACATGAACCAACTCCAGAGGAAATTCGTGATCAGAAACTCTATCAAGAGATCGGCTTAAAAGATGAGGAGTATGAACGTGTTGTCGGCCATCTCAATCGGTTACCGAACTGGACAGAAATTAGCATTTATAGTGTGATGTGGTCTGAACACTGTAGTTATAAAAGCTCCAAAACATTATTGAAAAAGTTTCCGACGACAGGACCACGCGTCTTACAAGGACCGGGAGAAGGTGCGGGCGTAGTCGATATTGGTGATCAGCAAGCGGTTGTATTTAAAATTGAGAGTCATAATCACCCTTCAGCGGTTGAGCCGTTTCAGGGAGCGGCAACAGGAGTAGGCGGAATTATTCGCGATGTCTTTTCGATGGGGGCTCGTCCGATTGCGCTTCTTAATTCATTGCGCTTTGGTGACCTAAAGACCCCTCGTGTCCGTTACCTTTTTGAGCAAGCAGTGGAAGGAATTGCCCATTATGGAAATCGTATGGGGGTTCCGACAGTAGCAGGTGAGGTTGTCTTTGACAAAGCGTATGAAGAAAATCCGTTGGTCAATGCAATGTGTGTCGGTCTTTTGAATCATCATGAATTGCAAAAAGGAATTGCCAAAGGAGTGGGCAATCCCGTTATTTACGTAGGAGCGAGTACGGGACGGGATGGCATCCATGGGGCCACTTTTGCCTCAGAAGAGTTAAGCGAGGATTCCGAGGAAAAGCGACCGGAGGTACAAGCAGGGGATCCTTTTATGGAGAAATTGCTCCTAGAAGCTTGTATGGAGATGGTGCAAGAAGGGCTTTTATTAGGTATCCAGGATATGGGGGCAGCAGGACTGACCAGTTCAAGTACGGAGATGTCCGCCAAAGGGAAACATGGGATCGAATTAAACTTGGATCTGGTTCCGAAGCGGGAAGAAGGGATGACTCCATATGAGATCATGCTTTCTGAGTCCCAAGAGAGAATGCTATTGGTGGTCGAGAAAGGCAAGGAAGAACGAATCAAGCAGATTTGTGATAAAGGGGGTCTGCAATCTGCGGTAATTGGTCAGGTAACCGAAGGTACGCAGTATCGTCTTTACTTCCAAGGAGATTTGGTTGCGGATATTCCCGTATTGACTTTGGTAGACGATGCGCCTTGTTATGTCCATCCTCAAAAAGTACCTGCCTATTATCTTGAAAATGAAGAGGTTCGTCCCGAAAAAGAGTTAGCTCAGATCGATCCTCAAGAAGCGATGTTAAAAGTCCTTTCTTCACCCAATATGGGAAGCAAAAAATGGGTCTACCGGCAATACGATCATATGGCTCGAGCTAGTACTGCTGTCCTCCCGGGTTCAGATGCAGGCGTGATCGTGATTCGGGGAACGGAAAAAGCATTGGCGAGGTGTACCGATGGCAACGGACGCTATGTCTATCTCGATCCGGTTCAAGGAGGACGTATTGCGATCGCGGAATCAGCTCGTAACGTCATCTGTGCAGGAGCGGAACCGCTAGGCGTTACCGATTGTTTAAACTTTGGAAGTCCAGAAAAGCCCGAAGTGTACTGGCAATTGGCTCAAGCGATTGAAGGGATGAGTGAAGCGTGTCATCAGCTGCAAACACCTGTCGTAGGAGGGAATGTCAGTCTCTATAACGAGACGAAAGGAGAAGCGATTTATCCAACCCCGATTGTCGGTATGGTCGGCTTGGTGACCAAACGGGAACATATTACGACGCAATCGTTTAAGCAAGCAGACGATCTCATTCTCTTGTTGGGAGATACGTACGCTGAGCTAGGTGGAAGCGAACTGCAATATCTAGAAACAGGAACGATTAGTGGTCGTCCACCGCAGTTAGATCTGGAAAAAGAACAAAAAGTACAACGAGTCGTCCTACAAGCGATTCGCCAAGGACTTGTTGCATCAGCGCACGATTTATCAGAGGGTGGACTAGCCTTAGCCGTAGCGGAGTCCTGTATGACTGGACAGAAAGGTGCGGAAATTTCCTTGGAAACAACTTTAGCACCCACCGTTCATCTCTTTAGCGAAAGTCAATCTCGGATTCTCCTTTCTGTATCAGCAGAAAAGGCAGCCCAAGTAGAAGAGCTGGCAAAAGCAGAAGGAGTTACTTGTACCCGATTGGGTAAAGTGACCGATAATGACAAAGTCACCTTTACTGTCAATGGAGATCGGGTGATTGACCTTTCACTGAATGAGATTACTCAACAATGGGAGGAGGCCATCCCGTGCGCGATGAAACAATCTTCTCGCTCGACAAGCTAAATGAAGAGTGTGGTATCTTTGCTGTTTATGGTCATCCCAATGCTGCGCAGTTGACTTATTATGGATTGCATGCATTGCAACATCGTGGACAAGAGAGTGCAGGCATTGTAACAACGGATGGTCGATTTTTTCGAGTACATCGCGGAGAAGGATTGGTCAATGAAGTATTCCAAAATAAGACGATTGCTAAGCTAACGGGAGATGTGGCCATCGGTCATGTTCGTTATGCAGCAGGGGGGAGCGGGCTTGCCAACGCTCAACCCCTCGTCTTTAACTATGTGGATGGCGAATTAGCGATTGCGACAAATGGAAATCTTGTGAATGGTTCTAAGTTGCGTCGTGAACTAGAAAAAACGGGTTCGATCTTGCAGACAAGTACAGATACCGAAGTAATTGCTCATTTTATCGCTCGTAGCCAGAAAGAAACGCTAGTTGAACGGGTAAAAGAGGCACTCCATTATGTAGTAGGGGCCTATGCTCTGCTGATTCTGACCAACGATGAATTGATTGTTGCTCTAGATCCTCACAGTTTGCGACCGCTCTCGATGGGAATGCTGGGGGATGCTTATATTTTCTCCTCCGAAACCTGTGCGTTTGATACCGTTGGCGCTGAATTTTTGCGTGATATCGAGCCAGGGGAGATGTTGGTTCTCAATCGGGAAGGCTTGCAAACGACCAGCTTTGCTCAGCCAGAGCGACGCTCGATCTGTTCATTTGAGTATATTTATTTTGCTCGCCCAGATAGTGACATCAGTGGCATCAACGTGCATGCCGCTCGGAAACGAATGGGACGGAGACTGTTTGCAGAAGCACCTGTCGAAGCGGACGTCGTGACAGGTGTTCCAGACTCTAGCATTTCTGCAGCGATTGGTTTTGCCGAGACAGCGGGAATTCCATATGAATTGGGCTTGATTAAAAACCGTTATGTCGGACGAACTTTTATTCAGCCTACCCAAGAGCTACGGGAACAAGGGGTCAAAATGAAGCTGAGTGCGGTACGGAAAGTGGTCGAAGGCAAGCGGGTCGTGATGGTTGATGATTCGATTGTACGAGGAACCACCAGTCGACGAATTGTGAATTTACTGCGCGAAGCCGGAGCTGTCGAAGTGCATGTACGTATCAGCTCACCTCCGGTAAACAACCCTTGTTTTTATGGGATTGATACCGCTGATCGCGACCAACTCGTGGCTGCCAATCACACTGTGGAAGAGATCCGGAAATTGATTAATGCAGATAGTTTGGCCTTTTTAAGTATTGAAGGGATGCTAGAGGCGATTGGACGACCATCAACGGAGCATAACCGCGGTCATTGCCTTGCTTGTTTTAATGGAGAGTATCCTACAGCGATTGAGCAAGAGAAAGTTGTGGAGGGAAACAAATGAGTGAGGCTTATAAACAAGCAGGAGTCAATATTGATGCTGGTAATGAAACCGTAAGGAGAATTTGCTCGCATGTCAAGCGGACGATGCGACCGGAAGTGCTCGGAGACTTAGGTGGCTTTGGGGGACTATTTGCCCTGCAAAAATATGAGCAACCGATCTTGGTTTCATCGACCGATGGTGTAGGCACAAAACTAAAAGTCGCTTTTTCTCTCAACCGCCATGAGACGATTGGCATCGACTGTGTTGCGATGTGTGTCAATGATATCGTGGTGCAAGGAGCAGAGCCTCTCTTTTTCCTTGACTATCTAGCTACTGGAAAGTTAGATCCTTCCCAAGCGGAAAGCATCGTCCAAGGTGTTGCCGAAGGCTGTGTTCAGGCTGGCTGTGCCTTGATCGGTGGGGAAACAGCAGAAATGCCAGGCATGTATCGAGACGGAGAGTACGATATCGCTGGGTTTAGTGTGGGAGTGGTGGAAAAGGAACAGTTATTGCCACGCAAAGATATTCAGGCAGGGGATTGCTTGATCGGTCTAGCTTCCAATGGCTTGCATAGCAATGGCTATTCGCTAGCTCGCAAAGTGCTGTTAGATGATCGAACCTATGATTGGGATGAGCTTGTACCGGATACAGAGCAAACGTTAGCTGAAGCGATGTTGATGCCGACACGGATCTATGTCCGTCCTTTCTTGGAGCTGAAGCAGCGGTTTACGATTAAGGGTGCTGCCCATATTACAGGGGGTGGACTCGTTGAGAATGTTCCCCGTTTCTTGCCAGAAGGATTGCAAGCAGAAATCGATCTTCATACATGGAAAGTCCCCGGTATTTTTAAATGGATTGCTGAGCTAGGACAGATTTCTGCTAAAGATATGTATCGGACCTTTAATATGGGGATTGGTTTTGTCATCGCTGTACCGCAAGAAGAAGCAGCTCCATTCATCAAAGCGGCGGAGCAATTAGGAGAGAAGGCTTATCTCATTGGAAAAGTGACGGAAGGAACCTATGGTGTGCTGTTTACAGGGGGTGAAGGGTGATGAGTATTGCTGTCTTCGCTTCAGGTAGCGGTAGCAATTTCCAACGAATCGCCGAGGTGGCTCAGCAAGACCGTTGGCCGGAACCCGTTTCCCTCCTCATTTGTGATCGCCCTGGAGCAAAAGTGTTGTCTCGAGCAGAAAAGCTACTGATCCCGGCCTATTCCTTTGTTCCGCGTTCCTATCCATCCAAAGCGGACTATGAGAAAGATGTCTTAGCGCTGTTGGAAAAGTATCAGATTAAGTGGATTGTCTTAGCCGGTTATATGCGGCTGATTGGACCGACGCTGTTGCAGGCGTATCAAGGGCGAATTGTCAATATCCATCCTTCGTTACTGCCCGCTTTTCCGGGGAAAAATGCGATCGGTCAAGCGTTTTCTTATCCGGTCAAAGTATCGGGAGTGACGGTTCATTTTGTGGACGAAGGTATGGACACCGGTCCGATTATTGCTCAAGTACCGGTCGAAATTGCCGATGATGATACAGAAGAGACGTTTACCAAAAAGATCCAACAAGTGGAGCACCAGCTTTTTCCAAAAGTTGTCTATGATCTAATTACAGGAAAAATTTCTTGCCCAGACCATCTATATAGGAATCAATCAAAGGGGGAGAATCAATGAGCAAGATTCGTCGGGCACTGATCAGTGTCTCAGATAAAACGGGGATTGTAGCTTTTGCTCAATCCTTGGCGAAACATGGCGTTGAAGTGATTTCTACAGGCGGAACGTATCGTGTCTTAAAAGAGGCGGGTGTACCCGTCATTGGGATCTCCGAAGTAACCCAATTTCCAGAGATGTTGGATGGTCGGGTGAAAACATTGCATCCTAAGATTCACGGTGGCATTCTCGCTGTTCGTGACTTGGAAACCCACCGTAGACAGATGGCGGAAAATGGGATTGAAGCGATTGATCTTGTGGTCGTCAATTTATACCCATTTGCCCAAACGATTGCTAAGCCTGGAGTGACCGAGCAAGATGCGATCGAAAATATCGATATCGGTGGTCCGTCCATGGTCCGTTCAGCTGCGAAAAACCATGCTTATGTCACTGTGGTCGTCGATCCACAAGACTACGAAGAAGTGAGCAAGCAGGTTGCGGAAAATGGCGGAGTAGACTTGGAGACGCGCAAGAGACTGGCTGCCAAAGCGTTTGGTCATACAGCGGCTTATGATGCATTGATCGCCAATTATCTGCAAGAGCAAGTCGGCATTCGTTTCCCTGAACAATATACGGTTACATATCAAAAAGTCAGCTCACTGCGTTATGGGGAAAATCCTCATCAACAGGCTGCTTTTTATCGGGAACCACTCGCTGCTTCGGGTCAGATTACTTCAGCAGAACAACTGCATGGGAAAGAGCTTTCATATAACAACATCAACGATGCCAATGCCGCTTTGGAAATTGTCTCTGAGTTTACAGAGCCAACCGTCGTGGCTGTCAAGCATATGAACCCTTGTGGCGTAGGGTCAGGGGAAACGTTGGCAGAAGCTTATCAAAAAGCGTATGATGCCGATCCTATATCAATTTTTGGTGGAATTATCGCTTGCAATCGCCCTGTGGATGAACAGACAGCTGCCAAAATGAAAAGCATCTTCCTCGAAATGATTATTGCACCTGATTTTAGCGAAGAAGCTTTAAATCTATTGAAAAAGAAGAAAAATTTGCGTTTGCTTAAGCTGAATCAACAAGCGGCAGCTACACCGGGGTATAAGTTGCAATCGGTCGGCGGTGGAGCGTTGGTTCAAGAGAAAGACATTCATCATCTGAAACCAGAAGATTGCAAAGTGGTGACAGATCGTGAACCCACTGCTGAAGAATGGGAACAACTACTCTTTGGTTGGAAAGTGGTAAAGCATGTGAAATCGAATGCGATTGTCTTAGCGAAAGGATCACAGACCATTGGGGTAGGAGCAGGACAGATGAATCGGGTAGGATCAGCTAAAATTGCGATTGAGCAAGCTGGTGAAGAAGCGCGCGGGTCCGTCCTCGCCTCGGATGCGTTTTTTCCAATGAAAGACACGGTTGAAGCGGCTGCAGCAGCAGGCATCACCGCGATTATTCAACCAGGTGGTTCGATCCGTGACGAGGAGTCAATTGTCGAAGCGAATAAACATGGGATTGCCATGGTCTTTACAGGGGTACGCCATTTCAAACATTAATTCATTTATGTATGGGGTTCACTTCCTTCTGTGCATACTAAAGACAAAAAGTGACTTGATGCATAAACTACAGACAAAAATGTCGGAGGGAAGTGAACCGATTATGCTCCGCTGGTCAGCGATTTGGATTGTTGGTACGGTTGTTCTTACAGGTTTATTGCAGTGGATTATCGCTGATTGGGATCTTGTTTTGTGGAAAAACTCCATTGAATGGATTGCCAGTGTTTTTTTCCTCATCGCTCTGATTGTCGGTGGAGTTTTGACGACAGAGCGAGCGTATTACAGTAGGAAAAAGCCATTTTATCGAGAAGAGTGGTCAATCATCTGCATTATTGTTACTATTATGTTATTCGGTATTAGCTATATTTTAAAATAATATGAATCTGACAGAAGATTCATACAGATCCAAGTGAATGATCTCAAATCAGATAGTTCGACGAATAGGAAGGAGAAACGATCGTGCGCGTATTGGTTGTTGGTAATGGGGGAAGAGAGCACACATTGGTGTGGAAATTAAAACAAAGTAAAAAAGTACAGGAAATTTATTGTGCACCCGGTAATGGTGGAATTGAAGAATTAGCGAGATGTGTGCCAATTCAACCCACTGATGTCGAAGGAATCGTCCAGTTTGCTAAAAATGAAAAAATCGATTTAACTGTGATCGGTCCAGAAGCCCCTTTATTGGCAGGTTTGGCGGATCGTTTAGCAGACGAAGGATTAAAAGTATTTGGTCCCAAAAAGCAAGCAGCGCAGATTGAAGGAAGCAAACGGTTTGCAAAAGAACTGATGAAAAAATACAATATCCCGACTGCTGCATTTCGCGCATTTACTGAACCTGCAGAGGCAAAGGCTTATGTACGTGAGCAAGGAGCCCCCATCGTGGTCAAAGCGGATGGTTTAGCTGCTGGAAAAGGTGTTGTTGTTGCTCGTACGGTTGCCGAAGCGGAAGCAGCGATTACTGAGGCGATGGAGAATCGGATCTTTGGCGATGCAGGTAATCAAGTTGTCATTGAAGAATGTTTAACGGGTCAAGAGATTTCGCTCATGGCCTTTGTCGATGGAAATACGATGAAACCCATGGTGATTTCCCAGGATCATAAACCAGTATTTGATGGAGACCAAGGACCCAATACAGGAGGAATGGGAGCCTATTCACCAGTCCCACAAATACCACAAACCGTTGTGGACGAAGCGATTCATTCGATTCTCATCCCGATGGTTGAAGCATTTAAGCAAGAGAATATCGAATACAAAGGGGTTTTATATGCTGGTTTGATGATCACATCGACCGGACCAAAGGTGATCGAGTTTAATGCCCGCTTTGGTGACCCTGAAACACAGGTTGTCTTACCACGATTGAAAACAGATCTTGTGGATGTATTGATGGCAGTGATCGAAGGAAAATTAGCAGAACAAGAGATCGAATGGGACGAGCAAAGCGCTGTATGTGTTGTGATGGCTTCCGGGGGATATCCTGGTTCGTATAAAACGGGTCATGTCATCACAGGTTTGCCGAAAGATACGGAAAGCCAGATGATTTTCCATGCTGGGACGAAAAAGACCGATGGGCAAGTGATTACAGCAGGTGGACGCGTCCTAGGTGTTACGGCACTGGGTAAAGATATTCATACAGCTAGAGAAGCAGCATATCAACTGGTAGAACAAATTTCATTTTCTGATGTTCATTTCCGGAAAGATATCGCTAAGAAAGCGCTTTTATAAGAAAACGTAGGTCTAGCAAATCTGATAGTAGGATGATCCCCTTTGGAAGAGCAAGATCTTGAAAAAGCCGTCTAAAGAAATCAGCTGTTTTTCTATCTGTCGTCTCCAAAAGAGCGATGAAAAAGAATATTTATTTGTTACGAGGACTCTTCCTGTGTGTAGATTATTCAGACTCATCAAAACGGATTAAAAGGAAGAGTCCTTTTTGCTAGCAAATGGTTTGGGAATCTTTTTTACCTTGGAAGCTCATTGCGTTTACTGGAATTTTAAACCACCAAGCTCCATCTTTTCTGCGTAGAGGCTGATAACCCAATTTTTTAAGAGTTCGAGCAACAGTCCAACTTGCTGTATAAACTGTAGCAAGATTAGTGGATTCATCGAATTGAATCACAGTCTCTTTTTCAGCTTCACTTAGTGACATTATTCTTCACACTCCCTAAATAGGATCAGCAAAAACTGATCTTATGTTCAAATCTAGTTTTTTTATTCTACCATGTTGTCCTCAGATTGCCACCTACGAAATTTGCTGCGTTGTATCCTAGTTTTCGACGAATACCGACAGTTTTTCCTTCTTATTTCGACGAAAATGCAAAATTTTTTTAGTTGATTGTATGCGGAATACAAAAAAATGATTGAACATACACGAAGCGAGAGTAAATGGTAACTGTTTGGATTAGAATGACTCAATCATTTGATACCACAACAGATAATTTTCAAACATATTTTACTCAATTTGTATTACAAATTTATTTACAACTCATAAAAGGAAGTTATTTGGATTTTTTTAGAGTGTTATCTTTGGGTTTCGGTGAGTACTCATGCTAACCCTTTCGGCGGATTTATGGTTTCTTGACTGATATTATACAAAACAGTCAGAAATCAGACAATAGAAAAGCTTGATTTCAAACAACTATCTAAGAAAATGATTTTTTATGTTTGTTTGGACCGCTGTTCTCATCACTCACAGACTGCGAACATATGTTCTGATAATTATTCTAGCATATTTCACTTATTTTGCAACCCTTCTAAACAAGAAATCACAAGACTGTATTTTTATTCTTTATGTAGGATAATATATCCATAGAAGATGTTGGTTTTTGATTATTTTCAATACTTTACTTTTGATTATGTGCTTTTTATGTGTTTTGACTTAGAGGTTTATTTCATTTATGTGACCAATCTGCTTTATTCCCCTTAAGAAAGTTATAATAAATGTTGAGGATGGTTTTAGATTACTAAAAATATGGATCATAGAGTGAAAGGGGGATGGATCGATGCCACGCGCTCGTTTGATCTATAATCCGACAGCCGGTCGCGAACTCATTAAGAAGCAATTGCCTCAGATTTTGGATGTTCTAGAACAAGCCGGTTATGAGACCTCTTGTCGGGCTACGCAAGGTCGTTGGCATGCAGCCAAAGAAGCTGCACGGGCTGCAGAACGTGGATATGATGTTGTTATAGCGGCAGGAGGAGATGGGACGATACATGAAGTAGTAAATGGAATTGCTTCACATCAGAATCCACCCAAGCTTGGCATTTTGCCTGCTGGAACAACCAATGACTTTGCTAGAGCGTTGGGAATACCTAGGAATCTGTCCCAAGCTTGTGAAGTGATAGCTAGTGGAAAGACGATGCCGGTTGATCTAGGGAGATATGGCGAACGCTATTTTATCAATGTAGCAGCTGTGGGTTGGTTGGCTCAGGTCGCTCATGAAGCACCGAGTCGTCTGAAAACCATTGTGGGCTCATTGGCATATTATGCCAAAGCCTTAGAGAAGCTGGGTTCTGGTTTAAAACCTTTTTCGATCCAGATTCGAACATCTCAAAGAGAATGGCAAGGCGACATCTCGTTGCTTTTGTTAACAAATAGTGTATCTGTTGGTGGATTTGAAAAGATTGCTCCAGAAGCTTGTTTAAACGATGGATACCTCGATGTCCTAATCATTCCAAAAGTAACGATTCCCGAGCTTCTGCAAATTGCTGCTCAGGCATATAAAGGAGAACACATTAGCAATTCGCGGATTATTTACTTTCAGACAGATCAAGTAGAGATTAAAGCCGTTGATTCATTACCATTGAATTTAGATGGTGAATGGGGTGGAGAGATCACAGCACCGTTTTCGGTAATGCCCCGCCATTTGGAAGTATTTTGCCCATAAGGAACGTTCATCCCTATGAGGTGAACGTTTTTTATTCGGGAAGTTTGAAGGAGAGTGACAATGAAAGCAAAACCACCCATTCAACTAAAGCAAAAGATTGAGCTAGAAGTGACTGGGCTTTCTCATAACGGAGCAGGCGTGGGGAAATACGAGGGGTTTACCGTTTTTGTCCCTATGGCCATTCCCGGAGAAAAAGTGCGTGTCCAGATCAAGCAATTAAAGAAAACCTATGCGGTGGGGAAATTACTGGAGAATTTAACCACTCATCCCGAGCGTGTAGCGCCCTTGTGTTCGATCTATGAGGATTGTGGCGGCTGTCAGACCCAACATATTTCCTATTCGATGCAACTTGAGCAGAAATGGGAGAGAGTGAAAGAAAGCATGGAGCGGATCGGTGGACTGAAGGATGTGCTCATTCGTCCGGTCTTAGGTATGAAGCATCCTTGGCGATATCGCAATAAAGTTCAAGTTCCGTTTGGCAAAAGGCAAGGTCAAGTGGTCGCTGGATTTTATGCGAGCGGTACCCATCAAATTGTGGATATGGAGACATGTTGGATTCAACCCGAAGAAGGTGATCGAGCGGTCTGTCTCCTGAAAAAGATGGTGGCACAGCTAGGGATTTCTACATACGACGAACGGACACATCGGGGAATATTGCGCCATGTGCTTATACGCAAAGGGATGCATACCGGGGAAATGATGATCGTTTTGGTCACCAATGGTTCCCATGTCCCCAAAAAGCGTGAAGTGATTCGGCGTTTACGAGAAGCTTTTCCAGCGCTTCGTTCCATTGTCCAAAATATAAATGATCAGCGAACCAATGTGATCCTCGGAAAAGAAAATAAGCTATTGTGGGGAGAAGCGTACATCTACGACAAAATTGGATCTGTCCGCTTTGCAATTTCTCCCCATTCCTTCTTTCAAGTCAATTCACAGCAAACCGAGGTTCTCTATCAACAGGTACATAAATATGCAGCCCTAACGGGAGAAGAAACGATTATCGATGCCTATTGTGGCATTGGGACCATCGCCCTTTATCTTGCCAAAGAAGCCGAACAAGTCTATGGGGTAGAGATCGTCCCAGAAGCCATCCGCGACGCCATTCACAATGCGGAAATCAACGGCTACGATCATGTTCAATTCACCGTTGGAGCGGCTGAAAAGGTGATCCCGCGCTGGCAAAAAGAGGGTATCCATCCTGATGTGGTCATTGTCGATCCACCACGCAAAGGATGCGACGCGGCTCTACTCGATACCATTGCTCACATGGCTCCCAAGCGCCTTGTCTACGTTTCCTGCAATCCCGCTACCCTCGCCCGCGATGCGAAACATCTGCTAACCAAGGGATATGCCATCCAAGAAATCCAACCAGTGGACATGTTTCCTCAGACCATGCACGTGGAGTGCGTGACATTGATGTCAAGGGTTGAGAAATAGGGGTATTCAAAACACTGATAAATAAAGGGTTTCCAGACATTGCATTTTTCTCGCGGCAACTTTGCCGGAAGAGATAATGTCAGGAAACCCTTATTTTTATTGTTTGCGGTAACATATCAACTACCCTGAAAGTGATAGGGTTGAGTTGACAGGTTAGATAAATTAACAGGGTTGAGAAGGCAGGATAGATGTATTATTTAATCCTCTCTTACAGCGTCTGTATCGAAGATTCTATCAAGCTCCTCGTTTGATGTAATGCCACGAACTTTATTCCTAATCGTTGTTTTGCCCATATCTAATCGATAGAAATGTTCGAGTCCATCAACACCCTTTTTTAATCTAATAAGCTGTATTCTGCCAAATTTATCCCAGTGCTTCTCTGCGAATTTTGCTAAACCCACTGCCTTAGGGTAATTGTCTTTGCGGCTAGGATCGTGTGGTTCTAGAATATCAAAAACATAACCTTGTGCGTCAGATCTTACAATCACTAAATCAGGGAACATAGAAGTAGTGACACCGCCCACTTCGTAAGGAATTTCAAGTGACCATTTTTTGCGGTCAAGATTACGTAACCAACATACAGCACCATTTTTGAGTTCTTCTGTAACAACTCCTATTTCCCATGTGTTTAGTGATGTTTCGAATGTGCCATCCTCAGAACAATAAAGGTGCTGCTCAAACTTCATGCTATTATCTGGTATATAAAAATCGATTGAATCTGGTAATATCCATGGCACAGATATCGGTTGTGCAGAAGCATTAGTTAATCTTTCATAGATATTCTTTC
>JANWIG010000057.1 GCA_025449975.1 Thermoactinomycetaceae bacterium
TGCCAAATCCCATGACTATAATCCAGAGCGCAATCTTCTTGATCAATCCATGTGGGATCATATCCGCTCGGGCATCGATGCGTTTTTATCCCTATATAAATATGTGCAGGATGAAGATCTTCCTTTGGAAGAAGAAGAGTTAAAGATCGCGTTGGTCGCTTATGTACTGCATGATTTACATAAAAGTAAGATGAAAAAGCATGGTTCCAGTGAGTACGGTTTGCCACTGGATGAGTTGGAATTGCTCCGCAACCAGCTTTGCAAAGGTTTGGACATCGATGTAGACGCGATTCCGCCTGAGTTTATCCGCGTAGCAGAAGTGTCCAGCTTCTCCAATAAAATGGGGGATTTTAGCCGGTTGCCCTATGGGTATGATTGGACTCATATATACCATTGGGTAAAGCTGATGGATCAGACGGCTTCGATTACGAGTATTGCCGAGTGCCGAACGGGCCATTCGCTAAAAAATCTGGCTCAAGTGTTGCGCATACTTTTACCACCTAAATTTACGCAACGGATGGATATTCGCTTTCATTTTATCCAAGAAATGCGTGGTTTGGTCACTTCGTTGATGCATCAGGGAATAGGCGAAGTGATGAAGGAGAGTGGATATTATCCGTGGCTCCGTTTTGGAGATGGTTCAATTTATCTGGCGTTTGAACCAGAAAAGCTTCCAAATTCATCCAAGGTCGTTGAGCAATTGACGGATTACTATTTTCAGACGATCAACCATCATGGAGATAGCATCAACTTAGAAAGCTTATTTGATCGGGCCACATTCAAATGTCAGACGCTTGCCTTTCTTCTTTATAATAAGCCGCAGGAGTTTGCTGAGTTATTCCACAAGCTGTTTCTCAAAGGGGGCGGAAAAAAGTTTCCCGCGGATAAATTTAACGCCAAACAGCTTGGTCAATATGGTGTAAAGACAGTAGATCAACTCTATGAAAAAATGGGCGTTCATGGTGAGCCCAATGAAGATCTCATCGAAAAGTGGTTTTATACTGCGCGCTATTTTGCTGCGCTCCAAAGATTGAATCAACGGGTGAGTGGAAAAAAGGGACACGAGGCAATTCAAGAGCTTGCTCACTTTTTAGAGCTGACTGTTCGCGAAGTACCGTCTTCCCTTCGGAGCAATAATCGGCGGTTTGATGAAGCGATTTGGCTTGCCTACGATTATCTGACCACAGCTTTGTTTGATGGAAAAAAGGTTGCCGAAGTGCCGCCGGAAGAGGTACGTCATGAAGTGAAAAAGATCGCCGCTCGTTTTTTGCAAGGGAAGATCGATCAAACCATAGTGAAGAACATTGTCGATGATGAGATGAAGATCATCGCTGATCTAAAGAATTATATCGGTGAGCAGCTATTGCTATCATGGGAGAATCATCGCACCCTTAATTTGCTCAATGAAAAAGATTTCTTCAAACCGAGAAACAGAACACAAAAGAATATTTGCAATATCTGTAATCGCCAGATTTTAGGTGATGATAAAAAAGTACGTGCCCCAGTCATCCAAGATGATATTCAAGTGTTTAGCAACCGGCTGTTGCCGAAGGAAAACAATGTTTCAGCTCTGCATTGGTGTAGCATATGTGCTTTCGAGTACATCATGCGGCAAGTAATGAAGATCGATAGTGATGGAGATAAAAGTTTCTCACGGCGTATTTATCTCTTTGCAGTGCCATCATTCCAGCTGACGGATGATCGCTTAATCGAGATGCGGGAAGAACTTCAGCAAAGATATATGGCGATCCGCGTTCATCGTCGAAAAAAATTTCAAGCGTGGCAAGATGTCTTTCTTTCAAATAAAAAAGGAGCATGGCGCGAAGGAATTATCGAGTATCTACAACTCTATCACGAGTACTACGAGATGGAGTTGGAAGAGAGAGGAAGACCACCGAGCACGGGCGATTCTCTTAAAGGGAGTCTACCCAACAACATCATGCTTTTTGCCTACGATTGCTATAGTGGATCGATCGAACGTACCCGAGAAGAAGCATGGATGAAGGCATTGACAGCAGCGATTACGCTACATAAGTTGTATGGTTTTCGAGTCTTTCTGACGGAAAAGCCATTCCTTATGCTGACCGATATCCGAGAAATTCGCTATGCGATTCATCTTGACGCACCTCCATATAAAGTGGCTCGTTGGATACAACAGCTCGTTGAAAAGGAGATGTCGGAATGTGCGATTCCCATTGAAAAAGTGAGCCAATGCCTTAACTATCTAGCTCACCTTTGGGAAGTGCATCAAACGCTTCACCCGTACGATCGGAGTAAGCCGACAGATAAACAGGTTTCTACGGTTTTACATCAGTTAGAAGTTCATGGAATACCTGGAGCCTATTTTTTCAAACGTTATCTCAGCAACGACAAAAATAGGCTGACCGATGCTTTTTTCCGCTCGTGTCAAGGGCTAAATCAAAACAAAGGAGGACGGATGATGGGTCTATCTGAAGAAATTGCCAAAGCTTCCCTCGAACTATATAGTCCGAGTACCAAAAGAAGTGGTCGCGCGTTTCGCTTAGAAAATCTATACCGCACGATTACCAAAGGAATTCGTGAAAGAAGAGATCTTAGCGAGCTAAAGGGCTTAGTCTTAAAGCGGCTGGAGCGCTTAGCAGATCAGGCAAATGGTTATGTTCCTTTGCCAATTGATCTCGGAAAAGTGGATCGATTGGTGGAATTAGTATATGAGGAATTTTTCCGAAAAGAGTGTCAAGGTAGTCTTGCAAAGCTGAGTCATAAAGAGAATCAGCTTGCTGACGGAATTTATTTTGAATCCTACCGAATGATCCAAGAAAAGTTTAAAGATGATGCGGATCAGGATAAGAAGAATGAGAAGGAGGAAGAATAGATGAGTTGGAAGGAGTCTAGAGCCAAAAAAGTGTTTTCGCAGCATTTGTTATCCGAAGTGCCTTTTGCACCACAGCGTAGTTATGTCAGCATGGTTGTTTTACGAGAGTTTGAATCCACTGCGGTGCTAACGACCGAAGGGCAAATGTTGGATGTGGAGGTGGTGCGCGCTGGGCATCAACATACCGAACTCATGTCTCGGGTGCTTCTTCAAAAGCGGAAGCAAGTAGCAGTAGAACGGCGAACAGGACGGGCCTTCAATCGGCAACTCGGAATTGATGACTGTGATTTCATGGGGAAAATGTGTGGAAAATGTCCGGATTGCTTGATCTATGGTTATGCGGCAACAACGGATGAAGGATCGCAACGTTCCCGTCTAATCACTGACTCGGGTTTTTCGATCCGTTCTTATGATGTGATGCAACGTGCCATTACTTTAAATGCGATTCGCGACACGACTCAAGGGGGAGTTTCGGGAAGTGCTTTTGCCGAACGAGAACATATCCGTCCGCAAGCCTATTTCCCAACCTTGGAAACTGCAATGGACGTGACTCCAAGCGAACTGGCGTATATATTACGGAACATTTTGGCGACGACTCGCTATGGGGCTGAGAGCAATCGTCAGGGTTATGTAAAGAATCATCTCGTTGCTTTGTTGTTTAGCAATGCAGAATTGATCTCTAATTTATCGCTCACTCAGTCTGTCTATGACCGATTGGCAAAGCAGAATGGTGGGAAGCTGGATGAGATTCCATTGGATCTCCAGCAAGTGATCACAGCCATGAAAGATACCCTGCATGAGCTGGTCGAACAAGCCTTTTTACCAGTGACTATCTACACTGGTGATTCGCTGCAAGAAATTCTAGATAGTTTGCGTCTCACTTGGCGGAGTGAGGAGGGGAACAGCGAGTGGCTGCAAGAACTAAGAGAAGATCATCAAGCCTATCTAAGCAAAAGAAGTCCCAAATCGAAATAATCGCTAAGCGTTATGCTTATCAGGTGGAGCTTCAGCTGGAGGATTATTTGTTTTTTGCCAGCATGGAAAAGGGGAAAGTCGCCGAGACGGCTCCCCTTCTCCACAATTATGCGTTGGCTTATGCACTGGGCTGGGCGTCCTCTCCTTATTATCATGAGAGGCAAATTCCACAATATCGTGAACATTTGCAGGCACTCAATACACAGGGAATCTATATTTACCCTGCGATCCCATTGGAAGTTTCCCATCGTCTGATGCAATACAATACGATTGATGAGACGTTTGTTCTCAAAAAGGAAAAGAATATCGGCTATCCTAACTGGGGATATATCAAGTGCATTCGTCCAGGTGCTCGTTTTCGGACCTATATTTTAAGCCATGATGAGCTGAATCTCCCTCGCCAAATTCGACTGGGAAAATGGATGAGCGCCGCTTCACTCCATCCGAAAAAAGTATCGATCCAGCCAAGTCAGAGCAAGAGTAGTTCCCATGCGCTCAATGTCCAAGATTTAAAAGAATTGCCGAGCTATTTTAGTGCCCTCTACAATCTTCTTCCAACGAGGTTGGTTCAAGAAGTGGGCTGGAATGAACCAGTTGCTGGATATCTCCTTAAAGATGAAGAGAAAGATAAGCAACTCTTTTTACCTGAGGCTGGATTTTGGTGGAGGTGAGGAGAATGATCCGACTAAAAGCGGAGCGAGCCTTTACCTACGACGTACCTTTTGTAGGAGATCTTAAACCATATGCTCATCAAGCGGTTCAGCTAGAGATGGTGGATTATATTTTTAAAACAAAGCAGAAAGCGATCATCTGGAATGAAGCGATGACCGGCGCAGGGAAAACACTGGCCAATTATAGTTATCTGGTGCAAAATAAGCGAGCCAAAGCCCTGGGGATTTATCCTGTCAATGAGCTAGTGAAAGACCAGTTTGCTTCGGTCAATGATCGCCGTCATCTACCATTGGGGAAATGGGATGAAGTGGCTGTTTGGACAGCTGAAGAACTTCAAAAAAATCGGATGCAAGGTCAAAGCAAACTGAAGCAGATGATGGAGACAATGGGGAAGAGCTATCGGGCGATTCTCTCTAATCCGGATCATCTGATGATGGTAGCACAGGAGCGTCTTTTCTCTTATAAAATGGGCGAAAAGCCATTATTGTTTTATCATCTGCTCCCTTATACATTACAGATTTTTGATGAATTTCACCTCTATGATATTGCCCAAGTTAATTTTTTGATTCAATGGATTGCGTTGCTACAAGTGATCTCGCCGAATCCATATGCTTTTTTACTCTCTTCCGCTACACCGCGGGCAGAGTTTTTCCGGCTGGCGGAAAACTTAGGATTGCCGATCCTCCGCGTTCAAGAGGAGATCCCGAGATGGGAAGAAGAGCATCGCGCGCAACGTGTCGGTGAACGGATTTATCTAGAACCTCTACAATTAGAAGTTAAGCCCAACATGCTCGAGTACTGGGGAACGTATGAAAAAATTATCGATCAGTGGGCAGATATCGAGAAATATCTACAAGAATATCCCCAAGCCAAAGGACTGATTATCCTCGACTCGATTCATGAAGCGCAGATGTTGGCTCAAGAGCTGCGCGATCGCGGCTATCAGGTGGGGGAAGTCCATGGTCTCTCGGATCGCGAACACAGCCGACAAGAGTTGGGGAAACAGATTACCGTAGCTACAGCGACAGTGGAAGTGGGCGTTGATTTTAAAGGAGAGATTCACAAAGACTTCCTGATCTTTGAAGCCCGTGACGCGGGTAGCTTTATGCAACGACTTGGGAGGATTGGTCGCGGAAGTCGCGAAAAGCCGGAGATTCCACTGTGTGCGTGGGTATACACGCCTTACTATGTAGCGGAACAACTAAATCAATATCACACTGAAGAGATTTCACGTGAACAGTTGAAACAACTAGTAACAAATACGTATCGCCATTACCAAGACTTTTTCCCTTATATCGAAAAGGTTGGGGGAATGAACCTAGTTCATGCTTACTATCAACTGCGAAGACACGAATACAAAGAGGAACAAACCGAGCGGTTACAAGTACTCCCCATCACCATTGAAAAGATGTATAACGAGAGCTTTACCTCTCAAAATGAACGTTACAAAAAATGGCGAAAGCAGAAAATATTAGAGCCGGTGCTTCACTTCCGTGGTTCAAACACGATGGAACATCACGTCTTAGGCTTGAAGGATCAAACAGAACGAGAAGCCTTTTACCCCGATATCTGGTTTTGGGATGAAAGTATCCCTGGAAGGTTGAGAAAATATGATTTCAACTTTCTATTGCGCCGTCGTCATGTTGAGTTTATCAGCAAAGAGGAGATGATCGAAAAGATCAAAGCCTATTTCCAAGGCGCCGAGCGGGATGAAAAAATAGAGGAACTGAAAAAAAGTCATGTTCTCGGTTATGCCGAAGTACTTGGCGTGAGAGAAAAAGCAGCTCGCTTTTATTGGAACCTTCCTTACCGCGCGAACTCGCTAAAAGGAAAGCTGGCCCGCTTCGATAAGTTAATCTTAAAAGCAGAGAATGACCCCGCATTGACAGAGCAGTTGTTGGATCTGTTTTCATTCAAAGAGAAAAAGTCTTGGATTGTTTTTATCTCACCTCACTCAGTCAAAGAGCTAACGGAACGACTTCGTTTACCACCCATGTTTCGGGTTTATCCTGCACGAACAACGACGGGAAGAGAATGGAGCATCGCTTTTAATTCTGAGGCGTTTCAGCTATGGAGTGTCATTGGTGAACGAGAGAGCGAGGTGTTTTAGCTTGTGCCCGACCGTAGAAGGACATGCGATCAATACGTATGCTTACTGCCCGCGCCGTTGCTACTATGAATATGTCGAACGAGTATTTTATCACAATGTGTATACCATTCATGGGCAATTGCTTCATGAACATGTGGATCATGTGGGTCAGGAAAAACGCGGGGAACGACAAGTTTATCGTTCCCTCTTTCTCCA
>JANWIG010000058.1 GCA_025449975.1 Thermoactinomycetaceae bacterium
GTAGACGATGCTACGAAAATCATCAAAGATGGGCAACAAATCCGTGTAGATGGAGATCAAGGATTTGTTGAGATCTTAGAAAATAATCCATGATACATCGTGTTTACCTTAAAAAGGGCTCCGCAATCAAAGCGAAGCCCGTTCGTTTCACTTTGTGATGCTTTTGAGTAACGTTTGAGCAAAACCAGGCCCTTTTTGATCAAACGAAAGAAAATAGCGGTCATGCTTTTCCTCTACTTTGACAGGCAGATTAAAAAAGTCACTCAATATAGGTGATTGAAAGAGCTGCTTGGTTTCACCCTGCTGAAAGCTTCTCCCTTTTTTCAGGAAGAATGTATGTGTAAAACAGGGCAAAATCTCTTCGATGTGATGCGTTACATAGATAAGTGTGGGAGCCTCTGGTTGAGAGGCAATCTGTTCAATCGTTCGCAGTACTTGTTCCCGCGCAAACAGATCCAGCCCGATACATGGTTCGTCTAAGATGAGCAGGTTTGGCTTGCTCATTAGAGCGCGAGCAATCATGATGCGCTGTTTTTCGCCCTGAGATAACGTTTGATAAGAGCGATTTACCAAATGAGCACATCCTAAAAAGTGCATCAGCTCTTTAGCTTCAGATAAATCTTCTTTCGTATAAGAGTCATAGATGCCGATCGAAGCAAATTTCCCACTTAACACTACTTTTTCTGCTGTTTCGGTTCCATGAATGCGTTCGATCAAAGAGGAGCTGACCCAGCCGATCTGTTTCCGCAATTCTCTTAAGTCCACTCTTCCATACTGGTGACCGAGAACAGAGATCGTTCCCTTACTAGGCCAGAAATAACCGCAAATCAGATTAAGTAAGGTTGTTTTTCCTGAGCCATTCAATCCAAGAAGACACCAATGTTCTCCCTTCTTAACTTCCCAGTTGATATCGGATAAGATTGGTTTTTGATCTCGGATATAGTAGACGCTGTCTAGAGAAATAACCACAGTCTTCACCATCCTTACCCTCCTAGTTTAGCAGGAATGGGGTAAAGATAAAATGAGATAAAACAGTCTTTGCCCATTTTAGCCTGCTTTTCCGGCTAACTCCAACTCTAATTCTTTGATCTCCAATTGCCGCTTCTTCGTTTTGGTTTGGTGCTTCTCTTTTTTCATCAGATGTCTCTCTTCCGCGCGTTTTTCTTCCTTTTGTTGAATCTCCATTTTTTCTTTGATTCGTTTGATATCGATCTGATAATATTCTGTCTCAGCTGCTGCAAGCTTTCGGTTAAGCTTTAAGTTTTCTAGCCCTTCTTTTTTCTCCTCAATCGTTACGTGATGCAACTCTTCTTCCAGCTTCTGCCTTTCCTTGCCAAGCTCATGGGCTTCCTTCTCTCTTGCTTCTGCTTTTTGATCCAGTTCCATCCCTAATTTGATCTGTTCTAACTGCTGTTTTTTGATTTCAGTATCCCATTCAAACATTTTTTCTTCCCGTTGCTCTTTCTTCTGTTGATTAGCGAGATCCGTTTCGATTCGTTTGGTATCTGCTTGATAATGTTTCGTCTGCATTTCTACCAGTTGACTTTCATGCTGTAACTTTTCAAGCTGCCACTTTCTCTCGGCCACTGCAATTTGATGCAATTCTGCCTTTCTTTCTTCTCTTTTTTTCGTTAATTCGATATGTAGTTTGTGGTTCTCCAATTCTATCTTTTTTATTTCCGCTTCAAATTTTGCTTTTTTGGCCTCATATTCTAATTTTTCCGCTTCAAATTCTAATATTTTCATCTTTAGTTTGATCTTTTCTGTCTCTTGCTCTATTTTAACTATCTCTTGTTTTCTCTTCTTCATTTCAAGCTGATGCAACTCTTCCTCCAACCTCATCTTTTGCTTTTCCATGCCAAAATAGATCACGATCGCCACGAACAACACAACCAATAGACCAATCACCAACAAATCTCCCATCATGCTGTCCCCCTATTGAATTATTTCTTAATAATAATTCAATTATATCAAAACGAAATATAGGTATCTTTGACAGCATGACTTTAGTTTCTAACCTTTTCATTCTGCTTCTTTAGCAATATCATTGTGTTGATCAAGGAGACAAATGATAAAAGGATTAACAGGACAAATACTTGATGCAAGTTTTCCGCCAACACGCTCCCTTTCAGTTGATCACTCAGCCATAAACCAGAAACGGCAATACCAATTGTCTGCCCAAGCTGACGCATTAACTGGTGAGAGCCCATGGCTGCTCCACGCAGATTCCATTCTACAGACGATTGGACTGTTACAGTAAAGGAAGTATAGGTTATTCCAAATCCCAGTCCAATGATCGCCGTAACCATCATCATCCAATAGATGCCGGTGTTTACCTCAAACAGGGTTAATCCGATGCACCCCAGTGTGATAATCATACAGCCAATACTGGATATTCGCCCAATCGGTGCTTTAATGAGCCACTTTCCAGTAAGCATCGAACCAAGCGGCCATGTGATCGACATGGGTAACATCGTCAGTCCCGAATAAGTCGCATTTAAACCCGTAACTCCTTGTACCCATAAAGGGATATAAAAAGTGACTGCAACAAGGACAAAGCCGAGCAAAAAGCCGCCTATGTTCGCAATCGAGATAGAGCGAATTCGAAACAATGACAGGGGCAACATGGGTTCTTTTCCTCTGGCTTCCACCCAAAGAAATAAACAAAGTCCGACAAAAGCGATAAGAAATAAAAAAATGATTTCCATCGCAATTTGCTTCTGTTCTTTCCATAACGTTAGACCATATAGAAAAGAAGAGATCCCTAAAGTGAAAGTAATGATGCCTGCATAATCGATGATTTGTTTTTTCTTCTCTACTTTTTCCTGCAAGGACGCCCACAATAATAGCAAGGAAACCAAACCAAATGGAAGATTCATATAAAAAATCCAACGCCATGAAATCGTATCCACAATAAAGCCGCCCACAAGTGGACCAATAATTCCAGAAATCCCCCAGATACTGCTGATCAATCCTTGAGCCTTCGCTCGCTGTTCAAAAGGGAAGACATCGCCAATAATCGTAAAAGGAATCGTGGTTAATGCCCCCGCCCCAATCCCTTGAATCAATCGGAATAAAACGAGCTGTTGCATCGTCTGCGCGAATCCCGATAGCATCGAACCAGCGAGAAAAACGATAACTCCGATCGTAAACATGATCTTTCTTCCATATAAGTCTGCCAACTTTCCAAAAATAGGAGTGGCAACGACTCCTGCCAATAAATAAACAGAAATGACCCAAGTAAACAACTGGCTTCCGCCTAAGTCTTCAACAATTTTGGGCATCGCTGTACTAACGATTGTTCCTTCAATTGCTGTAAGAAAAGTTGCAATCAATAAAGAGAAAATGACTTGTTTTCTTTTCTTTTGCATAGTTTCACCCATTTTTTCTAAGGATCATAGCATCATTTCATTATCATATGATGACAGACCAACAGCAAATCGGAATTCGCTAAAAAAAGCCATGAATGCTGAGCATCCATAGCCAGAAAATCTTATGTATAAGACAATTGAACTAGATCCGCGGAAGCGAAAAAGTTACTTCTTTTCCCAAGAAAGCCCCTACAATTCCATTAAATTTCCTTGTGATTAACTTTGTCAACTCTCTTCCTTCGATGGAATCCAATGCTTTCTGTAATGCTTCGATCGACTCATAGTAAGTTTCAACAATGACTTGCACATCTTCCAAACCAGGTGGTTGTTTCATCGCATCAGTATAATATAGTCGAGTAAAATCCATCTTGATCACACCAGAGACTTCTAAGATCCTAGGGGCAATTTCACTTGTATAAAACTTCTCAAATTCATCTAAATCACGAATCCCCTTATATATACCAATGGTTTTATACATTTACGCCACCTTTCTTTCGTCCATCCGGTAAGATTAAATATCCTCTTCAATGATTGCGACGACGCGACTCCAGCCAGCGCTCGCTTTAGCGATATTGACCGGAAAAGCGGAGACACGAAAACCAAATGGTTTTGGGATTTGATCCAGATTACAAAGCTTTTCAATTTGACAATATTCCTTCTCCCGTCCGAGCAAATGGGCATCCCAAAATTGTCCTTTTCCTTCTTTGGCTTCTTTGGCCATGACATTAAAAGGACGATCCAATCCCCACGCATCGATCCCAATCAGCCGAATTCCTTGATCTACCAACCATTCCGTACCTGCTCTTCCTAAACCAGGATGTTTAAAATCATATCCAGCCGTTTTAAAATGTTTCGAAGCTCCTGTATGTAGTAAAACAATATCGTAAGGTTTTAACGTATAACCGATTCGCTCCAACTCGGCCTGCAAATCTTCTACGGTAATCTCGTCACCGGCTTGTTTATGAGTCATATTGAGCAGTACACCATCTCCATAACACCAGCTGAGTGGAACTTGATCGATGGTTCGCGCTGGTTTACCTGCGGTTTCGGGTCCATAGTGATAAGGTGCATCCACGTGCGTTCCCGAATGAGTGGATAGTGTCACCTCCTCAACCGCCCATCCTTCCCCATTGGGCCAATACGATTCATCCAGTCCCAAAAACTTTTTCGTCACTGGAATCGCTTCCTTATGACTCGAGTAATGAATCTTGTGACCACTGGGTTCAAATGAACTCGTTTCATTTTCTAAGCGGTCACTTAAATCGATCAAAGTTATTTTTTTACCATTTCTAATAAAACTTTCTCTCACTCATCTTCCTCCTCAGAGACTAAATATGTTTAAAATAACAATAATTATATACTATCATAAAAAACGGGACCTATTAAAGTCTTCCTAAGACATGCTCTTATCCCAATATAGCTAAAACGAGTGAGCTTGTTAGGCGGCTTGTTTATTTAATTGAAGTAAGACCACACCGCAAATAATGAGCAGAATACCGATAATGGTGTATAACCCGACCTTTTCTTTCCAGACAATTACCCCAACAATGACTGTCAATGCGGTTCCTAAACCAGACCAAATCGCGTAAGCTGTCCCCAGTGGTATATGTTTTAGAGCTAAAGACAAAAAATAAAAAGCAGAGGCAAAGCCGATGACGACCCCAATACTCGGTAAAACTTTTGTCAAGCCTTCCGATGCTTTTAAACTGGATGTCCCCACTACTTCACTAAGGATCGCTATGAATAAAAAAAGCAGCCCTTTCATTTTAATCCTCCTTCATTCATAAGGAATCAGATTCAATCCATAAATTAGTATACTACAAGGCTTATGAGTAAGCTCATAAGAAAAAGGACTGACCCATTTCGGTTGAGCCAGTCACGTACAACCAAAGTTTATTTATACAAAACATCCTCTCGCAAGGTTTCAACGTGATCCGTCACTTGATCGATATCTGCTTGATCTACACCATAATGAGCCAATGCATCACGCAAATGTGTAACGATTGCATCAAAGTGGATGGGTTGTAGGTTCATCCCTGCATGTGCTTTACTCATCGATCTCCCCGTATATTGATTGGGACCTCCTAAAGCAAAGCTAATAAATTTCGTTTGATGGAGACGTTGCTTCTCCATATCGGTATTCTTGAAAAAATGATTGACAGTTGGATCCGCCAAGACCAAATCATAAAAGTAATCAACCACTTTACGGATCGCTGCTTCTCCACCGATTTTTTCATAAAGCGTTTTCGTCTTTTCCATTTTGATCACTATCCTTTGCCTAGCGATGAGGTTTAGAAACCCTAATGAAGAGTATCCTCTTTTTTTCGGGTTTTAATCTCGAGGCAGCGAGGCTGTAGGAGTCCAAATTATGGGGACAAAAAAGAGCTATCAACTGAGGCTTTCTCCTGCTAAAAAGCCAAGCAGTGCGAACAAGATCCCCAGCGTATAGGTGAGGAAAAGGTATAGAAAAAATTTCCTCCACTGTTTATGCTGAAACAATTGCAGAGTCTCCCATGAAAAAGTTGAAAAGGTAGTAAAAGCGCCTAAAAAACCAGTTCCAAATAACCACAACCATTTCTCCGATAAAGAACTTCCCACCAGTCCTCCCAAAAGAAACGCTCCCGCTAAGTTCACCACCAACGTTCCATAAGGGAAATGTGGAAGTGGGCGATTCCATTTCTGGCTTAGAAGAAAACGACAAATCGCTCCAAAGAATCCTCCTACGCCAACTAAAAACATTTGGCTCATCTCGATTTCCTCCTGATCTGTCTAACAGCGATGGAGTAACCGCACCATGCAAACAGCAATCCTCCCCATAAATGCAACAATACATGGATGGCTGCCATTGCCCATGCCCCTCCCCGAAACAAATCGATCACCTCAACACTCAAAGTGGAAAAAGTGGTAAAAGAACCAAGCAGTCCGCCAGTCAGTGCAAGACGAACAGGCTCTGAGAGTGATCTTATCTCTGACGACCAAATCATTAGCCAGCTAAGTAAGAAACAACCGATCCAATTCACCAGTAATGTTCCAAATGGAAAACCATCCAAACGTTCAGCCGGAAAGATCATTCCAACATAATAACGTAGGAGTGCTCCTACCACTCCAGCGGAACCGATCAATACATATTTCATCGATTCACTTCCTATCCTATACAAAGAAACTCCTACCAGCATTTCTACTGATAGGAGTTTCTCACTTCGTTAAGTATCAACTCAGCTGATTATGTTTGTTACGCTTTAAGGATGTCGTGATCCACATAGCGTGTTCCGTTTAACTCACTAATAATGTTGATCGCTACTTTAGCGCCATCCCCAGCAGTAATGATCGTGTGAACGCTTACACCAGCAACTGTACCAGCAGCCCAAATGCCTTCAATGTTGGTTTTGCCATCTTGATCTACATCCAACACCTTTGGAATCCGTGGCTCTGTACCAGGTTTCGTATTTAATCCAATTTTTTCAGCCAAATTAACGGAAATACCGGTAGCCAAAATCACATGTTTCGCTGTAAACAGACCGTTTTCCGTTTCAATTTGAAAACCAGCATCATTCTTTACAATATTGGTGGCGGTGTCTTGCACGATCTCTGCACCAAACTTACGAGCTTGATTTTTTCCAAGCTCAATCATATCGGGACCAGAGATTTCCGCTACTCCATAGTGGTTTTCCATCCAAGCACGTTTGGTTAAACCTTTATCGTTATCAATCACCAATGTCTTCTTACCTGCTTTTGCTGCAAACAAAGCCGCACTTGCTCCTGCTGGTCCAGCTCCAATAATCGCGATATCGTAACTCATCACCAAAACCCCTTTCTCTATTTTTAAACTTTATTATTTATAATGTTGCTTATTAGGAATAAAAATAAACTTCTCTAGAAGATGATAAATCCGCTAGAAAAGAGATATTATTATTATACCCCGAAACACTCTTAAAATAAAGATTTTCGATGTTTAGAAAATATGACAATGGGATTGGAATTTGCTCATCATCTGCATAGAGAGGTCCTCTAGCAGATCATGCCTTATTTTACTTTCGATAGAGACTCTTATTTATATTCAAAAAAGTGAATCAAATCTATTTATATGCGTTAATTCGTATATTAAAATATATTTAGATCAAACAGAAGGAAGGGGAAACATGGAATGGTTATCTAAAACTGTGATTCTCGTAGGCTTAGTGATTTCGCTTATGGCAGTGATCTACATTATCATCCTCATCTTTGAGAAGAAGAAACCTATCAAGAACAGAATCAGGTACGAATTGAAAAAGAAAATCCTGAGCCAGACGGAACAGTGATTGAAATTGAGTCCAAAGAAATGAAATCCGAAGAAATTAAGTCTGAAGAAGAGCGATAATTATAATTCCTTCTCCTTCTACTCACCACTCCTTAAAATCATGGAAAATATCAAGAAAAATATAAAGAAATACATTCTTCCGTTAATCTCGTGTATATGCGCAATGATTTTTTTGGGCTTCGTCTAAGTGGAGATCATCCTGTTCAAAGAATAATGGGATCCAGTCCTACCTCGGCATTCGTAGGTATTCTTTTCGATGTTTTCATGATTAGTATCGTCATTCTTAATATCTACTTAGTCCGAAAAGCGAGGTGGTGGTAAATAGTATGTTTCCAATTAAAGATATCAACGAGCTGCGAGAGTTCTTTAAAAACGAGATCATGACTACTACCCAAGTAACAAAATACCTTAATGTGTCTCGCACAGCGGTAAAAAAAGCGATCACCGCAAAAAAGCTCAACCCTTTACCGCTAGAGACAGGAAATATTACTTTATTCCTCCGAAAAGAAGTGGAGGAGTATAAACAGAATAGGCGCAAAAGGAAATAAGGGCCATTGGGCCTCTCTTTTTTTATCTTCCTTGCTTCTTCTTCATATAAGATGCAAACGTCTCTTCCTTATTATCAAAGTACTAAGTCCTGAATAAAATTAACTGAATCATCTGTATCAATCGAAAGGAATGAGACCATTGATGAAAAAAAGCCTGCTTTCCATCCTTGCCCTTTTTGTAGTACTCGCTCTTGCTTCTCCGCCGATCGGTATTAAAGCCCAGTCGAAACAACAGGAAGCTACCATGACTGATCCAGAGATAAAAGACCGTGATGGAGATGGAATCGAGGATGAGTTGGAAAGAAAGAAATACAAAACAGATCCTTTTAAGAAAGATAGCGACTTGGATGGCTTATCGGATGGTTATGAAATCGAGATCAACATGAATCCACTAAAGAAGGACACCAATAGAGATGGAACCATCGATGGTAAGGAAATACAAACCTATCCTCTTCCCCAAAACAAATGGGGAATCGAAGGCACTTATTCAGGAATTGGCGAAATAAAGGATCAACTTCTGATTAGTGATACCCCTATCCTTCTTCTCCAAAAAATAAAAGCTCCCCTCACATTTGATATTCAAGTCTTGGATGCAGGACTCACCATCAAACTAAGTATACCGAATGCTCAGGAAACCGAGAAACTCTATCGATATGAGTACCAAAATAAAAACCTAAGTGAACAGCAGGCCATGCTAACCCCTGTTATCGAACAAACCTATGACCCTCAGAAAAAAACGATCGAAGCAACAGTAAAAGGCGGCGACTCATTCGTTGTTTTATCTGAACAGATCTTTCAAAAAGCCTTCCCCCAACAGAACTCCGTGACGATCCCCAGCAACAAGGCAACTGGAAACGTTTGGGTGAAAGGACTTCCGAATGTCGCCATTGACCTCACAGACAAAAGCGGAGATAACGAAATTGCGATCACACAAGAAGGGACGCTATATGATGCCGAAGCGCAAAAACATCGCCCCTATACGTATCGGGCACATTATAAGATAAAGGAAATAGAGGTTGCCAATGGAGAACGCTATGCCACCTTAACCCCCACCACGGTCCAAACAGGGAAACCGATTGCCATCTTCTTGCACGGTGTCGCGATCGGTGATTGGGATCGATTAGGCGGGACGAGTGAAAGTATCGGGTTTGAAAACTTATGGGATAATCGCACGCTTCAAGAACGGAAAGCAAGCCCAAACTGGTGGGTGCCTAAAGAAAAAACGTTTACCCAAACCGAATACCGTTATTGGGATTATCTTCCCTATAGCCATCCGGATGTGCAATTTATCACCAAAGTTAACTTTGAATCCGATCCAACGAAAAATCCTGAAAAGATCGGCCCCTATTTCGTAAGACAAGGATACCGCGTCAATCAAGACCTATTTATTTTTGAATACGATAATGATGCCAAAAACATTTACTGGAATAGTGAATTATTGGGGGATTTTATCGAGAATTTGCGACGGATCAAAATCGGCCATTCAAAGGTGAATCTTCTTACCCACAGTATGGGCGGACTGGTAGCAAGATACTTTATCGAAAATCTAGATGCCCGCGATGGAGATCTCGATGTCAAACAGCTATTGACATTTGGAGCCCCTCATTTTGGCTCCCCCATCGCCAAAAAGGTCCATTTTCATGAGCTGGTCCGAGAAAACAGTTGCTTTTGGAACCCCAAAGGCAATGCTCAAGTCAAAGGAACGTGCGAACAACTCAAAGGCACCCATCCAGGTGTGCGTTATATTGGCTTTGCCGGGACAAATGATAAAAGCTCTGGATCCCCGCGATATGGTTTTTATGCTGTCCCCGATGAAACCGAGCTAACCGATCCTACTTACATGGACTGGGTTCGAAAAACCGTGAATCTTCCATCCGTGGAGTGGATCAGCGATGGACTGGTCAGCGTCGAGTCCGCTCTGGGATCCGATGCCGAAGTAACCAACCAACCACAAAAGCCCACTTTGGATTTCGATGAACGTTATCTGATTGCCCATCCCCAATTTGGCGAACATTCCAAGATGCTGACAAATGGTCATATCAAAGCGAAGTCATATATTATTCTTACGACATTGGGATGGTAATGAGCATAACACCATACCAGACTTCATATACTTTCTTAACTTTTATAAGGAGGTTGAGCAATCGAAAGCCATGTATTATTATTTGGAAACACAAGACAAAAGAAAGGATCAGCTCATTCGTGCGATTGCGCAAGCGATAAAAGGGCAATATGAGGCCATCCATTATTACGCCAAACTGATCGAGCTAGCACCGACGAAAGAAGAGCAAGAACAGATTCGCGAAATTCGTAGAGACGAAAAGAAACATTATCATATCTTCGTTGAGATTTACCGAAGTCTGACAGGAAGAGACCCTAAGCGCCCTTCGAAGCCCTCTTTACCGACCAATTATAAGGAAGGGGTATTGGCCGCCTTTAAAGATGAGCAAAAAACGGTCGATTTTTACCTCGACATTGCTGATCAGACCAAAGATCCGTATATCCAACAGCAGTTTACCCGTGCCGCCCACGATGAACAAAATCACGCTGTCTGGTTTCTCTACTATTATTTAACGGCTTAATCATCTCTTCCGAAACAACTTAGTCTCCTCATGATATAATAGAAACATATCAAAACAATAAGTTGCATATGAACTGTTTCTGCGATCATGAAAGAGAGGGCTGATTTTGGATGGCTGAACATCAAGGAAACCCATTTCTTTTATATCAAATGATTACCTCTCATTGGCAGGCACAAGCAATTCATGTCGTTGCCAAACTGCAAATTGCCGATTTGTTAGCAGATGGACCGAAGACCAGTGAACAGCTAGCCACGCTTACGCAAACTCACCCAGAATCTTTGTATCGATTACTCCGCGCTTTAACCCATATCGGTATTTTTCAAGAGGAGGAAGATAAAAAGTTCTCCTTAACGCCATTAGCCGAGTACCTGCGCTCGGATCGCGAAGACTCCCTGCGGGGAATGGCTCTCGTCGTAGGAGATGACCATCATTGGGAAGCTTGGGGAAGCTTGCTCGACGGAGTAAAGAGCGGAAAAACCGTTTTCTCTCAAAAATTCGGGATCTCCACTGGTCAGTATTTTTCACAATCCCCTGCCTATTCCAAAGCCTTTAGCGATGCCATGTTGGGTTTGACTAAAATAAATTTACCGTCTATTTTGAATCACTATGATTTTTCGGATTTTGAGAGAGTTGTCGATGTCGGGGGAAATCATGGTCATCTATTGCTAGCTATTCTGGAACAAAATCGACAAGCAACCGGAGTTTTATTTGATCAACCCCATGTTGTCGAAATGGTAAGACCCCAATTAGCTGATTGCTCCGTGATTAACCGTTTAGAAATCGTCGGTGGAGATTTGTTTGAATCCCTGCCTCCCGACGGCGACCTCTACATCCTTAAACATATTATTCATGGTTGCGATGATCAAACAGCAGTACACGCTTTGGAAAACTGTCGGAAAGCGATGAAGCCGGATGGAACAATATTAATTATTGAATTTGTCATATCCAAACAACCTCATCCCCATGAATTGACTTCTTTTCTCGATCTAGAGATGTTGGTAATGGCTGGAGGAAAAGAACGGACAGAACAAGAGTATGAAAAGCTGTTAGCGTCAGCTGGTTTTAAGATGACGCGTGTGATTCGTACTCAGGCTGGAGCCGTCTCGATCGTAGAAGCAAAACAAGCATAAAATCCTTTTTCTTCTCTTTACCTATACCCCCTATAGGTTTATAATTATGTCTAGAACATTAATTTTTAAATCATATCAAAATAGCCCAAACGGGCTATTTTTCTTATTTTTTGAGGAAATAGCCCATTCGAGTCATACCGCATTCTCCCTAAAATAATTAAAATAAAAATTGTTTCCGATAACTTTTACGGAAGTCTCAAAGCACATGTTAAACCTTGCACATAGTTTGGTTTACTGGGAGGGAGAAAAGATGAAAAAGCTCGCCGTAGGACTGCTCCTTAGCCTCTTACTCTTACCAGCTTGTCAAGCTACCACATCCCAAGAGGTGATTTCTAAACAACAGACGCCGGCTCAACAAGATCCGATTCAATTGGAAGAAACCAAAGTTCCCAGCTGGGATGAAGGGGTACAGCTCTACCTCCGTCATAAGTTTGATGGCTCCAAACCAATCGATAAAAAGAAAGTTGTCCTCTTTTTAGAACCGTTTAGTGTTCCCACAGCGAAAGCCTTTGATGTCCCCGGATATTCGTGGATGGAGGAATATGCAAAAAAAGGATATGACACATGGGCGATGGATTTCCGTGGCTTTGGTGACTCAACCCGTCCCAAAGAGATGGATGCGCCGCCAACCTCCAACAAACCAGTAGTGACCCATGAAGAAGCGTTAAAAGACCTCACGGCAGTAGTGGAGTATATTAAAAAAACGCAAAAGGTAGATAAAGTTCATCTGGTCGGCTGGTCCTATGGTGCAGTCATTGCTGGGAAATACGCTGCTGAACAACCACAGAATGTGGACAAGCTAGTGCTTCACGGGTTTATGCATGGCTTTGAACTTCCGTTTATGACCGAACCGATGGAAACAAAAGAAAAACCAGGGCAATTAAACGAACAGTTTCCTGCTTATCAAGTGGTGGATTTTGCAAAAGGAATGCATCATTGGCATATGATGCTGGGAAATAAACAGCTGGTAACCGATGATGCGATGAAGAAAGTCCAAGAAGTGTTTGAGCAAGCCGATCCCGCAACCCAAAAACAAATGGGGAAAACGATTCGCCGTCCTCATGGACCATTGGTTGACCTGTATTATATTTGGAAGAACCAGCCTTTGTATGATCTAGGAAAAATAAAGTCTCCTGTCCTCATCATCCGAGGAAATCTCGATTTATTTGCCGAAAAAGAAGTTTTGTCTAAGCTTACTGGCACCAAGGTAAAAAAAGAAGTAATCATTCCAGATGCCACACACTGGGTTCTCTATGAAAAGAATCGCCAACAATTGCTAGACGAAGTAGACCGCTTTTTGTCTAGCGAAAAATAAAAGACCTTGACGGGATATTCTCTTTTACAATCAAAGTCTTCTTTGATTTTCACATAGATTCTGAGCGCAATCTCGTTAAACTATCATCGGGTGACTCTTACCACCATCCAACCTCGCCTAAATAGACATTTGCCATCTAAGCTCCTTAGATGGCACTTTTTTATTGACCATCGATCATACACACAGAATCATAAACATAGTATAATATTCACGAAGTTCCTTAGATGGTTATAACAGGAAACATACAACTTCATCAAGTATTCAATATTGTACAAGGAAGTGTGAACATAGGAGATGACCAAGAAACGACTAGCGAAGAAAAACATCGGACGCCTCTTGATTAGCTGTCCCGATCAACCAGGAATTGTAGCATCCGTTTCCCACTTTTTATTCGAGCGAGGGGCAAATATCATTCATTCTGATCAGCATTCGACCTGTATAAAAGAAGGTTGTTTTTTTATGCGGATTGAATTTCATCTAGAGGATTTACCAAATAAATTAACGGATCTTCAGTCTGACTTTGTATCGATCGCCCGAGATTTTGAAATGGATTGGCGAATCACACAGGCCGCTTGTAAACATCGGATCGCAATTTTTGTTTCCCGTGAAGATCACTGCCTGCAAGAACTCTTTTGGCGCTGGCAGATTGGAGAGTTGGATGCGGAGATTGCGATGGTGATCAGCAATCATACATATATGAAGGAACTGGTTGAATCTTATGGAATTCCCTATCATCATGTCCCCGTAACCAAAGAAACTCGGGAGGATGCAGCTCAGATTCATATGGAACTATTGGCAGAACAAAACGTAGATACCATTGTCTTAGCGCGATATATGCAGATCATTCCTCCCAGTATGATCGACCGTTACCCCAATCAAATCATAAATATCCACCATTCTTTCTTACCGGCATTTGTGGGGGCGAAACCTTATAACCAAGCTTATGAACGCGGAGTGAAACTGATTGGCGCAACAGCTCATTATGTCACAGAAGAGTTGGATCAAGGACCGATTATTGAACAAGATGTACAGCGCGTTAACCATCGCCATGAAGTGGAAGATCTCAAACGGATTGGCCGCGATTTGGAACGCGTCGTCTTGGCTCGAGCCGTCCAATGGCATCTCAATGATCAAGTCCTTGTTTTTGGTAACAAAACCATCGTCTTTTCAAATTAATCATCAAAAAAAGGGATGAACCAGAGCCGTTCATCCCTTTTTTCATTTAGCTTTGCAACTCAGCTAGACGAAGCTGTACTTTTTCCCTTTTTTCCAGATAATTTTTCTCTTTTCGTCTTTCCTCTTCGATGATATGAGCTGGGGCTTTATTGATAAAGCCTTGATTGGACAGCTTCTTCTGTACCCGCTCTACCTCGGCATGCAAGATCTTTAACTCTTTTTTCAAACGTTTTAGCTCTTGCTCAATATCGATCAGTCCAGCGAGCGGAATTAAAATCTCTGCTCCCGTCACCACAGCACTCATCGTTT
Organism: Thermoactinomycetaceae bacterium; assembly: GCA_025449975.1. Classification (GTDB taxonomy): domain Bacteria; phylum Bacillota; class Bacilli; order Thermoactinomycetales; family Thermoactinomycetaceae; genus Thermoflavimicrobium. The sequence goes on from JANWIG010000058.1 coordinate 14,729, forward strand.
TCTCGGAAAGTTGGATGTCTGAGCGAATAATTAGCTGATTCGGATTGCATTGTTGGCGAATCCATTTCTCACCCAATTGCAAAGTGCGCAAGGTATCTTCCTGATCCGCTCGAATATAAATGTCTACTTTCTTGCTAGCAGGGACATTTACTTCGGCCCGGATGTTGCGAACACTACGAATCACTTCCATATAGAGATTCATTTTAGCAACAGACTCTGGATCTTTGAAGCGCTCTTCGGATTTTGGCCAATCCGCAACGACGATGCTGACCCCTTTATGTGGGAGATTTTGCCAAATCTCTTCAGTGACAAAGGGCATAAATGGATGAATTAAGCGCAAGATTTGATCCAGCACATAGCAGAGAACGGAGCGAGTCGTTTTCTTCGCTTCCTCATCTTTTCCATATAGCGACAGCTTAGCAAATTCAATATACCAATCACAGAATTCATCCCAGACAAATTCATATAAAATTCGTCCCGCTTCACTAAAGTGATACTGCTCTAACTGCTTGGTCACTTGATCGATGGTTTCCTGTAGTCGCGTTAAGATCCATTGATCAGCAACATTCAATGGACCCGTTAGATCCATGTCGTCCACACCGAAATCATCTAGATTCATCAAGACAAAGCGAGAAGCGTTCCAAATTTTATTGATGAAGTTACGAGCTGCCTCCACCCGCTCCCAGCGGAAACGCAAATCTTGACCAGGAGTAGAACCGGTTGAGATCATAAACCGCATCGCATCGGTTCCATATTGATCGATCACATCCAATGGATCGATTCCATTGCCAAGTGATTTGGACATTTTGACACCATCGGCATCCCGAACCAATCCATGGATGAGAACATCGCGGAAAGGTTGCTGACCAGTAAATTTTAAGGACATGAATATCATGCGCGCAACCCAGAAATAAATAATATCGTGTCCAGTGATCAATACGTTATTGGGGAAATATCGCTTGATGTCAGACGTCTCTTCCGGCCACCCCATCGTGGAAAATGGCCATAATGCCGAGCTAAACCATGTATCTAAGACATCCTCATCCTGTTGAATGTTGTCGCTTCCGCATTGAGAACAAGCAGTGGGATCCTCCATCTCAACCGTCAAACCACCGCAATCTGCGCAATGCCATGCAGGAATCCGATGTCCCCACCACAATTGGCGTGAAATACACCAATCACGGATATTTTTAATCCAATCCACATATATTTTCTCAAACCGCTGTGGTACAAAACGGACTTTGTCTTCCGTTTCTTGGAGCTCAACGGCTGCATCCGCAAGAGGTTTCATTTTGACAAACCATTGCGTAGACAAGTAAGGCTCGACGACTGCCCCACTTCGCTCACTATGTCCCACTGAATGAATATGTTCTTCGATTTTTACCATCACGCCGGACTCTTGCAGGTCTTTAATGATTTGTTTGCGTGCTTCAAAGCGATCCATTCCTTGATATTTTCCAGCGTTTTCATTCATTTTTCCTGCTTCATCCATCACCACAACCTGTGGCAAATTGTGACGAAGACCCATTTCGAAGTCGTTTGGATCATGGGCAGGGGTAATTTTCACAGCACCTGTTCCAAATTCTCTTTCGACGTATGCATCAGCGATAATCGGGATTTCACGATTTACTAATGGAAGAATAACGGTTTTCCCGATCATATCTTGATACCGCTCATCATCCGGATGGACAGCAACCGCAGTATCGCCGAGCATCGTCTCCGGACGAGTGGTCGCCACTTGGATATATCCAGATCCATCTTTTAGCGGATAGCGCATATGGTGAAGTGCGCCCTTCACTTCTTTATGAATCACCTCAATATCCGACAATGCGGTCCGTGCCTCTGGATCCCAGTTAATAATATATTTACCGCGGTAAATTAACCCTTGTTTATACAGATCGACAAACACTTTACGGACCGCTTTCGATAGACCCTCATCCATCGTAAACCGTTCTCGGGAATGGTCGACAGAAAAGCCCATTTTGCTCCATTGTTCATGGATGATATTGGCATAATGCTCTTTCCATTCCCATACCTTCTCCAAAAACTTCTCCCGACCGAGATCGTAGCGGCTAATTCCTTCTTTACGGAGTTTTTCTTCTACTTTGGCTTGCGTGGCAATGCCAGCATGATCCATCCCGGGAAGCCATAAGGTATCATATCCTTGCATTCGTTTCATCCGAATCAAGATATCTTGCAGCGTAAAGTCGAGTGCGTGCCCCATATGTAACATTCCTGTGACATTGGGTGGAGGCATAACGATACTAAATACTTTTTTATCTGGATCACCGGAAGCTTTAAATAACTCGTTATCCAGCCAAAATTGGTATCTTTTTTCTTCCACCGATTTAGGATCATATTTGGTCGACATCTGTATTTTGTTACTCAAAATAAAAACCTCCTTAAAACTTCCTGTATCGAAAAATCCAAAAAAACTCTTTTCGCCTCAAAGGACGAAAAGAGTTTCGCGGTACCACCTTTGTTAACAAAGAAAGCATTCTTTGTTCACTCTTGACCTGTAACGTAGGCTGACGGCTCCAACTACTAATCGAGAATTTATATGAACCTGACGTTGGCAGGAGCAACTCGGGAGCTACATTCAACAGGTACAGCCCGAAGAATCTCACAGCTATCAACGGATCATTGATAGATTCTTCTCTCTGAGGGTGTAATAACTGTCTACTCTTCTCCGTCAGTGCTTTTCTCAATATGAAAAATCGATTTTAGAAAGCTTCAGATCCATTGATCTCATTTCTGCGTGTAGTTTTAAGTGTTTTCACACTTTATGTTGACATTGTACCAGAGAATGTTATTCTAAGCAATCCCCGCAATCAAGGATTGCTAAAGTAAAACGGCAGTACCCTATTTTTGGGTCAGATGGAGAACAAGGCTGAACATAAAGTTACATTCTCAATTTTTAATAATATCGGTTTTAAAAAAAGAAGATATTTATAATCGATATATCGTATTATTGCGCTAGAATAGACATAAATCACATACTTATTTATAATGATAACGAGCCAATCGAATAGATCTTCTGGGGAGCTGGAATTTGGGCCGGCTGAGAGTGTATACCGAAATATACTGACCCATTGGACCTGACCTGGGTAATGCCAGCGTAGGGAGAATTTTGCTTTATTATGCTTACAAGCGCCTTCTGCCCAGGTCAGAGGCGTTTTTTTCGTATCTCAAACATCTAGGAGGAGTCAGAATGAAAAAATCAATGCTCGCACTACTAACCATTATTCTATTCAGTTTCGTAGCTTGTGGTACCCCTCAATCAGGAGAAAACAATCCCTCACTAAAAAAAGTGACAGTTGTTCTCGATTGGACTCCCAATACCAATCATACAGGGCTCTATGTCGCTAAAGAAAAAGGATTTTTCAAAGAGGAAGGATTGGAAGTCAATATCATTCAGCCAGGAAAAACGACCGTAGAGCAAATGATCGCTTCCAATCATGCTGACTTTGGCGTGAGCTATCAAGAATCGGTCACGCATGCCCGTACCCAAAACGTACCGATCATTTCCATTGCTGCCGTCATTCAACATAATACTTCTGGCTTCGCTTCGCCGGTAGATAAGAACATTCAAACGCCAAAAGACTTTGAAGGCAAAAAATACGGGGCTTTTGGCTCACCTGCTGAAAAACAGGTGATTGGTTCGTTGATGCAAAAAGAGAACGCCGACGTAAACAAAGTTACCTTCGCAAACATCGGTAGTATGGACTTCTTTACTGCGATGAAACAAGGGATTGACTTCGCCTGGATTTACTATGGTTGGACCGGCATCGAGGCAGAATTACGCGGTGAAAAGCTAAACATGGTCTATATCACGGACTACTCTAAAGAACTCGACTACTATACACCGGTTTTAATCACGAGCGAAGAGAAAACCGAGAAAGATCCGGAAACGATTCGCGCCTTTATGAGAGCCGTGTCCAAAGGATACGAGTTGGCGATCAAACAACCCAAGGAAGCAGCAGATATTTTGGTAAAAGCGGTTCCCGACCTCGATCCCAAGCTAGTGGAAAAGTCCCAAGAATGGCTTAGCACGCGCTATCAAGCAGACGCCAGCCAATGGGGAACTCAAAAACTAGAAGTGTGGGAAAATTATGCGCGTTGGATGAAAGAGCATCAATTGCTCGAAGGAGAATTTGATGCGAAGAAAGCCTTCACCAATGCCTTTCTCCCTGGGGGTGAAAAATAATGGGTCATTCCCTTGTTAGCTTACAGATTATTCCTCGTACACCGAACGGTGACAGTGTGATCCCCTATGTCGATCGGGCCATCGAAATGATTGACCAAGCCGGTGTAGCTTATCGGGTTGGACCATTGGAGACGACCATGGAAGGAGAGCTTGGTGAACTGCTTGCACTCATTAAAAAGATCAATGAAGAAATGATCCGGCTGGGCTGCGAATCCATTATCTCTCAAGTTAAAATCTATCATCATGTTCATGGGGCATCCATGCATGAGCTAACCAAGAAATATGACTAAAAAACTACTACTTCCTCCCTTATTGTTAACGGTGATCCTTCTCCTTTTGTGGGAAGGATCTGTCCACTTCTGGGAGATCGAAGAATGGATTTTACCAGCCCCATCAGCGATCTGGGAAACGTTTCTACAGCACTTCCCAACTCTTTCAGCAGATCTGATGGCGACAACTTGGATTGCCCTCTTAGGCTTTCTTTTCGGAATCCTTATCGGCATCCTCTTTGCCACCATCTTGCATCTCTTTCCAGTTCTTGAAAAAGCCTGCTATCCCTTGATTGTTTTATCGCAAAACATCCCGATCATTGCTCTTGCTCCTCTTTTGGTCTTATGGTTTGGCTTCGGCACGTTGCCCAAAGTCCTGATCGTCGTCTTGGTTTGCTTCTTTCCCATCACCATCGCTACCTTGGACGGCTTTCGACAGATCGATCACACCTTGATTCAATACTTACGAATAGCGGGTGCCTCCCGCTGGCAAATTTTCTTAAAAGCCGAGTGGCCTGCTGCTCTTCCTTCTTTTTTCTCCGGATGCAAACTCTCTGCCACCTATAGTGTCATGGGAGCGGTGATCTCCGAATGGCTTGGTGCGGAGAAAGGATTGGGACTGATGATGCAGACCGCAGCGAATTCTTTTCGGACAGATCGGGTATTTGTGGCGATTGCGATCATCGTCATGCTCAGTCTGACCTTGTTCTTTCTGATTCATCTCTTCGAAAAAGCAATCATTCGCTGGAAACCGAAGAAAGGAGCATAAGATGAAACTATCTTGTAACCAGCTGTCATTTCGCTATAAAACGGAGAAAGTGATCGAAGGACTGACGATTCATGTCAACGATGGCGAATTTGTCTCTTTGATCGGTCCATCGGGAAGTGGTAAAAGTACACTTTTTTATCTGATCGGTGGGCTATATCAGCCCGACGAAGGCGAAATCTATCTCGATCAGCAAAAAATCAATGGAAAACGCGGTCTCGTCAGCTATATGCCACAAACTTTTTCCCTTTTTCCATGGCGAACCGTCAAAGAAAATATTTCTCTGGGACAAGAGATAGAAAAGCGACGCAATCCCCAGGAGATCGATCAATTACTCGAGAAAGCAGGCTTGGCAGACTTCGCAAACCATTTTCCCTATGAGCTTTCCGGTGGAATGCAACAAAGGATCGCTTTTTTGCGTGCCTTGGCGAGCAAAAAAAATCTCCTATGTTTAGATGAACCCTTCGGTTCGTTGGATGCATTGACGCGGACGGAAATGCAGCGTTGGCTTTTTTCGATCTTAACAAAAGAAAAACGCACGGTCTTATTTATTACACATAGTGTCGAAGAAGCGATTCTCCTTTCGGACCGCATTTATGTCCTTAGTAGCAAACCGATGAGGGTAAAAGCAGAACAGACCGTCCCCTTTTCACGGGAAGAGCGATGGGAGAAACGAGAAACTTCCGACTTCCTGCAACTGCGAAAACAAATCGAAGAAATGTTATATACAAAAAGCCGCTGATACACACAGCGGCTTTGATCATTAATTAACATATTCGGTATTAAATCATTACACGTGGGTTGGTCAACATCATAAATTGTAACAATTGATCCAACGAAACGTTTTTACCGATCCGCGCCATCATAAAGTTCGCAGGATGCGCAGTCACATCGGGATAGTCCGTAAAGTACTGTTCCATTCCACACGTTTCTAAAAGATGCTTTAACATCCGTTGGTATTCATAGACGTTCAAGTGGGTATTTTTCAAGTCCCAATGCCAGTAGTACTCCATCGAGATCACAATCATATCTTCTATGTCAGGACGATCAAACAGATGATCGATCAATCGTTTTGCTAAACCATTCCCCCGATGTTCCGGAACGATCTCCAATGCCCCCAACATTTGGATATAAGGTAGTTGGGCCCAACGATCATCCGGCTCAGGAGGTAAAAGTGTTACATAACCCACAATTGAATTTCCGTAAACGGCCAAGCTGACATCGGTAATGTCCTCTCGTACCATCTGCGTCATAATCAATTGCTGTTCTTTCGCACTACGAAACATATTCAAATCCTTATGAAACTGGTACTGCTCCAACAACTCTTGTACCTCACATCTATCACTAACCACCGCACAGTTTTTCATGTTAATACACCTCTTTTGTAAACAGGTAAGTATCTTTACTCGAAGATCCTCACCCTTTTTGCTAAAACTTGATAGGCGGCGAACTAATCAAAAGGTAAGTAAGATCATAATGACTACAAATTCATCGGTTTAAAACTATTTTTATAAGACCACTTATTGTTAAGATAACTTAATATCTTATCTTAATTATATAATATTTACGGAGGAATGGAAGGGGGTCAACCATATATTACTAATTTCTTTTATTTACGAAGAGATCAAATGGTCTGCCTTGTTGACGCTTTCAATAGGAAAAATCCCTATTTTCCTAGGAAATCGCTTTCATACGGCTTGCATGAAACGGAGCATTTTATGAAAGCGGTTCAATAAAACAGAAAAAACCTTTGTCAGATCGCGACAAAAGTTTTTTTCGTCTCTTTTGTTTTTTTCTATTCCTGTATACTCGGAAATATCGTAATTTTTTCCGCGCCTTCTTCTTGTGGGTGATTCGTCTCTTTAGGCGAGCGGCTCTCCATTTTTTGGAATGAGCATCGTAAAGCAGTGTATCTACCTGATCCTGGTCGGCAAGAAAAGTGTAATTATGTTGAAAGACATTGTTTCCACATAGATTGCCGACCACATGCTGATCTTTCGACAATGTTCGAACGCCGATCTGGTTTTTACCGATCAGTAGGGCTGTTCTACCATCGGACTCATTGATTAATATCTTGCGGAACGCGATCTTGATAACGTCTCCTCCCTTCTAAAATGAAAAAGCCGTCTGTTTATTTTACGCTTTTTCGATCGAGAGGTTCAGCCCACTTTAGGAAATCAACTGCACACACGTGCCCTGGTCGCATAGATTATAGTACAATCCCACTCGACCGCAAGGAATCTTTCTTAGGGGGGGTTATATGGCTGGATCTGTGATTTTTAACGCCATTAACACCGGGACAATGGCTCAAAACAACGCGATCATGGTTGGGGAGAATTCCGCTTCCGGCTGGGATTCTCATAGTAAAACCCAACTCTCATCCGGCTATGTGTTTAGTGCATTTGGAGCACCTAATGTATTTTTTTCGAATCTCTATGTTTTGAACGATAATGATCTGTTAGATACGGTAATCGCCGATGGATTTGAAACCAAAGCCAGCCCAACTACCCAGGTGTAATGGAAGATGACGATCCAAAAAAAAGATGGATATGATTTTATTCAATTTGATTCGATCAACGTCAACGTCGTTTCGGGCAACGCCGGAATATTTATCGGTACCAATTATCAATTTTGTTGGAACTCACATTCCAAAGAAAACAGCGCTTTTGGTGGGATTTCCGGGCATTCCAATATTGTTCAGCAAAATATAAATCTCCTTGTTGACAATGACCTCATCGATACCCCGATCGATGATCGCGATCTCTTTCTCCATCAACAACATTCATCTTCTGCTTGATTTTGTGCATGAGCAGCGATGTTTTGCATGGTTTTCTTAAGCCATTCGGGAAGCTCGTCTGAATTGGCTAGAGTAAACAGATCCATGAAAGCCCCATCTTCCAGCTCGGATTTTGTCCCCATAATCCGGCTATAATCACCGCTGATCGAGCCAAACCCTTGATTTTGCTTTTGATGGCTTTGAAAATGAGTAGGTAAATTATTTCCTAAATTGATACAAGATGCTCCCTCAACACTCTTAATATGAATAGAACCAATAAAAAATTGGGGGGACAAAAAAGAGTTCATCTCAACCCCTCCGCTTTTTCCTTTCTATTTTTACCCTGTATCCCAAAAGGGTTTGTTCGATTTCCCGCTGTTCATGGAAATCCTCTTTCGAAGTCACCTTCTCATCATCCTGAAGAATCGATGCTGTCTGTATTTGATGGTTCCCCTCCTCTGATCGAACAGAATCTTTTTCTTTCTTTTTTGGTTCTTGCTCTTTTTTCATTTTGTAAATAGCATCTTTTTTTCTTTTTTCTTTCGTGACCATCTCAAAATTATTACCGATACTTAGTGAACCACTTAGCTCTTTTACATTGATCCGCTCAAGCTGGTATGTAAGATTTTCTAAATATGGATCATAGACCGTCATCTGTTGGACTTGAAAATGTTGATGAACGGGTTTTTGCTTCAGTTGTTCCAATTTTTCCTCAATCGATTGCAATCGTTGTAAAATCTGCTCTAATTCCCCGCTCATTCCTTTTTCCATGTTTCCCTTCCAGGAGATTTTACTGCGCTTATTCCTCCCTGAAAAGAACCATGATCACCGGAAACATCTCCAAATCCTTGATTTACTTTCTTCGAACTTCGCCAATAAAATAAATAATTGTCACCAGAAAAAACGCCTGATGATTTCGAAACCGATTGGACAATCAATTGACCTAACTTGATTTGAACCAAATTGTTCACTCCCCTTAGATCCCAAAACTGCTTTCGTCTGCGTATTCAACTTGGACTTCCATCTCGGGATGGCTCAACTTTTCAAGCTTCACAGTCAGTAATCCCTGATTATAGCGAGCTTTGAGAGAGCTAGGATTGACAGCGCTGGAAAGTGGAATCTCTCTTTTAAAGCGTCCATGATAACGCTCTTTAAGTATTAAATCTTTCTCTACGACTCCTTCATAAAATTCCAATTTTCCTTCGACAATTAGCCTATTGTTGACCAGTTGAACTTTTATCTGATCAGGTCTCTTTATCCCTGGCGCTTCCACCACCACCACGATTCTTTTTTTGGTCTCATACGCATCTACCCGAGGACCCAAATTGGGCATCATCCCCATTATGTTTTGCCAAAAATCACTTCCTAACATTTCCGCTTGCGATTGGAGCGACTGCCAATCGAAGTGAGGGGGTTTATATTTCATCGGGATCACCTTCCTTATTTCCGCATGGTGTTATTCTCTTTATGTCAATATATGTATCCATTCGCCAACTTAGAAAGCAAAGTTATTATATTTCTTTCTAAATCGACGAGCTGTCCCGATCATTGTGGGACAGCTCGTTGAAATATCAGAATCAAAACCCCTGTTTCTGCTCTATTTTGTTTTTAACCAACCACTCATAAAACTCCTGAACATTCCGCGGTATCTTTTTTCCTTGACGCAGCGCTTGGGGAAACAAATCCCATAACTCTACCAGCAATGGGACGCCAAGTTTCAATTGGACAAGCAACTCTTTTTCACCAAACACCTCGGCGGGCTCTCCTTCGAGCACGATCTGTCCACGATGCATCACAAATACCCAATCCGCCCATGAGAGTACCCAATCGATATCGTGGGTTGCCATCAGAATCGTCGTCCCCGCTTGCTCAATTCGCTCCATTTCCTCCCGAAATTGATTGGTTTGAAACGGATCAAGATAAGCCGTTGGTTCATCCAGAATCAGTAGACTGGGCTTTAAGGCCATCACGCCAGCCAACGAAACCCATTTTTTCTGCCCGAGACTAAGATGGTGAAGCGGTTTTGCCGCTAGCTCCTCCAATCCAAAATCGATCAGTGCTTGCTCCACGCGCCGTTTCACTTCTTCATCGCAAAGCCCCTGATTATAGAGACCATAAGAAAGATCTTCTTCTACCGTCGCTGCCACCAGTTGTTGCTCAGGATCTTGGAAAACGAGCCCGATTTGCTGTCGGATCTCGCTTAAACAACGACGGTTGTATTTTAGCGTCTTCCCTTTCCATAAGACCCTTCCATGATTCGGGCGAAGCAATCCATTGGCATGTAAAAACAACGTCGATTTTCCGCAACCATTGTGACCCATTAAGACACACTTCTTCCCTTTGGGCACCTTCAGCGATAGATCACGTAAAGCTGGCTGCTTTTCACCTGGATAGGTAAATGTCAGATCGATGAATTCGAGTATCCATTTATCCAATACTAGCTCCCCCTTAGATACCAATCCAAGACCAGCAAAACAAGTACGCCCATCATCGACTCAAGCAAATAACGTTTGGAGACGGGTTTTGATGGTCGTTGATAGACACGGATCTCACCTGTAAATCCTCGAGCTGCCAGCCCCAGCGACAACTGCCGATAACGAATGAGCGTTTTTTGAAAAAGATTGGCGATGAGGAACCCCATACTGCGAAAACGCCGCTCCCCACCGCGCGCTTGGATCGCGATCCATTGCTGCTCGGCGCTCATCCAAAAGCTAAAAATAAAGCGATACATGACGAGGAGAATTTCTGTGATCATGGTGGGACAACCGATCTTCCTTAAAAGCTGCATGATTTCGGCAAAAGGTGTCGTCAAAACGAGAAAAAGCAAACAAGAAACCGCTGCCAACGAACGAACAAAGACGGTCCCTCCTTGCTCCAACCCCTGTTCACTTAGATAGAGAAACCAGTCTCCGATCGCCCATCCCCCCATGGAATCATCCTGTACAAGGGACTGTTCATCAAGTGGAACCACATGGACTACGAGCATCGGTAAGCTCATCAATAAAAAAAGAGAAATCATCCCCGTCATTTTTAAATAAAATGGAATCGGAATCCGAGCATAGACGACGATCCAAATCCCCATCCAGATGAAAATCATCATCTGGACGGGAACATGCGTAAAAAACGTCAAACCTAACATTCCCAATGCAAACAGCCCTTTTTGTTTCGCTGGTAGCCCCCTTAAACGATTGGTATAGGTGAGCCTTTCCAATGATGTCATGTTTTCTTTTCACCACGTCCCTTTACACGCCCCCGATAGAAGCCGATCGCATAGCCGATCACCCCTGCACCAATCGCAGCTTGTACAGAAAAAAACAGCGTCTCTGTTTCGCCTCCAGGCAATTCAATCAACGACTCAAACCACGGCTCATAGGTTGGCGCAATCTCTTGAATCGCTTCTTCCGCTTGCCCATCGGCACCGGCAAACTCACTATCTTGGATGAGGATGAGCGGAATAACCGCTAACAACACAACCGAGATCACCAAGACTAAATTCGTCCACATACGGCGCTGTTTCTCCATTATTTCGTCCCCTTCTTTCCAAAATGAAGTAAACGCAGCTCTTTTTGGTTATAGGATTGAATTAAATTTAAGACCAATACCGTTAACAACCCCTCACTGATCGCTAACGGAACCTGTGTAATGGCAAAAATGCTCGCAAACTTTACAAACGAAGCGAGAACTCCACCTGCTTCTGCTGGGAAAGCCAAGGCAAGTTGCAGTGAAGTGACTACATAAGTGGTTAGATTAGCCAAAGCCGCTGCGAGAAAAACAGCGAAACCCTGTTTATCGCTGATCCGCATCATCAAGCGGTAAACGCCATAGGCGACCGCCGGTCCGACCACTGCCATTGAAAACGCATTGGCTCCTAAGGTTGTCAGCCCACCATGCGCGAGCAGCAACGCTTGAAATAACAAAACCATACTGCCCAGCACAGTCATCACCCACGGACCAAATACAATCGCTCCCAATCCCGTTCCCGTCGGATGGGAACTACTCCCTGTCACCGAAGGAATTTTTAAAGCAGACAAGACAAACGAAAAGGCTCCCACAAGCGCGACCAACAACTTTACCTCTGGATTCTCTTGGATCACGCGACGAAGTGAGCGAAGACCTAGAATAAAAAAGGGAAGAAATAAAACCCACCAAGTAATCGCCCATCCCACGGGTAAAAAACCTTCCATGATATGCATCGCATGCACTTCTTGCGGTGTAGCAAAGGTGAAATAAAGAGTGAAACCGACCAGTAGAAGTCCTTTTAACCAGAATAACTTGTTCATATATTTTCTCCTTTCGGAAGATACTCAATCGACCACTATCTTTTCACAGCAAAAACCCCGACCAATCGATCGGTCAGGGTTGGTGATATTCCATAGACAAACAGACAGATATCTCTTTTAAAAAGACATCCGCTTTGACTACCACCTCCCTATCGACCGTAGGTTCACTGGTGATGCGCAAACAGGCAGGTCTCCTGGCTTATGATCATCGCTTCTTACGTCTTCCCATTTCGCTAGAAATAGTGACATCGTGTAAGTCGCTCCCATTTACAGTGGCGGGACCGCTCCGGACTTGCACCGGTATTCCCTTTTCACACTTCGATTTGAAGTGACCTGTTTGATCAAGCTATTCATTTTTACATAGTTATTATCTCTCTCTCCTACTCTACTATATTTATGTATCATTTAAAAGATATTAAATTTCGCGATTCGCTTTTCTTTGTTATCGTTGGACTTATGATATATTTCATATTTGAATCTTTACCTAAGTCAGAAAAGAATACTTCGCTAGCCTAGATATTCCTTATTTACCTTCTATAGGGGAACACTCACAGGTGGATAAAATTAATGGTCAATTATCAACCAAAAAAAGGAAAGCATATATCTACATGTAAAAGAAGTAGATCCTGAAAAAGAAATACAGAGACTCGCAAAGAAATTGGGTTTGGAAAATAGGAAAGTAGAAAAGGGCGCTGATAGTTATCTTGTAAGAAATGGGAAGGAATCTATTGATCTTTTAATTGGTTCTGGATCGTTTACCTACTATTCAGGTGCTAAAGAATTTATTCCAGCAGGAGTACCATTACAGAGGTATAGCTGAAAATGTATCCTCTTCACTAGCTAGAAAAGAAATCACATCATATCAGGTGTTTTTTTCAGAAAAATAAATGGACTCCCTGTTTTCGGAGTGTATAAGATTTCAGTCACGATAGGAAAAGAAGTAGAGATCGTTTCACCAATGGAAGCTTTAAACAAAGTGAAACAAGGTGAGGGACGAGTTTATTTTGATGGACATGCGAAAGAAGCCAATATAGAAAAGGCTTCCCTTGTTTACTGGATGGAGGCTGCAATGGAAGAGCAAAAAGATGTCATCCCCATGTATCGACTAAAAGGGAAGACCGAAAAGGGTGAAGAGATCAATGCCGTAGCAGCGATTGAATAAAAATCACCAAGCTCTGGTATGGTGTACCAGAGCCCGATTATTTTATCTATCCATTTTTTATTGCAACCACTCGAAGTCGTTTATAGTCAGCGATCCATTGGCCATCTTGCCATAAGGTGGATCTTGTTTTTTCCTTGACCTGTGCGATGATATCGCTCTTTTCTTCCTCGCTTATTCCTTGGAAGAAGTCTCCTCCAAAGGCATTCAACCAGTGATTCAATCCATTTTCCCCTTCTGGAAGTGGAGTGGGACGGTCAAAGTGAACAGCATAGACGACCCGAAACCCTTGTTCTTCCAAAAGCATGCTATACTCTCCGATGCTTGGAAAATACCAAGGATTTCTTTCCTCAGAGGAAATCCCATAAGAGGATAAAACCTCTTCCAATGCTTGAACCATCGTCTCCACATTCCCTTTGCCACCCAATTCAGCGACCAATCGCCCGTTCGGTTTTAAAGCCAACCAGATGGACTGAGCGACTTGCTCGGCATTCTTCATCCAGTGCAAAGCCGCATTGGAAAAAACGGCATCAAACGGCTTGGTAAACCGAACAGTTTCTGCATTCTCATGAAGAAACGAAATATGGGGATATTTCCTCTTCGCTTGTTCAAGCATACTGGCTGCCAAGTCGATCCCCGTCACTTCAGCCCCTGACTGAGCAATTTCATTAGATAGATCTCCTGTTCCGCATCCCAAATCCAAAATTTGCTCCCCTGCTTGTGGTTGCAGCAAATCTATCAAACTTTTTCCATATCCCGAGACAAAGCCTAACTTTCCATCATATAGCTCGGCATTCCATTGATTGATTGACATTTCGTTCATCCCTTCCGTAGGTTTATTTTTATAATACAGAATGGAAGGTTATTCGTCTAAGATATATAATCTATCTTATCCATAGTTTATATCTATGGAAGAAATGATTTATGGAATAGAGAAAAACGGATAGAAATATCCTTCTATTTTATCGTTAACTAATCTAACTTGAATTTAACGCACATTGGAAACCCCACTTTCAATTAAAGCATGCATACTTGGAGGATTACTATGGAAATGCGTCTATTGGAATATGCTGTAGAAATATATCGCAAGCGAAGTTTTACCAAAGCCGCCCTTAGCTTGTGTATTACCCAGCCGTCCTTAAGTCAACAAATTGCCAAGTTGGAACGTGACCTTGGTGTCCGCTTATTTTTTCGGGGTCATGGATCGATCGAACCAACTCCGGAAGGAATTCGTTTTATAGAACAAGCCGAACAAATTTTGCAGATGCGCAATGATCTCCTGCGGGAAATGAGAGAACGTGGAGAAGGCATGGGGCGTGATCTCGTCATTGGAACCACCGCAATCACCGGTAGGCACGTTCTGCCTCCGCTCTTAAAAGAGTATGGAGATCGATTTCCCAATGTACAGATTCGTTTGGTCGAAGAGACCACAGCTCAGCTGACCGAACTAACTGGACAAGGACTGGTCGATCTATCCATTTTGGCTTTACCGATTGAAGACTCCCGTTTAACTACAAAAACGATGTTTTCGGAGCCCTTGTATCTCGCTTTACCACGCATTCATCGCGAGTGGATGCCTGAGGAGATCAGATCGTTGATTCCCTCAGACAGTACAACGGTTCTTCCGAACAGCCTTCATCTGCACTCTTTGGCCCAAGCCCCTTTGATCCTCTTAAAGCAAGGGTATGGCTTTCGTCGCACGGTCTTAGAGCTGTGCGCCAAGAGTGGTTTTCAGCCGACGATTGCTTATGAGACGAGCAGTATCGAAACAGCGCAAACGCTGGTTGCCTATGGTCTGGGGATCACGATCGTTCCCAAAATGGTGATCCAACAACGGAGTCCATCTACTCCGTTATACATTTTGCTCGAACCCCAATCCACTCGAACTCTTGTCTTTGCCTACCATCGGCAGCGCTATCTTAGTTTAGCAGCAAAGTCTTTTATTGAAATTTATGATCAGAGTAAGGAAGGGCGCTGATGATGATCTCCGCATGATTTTTTGTAACGTTATTATTTTGAATAATAATGGTTATTCATCATGCTAGAGTTTATACAATTAATAAACCAAAAAGGATATCCAAGAATAATCGCTGTCTACTGCTGGGTATCGTTAAATAGATTTTTGTTTTACACTATTAGCATGCAGATGTATTGAACACTCCCTCCCCTGAGCTAGCATTAAGGGGGAAGGAATAGGAAAAATGATCGAAAAAAGGAGCTTCATAAAATGGAGTCTGGTCTTGACACAAATAACAACGAGCGTATACTCGTGATGACATCTGTCCAAGCTGAACAGGAAACCGTATTGCGTGGACTTTGTGACTCCAAACAGTTTGATGTTGTCGTTGCTGGAGTCGGTTCCGTCGCCGCTGCCATCTCGACAGGATCAGCCTTGCACAAAGGGAAATATAGTCTCGTGATCAGTGCTGGGATTGCCGGTGGATTTATGGATCGGGCAAAAGTGGGATCATTGGTTGTCGCCGATGAAATCATCGCTGCCGACCTCGGCGCGGAGACGCCAGAAGGATTTCTCAGTTTAGACAAGCTTGGATTTGGCTTTAGTCGCATTCAGCTTGATCAGCGTTTGGTTAAACAAGTGGCAGACGCCTTACATACTGCTGGACTTACGGTCACTACGGGTCCGATTCTAACTGTTTCAACCGTGACAGGAACGGCTACCACTGCAAAGGAGTTGGCTACCCGTGTGCCGCGGGCGACCGCAGAAGCGATGGAAGGCTTTGGTGTAGCGAGCGCTGCTCAATCTCACCGTCTTCCCTTTTTAGAAATTCGCGCTATTTCCAACCCAGTGGGTCCGCGAAATCGAGATGCTTGGCAGATCGATCAGGCCCTCGAATCATTAGAAGCTGCTAGCGCAGTTCTATTGGAGGTTTTTAGATGAAAATCGCTTTTTCCCCTTGTCCCAATGACACCTTTGTCTTTCATGCTTGGGTGCACGGTCTGATCCCAGGCGCTCCCAAGTTAGATGTTACCTACGCCGATATCGATATTACCAATTATTTAGCTCTTCAGCCCAATGGACCGGAAGTGTTAAAGATCTCATACGCCGCTTTACCTTGGGTACTCTCTCAATATGCCTTGGTTCCCTGCGGTGGAGCCTTGGGAAGAGGATGTGGTCCCCTCGTACTAACCGCAAATGGTTCGGACATCGATCCCGCTCAGCTTGCTGGCAAACGGGTCGCAGTACCAAGTGAACGCTCTACTGCTTACCTCCTCTTCCGGCTTTGGATGGCGCAACATGTCCCAAACGGTGTGGAGATCCATGTCATGCCCTTCCATGAGATTATGCCCGCAGTAAGGGATGGAAAAATCGATGCCGGTCTGGTGATTCATGAAGCACGGTTTACTTATCCATCCTATAGGCTAACTCTCTTAGCCGATTTGGGCGAATGGTGGGAAGCGGAAACTTCTCTACCTATTCCCCTCGGAGCGATTATCGCTCATCGCTCGTTGGATCGCGAGGCAATTACTCGCTGGACACGGGCTTCTGTGGAATACGCTTGGACCCATCCGGAAGCATCACAAGACTACATTTTGCAGCATGCACAAGAGATGGATTTAAAAGTAGCACAAGCTCATATTGATCTATATGTAAATCAGTTTACAGCCGATTTAGGTGAAGAAGGCTATGCGGCGATTGAATCCCTACTGGGGAAAGCAGCAGAAGAAGGACTGGTACCCAAAGTCGATTTTCAGGCACTGCGATAAATAGCTTCCATAGGAACATCTACAGGACACCCTGTCTAGACGAGAGTGTCCTGTTTCTGCATTTTATTTCTCCCTGATGGATGTTCCGATGCTTTTGCCAGATTCAGTATGATTATCATACCTCTCTTATTCTAAATTCAGCATAATCGATCCTCCAATCAAGCAAGATAAAAGTAGACTTTCTAGAAAGGTACGATCCCTTCATGGCACAAACAACGGACCATTCCAAGCACTCTACCCGTTCTCCTGATTGGTTGCAAGAATATATCCATTCTCCGAAAAAGAAGCAAAAGCTATATCGAAAAACATTGATGATCGTTGTCCTATCTCAGATTTTTGGCGGAGCAGGCATTGCAACCGGTGTGACCATTGGAGCTCTATTGGCTCAAGATATGCTGGGAACAGATCAATACGCAGGCATTCCCGCTGCCTTGTTTACTCTCGGCTCTGCTGTGGCGGCGATGTTGGTAGGACGCATCTCCCAACGATATGGACGTCGTTTCGGTCTTTCGGTAGGCTTCCTAGCTGGTGGTATAGGGGCGATTGGCGTTATCATCTCAGCGGTAATCCATCATCTGCCGTTGCTATTTGTTTCCCTGCTGGTATATGGGGCTGGTACGGCAACCAACTTACAAGCGCGTTATGCGGGCACGGATTTAGCCCATTCCTCCCAACGGGCGACTGCCGTGAGTATTGCATTGATAGCGACCACCTTTGGCGCTGTAGCAGGACCCAATCTCATCGCGATCATGGGGCAATACGCTGAGTCGATTGGTGTACCTGCTTTAGCTGGACCGTTCATTCTTTCCGCTGTTGCCTTTATTCTCGCAGGATTGATCTTGCTCTTCTTTCTGCGCCCTGATCCTTTGATCGTAGCAAAAGCAATAGAGGAGTTAAAAAAGAAGGGTGAACAGCATCAGACCACTCTAGCCTTCGAAACACCTGATATGAAGAAGAAGGAAATCGTGATCGGAGCTACCATCATGATTCTGTCCCAACTAGTGATGGTCGCCATTATGACGATGACCCCGATCCACATGACTCATCATGGCCATGGTTTGCGTGAAGTAGGATGGGTGATCGGCATCCACATCGCTGCCATGTACTTACCCTCTGTGATTACAGGGATCCTGGTCGATCGAATCGAACGGATCGCCATGGCCATTGCCTCTGGAATAACGCTACTCATCTCTGGCATTCTTGCAGCTGCTTCTCCTCCCGATTCCATGTTCTTGCTTACGATCGCTCTTGCTCTGCTCGGACTAGGTTGGAACTTTGGATTAATCAGTGGAACCGCATTGATTGTCGATGCAACCACTTTTTCCAATCGCGCCAAAACACAAGGATCGGTAGATGTATTTATCGCTTTGGCAGGCGCTTCCGGTGGAGCGCTGTCTGGAATGGTCGTCGCCTATTCTAGTTATGCCACTCTCTCACTTGGAGGAGCGTTGCTTTCTCTACTGATGATCCCAATGGTTTTTTGGGCTCGTAATTCTTCAAACAGACGGAAAGGTCAATGAGCTGAAAAATTGAGCGGCAACGCTATTTGATTCAAATCGCCGGTCCTGCTAGAGACCGGCGAGCTTTTTTATGACCGCCACTTAAATGGAACGGATGGCGGTTTATACTGCTTCATTCTTTCGATTAGTCTAAACGGATCCTCTTCCAAGATTAGCAATCCGGCATGGCTTTCCGAAATATACCCTTCTCTCTTCGCATGCTGAACGAGCTCGATTAGCGGTTGGTAATATCCATCAATATTGAATAGTCCTACTGGTTTTTGATGAATCCCTATCGATCCCCAACTAACGACTTCAAAGATCTCTTCAAATGTACCATAACCTCCAGGTAAAGCGATAAAGCCATCCGACAACTCACTCATCTTCGCCTTTCTTTCATGCATCCCCTCTACTTGATAAAACTGAGTCACTCCTCGGTGAGCCGTTTCTTTGCAAAATAAACCTGATGGCATCACCCCGATCACTTTCCCTTCTCCCTGAAGCACAGTATCTGCCACTACTCCCATCAGACCATTGCAGGAACCTCCATAGACCATTTCTAATCTAGCTTCGACCAAAGCTTGTCCTAACTCTACTGCTCCCTCTTTATATCTCGGATTACGTCCCATTCTAGAACCGGCAAATACACAAATTCGCTTCATTCGCATCCTCCATCTCTCTATTTGGTTAAGTGGTTGTTTATTATCATATGTTATGTGCTGTTGTTGCTATTACTAGTGAAAGTGAATTGAATGGTTTTTGTGTGGTATGGTTTGTTCTACAAACTAGTTTATATTTATTAAAATGCAGTCATTTGATTTGTTTTGTAGCAATCCTATTGCAACGGTTTCTTAAACTAAGATTACAAAATAATAAAAAGCATCGAAAGAGATTCCTTCTAGAAAATCTTTTAATATTTCATATTTGGATCATAATTATACCATTTATACGGCGGATCACCAGATAACTTAACCATTTTACTTATCTATGTTCGATAACACTGCAAAAGGATTTTCTATACAGTTGTTCAAACTGACGATGTCTTTTTTGTTAGAATTAATGGGACTCATATCTTAAATATAATAACCTGAATGTTTCTTCATTCTATTGTAGATATGTTGTTTGCAATACAAACTGATTTGAATTTAGTTATATTCAATACCAGATCCATGATAACGTTTTACTCCCCTTTTTCGATCGCTGTTGCTCGATCTTTTTCTCTCTCTTTTATACACAAAGAACACATGATCTCTAGAACAACGGGTTGAGAATGAATCACAGCAAACCATCCGTGGGATCACAGAGGAAATTAGCAGCCAAAGTACTAGTCCCATCGATCCGAAAAATTGCTAGAAGCGGTACAATTATAGTACAGATGAATCACCTCTCTTCTCATTCAGCGGATCCAACTCCGTTAAAATGAGCTGAATCTTTGTTTGTGGTGCAAACTAATTTATGATATTTAAGAAAAGATTCATATACAAAAAAACAGCGTTATGCCATAATAAACCTAAGATCGTATTCTCTACTACCTTCGGTTTGTTCTCTTGATCATCCACCCTATCATCCCCTAAAAAGGAGAAACATTCTATGTTAGAAATTTTTATCATTGCCATCATCATTGCTGGTGTTGCATATTTTGTTGTTAATAAAAAGCGTTCGACGAAAAAGACCTCTCCTCGTAAAAAAAAGTACAGATCAACTCCTCCTCCCATCTGGGACTACTCGGTTAAAGGAGAAAACAGCAGTACGAATGATAGCGGTAGTGGAGGAGACGGCGGCAGCAGCGGTGGTGGAGATGGTGGCGGAGGCTTTTAAAAACGGTAAAAAAATAAAAACCATCTCTTCCTTATAATCCATTAAGTAATTGGAAGAGATGGTTTTTTGCTATGTTTCCCAATCATCTATTCAAAGAGTTGTCCAATAAAAGTAGAACCCATGTCATGAACGGTATTTGCTACTTCCGTCGTTGCTTCCACTGCCACCTCTGCTACTTCGCCAATCGAATTAGTGGTTAACTCCATCAACTCACCCAAAAGCTGACCAAACATGTTCCTCCCCTCTCTCCAAAAATCATATTATAATATCGAATCATTGGATTGATCAAAAAACTAAATAACTATACTTTTATTCCACTTTTATCTTATTTTTAAACATATTTTCTTAAGGATTCGTCATCTAAATCTTGAATGATCACTATTTATACACCTCTTTGATCTTTTATTCCATTATTCTAAATCATCGATAGATATGAGGTTATATTCTTCTATCGATGAAGTAATGTTAAACACAAAATAGAAACTATTAAATTTAAAAAGAATCCATTTGAAATATTGTGCTATATATTTTATTTTGTTAGAGTTAAGCTGATTAATGATCTACGAGGTGCTATGATGAAAACACAAACGCGTACCTACAAAGTTCTCCATCTTGTTCTTTTCTGTTTTGTTTTCTTCATTGGATGCACAGATTCTCCTCGTTCTGCGCCTGATCTGCAACCTTCTACAGAAGAAAAACGAGCTACTCCAGAGAAACGAGAATTAATTCGGGTGGAAGCGGAAAGACATGATAAGATTCGGTCTGAATTTTGGCATCACAGCAAGGCCGTATTTTTAGAAATGGTGGAACGGGTAGACGCTGTCAAAGCTGGTGGAGATTATAACTTTGACTTTAAACTATACGATGCATGGAAAACGCAATGGCTTGATGATGATTCTTTGACACTAACCTTAGAGGAGCTAGAACTAAGAAAGGATCTAACCCAATTGAATCTTTCATCCATGGAGTATCAATTTAAATTAGACGGAGTTGTATTAGGGGAAGAATTCGAAGATTATGATAAGAAAAGCACAGAAGAAGCTGAATCAGAGTATGAACGCGATAAAAAGAAATTAGAAGATCTGTTCTATAAGTGGAAATAAGAGGCGTATATATTACGCTTTTTTTATTTGAACCAGACCGTTTCTAATTTTGTTTTCATAATTAAAAATCATCTGAATTATCCTAAAAACATCCGTGACTCCTACGAATAGATCAAGGAACGGCAAAACCATCCCTTTTGCTCATCGATCCGAGGGATGGTTTTTTAGCTATCCTATCTTTCTCCTATCACTATATAAACCTATAAATCCTATTCAAAAATTTGTCCAATAAAGCTCGTTCCCATATCATATGTGGTTTCAGCCACCTCTGTCGTTGCTTCGACGGCTACCTCGGCAATCTCTCCTACTGAACCAGTAGCTACTTCCATCAAATCAGCAAATAGTTGCCCAAACATGCCCCTCACCCTTTCCTTTGGATGCCCCTATACTTATAAAATAATTTTATAGCTTTAAAAAATAAAACATCTATTTTATCTTTCCACTATCTAGCTAACTTCAAACCCAATCTATGATAATCTTTTTTTCGCTCGACTGAATTCGTCATTGTTTGCCTACCATCTGGAAATATATAAAAATTCAGACATAATTTAGATAATTTTTAACCCTTTGGGGCTGCAGGACTTTTGGTATATTGAATATAGTTTGTGATGCAAACTAGTTTATATTATAAAGATGCTAGTTGCCTCGCTTGTTTTAAGGCACACAGCGATTTACGGTGAAGGACTGTTCCCCATTAAAAAGAGAAGATATTCGTCTCGCTTTTCGACGAATATCTTCTCTAATCGATTCTACCCTATCCTAATTTGGCTTGATTGATCCGGGATAAAGGTTCATTGACATCAAATACTTTGACACGAATATCCTTGATTCCAAATGATTTCAAGCGTGCCAAATGTTTTGTGAGATAGCGATTGGCTGACTCTTCATCTTGAAAGAGATAGACTCCGCCTTGTTCTCCTCTTTCTTTGCTTTCCGTCCATACTTTCCAAAGCAACCCAGGTTCATTCTTGATATCTTGGGCTAATTCCTGATATGTATCCGCCATCTCTTGTCCCCATGGACCAGCGGCTGGAAAATCGATCTGTACGATTTTATACGACATAAACATTCTCCTTTACGATCATATATATTTTTTCATTCTAACAAAACAAAAATAAAAAAGCGACTCCAACCGACGGGAATCGCTTCACACCCATTTTTATACCTCGACTTGATGCTCAGAGAGCCATGAGGTTAATTTCGTTAACCGTTCTTGTTTCTGTTCTAATGTCTTTAAAACCTGTGCCTTCGCCGTACCTCCTTCGCTGGTACGCGCTTCGACCACAGCAATCGGATTGAGACGTTCAAAGATGTCTGCTTGGATCTCGGAAGAGAAAGATTGGAATTCTTCCAAACTGCAATCCAAGAGATATTTTTGCTTTCCGATACAATAAAGAACTAACTGACCTACGATCTCATGCGCTTTACGGAATGGAATTCCTTTATTCACCAAATAATCCGCTAGATCGGTTGCATTGGCAAAGCCTTGTTCCACATTTTGTTGCATCCGCTGAACATTTACCTTCATCGTTTTGAGAATCTCTGCCATCAATTGCAAAGAGCCGGTCAATGTTTTCACGGTATCAAAGACGCCTTCTTTATCTTCTTGCATATCTTTGTTATAGGTGAGCGGCAAAGCCTTTAAAGTCATAAGCAATGAAAGAAGATGACCGGTCACCCGTCCTGTTTTCCCCCGAATCAGCTCAGGAATATCAGGATTTTTCTTTTGCGGCATCATACTACTTCCTGTACAGAAGGCATCATCCAATTCAACATATTGGAACTCCTCACTCGACCAAAGGATCAACTCTTCAGATAACCGCGAAAGGTGGGTCATGATCAAAGATGAGATCGAAAGAAACTCCACCAAGTAATCTCGGTCACTAACTGCATCCATACTGTTATCATAGACCCGGGTAAATCCTAACTTTTTTGCAACATACTGGCGATCGATGGGAAAAGTTGTTCCAGCAATCGCTCCCGCCCCGAGCGGACAGACATTGACCCGTTTGTAGCTGTCCACTAACCGTTCGAGATCGCGTTCAAACATCGAGGCGTATGCCAGCAAATGATGGGCAAGCCTTACGGGTTGGGCTCGTTGAAGATGCGTATAACCTGGTAAAAGGGTGTCGACGTGTTGGCTGGCTTGGTTTAACAACACTTCTTGCAATTGCACCAATAGCTCCACCAAGTGAACGGTCTGTTTGCGGACATATAGATGCATATCCAGCGCAACCTGATCATTTCGGCTACGCCCCGTATGCAGTTTCCCACCGATGGGTCCGATCAAGTCGATCAGTAATTTCTCAATATTCATGTGTATATCTTCATTTTCGATCGAAAACTCTATTTCGCCGCTTTGAACCCGTTCCCGAATCGTCTTTAATCCTTCCGAAATTCGCGCCACATCTTCTTTGGGAAGAATGCCACACACACCGAGCATTTCCACATGCGCCAAACTTCCAGCGATATCTTCTTCGACTAGTTCTTTGTCAAATGTGATCGAAGCGTTAAATTCTTCGACTAGTTGGTTAGTTGGTTTGGTAAACCGGCCCCCCCAAAGCTTCATTGCTGTCTTTGTCCTCCTTTGTTGCGTGAACTGATGCATATACGTTGGTTGGCAATCCCCAAAGTTTGATAAAGCCAACAGCAGCTTGATGATCAAAGCTATCTTCTGGAGTATATGTCGCTAAATTCTCATCATACAAACTATAATCGGATTTTCTTCCTGTTACTACAGCATGCCCTTTATACAATTTCACCCGAACTTTTCCAGTGACCATTTTTTGGGTTTCATCGATAAAAGCATCCAATGCTTTTTTCAATGGTGAGAACCACAGTCCATCATAGATCATTTTTGCCCATTGCTGTTCAATAATGGGTTTGAAATGCGCGATATCACGAGGTTGGGTCAAAAACTCAAGCTCTTTGTGAGCAGTGATCAGCACCGTAGCTCCTGGGCATTCATATACTTCTCTCGATTTGATCCCAACCAAACGATTCTCGACATGGTCAATCCGTCCAATCCCATGTTCTCCAGCAATTTTATTTAATTTGCTGATGAGCTCATGCAGGGGCAATTGTTCACCGTTTAGTTCAGTTGGAATTCCCTCAACAAAAGTGATTTCAATTTCTGCAGGTGTATCCGGTGTATCCTCAAGGGCCTTCGTCAGTTCATATGCTCCTTTGGGTGGCGTAGCCCAAGGATCTTCCAACACACCGCATTCACAACTTCTTCCCCATAAGTTTTGATCCACACTATATGGATTATCCAAATCAATCGGAATAGGAATATTATGTTCTTTGGCATAATTGATCTCTTCATCCCGTGACATCGCCCATTCCCGTACAGGGGCAATCACTTTTAATTGGGGATCCAGTGCAGCGATGGAGACTTCAAACCGAACCTGATCGTTTCCTTTCCCTGTACAGCCGTGTGCAATCGCCGTCGCTCCTTCTTCTTTCGCCACTTTTACCAACGCTTCCGAGATCAGCGGACGGGAGAGTGCTGAGACGAGTGGATATTTTCCTTCATACATTGCATTTGCTTTTAAAGCCGGCATCAAAAAGTCTTTGGCATACCATTCTTTTGCATCGATGACGACCGACTTGACCGCTCCTACTTGCAACGCTTTTTGTTTAATAAACTCCAGATCTTTTCCTTCCCCTACATCCAACGCTACCGCAATGACATCGTAATTGTATTGTTCGCTTAACCATTTAATTGCTACCGATGTATCTAAACCGCCGGAATATGCTAATACGAGTTTTTCTTTCGCCATGAGTCGTTCCTCCCAAATATACTCTCCTAATAAATATTCATCCTTATGAATAAATATACCAAACCAACTAAAAAAAATCTATAGTAACCTATCTATCCCAGTAAAGAAAGCAATAATGCTTTTTGTG
This sequence comes from Thermoactinomycetaceae bacterium, assembly GCA_025449975.1. Classification (GTDB taxonomy): domain Bacteria; phylum Bacillota; class Bacilli; order Thermoactinomycetales; family Thermoactinomycetaceae; genus Thermoflavimicrobium. Next base: position 40,241 of record JANWIG010000058.1, read on the forward strand.
CATGCAATCGAGTCTCTGCTTGCGGAAATACGACAGATTGTGGACCATCCAATACACCTGCGGAAACTTCCAAGCCACGATACGCCGGTAAACAATGCATAAAAATAGCATCGCTTTTCGCCAACTGAAGTAGCTCTTCATTGACTTGATATCCAGCAAAGTCTTTGCTTCGCTTCTCTTTTTCATCTTCTTGCCCCATGCTGGCCCATACGTCGGTATAAATCGCATCTGCACCTTTTACCGCTTTTTTGGGATCATGGTCAAATTGAATCTCCGCACCCGTTTCCTTGGCGATTGCCATTGCCTCATCCCATACTTTGGACAAAGGCTCATACCCTTTTGGTGTGGAAACCGTCAATTTCATCCCTACCGCTGCTGCTCCATGCATCAAAGAATGAACCACATTGTTCCCATCTCCGACATAAGCAACATGGAGTTTATTTAAATCGCCTTTGTGTTCATATAACGTCTGTAAGTCTGCCAGCGTCTGACAAGGGTGAAATAAATCCGTCAAGCCATTGATCACCGGTACGGTCGCATATTTGGCTAACTCTTCTACCAGCTCCTGAGAAAAGGTGCGAATCATAATCCCATCCACATAACCGGATAGAGTCCGTGCCGTATCTTCGAGCGACTCTCCTCGGCCGTACTGCAAGCTTTGGGTTGGCAATTCCAAGAAATGTCCGCCCAGTTGAGCCATTCCTACGGAGAAAGAAATGCGTGTACGCGTAGAGGCTTTATCAAACCATAAAGCCAATACTTTTCCCTGCAATGAAATATTTTGTACACCTGCTTTTTGCTGCTTTTTTAAGCGAACAGCCAGCTCCACCAATGCTTCAATCTGTTCGGAAGTAAAATCAGTCAGTGTTAAGCAATCTTTTCCTTTTAAGGCTTCTAACGTCGTATCTAAATGGACAAAAGACATTTTGGTAATCCCCTCTTTTCTATATCAAGACATGCTGTCTTGTTGGATCAAGCACTTTTCGAATCAGATTAACCGCTTCCTTGATTTGTGCTTCCGTAACGATCAGTGGAGGCAATAAACGTAAAACATTTTCGCCAGCTGAAACACAAATTAAACCTTCTTGCAGCAATTCTTTAATGAGAGGTAAAACGGGGCGATTGAGTTCGATCCCGACCATCAAGCCCAAGCCGCGAATCTCTTTTACTCCTTCTAAACAGCTTACCTCTTCTTGCAATGTTTGAAACAAAAATTTTCCTTTTTCTTTTACTTCCGGTAAAAAAGAAGGTTGTATCATTTCTTCGATGACTGCCTTTGTTGTCGCCATCGCTAAAGGATTGCCTCCAAAAGTACTTCCATGTGTGCCTGGTCCCAAGTATGGTGTTAACTTTTCCGTTGCTAACATCGCTCCGACGGGAATTCCATTTCCTAATCCTTTGGCAAGAGTGATGATATCGGGCTGAATATCATAATTTTGGAAAGCGAATAATTCACCCGTCCGTCCCATTCCCGTTTGCACTTCATCAACGATCAATAAGATATTTTTCTCTTTGCACCATGCCGTTAATTCATGGACAAACTGATAATCAAAAGGTCGAACGCCTCCTTCTCCCTGCACGAGCTCCAAGAAAACGGCTACCACTTGACTACCAAACACTTTTTTTAGTTGCTCCAGATCCTGATAAGGGACGGTGATAAATCCGGCAGGCAGTGGTCCAAATCCCTGTTTTACTTTATCCTGCCCGGTCGCCGTGATGGTTGCTAAGGTACGACCATGAAACGACTTCGTAAAAGTGATTATTTTGGGCTCCTCAATCCATCTCGCTTCATGTCCCCATTTCCGCGCCAACTTAATCGCTGCTTCATTGGCTTCCGCGCCGCTATTGCAAAAAAACGCAGCATCAAAGTGACTATAATGGCACAATAGCTCAGCGGCTTCTTCTTGCTGTCGAATGTGAAAGAGATTGGATACATGCCACAGCTGATCCACTTGGTTCTTAAGTGCTTCTGACACGCGGGGATGACAATGACCTAAGTTAGTCACACCAATTCCAGAAGCAAAATCCAAATACCGTTTCCCTTCCGCGGTGTAGAGATAGGGACCTTCACCTTTGACAAAAGAAAGTTCAAACCGACTATAGTTGGGAAATAAAGACATGATCCTTCACTTCTCCTTTTATTAAACGTGTCCCATGAGACGAGTCCGTCAAACATCCTGAGGAGCTACCATTGACAATAACTACTTCTTCCACACTCCCCGTCAAGGATCGCAATCCCGAACGAACTTTGGGAATCATCCCTCCGGTGATCTCTCCACTTTGAATATAACCGACAATCTCTTCTTCTGTCGCCTGTTTGAGCGGCTTTCCATCAATTTTTATTCCATCTACATTGCTAACTGAAATCAATTTTTTAGCAGAAAGTGCATCGGCAATCGCTGAGGCCACATCATCGGCATTGATATTATAATGTTGTCCCTGTGAATCGACTCCCAATGAAGCTATCACGGGAATCCATCCTTGGGCAAGAAATGTTTCAATCGCTTTGGAATCTATTGAAGCGACATGACCGACAAAGCCCAATTTCGAATCAGCCGGTGTTGCCTCGATCAATCCTAAATCAATCCCCGTCAAACCGATCGCTTGCGCACCAGCTAAACGAAACTGGGTAACCAACCATTTATTGACCGAGCCAGCTAAAACCATCTCTACAATCTCTAATGTTTTTTGATCGGTCACACGCAATCCGTCAACAAATTGCGGCTGAATGCCCGCTTGATCCATTCTCTCACTGATCATGGGACCTCCACCATGTACAATCACAGGGGTGATCCCTTGCTTCATCAGCTGAATACATTCCTTAAAAAAAGCAGAATGTAAACTTTCTAAGATACTTCCCCCAATTTTAATAACTATTTTCAATTTCCTCACCTACTATTAGCTACGATAGCTACCATTGATTTTCACATAATCATAAGTTAAATCGCATCCCCATGCGGTAGCTTTATATTCCCCTTGTTTTAAATCCACCTTAATCAACACATTCTCACGATTCAAAATCTTAGCAACTTCCTCTTCATCAAAATCAACAGGTCCGCCTTCTTTCGATACTAAAATCGAATCGATGTAAATATCTGTCCGTTCTGTATCAATCCCAGGGGCACTATAACCAACTGCACATAAGATCCGACCCCAGTTGGCATCCGAACCAAAAATGGCCGTTTTTACTAAGCTAGAAGACGTAACAGCCCGTGCGACCACTCGTGCCAATTTTTCCGTCGGCGCTCCCAGCACTTCTACCTCGATCAACTTGGTAGCTCCTTCACCATCTTTGGCGATCAACTTAGCTAGTTCCTGACAAACATATTGGAAAGCGGCTTGGAAATTGCTCCAGTCCGGATGAGCCGGTGATAACGGCTTATTTCCCGCCAGCCCGCTAGCCATTACTGCTACCATATCATTGGTACTACAATCTCCGTCAACAGAAATCATATTAAAAGAATCATCCACTGTCGAGGAGAGCAACGCTTGCAGGTCAGAAGCCTCGATCACCGCATCGGTCGTCACAAAGCTGAGCATCGTTGCCATATTGGGATGAATCATTCCAGAACCTTTGGCAACTCCAGCAATTTTTACTAATTGCCCATCTACTTTGACATGTGCTTCCGCTAGCTTCGTACATGTATCGGTCGTTAAAATCGCTTTGGCAAAGGTACGATCCGGATCTTGATCAGCTTGATTGATGATTTGATCCAAACCCGTCAACAATGAATCCATCGGGAGATATTCGCCGATCACACCGGTTGAAGCAAGAGCTACCTGATCAGCTGAAACCCCTAGCAAGTCTGCCATTTTCTGTCTCGTTGCCAAAGCATCATTCCGCCCGCGTTCACCTGTTCCGGCATTGGCTTGCCCGCTATTGACCACAATCGCTCGCAGGATCGGGCTCTCTTTCATACTTAACTTGGTAACCGTGATCGGAGCAGCCTGAAAGGCATTCATCGTATAAACAGCTGCTGACGTAGCTGGAACATCACAAATAATAACACCTAAATCTAGCTTTTTCTTCTTTAATCCTGCATGAATCCCTGCAGCACGAAAGCCTTTAGGGGAGGTAATATTCGGTTGATTGACTGCTTCAAATATACCCATCTTCTGTCTCTCCTTCTATGGAAATAAAGGGGAGAACTCTAGTCCAGCCGTCTCTGGCCAACCCATGCGCAAGTTGGCGTTTTGAACTGCCTGTCCTGCCGCCCCCTTCATCAAATTATCGATTACAGAAAGAACAATCACTCGATCGGTTCGTTCATCAACATGACAAGATATATCACAATAATTGCTTCCCCGAACATGCTTGGTTTCTGGCCAAAGATTTTCTTGCAGCCGTACAAATGGGGCATTTTGATAAGTTTCTCTATATATATTAAGAAAATCTGCAGTGGTATAAGAGGAAGAAACCCTTTTGGCATAAATTGTCACCAAAATCCCCCGACTCATCGGGATCAGATGTGGGATAAAATTAACATGAACTTCCTCACCTGCAGCTTGACTAGCAAATCGCTCAATTTCTGGTATATGTTGATGCCCATCCACTTTATAAGGAGCTAAGTTTTCATTTACTTCGGTAAAAAGTAGATTTTGCCTTAAACTACGTCCGGCTCCCGTTACTCCCGACTTTGCATCTATAATGATCGAGGATACATCGAGCATTTTATTCTGCAATAATGGCAACAACGCAAGCAACGTCGCCGTCGGATAGCAACCTGGATTGGAAATGATCTGCGCTTTTTTTATCTCGGACGCATACCATTCGCTGAGCCCATAAGCGGCTCGTTTCAACCATTCGACGGGTGCTGCCTCTTGTTTATACCACTTTTGATAGACTTCCGGACGATCCAATCGAAAATCTCCTGATAAGTCGATGACGATTTTTCCGCGTTCAGCAAGTAAAGGCGTCCATTCCCTACTTACACCAGGCGGTGTAGCCAGAAAGATCAAATCATTGCGCTCACATAATTGATCGAGATCCAACCCCTCCAGTGATGCCGCAAGATGGGACAAATGGGGGTATATTTTTGCAATGGGACCCTCCTGGGAAGTAGACACCAACATACCTAGCTTTAAATGGGGATGATTTTGGATGATTCGAATTAATTCCGCTCCACCATAACCAGTGGAACCAATAATGGCCGCCTTCACAGCAAACACTCCTTTTCCCTCTGCACAAAAAATAACTATGCATTATTATACATTCAAATTAATATTTATTCAATCCGTTTTTCAAAAAAACCTACTCATTTTTTCGCCTGACACTCCTATGATTTTATCCATGGAATTCTTGGGAAGTCCTATCAAACCTTGGGTTTTCTCGCCTGCCATTTCATCGGCTCTTAGCCATCGTCCACAGATCCTGTCTGTCTCTTCCCTACTACGAAAAACGTATAAAACTCCATATGCTCCTTTTCCTCTCGCCACTTACCTACTGCTCTTTCCTTAAGGTAAAAGGAATCATGATCAATATTTCACTAAAGTCCCAACATAATTAGATCAAATCCTTCACCCATCTTTCTTATTAAACAACGAATAAAGTCTATGGAATCAAAAAATATAATTAATTCTTTTCTCACATGTAGCTGAGAGAAAAAGAATAACCATTTTCCCAAAACCTACTATTCTTGCCAAGCCATCGCCGAACGATCGTTTTTATCGCTAAATTAATTATTTCCTTATTAATCCAGAAAGAATATAGTCTTTAGTCTACTGGAGAGGAAAAATTTTTCCTATAAACTATTGAAAATGAGAGAAATTTAAAATAAGATTATTACTGCAATCAAAATATTTTTGCCGGGATTAAAGTAAGATGAACATTTGGAGTGGAACCAATTAATCCCATTTCCAACCTCAGCCGTCACTATTAGACATGCAGCCGTCTTGATATTTTGTTTGCAGATGCACAAAGTAATTACAAAGAATGAGTAGCAGCTCTTGCACTACACCAAGCTTATGTTTTGCCATTATCATCCATACAACGATCTCTGTGATCGGGATGCTTCCATACGAACTGCAGTTTACCTTTTGTATTTCTTAAGGGCAGGTGACGAAAGAAAGTAAGAATCCCCCTACCTTCACCTTGATCTATCAACCACAACAACCCATCTTTTTCTTACTTTCGAAAAGACGGATTGCTGTCTTTTCTCTCACCTTTCTTCCACCATTTGTCAAAAGCAAGGGTCTACTGCAACGCGAATGTTTTGCTGAAGCTTCCTCTTTATGTACAATCCTAGATTATTTTTACATTTGCAACACAGATTGCTGGAAAACTCGGTAAAAAATTCTCCAGCATCTTCTGGTTGCTAAAGCCATTTATTGTGCTAAAGTTCTATAGTTTACCATGAACGAGCTTCATATACTTTTTTACACAATAGGGGTTTTGAATAAAAGTACATTCTCTACTTAAATAGTTAGAAGAAAACTAATAAATGAACTACTGATATGTTCGCTCAAAGACGCTTGAATTAATGAAATTGTAGAAGGAATGATGTTGAATGGTAATGATAAAAAACCGCGTTGAATTAGAGACGATTAATCCATATGTGACTGCGCAAAGACAAGTAGAAGCCGCCGCTAGAAAATTAGGTATAGAAGAGCATGTTATCGAGATTTTAAAAAGACCCATGCGCGTTTTAACCGTCAATTTTCCAGTAAAAATGGATGATGGGACGATTCAGGTATTTGAGGGTTATCGCTCACAACATAACGATGTGGTCGGGCCGACCAAAGGTGGGATTCGCTTTCATCCTGATGTAACGCTCGATGAAGTGAAAGCACTTTCGATGTGGATGAGCTTTAAATGCGGCGTGGTTGGTCTACCCTATGGCGGCGGAAAAGGTGGCGTTATCTGTGATCCACGCAAATTAAGCAAAAGTGAGTTAGAGCGGGTAAGCCGTGGCTTTATTGAAGCGATTTCGCAAATTATTGGACCGGAAAAAGATATTCCTGCTCCAGATGTCTATACCAATCCACAAGTGATGGCTTGGATGATGGACAGCTTTAGCAAACTAAATGGTTCTTATTCACCAGCAGTAATTACCGGCAAACCTCTCATCCTCGGTGGATCAGAAGGTAGAAATGAAGCAACTGCTCGCGGCTGTGTCATTACCATCTGTGAAGCGATGAAACAGTTAAATCTTCCTCTCGAAGGCGCCACTGTTGCTATTCAAGGATTTGGAAACGCTGGTCGGATCTCAGCCAATCTTCTTGCTGAACTAGGTTGCAAAATCGTCGCAGTTAGTGACTCCAAAGGTGCAATCTATGATCCAGAAGGTCTCGATCTAGCAAAGGTTGAACAGCTAAAAGATGAAGCCACTATTTTAGATTATGGCACTTCCTATCAGATCGACCCCTCCTCATTACTAGAACTAAACGTTGATGTTCTTGTTCCCGCCGCTTTAGAAAATGTGATCACCCAAGCAAACGCCGACCGAATCCAGGCAAAAATTATTGCCGAAGCTGCCAATGGCCCAACAACTCCAGAAGCTGACGAAATTTTAAAGGCAAACGGCGTTCTCGTTATTCCAGACATTCTAGCTAATGCTGGTGGTGTTACCGTTTCCTATTTCGAGTGGGTACAAAACTTGATGAACTACTATTGGTCTGAAGAGGAAGTAAATGAAAAACTATCGACAATCATGGTACGTTCCTATCACGAAGTAAGCAAACTAGCGGAAGAATATGACACTGATCTGCGAACAGCTGCGTACATGATCTCGATTCTACGGATCAAAAAGGCGATGAAGCTACGCGGTTGGATCTAATTGGGTTTATGTTCCCTGTTTATATCATGCTTAGCATTTTCTTCTTTTAACAAAAAGGTACTGACTCCATATTCAATGGATCAGTACCTTTTTACTTTCCTTTTATTTTTCCTGTTTTTTATCCATATTCTTTAACGCCACGGCAATTTGTGCAGCGACTTTGGCATTGTGTTTGACTAAAGCAATATTGGTAGCCAAACTTTTTCCATCGGTCATTTGTACGATTTGTTTAAGTTGAAAAGGAGTCACCTCTTTTCCGCTAACTCCTTGCTGATCAGCGATCTTCAACGCTTGAACAATCATCTCCTCGATCTCCTCACAAGGAATTTCCTCTTCCTTTGGCACAGGATTGGCGATCACCGCCCCTCCTTGTAAGCCGAGTCGCCATTTTGTATCCAATAGTCTAGCAACCTCTGCGGGCGAATTCAGACGAAAGTCTACAGGATGACCACTTTCCCGTGAATAAAACGAAGGGAATTGATCGCACTTAAAACCGACGACCGGAACACCGTGAGTCTCGAGATATTCTAAAGTACGACCGATATCCAAAATCGATTTTACTCCGGCACAAACCACAGCGACATTGGTATGAGCCAACTCAAATAAATCCGCTGAGACATCCCAAGTCGTCTCTCCTCCTCGATGGACTCCTCCAATCCCTCCTGTTGCAAAGACTCGAATCCCTGCCATTTGCGCAGCAATCATTGTACCTGCTACCGTTGTTGCCCCGATCTTCCCCGTTGCCAATACATAGGAAAAATCACGACGGCTCACCTTTTCTACTTCAGAAGACTTGGCAAAGAGCTCTTTTTCCTCTAGGGTAAGACCGATTTTAATCTGTCCATCCATCAGCCCAATCGTAGCCGGTGTGGCTCCATTCTGGCGAACGATTTCTTCTAATTCTATTGCTGTTTCTAAATTTTCGGGATATGGCATTCCATGAGAGATAATGGTTGTTTCCAAAGCAACGACTGGCTGATTCATCTCCAGCGCTTGCTTTACTTCCTTGGTCAACGCTAGCATAGCTAGATCCTTTCTACTAATGAATATATTTCTTTTGGATGCAATAAAGGAGAAACAGACTCTGTTGTCTGAACAGTCAATGTAGCCGAAGCCATTCCCAACTGACAAGCACGTAAGATATTCTCCTCATGAATCATTCCAAATAAAAATCCAGCAGCAAAAGCGTCTCCGACACCACTCACATCGACGACTTCAATATCTTTTAGTGGAATCAGGTGTCCCATCTCTCCGTTCGAAGCATAAAAGACTCCTTGATCCCCCAGCGTAACCACCACATTGGTCACGCCACGCTCCAAAATTCTTTTCGCTGCTTCACGACAATCTGCTAACGACTTGATCGGCATTTGCGCCAACCATTCTGCCTCCAACCGATTTGGCAAAATAGTATTGATTCCTTCTAAACGATCCGGTAGCTTTTGCACTTTTACCAGTGAGACGGGATCGATATATAATGGAATATTCTCTTCCTGACAACATTGAATGATGTATTGCAGAACATCTTTGGGCAAATCCGTATCTGCAAAGATCGCCTGTGAACTGGTTAAATAAGCCCGTTTTTCACGAATCATCTCGGGGGTAATCCGATCAAAAATCGCCTGATCCAATAAAGAGACCAGCATCTCCCCATCATAATCAAAAAGGGTAGTCATTGTACTCGTCCGCTCATTTGGAAAGGTCCATACTTGGCTGACATCGACTCCATACTTCTGTGTCTCTTGCAGCAACCATTTCCCTTCTTTATCATTCCCCACACAACTCATTAAAGCAACATTGCAATCAAGGCGCCCTAAATTTTCAGCTACATTTCGGGCAAGCCCTCCGCAAGACTCTACTACATTGACTGGATTCATGGTGTGAAATTGAACCTTTTGCTTACCCAAAGCCTTCCGTTCCAAATTGGTTCCGCCAATGCAAGTAATCAGTGAAGGCTTTTTTAAAATATAGGCGCGTCCAATGATTTCACCGCGTTTGGTTAAACTGGCAATATATCCAGCTACCGCGGAACGAGAAATTCCCATTTTATTCGCAAGCTCTTGCTGGGTAATAAATGGATTCATCTGTATGTATTCTAAAATTTGTTTTTCCTTATCCACTAAATCCCATCCTTCGCTCTTTCCTAGATGTTTCTCCCAATCTCTTTTTTCAATCCATCCGCCATCGACTTTTCGATCACTTCCAGAAAGGTCTTTGCTTTGCACGAGTTTAGTTTACTTAACCAAACCGTCTTATTTAAATATAAATGGCAAATTTACAAATAGCAAATCAATAAACCCCTCTCTTTCTTTCCCCTGAACTGCCCTAGACAACGGTTCTACTAAAAACATAGAATAGATAAAGACATCTTTTTTAGAAAAGTGTCCATCATACGATCAGATGGAGGTTTACATATGGATTTAGGGATTAAAAACCACGTAGCTCTGGTAGCGGCTTCGAGTAAAGGGCTAGGAAAAGCGACGGCATTTTGCTTAGCCAAAGAAGGAGCTAAAGTGATGATCACCAGCCGCAATCAAGAACAGCTAGCAGAAACAGCCAAAGAGATTCGAGCAGAGACAGGAGCGGAGGTCGATTATTACCCTGCTGATTTAACCAAAGCGGAGCAGATCGCACGATTAATCGACGAGACGGTCAAGCGCTTTGGCACCATCCATATTTTAATCAACAATGCCGGTGGACCTCCTCCAGGCGACTTCGATCAATTTCAAGATGAAGACTGGCAAGCCGCCTTTGAATTAAATCTCCTTAGCACCATTCGCCTGATTCGTCATACCCTACCCTATATGCGAAAACAAAAATATGGTCGGATCGTCAACTTTACTTCTTCTTCTATTAAAGAACCGATCCCCGGTCTTATTTTGTCAAACACGATTCGCACTGCCGTCGTCGGCTTAGCAAAAAGTTTAGCTGCGGAGTTAGCTCCTGACCAAATTCTGATCAATACGATCGCTCCGGGACGGATCGCGACGGATCGTCTCGCTTCTTTGGATCAAAACAAAGCGCAACAATTGCAGATTTCGGTTGAAGAGGTGCAAAAGCAATTTTTTGCGAAAATTCCACTGGGTCGCTATGGTGAACCAGCTGAGTTCGCAAAAGTAGCTACCTTCTTAGCTTCCCAAGCCAATTCATACCTCACGGGACAATCGATCTTAGTCGATGGTGGAATGGTTCGCTCGATTTAATAGCTAAAAAATAAATCAACAAAGCGGAGACTCGCATCGAGTTCTCCGCTTTCTTTTACATGATCAATTATAAAGGATGAATTATTTCGAATAACTCGGTTCTAAGATATGCATCGCATACTGTTTGGCACTGAGTAAAATTTCCCGATCCGAAGCCAGATTCGCATTAAAAAACTTAAAAATCGGCATCATTCTCATTCCCGTTAAATTCGCCATCGCTTGAAAAGGACGGAATAATTCCTCAATAGTAAATAGATTAAAACCGCTTCGTTGATAAGATTCAGCTGGAGCCCCAATCGAAACCGCTAGAAAGATTTCTTTACCGCGCAATTTTAAACCATCCATTCCAGACCATAAATAAGTTAATACCTCATCTTGCCACTTCTTGACGAGATAAGGAGGACTAAACCAGAATAGTGGGAATTGGAAAACAATCCGATTATATTTAATAATCAGGTCTCGTTCAAAATAAATATTTATTTTTCCGTCTGGATATAAGCGGTATAGATCGTGTATGGTGATATCGGGATACTTTCCCAACTCTTCAATCCAACATCGGTTTACTCTAGAACGTTCAAAATTGGGATGTGCTACGATTACTAAAGTTCTCATATATTTCACCTTCTGGTTATGATAGTAGTTTAAATCCTCAAAAATGGAAAGATTATACAGACTGCGAAATTGTTCACTTTTTCACAATTCCCAACTCTGGTTTATTATAACTGAATTATACCGAAAGATTCCCCCAAAAAGTGAAAAAATATCTAAATTTTATTCAAAAAATTACTATATTCATTTTTCTTTCTCCAGCTTATTCTAATGGAAAGAAATACAATTGCTTCGCTCAAGCTATAATCCCACAAAAAAACCCCACTCTTCCATAAGAAGAGTGAGGGTATATTCTCCCGCTGTCATGCACCACTTTCGACCGGAAGTTCCTTGTTGCCACGCTTTTCTTCCCCTTTCGCTACGACACACGCAACGACCAAATCTCCAACCACGTTGGTAACGGTTCGACTCATATCGAGCAAACGGTCCACACCGAGTACAATCGCAATCCCTTCCACCGGTAAGCCAACAGCATTTAAGACCATCGCCAAGGTAATCATCCCTGCTCCCGGTACCGCAGCCGTTCCAATCGAAGCCAACGTCGCTGTCAGAATAATCATCAGCTGCGCTTGAATATCTAACGGAATCCCATACAATTGGGCAATAAAGACCACGGCCACCCCTTGCATGATCGCCGTTCCGTCCATATTGATCGTCGCCCCTAATGTGAGGACAAAACTGCTAATCGATTTGGGAATCTTTAGATTCCGCTCTGCGCATTCCATGGTAACAGGAAGCGTAGCTGCACTACTACTTGTCGTAAAAGCGACTTCCATTACTGGAAAAATCCCTTTTAAGAAAAAGACAGGGTTCATCTTAGCAAATAGAACTAACAAGATCGTATAACTAATAAACATATGGACCAATAGCGTGAAAATAATGGTCAACATATACCAGCCCATCGAACCAATCAAATCGATCCCCGCTGCTCCTACGGCGCGGGCAATCAAAGCAAAAGCTGCATAGGGAGCTGTTTTCATAATCAAGGCGACTAGCTTAATCATCACTTCATTGCTCTGATCGATAAACTCTTTTACCCGCGATACCTTCTCACCTAATAACGCCATCCCTATTCCAAAAAACAAGGCAAATACAATAATTTGCAGCATTTCCGCCGATGCCAATGCTTGAACCGGATTTTCTGGAACAATATTCAGCAATGTTTCCTTTATATCAGGTGAAGCGCTGATCTCCGGTTTTTCTGTTCCCAGAGGAATATCGGTTCCTTCGCCTGGATTAATGACATTGGCTAGCAATAACGCAAATGTAATCGCTACGGCCGTCGTAATCAGATATAAAGCAATCGTCTTACCGCCGATCCGGCCCAACTTTTTGGGATCTGCAATCCCTGCCGCTCCAATCGCAATGGAGAAAAAGACCAAAGGAACAACGATCATTTTAATGGCTTTAATAAACAGTACACCGATTGGGTCAAACAAATATTCATTTAACGGTTCAAAAATATGTGGAAAATAAATATTTAAAATTAGACCGACCAAAGCACCTGAAACAATCCCGATTAAAATTTTGGTTGTGATAGACAGCTTCTTCTTCGCCAATAAAGATCACCTCTTGTTTATCATTTTAACTTTGAACTTCTGAGACCGAACAAACATCCATCTTTTGTTAAACTTCCCACGCTTTTCTAATGAATACATAATGTTCAGTTATCATTATGACAAAATGTATTCGATATTTAATTTTATATATTCATTTTATCAAAAAAATCCCTCAATTAGAATGCGAAAAAATCATTTATTTTAGTTCCATCTGATTCTCTTTTATTCTTATTTTCCTAAGATTTTTAGTAAATATAGCAGGCTTTTCCCTCTTTATGGAAAATTTGATACCTATAATGAAAGGGGGAAGCTACGTGACCAATCGCTTGTTGATGATCGATGACATCCAGATCGATTTCACAAAATTAGAGCGACAATTTTACAAAAAGATACAGGTCAAATTTTTCGACTATATCCATTTTATTGCTGAATGGTTTGCTTATTCGTGGCTTACAGATAGTAAAAATCAAAAACAATCCTTTCCAGCGAAACAGTCATTCTCGTTTCATTCCTATCCCCAACTCTACCATTATGTCCATGGGGATCGTCGTGAGAATTCACCATCTAAAAACCAAAAAGGTTTCGCCACTCACGAAACCGACTTAAATCAACTCGAAAATTTAACGGATATTTGGCTCACTGATCAGCTGGAAAACTTCCTCGGTGAACAATTTTCCCATCTCCCTACTCACCGTTTCAATCGCTTGCTCGGAAGTTGCTTGGAAACCTTCCAAGAATCCAAAAAGGTTTTAGCTTATGATCTCATTCAAAAAGTGTTGATCATGGATAGCAAATTTCTATTTGAACTGGGCAAAGAGCATGCACTCCTCCAGATCAAAAAAGAAGAGTTTGCAGATGTCATCCAAAAAAAACAGGAAGAAGAATTGGAACGCACGCGCTCCCTCTTGCTTAAAAAACTTCAAAACCAATACAAACAAACTTACCACGAAAGTTTTCCTCTGCGGATCAACCGCCATTTATATGAAGATAAAATCAAGCCACTTCTTATTGAGCTTCTTAAGCAAGGAATTCCCCTTCATCATATTCGCTCGCTCAGCAAATATACTTGTTGGACAAAAAGCGTTTGCAATGAATTAAAAAAATTTCAATAATCTATCCCCTCAACGAATCGATTTCGAACGATCCCGCTTTGCTCTTTTTTCGAAATCGATTCCCTTCTTTCTTCAATTTTTTTCACTTCTTTCCTTTTCTCGCTAATTGCATTTTAATAAAAAATTTTATATAATTTTTAAATGAAAATAATTGATGTCAAAATTCCTTTGCATCACAAACCCATTTCTAAACATACTAAACATCTATATTACTGAAATTTCGAACTGATAAAAAGTGAAAAAATAGTTAATATTATTTCTGATAGCTAGCATTATATTTATTTCATGGTATATTTTCATTATCACATCAAATTAAAAAAAGGAGGTTGGATCTCTGTGGCACCCCAGCAGCAGAGAAGAAAAAGTACAGCACCTGATTGGCAGGCCATTGCGAGTTCTGAAGAGTTCAAAAAACTGATGGCCAGAAAGAAACGATTTTTAGTCATTGCAACGATCTTCTTTATCGTCTACTATTTTTCGTTGCCAATCGCTGCCGGCTATTTCCAAGACATCTTAAATGTCAAAGTGATGGGGTCTGTCAATCTAGCTTATCTATTCGCCTTATCTCAATTTTTCATGGCATGGATTTTAGCAATCATTTATGTCCGTCACGCCAATAAAACGGACCAAATCATCGAAGAAATTAAGAAAAAATACTAGAGTCTAAAGGAGGTTCCCCAAATGCAATCTGCCCACACATCTGCCTTTATCACCTTTATCGCCTTTGTTGCCCTTACGATGCTCATTACATATTGGGCTTCGAAGCGAACTAGCAGTGCGGAAGATTTCTACACAGCTGGACGTAGTATTCCCGGTTGGCAAAACGGGATTGCGATTGCCGGGGATTACATGAGTGCTGCTTCCTTTTTAGGAATTGCCGGTTTAATTGCATTATTCGGCTTTGATGGTTTTTTGTATTCAGTTGGTTGGCTCGTTGCTTACCTTTTGATTCTATTAGTGGTAGCGGAACCATTACGTAATACAGGTCGATATACTCTAGCTGACATGGTTGCCTATCGGATGCGTTCAAGATCCATTCGTTCGATTGCAGCACTGAACACGCTAGCTATTGTTACTTTCTATATGATTGCCCAATTGGTTGGCGCTGGATTGATTATCAATCTACTCATTGGGCTCGAAGTAGAAGTGGCTATTATCGTAGTAGGAATACTTATGATATTCTATGTGGTATTCGGTGGAATGTTAGCAACTACCTGGGTGCAGATCATCAAAGCATTCCTATTAATGGGCGGAACAGTGATCCTAACATTCCTCGTCTTAAAAGAATTTAACTTTAGTGTCATCGCTATGTTTGATCAAGTAGCCGATGAATTTGGACAAAGCTTCCATGAACCTGGATTAAAATATACTAGCCCACTCGATAACATTTCACTTTCCGTCGGTCTTATTCTAGGTACAGCCGGTCTTCCACATATTCTGGTTCGTTTCTACACCGTACCAAACGCTAAAGAAGCACGTAAGTCAGTTGTGTGGGCAATGTTTATTATCGGTGCTTTCTATGTTATGACCATTTTCTTAGGCCTTGGCGCTGCAACTCTTGTAGGTCACAAAGCGATTAAAGCGGCTGATATTTCCGGAAACATGGCTGCACCACTATTAGCCGAAGTATTAGGTGGAGAACTTCTCCTCGCCTTTATTGCTGCGGTAGGTTTTGCGACCATTTTGGCTGTGGTAGCAGGACTGGTGATCTCCGGTGCAGGTGCTTTCGCCCACGACTTCTATGCATACGTCATACGCAATGGAAATGCAAGTGAAGAGGAACAAATCAATGTGGCTCGTTGGGCATCTGTCGGTGTAGGGATTGTATCCATTATCTTAGCTTTGTTAGCAAAAGAGCAAAACGTTGCTTTCTTGGTTTCTCTCGCCTTTGCTGTTGCTGCAAGCGCTAACTTACCAGTTATTCTCTTTAGTATCTTCTGGAGAAGATTTAATACTTCTGGAGCAGTCATTGGAATGCTTGCCGGACTGATTAGCTCACTGGTCTTAGTGGTCCTCAGTCCAAACGTGATGGGAGAAGGATCTGCTATCTTCCCATTACAAAATCCAGCGCTTGTCTCTGTACCGATTGGTTTCCTAGGAGCGATTATTGGTACATTCCTCACTCGCGATTACATTGCAGAAGAAAAACACACCGAACTCTCTGTTCGTGCAACCACCGGAATTGGTGCAGAATAAGAGCTGAAGAATTATCCACAAAAAGATTCTCTCCATTTTTCTTCAAATCATCTGCTCTTTCCCGTTCAGATCAAGGCGATCTGGGCGGGAAATCTTCCTTCCATTTTCTTTTCCCTATTAGATCCAAACAAATAGCTTATCTATAGGTCTATGGTCTCTACTATTTCTACTATTATAGTGAGATTTGTAGACTAATTATTTACTAGTATATTTCACCACCTGATTTCCTACTCATTAAATCTTTACAAAAAATTCACTTACTTTCTATAAGAAAGCGCTTTATTTCTTCATTTTTATAAACATATTTAACTACCAAGTTAAAAAATCATTTTGTCAATAATATCCGTAAGAATAATTTTATGCAAAATTTTGCTCTATCAATGTACAAATATAGTTATTATATGATATATTTATATCAAGTCCTAATCACTACAAACTATTAAGGTTAATTACAAAGGAGGAATGACTGTGTCAACCCAACGGGAAAAAGTCTTGGCAAGTGGCATTGACTGGCATGTAATTGCTGAGTCAGAGGAATTCAAACAAATGATGGCTAAAAAGAAGCGATTTACTGTAAGCGCTACCATTTTCTTTGTTATCTATTACTTTACTCTTCCGATTCTCGCCGGATACTCTGAAATCCTTAACACACAGATCTTCGGTTCGGTAAACCTGGCTTATCTCTTTGCCTTATCCCAATTTGTCATGGCTTGGGTTCTAGCTATCGTTTATGTTCGTCACGCTGACAACCTAGACAAATTAGTTGACGCTATTATTCAAAAGAATAAAGGAGGTTAATATATAATGGCGTTTGCAATATTTGCTGCTTTTGTTATTGCGACTTTATTTATTACTTATTGGGCTGCGAAAAGAACTGCTAACACGGAAGATTTTTATGCTGCTGGCCGTAGTATTACCGGTTGGCAAAACGGGATCGCGATTGCTGGAGACTATATGAGTGCTGCATCCTTCTTAGGGATCGCAGGAATGATCGCTCTGTTCGGTTATGACGGTTTTCTATATTCTGTAGGTTGGCTCGTAGCATACTTAGTCGTATTGTTGGTCGTAGCTGAGCCACTTCGTAACTCTGGTAAATATACCTTAGCAGATATGCTCGCTTATCGGATGAATGCAAAACCTGTTCGCTCTGTTGCAGCACTTAGTACATTGGCAATCACCGCTTTCTATATGATTGCTCAGTTAGTAGGTGCTGGTGGAATCATTAAGCTTCTTTTAGATATTGACTATAACGTGTCCATTATTACCATCGGTATTCTGATGATGCTTTACGTAGTATTCGGTGGAATGCTCGCAACCACCTGGGTGCAAATCATTAAGGCTGTTCTCTTAATGGGAGGTACCGTTATCCTCAGTATAATGGTATTCGCTCAATACAACTTTAACATTGTTACCATGTTTGACCAAGTTTCCTTAAAGTTTGGTCAAGAGTTCTTAGAGCCTGGATTAAAGTTCACAAACCCATTAGAAAACGTTTCTCTCGGTTTGGCCTTGATCTTAGGAACTGCAGGTTTGCCACACGTCTTGATCCGTTTCTATACGGTACCAACTGCTAAAGATGCTCGTACTTCTGTTGTTTGGGCAATGTTTATCATCGGTGCCTTCTACATCATGACCACTTTCTTAGGTTTCGGTGCAGCTATGTTAGTAGGACATGAAACCATTCTAAATGCGGATAAAGCTGGTAACATGGCGGCTCCTTTGTTAGCACAAGCATTGGGTGGAGAATTCTTCTTGGCCTTCATTGCAGCAGTTGCCTTCGCTACGATTCTCGCGGTTGTAGCTGGATTGGTAATCTCCGCTGCTGGTGCATTCGCTCACGACTTCTACTCCAACGTAATCCGTGGAGGAAAAGCTTCTGAGAAAGAGCAAATGAAAGTTGCTCGTTATGCCGCTATCGGTGTAGGTGTTGTTTCGATCGTCCTTGCTCTAATGGCAAAAGACCAAAACGTAGCTTTCTTGGTTGCTCTCGCCTTTGCTGTAGCATCTAGTGCAAACTTACCAGTTATTCTCTTCAGCCTCTTCTGGAAGCGCTTTAACACAACCGGTGCTGTCACTGGAATGCTAACAGGACTAATCGCTTCTCTTACACTTGTATTAATCAGCCCGAACGTAATGGATCCAGAAAATGCGATCTTCCCATTGACCAACCCTGGAATCGTTTCCATTCCGCTTGGATTCCTCGGAGCTATTGTTGGAACATTCATGAGCCGTGAGCCTGAAGCTGAAAAGAAATTCGACGAATTGTATGTACGTTCCAACACCGGATTAGGTGCGGAAGAATAATAAAAAATACCTGCTATTGCCAAAACGGCATAGCAGGTATTTTTTTATACTCAATCATTGCCCAATGATGGTTTGAAGAGCAGTTCGATCCAAGCGCTTGACCACGGCAACGATAAAAGCTTTTACAGCTTCTAGATCTTCTTTATCAATAATGGAAGTATGCGAATGAATATATCGTGAACAGAGCCCTACAGCAGCTGAAGGAACACCATTGTTTGCCATGTGAACTCGTCCCGCATCTGTTCCTCCTTGTGAGACAAAAAACTGATAAGGAATCTGTTCCGATTCAGCCACATCCAACAAAAAGTCGCGCATACTGGGTAATGGAACCATCGAGCGATCAAAGAGGCGTATCAAAACCCCTTTCCCCATTTTTCCAAATCCGTTCTTTACTCCTGGTGTATCGCCTGCAGGTCCTGCATCTACAGCGAAAAAGACATCGGGATCAATTAGATTTGCAGCAGTCGCTGCTCCGCGAAGCCCTACTTCCTCTTGAACCGTTGCCCCTGCATAGAGAACATTGGGGTGAGTCTCCCCTTGCAGCGTATTTAACAATTCGATTGCGATCCCACAGCCCATCCGATTATCCCAGGCTTTGCTCATAATCCGTTTACCACCTTCCATTTCAGTAAACGGACCATCGGGAATAATCGAATCACCTAAACGAACTCCCCACTCGGCAACCTGCTCTTTCCCATCCGCACCAATATCGATAAACATCTCCTTGATCTCCAGTGGCTTTTTTCTTTTCTCAAGCGGCAAGAGGTGCGGCGGGATCGAACCGATCACTCCAGGAATTCTCTTTCCTTCTTCTGTATAGATATGTACTCTTTGTGATAGCAACGTTTGTGACCACCAACCACCTAATGGCTGAAAACGAATAAATCCTTGGTCGGTAATCTGGGTTACCATAAAAGCTACTTCATCCATATGACCTGCTACCCATACGGTTGGACCGGATTTGTCTCCAACTTTCTTCCCAAAGATTCCCCCCAAACGATCCCGAACGACCTCATCTGCGTATTTCTGCAAGTGGGTATGCATGATTTTTCGCACTTCGCCTTCAAATCCTGGCGCACCTGCTGCTTGCGTTAACTGTTCAAAAAGTAGCCAGTTGATCATATGATGTCTCCTTTCACGACGAATTCCCTCATATTCAACTCATTGCTTCTTGCACTCCATCGACGCATTGATTACATTAAAGGGCAGAGGAGTGATAACCATATGATTGATCAAAATCTGATCAACCGGATCAACGAATTAGCGAGGAAGAAAAAAAAAGAAGGTTTAACCACTGAAGAAAAAGTGGAACAAGCCCGCTTGCGTCAACAGTACTTACAAGGAATTCGCGGGCAAGTGAAACAACAACTCTCACAGATTCGTTACAACGGGCGGCAAAAAAACGGTTAATAAAGAAAAACATGCGGTTGGAACGAAGGACCTCATGTTTTTTCTATGTCAAGTTTAAACGTTTCGAAACGGTGCGGCAAGTAAAAAGGCTCTCCTTTCCAACTGCTCTGATTTCTTCATCTTTTTAGCGGAAACAAACACAAAAAAGCTTGGATCTCCATTAAAAAGATCCAAGCTTTTCGATTACCAAGGGAGCTGATCCATCCGTGTCACATATTCATGAATCCGATCTCCGATTCCAGACATGTCTTCTTCATATAAAATCAGCATGACGGCCCCATTGACCGGTAAATCCTTTTTAGGAATCGTAATCACTAGTTTAAATGTGCCCCATTCCGGTGCCCCATGGGAAGCTTGCGCAAATCCATTGGCCAAGATATTGTGTCCATCTTCTACCTCATAGCCAAAAACAGCTTCAAAAACGCGCGCTTCACCAGTAACCACATACTCCACTTTTGGCGAGATTACCTTTACATTGCGGAATACATTGTTTTGATACGTTTTTCCATAGTTACGATCCAAAGGAACGACGAGTTTATTGATGATTTTGCCATCGATCGGTCTTTTTTGATAGAGCTCCAAGGTAATATTTTGCTTCCCTTTTACTTGCTGTTTTGTTAAAGAAATCACCTTATTCAGCTTTCCCCAGTTGAGGGTATTTTGGGTTACATAATCGGATCCCTGAACCAAAACCTGTTGATCCGCACGCACTAAGTAATAATAGCGACCTTTCGCCAACTTGGCTTCCCCTTGAACCTCATACTTGATTTTGCTCGATTCCACTTTGACATTCCGAAACGCAGGATGTTGCTCTGCAGCGATTGCGCTCAAGGGGGTAAGTAGTACCAGTAACAAACTAAACAAGGGTGCTACGAGTCTCATCACTTCCTGCTACATTTACATAGAAGTTGGGCTGTTTCTACTTCGGATGCAACTGATCTGGATACCCATCTATGCTTCAATAGCAGTTTCCCCTCCCTTCGATCAAATAGGTCCCAAGGAGCCTAATTAATAGTATTTACCAAGACCGTAAAAAGCTGACTCCTTATTTTAATATAAACAATTACTATACATTTTTCAACTTTCGGTCAATATATCTGTTTATTTTACATTTGATTTGGTCTATAATACAAACTAGTTAGTAATTCACTAACAACTTCTCGATCCGCCAATCGAAAGGAGCCGTTCATATGATGCCATTTAAAGAAATGGCACGATTAAACAAAGTAATCCATGAACCAGCTCGTCTAGCTATTATGAGTGCTTTAGCTGCTTGTAAAATGGCCGAATTTCTTTTTTTACAAGAACTGACTGGTCTAACCAAAGGGAATCTATCTTGTCATTTAAGCAAATTAGAAAAAGCTGGCTATCTTGTCATCGACAAAAAATTTGTCCGCAAAAAGATTCCCCATACTACGATCCAGATTACACCGGCTGGACAGACAGCCATTGAACAGCATTGGGATCAGTTAGAACGTATTCGCGAGGTTACGAAACAGTGGAACAACTCTGCTCACCGATTGGAGAAGCTATAAGATATGTTGTCAAAGTGGGTCATTTGTTTGAAGCAAATCCCTATTGTAAAATAAATGAAACCAGTAGCTTTCAAGAACAGAACTTTGCCAACACTTTGCGATCCTTATGCAGGAAAATTACCACAAAAAGATAGAAAGTTTGATGACATTTTAGTAAAACCCCTACCTTCTTGAATTATTAAAGGATAAGGTTAGATAACAGATATAGTTTAGAAAAACAAACAACATCCACTATTGTGATCGAAAGGTGTGTCCGTATGCCCAAGCGTCCATTTAACGATACCTTTTTAAAAGCTTGTCGGCAAGAGCCGACCGAATACATACCAGTGTGGTACATGCGGCAAGCGGGCCGTTACCAACCGGAATACCGACAAATTCGTCAGAAGTATTCATTCTTTGAAATGAGCGAAATTCCCGAAGTTTGTGTGGAGGTAACCAGTTTACCCGTTAAACAGCTCGGTGTAGATGCGGCTATTTTATTTGCGGATATTATGACTCCTCTCAAACCGATTGGGATCAATGTGGAAATCCGCTCTGGAGTAGGTCCTGTGATCGCTAATCCCGTTCGCACTGCACACGATGTCGAAAAGCTAAGTTCCCTTCAACCGGAACAAGATGTCCCCTTTGTAATTGAAGCGATTCAAAAATTAACCAAACAACTATCTGTTCCTTTGATCGGCTTTGCTGGAGCTCCCTTTACCCTCGCTAGCTATATCATCGAAGGCGGTCCATCAAAAAACTACCATAAGACAAAAGGATTTATGTATTCTCAGCCTCAAGCATGGAACGCTCTAATGGAAAAACTAGGAGATATGACAATTAAATATCTTCAAGCGCAAATTCAAGCTGGAGCACAAGCTGTTCAAATCTTTGACTCATGGGTAGGCGCTCTGCATGCAGCTGACTATCACCACTATATCGCTCCCATCATGTGGAAAATCGTTTCAACATTGAAAGAGACGACTTCTGTCCCCATTATCTTATTTGGGATCGGCACAGGTCATCTGCTAAAAGAATTTGACCAGCTACCCGTTGATGTCATCGGTTTAGATTGGCGGACTTCGATTCAAACCGCACGTCAGATGGGCATTCAAAAGACACTTCAAGGAAACCTCGATCCATCTCTTCTCCTTGCTCCATGGGAGTTGATCGAGAAAGAGGCAAAAGCAATTTTGGACCAAGGGATGGAGCAACCAGGATATATCTTTAATCTCGGACACGGTTTATACCCAGAGGTCCAAGTAGAAACATTACAGCGGCTAACCGAGCTCGTCCATAACTACACGCAAAAGTGAGGGAAAAAGGATGTCGACAAAGGAGAAAGTTGGACTCTTATTCATGGCATACGGAACTCCACGTAAGCCAGAAGAAATTGAGCCTTACTATACCCATATTCTTCGTGGTCGCAAACCATCACCCATGCTACTTCAAAACTTAATTGAACGTTATCAAGCGATCGGTGGGATCTCTCCACTTGCACATATTACCGACCAGCAAGTTGCGAAAGTAGAACAATATTTGAATTCAACACAAGACGACGTCACTTTTCAAGCTTATCTGGGTTTTAAACACATTGATCCTTTTATCGAAGATGCTGTCAGCATGATGGCCGAAGATGGCATCAAAACAGCGATCTGTATAGTGCTCGCCCCGCATTATTCTACGTTGAGCGTAAAAACGTACCATGATCGGGCGCGAGCAAAAGCGAAAGAAGTAGGAGGAATCAGGCTTCATTGTATTGATAGCTGGTACAAAGAACCTAA
The DNA here is from genome assembly GCA_025449975.1 of Thermoactinomycetaceae bacterium. Lineage (GTDB taxonomy): Bacteria > Bacillota > Bacilli > Thermoactinomycetales > Thermoactinomycetaceae > Thermoflavimicrobium. The sequence continues at coordinate 63,704 of JANWIG010000058.1, forward strand.
GTTTATCCAGTATTGGGCTCGACAGCTAAAGGAAACCTTTCTAAAAATCCCACCGAAAGAGCAAAAACAAAGTGTCGTCATTTTCTCAGCTCACAGTCTACCCGCTCATATCACGAAGCAAGGGGACCCTTATGTAAAACAATTGGAAGAAACAGCCGAGCTCGTTGCTCATGCTGCTCAGATCCCGAACTATGCCATCGGCTGGCAAAGTGCTAGCAACAACTCGCCAATCCCTTGGCTCGAACCCGATGTCTGTGATCTGACTCGGCAGCTTTACCAGCAAAAAGGTTATCAATCCTTTGTCTATTGTCCGATCGGTTTTGTCTCGGATCACCTTGAAGTACTCTACGATAATGATATCGAATGCAAAGCTGTCTGCGATGAACTTCAAGTCAACTATTATCGAACAGAAATGCCAAATGTTCAACCCGCATTCATCGAATGCTTAGCGACTATTATCCAATCTGAACGAAAACAAAAGGTATGTGTGGATCTATGAAAAAATATCAGATTGCCGTCATCGGCGGGGGAATCACTGGTCTTTCCGTCGCCTACTATCTTCATAAAGCTGGAAAAGAAGAGGACATTCCACTGCAAGTTACCTTACTCGAAGAAAAACAGCGCTTAGGAGGAAAAATCTGGACAGAACGGTGGAACGGTTTTGTCATGGAAAAAGGTCCAGACTCCTTTCTCGAACGAAAAACGAGTGCCAAACAATTAGCCCTGGAACTAGGACTAGAAGACCAGCTAGTCCGCAATAAAGTGGGACAATCTTACATTTTGCACAACAATCAACTCCATCTCATGCCCGAGGGAGCAGTGATGGGGGTCCCAACACAACTGACTCCTTTTATGTATACACAACTCTTTTCATTAGCAGGCAAGTTGCGGGCCTCACTCGACTTGCTTCTACCACGTCAAAAAGCGGATAAAGACATTTCTGTCGGGGAATTTTTTCGTAAACGTCTTGGCAACGAAGTGGTAGACAACTTGATTGAGCCCCTTCTCTCTGGGATCTATGCTGCCGATTTAGACCAGCTTAGTTTAAAGGCAACTTTCCCTCACTTTGCGCAGATGGAAGAGAAACATCGCAGCCTGATTTTGGGAATGAAAAAAACACGCGCGCCAAAGCCTGCACAGCAAGAGCCCAAAGGTCAATTTCTGACATTAAAGAACGGCTTATATACTCTTGTTGAAGCAATTGAAGAACAGTTGCCTGCAGACTCAATTGTCCGTGGGTGCCGAATTATTCAAATTAAAAAAGAACTTTCAAAATATCAGTTGATTTGTGAAGATGGTCACAAGTTTACAGCGGATTTTATCATTGCTACGACACCCTATCCTGCTTTACAACAGATCATTCCTACTTTTAAATACTTCCTCCCACCAAAGGCGATTCCGGCTACTTCGGTAGCTACCGTCTTAATGGGCTTTGACGAAGCCGATGTGGATCTTCCCTATGAAGGAACTGGATTTGTGATTCCACGAAACGAGCAGACCACCATCACGGCCTGTACATGGACCAATAAAAAGTGGCCGCATACAGCCCCACCTGGCATGTTTTTAATGCGCTTATACGTCGGTAGATGTGGAGATGAAGCGATTGTGGAAGAACCTGACGATGTCATCCTTCAACAATCGCTCGAAGATATTAAGAAAGTGATGAAAATCAAAAACAAACATATCTTCTACCGAATCAGCCGTTGGCGTCATTCGATGCCACAATATACTGTCGGACACGTTGATTGGGTAAATCAGCTCGAAGAAGAACTGGCTAAAAACTATCCAGGCTTGTTCGTCGCTGGCGCTTCCTATCGCGGGATTGGAATCCCCGATTGCATTAACCAAGCGAAAGCAGCTGTAGAAAAAGTATTAAAACAGATCCAAACACAAGCCGTTTTCGATTACTAAAAGCGGAATAAAGGGACTTGCTTTGAAAAGCGAGTCCCTTTTTGTTTTCTTAAATGTTTACTTTTTTGTAAAGAATATTTTCTTTATAAATATGGAAAGTAAATTTACCATATGAGATAATATATGAGGATGTGCAGAGAAAATAAAAAAAGCAACGTGAAGAATCACTTCCCCACGTTACTTTTTAAATGGTTATGGCTTATTTATCGCCACTTGCCAGTTGTTCTTGATTGAGTTCGACATTCTCAAATGGCAGTTTAGGTGTTTTTGCTAAGAAGTAGAGACCGATCAACATCCAACCACCGAAGATGATCCATTCATACGGCCAAACCAAGGCAGATGGCATTCCAGGCATATAGAGAATACCCATACCAAACGTCATCAGAATCGCTAGATAGCCGATAATGCTGCTTTTTCCGGCACGGAATGGACGTGGCATATCAGGTTCACGTTTCCGCAAGACCACAAAAGAGATCGATACGAGCAGATAAGTGATTACGATCGCAAGTCCACCTGCGTCTACCAACCAAACGAGCATTGGACGACCAAACAGCGGAGCAAAGAAAGACAAGAGACCGATAAAGAGAATCGCATTGGAAGGTGTTTTATATTTTGGATGGAGTTTACCAAACCAAGCTGGTAACATTTTTGCGTGAGCCATGGCATAGAGAATCCGGCTACCACCGATTAAGAAAGCGTTCCAGCTCGTCAGAATTCCACCAATACCACCAAGGATGAGAACCACGCCACCCCAGTCACTGCCAACAACGCTAGCTAACGCATCTGCAGTTGCCAAGGTGCTGTCACCTAATGCTGCTTGACCTAAACCTTGACCCGTTGCAAAAATAACACCGATGTAGAAGAGAACAGCCATAACCACTGATAAGATCAAGATTTTACCGATCTTTTTATACGGCAGATTGGTTTCTTCAGCTGTTTGCGGAATCACGTCAAATCCTACAAACATAAATGGCGTCATAATGGCTACCGCCATAATTCCACCGATTCCTCCGATAAAAGCAGGTGTTTGATCTGCTGGAGGAGTTACTGCCAAACCACCAAAGATCAAGAAGAGTCCTACCAGAGCGAGTAAAACGGTTACAATCGTTTGGAAGAGAGCAGCTTCTTTCATCCCTCTATAGTTGAAGAGCATCACAAGTAGCGATCCACCCATTCCTACTGCTGCCCAAGAAGCATAAACATCCCCTTCAGCAATCGTCCATAAATAACCGACTTTATAGTTAGGGAACAAATACTCAATGACCTGCGGCAAAGCAACCGCTTCAAAGGCTACAACCGATACATAACCAAGTGCTAAGGTCCAGGCACCGACAAAGGCCCATTTCGATCCCAAGGCACGATGGATAAAGATTTGTCCTCCACCCGTCTTCGGCATCGCTGAGGTTAACTCAGAATAAACAAAACCAACGAATAAGACCAAAACTCCACCGATGAGGAAGGCGATAATAGATCCCCAGATCCCGGCTGTACCGAGCCAGTCCGCTGATAAGACGACCCATCCCCAACCGATCATCGCCCCAAAAGCTAGCGCTAAGACGTCATAGGACGATAAGACCTTATTAAATTTTTGCTTTTCATTGCTCATAGAACAGCCTCCTATATATTAATTTGTACTACTAGGAAAAAAATATATATAAAATCTGTCTCCTTACCGAGGATCAAATACAATCCCCGGCAATGGAGAAAAGAGAGGGAAAGCTTAATTTAAGTTACGCATTTTGTTGGACACGAGCAATCGAAGCTTCTAAAATATCCAGTCCTTTCTCCAATTGCTCATCCGTTACGACCAACGGTGGCAAGAAACGAAGAACATTGGAGTTCAGACCTGCACTCAAAGAGACCAATCCATTTTTCCAAGTATCTTTGACAATTTCAGCTACTGCTGCAGTTGCTGGTGTTTTGGTTTTACGATCGGTTACCATTTCCATTGCAACCATCGCTCCGAGTCCACGTACATCGCCAATCAACTCATACTTATTCTGCATCTCTTTAAAGCGAGCAATCATTTTTTCGCCGATTTCTTGAGCGCGCAGACAAAGATTTTCTTCTTCGATGATGTCAAGCACGGCGAGTCCAGCTGCACAGGCGACAGGGCTTCCAGCGAAGGTACCACCCAATTGTCCGGCGGCAGGTGCATCCATCAGCTCGGCACGACCGGTAACGGAGCTTAAAGGTAAACCGGCAGCAATCGATTTGGATGTTGTCATGAGATCAGGAGCTACTCCGTAATGTTCCATCGCAAACAATTTACCTGTTCGGGCGTAACCGGTTTGGATTTCATCTGCAATCAACAAAATTCCATATTTATCACAAATTTCCCGAATTCCTTTTACGAAGTTAGCGGAAGGAACGATAAATCCTCCCTCCCCTTGAACCGGTTCCATAATGATGGCAGCCACATCTTCTGCGGTTACTTCTCCTAGGAACATTTCTTCAATTTGGTTCAAGAGTTGAGCATCCATCTCTTCTGGGGTAACCCCTTCTGGAGCATGATAATAATACGGATAAGGAATTTTATATGTCTCAGGAGCAAATGGCCCAAAACCAAACTTATATGGTTTCACTTTACTGGTTAATGACATAGTCATCAGTGTCCGACCATGGTAAGCGCGGCTAAACGATAAAACCGCCTTGCGACCCGTTGCTGCACGAGCAATTTTTATCGCATTTTCAACTGCTTCTGCCCCACTATTGACAAACATCGTTTTCTTCGCAAAGTTTCCGGGGGTTTTTTCATTGAGCTTCTCAGCCAGTGCAATATAGCTCTCGTAAGGGAATACATGAAAACAAGTGTGAATGGACTGATCTACTTGCTCATGAACCGCTTTTAATACTTTGGGATGACAGTGACCTACGTTTTGAATCCCGATTCCTCCAGCAAAGTCAATCAGCGTATTTCCATCCACATCGGTTACTAAAGCCCCACGAGCTTCTTTTACATAGATCGGTGTCACATGATATGGACCCTGCGGAACCGCTTTCATCCGGCGCTCATGCAAAGCTTGTGATCCGTTTCCTGGAATGTTTAAGGTGGTAGCAACATTTTTTTCCATAGTGTAATCACTCCATTCGCGTCTTCTTTTTCTGGTATTCCTACCGGTTAGGAAGGTGGATTCATCAGCGGTCTCGAAGGTAAAATAAAAAGCCAGTCGAAATCCCCTAAACAGCAACATAACCATGCTGATAAGGAATTTGACTGGCTTTTTCGACCGTGATCTCACTTCTGGTATGAAGGAGGACAGACGTAACAGTCAAAACTGAGTAATTCAGTTATTTAGTTGGATAAACCTTGGACACCTTCATTGAGGTCATTATATCAGAAACGAAATTTATTTCAATAATGAAAGATATTATTTTAAAATTAAAATAATAATCCATTAAGCTTTCATCGTAATCGTCTTAATCGAAGTGAAAAACTCCATGGCAGCTCGTCCTTGTTCACGGGAGTGAGAGCTGGATTCTTTCATTCCACCAAAAGGCGCTTGTAATTCTACTCCTGAACTTTCTCCGTTGACACGAACGACCCCTGCTTCAATCTCACGCATATAGGTAAATGCTTCATCGAGACGGGTGGTAAACAAGGAGGCACTCAGACCATATTTAATGCCATTTGCCACTTCGATCGCCTGCTCAAAGTCATCTACTTTGATCATCGCTAACACCGGTCCAAAAATCTCTTCTTGGGCTAAAGACATATCGGGAGTCACATCTTCAAAGACAGTTGGTTGAATATAATAGCCATGGGCCAATTCTCCCTCTGTCAACGCCTCTCCACCAAATAGAAGGGTGGCTCCTTCTGCTTTTCCTTTTTCAATCGCAGCTAGAACGCTATCAAACTGGCTCTTTGAGGCAACAGGTCCCATATAGGTTTCGGGATCTAATCCATTTCCTACCTTGATTTGTTTTACTTTTTCTAGCACTTTGGCCCGAAACTCATCGTAAACATCTTTCACAACAATCGCGCGGCTTGTCGCCGTACATTTTTGCCCCGTCGACATCATCGCCGCATTTACAGTCAGCTGTGCCGCTAAATCCAAGTCAGCATGTTTAGTAATAATCGATGGGTTTTTCCCACCTAATTCCAATTGATATTTTGCACCACGCTCAACCGCTTTGGAGGCAATCATCCGTCCAACTTGGTTGGATCCCGTAAAGCTAATCGCTTTCACATCCGGATGTTCAATGATCGTGTTGCCCACAGTGGACCCCGATCCACTTACCAAATTGATCACTCCAGGTGGGAAACCTGCTTCTTGCAAACATTCAAATACTTTCATCAAAGTAACTGTCGCTTCTAAAGCCGGTTTGATCACAACCGTGTTACCATAGATCAGTGCAGGAGCTAGTTTCCAAATTGGAATCGCCACTGGAAAATTCCATGGGGTAATCAGTCCCACTACTCCAACCGGCACACGAGTGGTAAATAAAAGGGATTCCGCATCACTGGAAGGAATCACATCACCGATCGAATGATACCCTTCTCCGGCATAATAACGTAAAATCGCCACTCCCCGCGCGGTTTCTCCTTTTCCCTCCGCGAGGGTTTTTCCCATTTCACGAGTTAGTGTTTCCCCAATCTCATCGATCCGTTTTTCGAGAATATCGGCTGCTTTACGCAAATATTCGCCACGAGCTACGGGAGAAAGACGAGCCCAGCTATGACTAGCCTTTTTCGCTGCAGCAATGGCTGCTTCCACTTCTTCTGTCGTCGACAATGGTGCGTACCCAACAATATCTCTTGTGTCTGCTGGATTCACGCTCGCCTGATACTTTCCGGAAGCAGGCTCCATCCATTCTCCATTGATTAGATTGCGATATTTTTTTGCTTCTACTTTTAATGTCATCTTTCCCCAACCTCCTAAGGGTATTATTCAACTTTAATCTATACAAAGTTTCATAAGGCGAAAGAAGGAAGAGACCGCCGCTAGATAATGATCTGAGCGTGCTCTTCCCTCTGTCAAACAGACTTAGCGTATAGGGTGATGTTACTGTCTCTAGTTCACTTTCTCTTGGACACGTTCAGCAACATATTTTCCGATTTGAATCGAAGCAGTCGCTGCCGGAGACGGCGCGTTACATACATGAATGCTATTTTTCCCTGGGACGATATAAAAATCGTCCACCAAGCTACCATCTGATTTTAGAGCTTGCGCACGTACACCCGCATGCGTTGGAATCAAATCATCTGCTTGAATCTCAGGAATCAGTTCTTGCAGGCTTTTTACAAATCGGGCTTTACTGAAAGAACGAGCGTATTCATGAATCGCTTCTTTCCAGAACTTGCCTGCCATTTTCCAGAGACCTGCATAGGACAACGCTTCAGCCAAATCTTTTAAGTTGATATCGGTTTTTTTGTATCCTTCCCGCTTAAAGCTAAGCACAGCGTTGGGACCGGCATCGACGCGACCATCGATCATCCGTGTATAATGAACCCCAAGAAATGGGAATGCTGGATTAGGAACAGGATAAATTAAGTGCTTGACTAAATAACGTTTCTCAGGTTTGAGTTCATAATACTCTCCACGGAAAGGAAGAATTTTTACGTCGGTTTTGATACCGGTCTTTTTCGCAACACGGTCACTATGAAGACCAGCACAGTTAATCATAAAACGAGCTTGGAAGGTTCCTTGGGTTGTCTCTATTTCGACACTATCGCCCTTTTCTAAGGTTCGTTCCACTCGTGTATTGAGACGTAAATCTCCACCATTTTGTTCAATGATCTCAGCAAATTTTTCTGCCACTTGTTTATAATTGACGATCCCCGCCATTGGAACATGAATCGCAGCCAAACCATTTACATGTGGTTCAATCTCTTTTAATTCTTCTGCCGTAATCTTTTTGATGGCTAATTCATTTTGCAAACCGCGCTCATATAAATTATCTAGCAAAGGAAGCTCTTCTTGCTTAGTGGCAACAATGACTTTGCCGCAAATTTCATGCTTGATCCCATGTTTCTGACAAAATTCTGTCATACTTCTGCTACCTTCACGGGCAAATCGTGCTTTAAAACTCCCCGGTTTATAATAGATTCCGGAGTGAATCACTCCACTATTGTGACCTGTCTGATGCTCGGCCCAACTCGCTTCTTTCTCGAGTACAAGAATACGGGCATTTGGAAAGCGCTCAGTCAAAGCCATTCCAGTGGAGAGTCCGACGATTCCACCACCCACTATCGCAAAATCATACATAGTTGCCATCTTCTACACGTTCCTTTCCACCTTAGAACTGGGCAAATACCCCGCGTTGTCTCATCAATTCACGGAATAAATCAGGATGTTCCTCAAAAGGAGCCCGACCATGAACCCAGAACAAGTTATTGCACATAATCAAATCACCCACTGGTAGCTTTAGCGCATGCGTGGATGGACTATTTTCCATTGAGTCAGATAGATCTTTGAGATATTTTGCTTGCTCAATCGTTTCTGGATAAACAAATTGATCAATAAAGCAGATACAAGTTTGGTTGTTGTGTTGGAAGAATGTCGAACGTTGTACTATTTGTTGCACGTTTTTACTTGGTGGTGCTTTATAGGTAAATTTGTAAGAAGCAAGTGGATGTTTACTAAATTTCTCGAGATCTTCCCAGTCATCTAAATGAAGTAAGCGGGATTCTCCCCCTACAGCATTTTTCTCTTGCATTTTCATCATGAGTAGCCAATCGGTTGGCTCATCGACGAAGGTTCCATCCGTATGAAGCGTAAAGAGACGATAAGCCTGACGTAGATAGGAATCGCTTGCATCGGTGTGTTTTACGGTAAACCGTGCATAGAATTTTCCGGTCATGGCGTCAAAGTTGGCCGTTCCTACATTGTGAGTAATCGCTGTAGCAAATTTTACAAATTCATCTGGATCTGTGGTTACCCCTTGAACACCGATCGTAAACGCACCAGACTCCCGATCATGTAAGATCGCACGAATCGTATCTTGGAAGGAAGAACCCAATAGTTCATTCAGTTTTCCAGCCATAATATAGCGCATATACGGGATATACTCCAACGTTTGAGGATTATCTTTGGCAAAGAAATCAAAGAATTCACGGAGACGATCTTCATTCAACTCAATATGATACATCCGTTTGTGGATCGGATGTGGTTTCACTTCATATCCAGCTTGTTTTTGTACAAACTTCTGATTGAAAGCTTTTTCTAACACACTCATCCACCATTCTCCTCTCAATACTTTTGATATCTTCTAGTTTTACTCAATAAAAAACCAGTTATATCCATCCATGAACAAATATCCACGAATGACATAACTGGCTTCGATCCACTTTTCATCTCCGATTTCTCGGAGTCCAGAAGATTCATCAGTTTTTTCCCATATGCATTTATTTGCAGTCTTTCCCTTTATTCATTGATCTTGAAAGCGCAAACTTTCTAGGAATGAATAAATGAAGTAAGAAAGACCCATTTTAAATAGTCAAAAACGTTGATTTTTAATGACTCAAGAATGGGATTCTTTTTCTCCGGAAGGATCCCAAAAATAGTATATTATCTTTAGTAAGGTTATGTCAACTTTTTGTCTAATTAACATGGAAGCTATTTATACCCAGCCGCGTAATTTCATGGCATCGGCATGTTTTTTCAGTCCCACCATATATGCCGCAAGTCTGGTTCCTACATTTCTCTCTTTGGCTACTGTCATCGTGTTGACAAAAGCAGCAACCATTTTCTCTTCTAGTTTTTTCTCTACTTCCTCTGCTGACCAATAGTAACCTTGATTGTTTTGAACCCATTCAAAATAAGAGACGGTGACTCCACCCGCATTGGCAAGAACATCTGGCACGATGAGAATTCCGCGTTTGTTTAAGATCTCTTCCGCCTCTGCAGTGGTCGGACCATTGGCGGCTTCTACAAGGATCGACGCTTGAATCAATGGCGCATTTTTCTCCGTAATTTGATTTTCCAGAGCCGCGGGGACAAGAATATCACATTCTCTTGTTAATAGATCCGCATTGGTGATCACGTCATCAAATTGGTTGGTGACAAGCCCAAATGAATCTCTTTTTTCTAGCAAAGATGGAATCTCTAAGCCTTTTGGATCATAGAGAGCCCCGTAAGCATCACTGATACCAATTACTTTGATGCCAGCATCATAACAGATTTTGGCTAGATTTCCCCCAACGTTGCCAAACCCTTGAATGATTACAGAGAGGTCTTCCGGTTTTTTATTTTTTAACTTCGCTGCTTCGCGTAGTGCGATAAACACACCAAGAGCGGTTGCCCGTTCACGACCACGGGATCCTCCGAGTGCGACAGGTTTTCCCGTAATAAAACCAGGTTTGTCCATTTCATTGATGGTGGTGTATTCATCGAGCATCCAAGACATTACTTGGGGGCTGGTATAAACGTCGGGTGCGGGGATGTCTTTGCTTGGACCGACGATCTGGCTAATCGCTCGTACATAACCTCTGGCCACTCTTTCTAATTCAGGGAAAGACATATGGCGTGGATCACAAACGACGCCACCTTTTCCACCGCCAAAGGGGAGATCAAAGAGACCACATTTAATACTCATCCAGATAGAGAGTGCTTTTACTTCTTCTGCGGTTACATCGGGATGAAAGCGAATTCCTCCTTTGGCTGGCCCCACTGCCGTCGTATGTTGGGAACGGTATCCTGTAAAAATTTCTACTTTTCCATCGTCCATCCGTACTGGAATCCGCACTTCAAGAAAACGAAGGGGTTCTTTCAACAGCTCATAGGTTGCTTCATCATAATCTAGTTTCCCAAGGGCTTCTTTTACAATTTTTTGGGTGTTTTCCAATAGTGTCGCTGCGCGTTGCTTTCCCTGTTCATTAATCATTGTACTCATATCATCTATTCTCCTAATCAATCGTTTTTGTTTAAAAAAAAAGCCAGTTAAAATGATTTTAACTGGCCCTGGTAAAACAATGTTTACCCTATGATCGCTAAGGAAAGAGACATTAAAGGCAAGGCGTAAAGCTAATCCGAATCTTCAAGCTACATCTCGACAATTGCTAACTAACATCATCAAATGAGTCAAAAGCTGTTAGAACTGGGCGAACAATCCACGTTGTCTCATTAATTCACGGAACAAGTCAGGATGTTTTTCAAAAGCAGCTCGACCGTGCATCCAGAAGGTGTTGTTGATCATAATCAGGTCACCAATTGGCAATTTAATTGCTTTAGTTGCTGGAGAGTTTTCCGCTGAGTCAGATAGTTCTTTGAGATATTTGGCTTGTTCAATCGTTTCTGGGTAGACAAATTGGTCAATAAAGCAAATGCAAGTTCCATTGTTTTGTTGATAGAATGTAGGACGTTCTACAATTTGTTGAACGTTCTTACTTGGTGGCGCTTTGTAAGTGAATTTATAGGAAGCAAGCGGGTGCTTACTAAACTTTTCTAAGTCTTCCCAATCGTCTAAGTGCATGAGACGTGATTCTCCACCTGCGGCATTTTTTTCTTGCATTTTCATCATGAGTAACCAATCGGTTGGCTCATCGACGAAGGTTCCGTCTGTATGAAGCGTAAAGAGACGGTAAGCTTGGCGCAGATAGGAGTCACTGGCATCGGTGTGTTTTACGGTAAACCGAGCGTAGAAGGTTCCGGTCATAGCGTCATAGTTAGCGGTTCCCACATTGTGGGTAATGGCTGTTGCGAATTTGACGAAGTCGTCGGTGTTGTCCGTTGTTCCTTGTACACCGATGGTAAATCCACCTGTTTGACGATCATGCAGGATATCACGAATGAGTTGCGCAAAGTCGTCACCAAAGAGTTCACGTAGTTTTCCTGCTACGATGTAGCGCATATACGGGAGGTACTCTAAGGCTTGGGGGGTATAGTTTTTAAAGGTGTCGAAGAACTCACGAAGTCGTTCTTCGTTTAGTACAATGTGATACATCCGATGGTGATTCGGATTGGGTTGTACTTCAAAACGATCATTTTTTTGAAGATGTGTTAAGTAACTCTTCTCTTTTACAATGGTCATTGTAAATTCCTCCTGCAAGAAATATGAATATTCTTCGCCGATTGCAAGTAAAAAGCCAGTTATATCATTCATGACCAAACAATGGATGAATGTATAACTGGCTTCGATCTACTTTAATGCTCCGATCTCTCGGAGTTCAGAAGATTCGTCAGTTTTTTGCCTGCATGGCGATAGAATAATCATTCACTGCTCTTGAAAGAGGTAATCTTTCTAGAAGTGAACTCGTTTTAGGTTTAAGTATATGATAGCGCCTTATTTGGATGATGTCAATATCTTTTTTAACTAAAGAATAAAAGATGTTATTTAAATAGGTTGTAACATGTTTAGTAACTGTTGTAATCCTTTTTTGCCTCCGCTGTGCCCCTCCACTCGGTGGCGCATCAAAGCCTTTCACTTTCAAATCTCTCTTGCCACTGGGATTGCGGTAAGACTGTATTGATTTTGGATAGTGATAGGGAATCGGGGCGGTGCCTTTTGAGCCTCTAGGGTGTTGATGCTTGCAAGGATGTATAACTGTCCGCTTCGGGTGCCGCTACGGGAGCGGAAAAAACTCGCTATCGCTCAGACACGTTTTCCGCTTTTTTCCCTTCGCTGTGCCCCTCCGCTCAGTGGCGCATCAAAGCCTTGCGTCTTCAAATGTCACTCGCCACTAGGAATACGTTTCATAATTTACTAAGTTAGAATCTCGCTCCTTCTGATCTAGGTTTGTGGATAGTTTCTGGGGCTTTTCTTCTAATGTCTCTTGCCACTGGGATTGCGTTTTGAGCTTTCCTGTGCGGTTAGCCCTTTATCTCTCTGCCCTACAAATTTATGTTTCGACTCTTTTTGAGCATAGCCCCATTCCTACTAAGCTCTGTTCGTGAACAGAGGTCGGGCACGGGGCTTTTGACGCTACAGGGTGTTGATGCTTGCAAGGATGTATAACTGTCCGCTTCGGGGCACGGCTACGGGAGCGGAAAAAACTCGCTATCGCTCAGACACGTTTTCCGCTTTTTTCCCTTCGCTGTGCCCCTCCGCTCAGTGGCGCATCAAAGCCTGGCGCTTTCAAATGCCCCTTTGCCCTTGGTTTTGTGTTTCAAACTTTTCTGTGTGGGTAGACTGGTCCATCTAATATCTTTTCGTGGACAGAGACGTGGCAGGACTTTTGAGGATTTAGGTGTGAGAACATTTCATAGTTTTTGGTGGTGATTCCTTTCAGCTATCTCTATTGGGGATCGATAGTCCCTGCTTTTGGTACTTTTCTACTTTGCTTTTCATGTTATAAGTTTAGTTTTCTTATGAATAGGTAATTAAATCTTATATAATAAGGTTGTTTTATTTTGTAAGCGCATTCAAAATGGGTGGGTTTGTGGTTGGTTTATCGGAAGATAGATATGGGAGTCTTTTTATTAGTTTCAATATTCCCTTTCAGCGGAATAGCGATTTGATTTTGAATAGGTGTTTGATTGGGATATTTTTAGAGGGATTGGGTGGAGAGATGTTTCAATCGGTTGCAAAGAAAGGTTTTTGGTCAATTCATGCGTAAGGAGGATGCAATAAATGACAAAAGTTTACCGTTCGGAGTTAACTCCGATTAGTTTTTTGGAGCGCAGTCAGCTTATTTTTCCAAATAAAACGGCTGTTGTTCATGGGTCACGCCGGTATACATATCGTCAATTCGGAGAGCGTGTGTATCGTTTGGCTTCTCGTTTGCGCGCGGTGGGGTTAGAAAAGGGAGATCGTGTTGCTTTTTTGGCTCCCAATATTCCGCCATTGTTGGAAGCTCATTACGGTGTGCCGGCAGCGGGTGGTATTTTGGTTGCGATTAATACGCGTTTGAATAGTCAGGAGATCGATTTTATTTTAAAACATTGTGGCGCCAAGTTTCTTTTTGTTGATGCGGAGTTAAAGCATTTGATCGATCCTCTTTCCTTGGAAGGGGTTGAAGTGATCCGCATTGATGATACGGGTGAAGAGAGGGATCCGTATGAGCAATTTCTTGCTGCTGGATCGCCTAAACCGATCGATTCTGTTCTGGAAGATGAGGAGGAGACGATTTCGATTAACTATACTTCAGGAACGACGGGGAATCCCAAGGGGGTGATGTATTCTTATCGCGGTGTTTATTTGAATGCTTTAAGTGAGGTGATTGAGACCGGATTAAATAGTTCGAGTATTTATCTATGGACTCTGCCGATGTTCCACTGCAATGGTTGGTGTTTTACTTGGGCAGTGACTGCTGTTGGCGCGACTCATGTTTGTCTGCGTAAGTTGGATCCGGAGTTGATCTGGGATCTTTTCCATCGAGAAGGGATTACCCATTATAATGGGGCGCCGACGATTCAGATTATGTTAGTCAATCATCCCAAAGCGAAGCGGCTATCCAAGCAGGTGGTTTCTACGGTGGCTGGGGCTCCTCCTTCTCCTACTTTGCTTGGACAGATGAATGAGTTAAATATTCGACCGATTCATGTGTATGGTTTAACGGAAACATATGGTCCCTATACGGTTTGCGAATGGCATGAGGAGTGGAATGATCTTCCTTTAAACGAGCAAGCCCGTCTGCTGGCGCGACAAGGACAAGGGTATGTGACTGCAGAAAGAGCGCGTGTCGTTGATGATCAGATGAATGATGTCGCTTGGGATGGAAAAACCATGGGCGAAGTGGTGATGCGTGGAAACAATGTGGCTAAAGGTTACTATAAGAATCCGGAAGCGACGAAAGAAGCTTTTGCGGGCAATTGGTTTCATTCGGGGGACCTGGGTGTTTGGCATCCGGATGGCTATATTGAGCTGAGGGACCGTTCAAAAGATATCATTATTTCTGGAGGAGAAAATATTTCCTCAATTGAAGTGGAACAAACCATTGCTCAGCATCCTGCTGTCCTCGAATGTGCAGTGATCGCGATTCCTCATGAAAAATGGGGAGAGCGTCCGAAGGCTTTTGTTACTTTAAAACCGGGGAAATCGGCAACCGAACAGGAGATTATTCAGTTTTGTCGTGAACGATTGGCCCGCTATAAATGTCCTGATCAGGTAGCGTTTGGCGATTTACCTAAAACTTCGACCGGAAAAGTCCAAAAATATATTTTACGGAACAAAGAGTGGGCGAAGATGGATAAGTTTATCAATTAGATCAAAACGAAGCCAACTGTCTAAACCATGCTTAGGCAGTTGGCTTTTTGAATTGATAGATATAAATAAAGCAAACTACCTAAACCGTGCTTAGGTAGTTTGCTTTATCTTGAAGAATTGGATATATTTACTTTAACATCTCAGCGAATTTTAGTAATTTCTCTTTTTTATTGATTCGTTCCTGAACAGCTTGTTGAACCGTTACAGCCATGAAACGGACCATGGTGTCGGGTCGTGATTGAGCAATGACATCAAGGTCGGAACTAATCACCGCCCCAATCGTCATAAATCCTCCTCCGGTCGTCGCATCATTTAATAGAACGATAAGTTCTTCACTGTTGGTAATCATGATTCCTCCCAGTGGATAAGCGGTATCGACTACGTTGGAGAAGCCACTTCCTGCTCCAAAGGGGGTTTCGACATTTTCATAATGAAGGGAAGGACCTTTCAGACGATAAGCCAACCGACTGGATTCGACTGCTACTTTCCATTCTCCATTAAGAAAAGAACGCACTCCCTCATCACTCAGACTATAGCTAATCATCCCTAGAACCACGCGAACATCGATTTTCTTTTTAAATTCGGGAATAAACTCTTTGTTTACTCTTCTCCCCACTTGTTTTAACACCCCTGGCAAGGGCTCCCCAATCTCCAGCAAATCTCCGGCGATCAACTTTCTGCCCCGATGTCCTCCTAACTCACAAGTGGTAAAGGTAGAACGACTATCCATCACTTTGGGAACTTGAATTCCTCCCGAAATGCACAAGTAGGTTCGGACACCCTTCTTGGCAAATTTAAAGGATAATACATCTCCCCGACGAGCTTCGATGTTTTCCCACATGGAGAGCGGCTGATTGTTTAAAAATGCTTCTACCGGAGCCCCCGTCAGATTAAACACGGTTCGTTTCATAAATTCGATCTTTGGACCGAGCAAAGTGATTTCTAGACCCGCATAATCGATTGGATTACCTAATAACAAATTTCCTAATTGAAAAGAATATTGGTCAGCAGCCCCAGAAGGAGGAATTCCCAAATGGTAATACCCATTTCTCCCCAAATCTTGTACAGTCGTCAAAATCCCCGGTTCTAGGATCTTAAGCAATTAAAATCCCTCCATTAGATCGTCGATATACTCTTTTCCATAGAGCAAATATTTCTCCGACGAAAATTCAACCTCTTTGATTCGATAACGATAGGTTCCTCGTTCGACCTCATCGACAATCCGTTGATATTCCCTCTCGTCAATCGGACGATGTTTCCAAAAGTCACCAGGTCGAGCCAATACCACATCGTTTAGCTCTGCCAAGCGCCTTTTTTCATCATAGACCGGTACTGCAGACATGCCTATAAGTTGGTAACTACCGGAACTTTCCATCGGATAAACAACGGTAAATGCTCCGCCTAAACCAATGGCGCGAGCTGGCGTTTTCGTTCGCGGACTCAAATATTTCGCTACTTGGATGATGTTTTCACGGGGAACCCCAATCTGAAATTCCCAAGCAGTTCCAGGGATAAAACCAACCATACTGATAAAATAGGGCATGGATGAATGAGCTTCAATAAAAGCATTTTTATCTGTAAAGCCATTTCCTCTCATCACAAATTCAAAATCGGTCATCTCTGGATGTTGATGTCGATCGGCAAATTGCAAAGAATATTCGCGCGTGATGGGATCATCATACCAAGTTGGGATTTCAATAATCCGAATCTGCATGGTTAATTCCGAGAGATTGCTCTTTTTTATATCAATTTCTTGAATATAATCTTTTAAGTCTTGTCCAGCGATTTTTTCGGGATTGTAGCGGATCAAATACGAGGCATTGGCTGGACAGATATCGATAATCCCAGGAATATTGCGCTTTCGCAATTCGTTGGTAATGGAGATCGCTTTATAATTGCTCTCAATACTCATTTCTCTGGAGATCTCGGCATAAATATATTCATCACCAACAAAATCAAAGCGCGTCTCTGGTAATGTAAACATTCGCTTTTCCACCTACCTCAATAGCCGATTGATCTTCCGGCTCATCGTCGCGGGACTGACTTGCAAAACTTTTGCTGCTTTCGCTGCTGTCCCATATTTCTGCAAAGCAGCTCGGATCAATTGGCTTTCCAAATCATCCACCGCTTCCTGCAATGGCATGATCGAGCCCAAGATCGGTTTGACTACTTTTGATTTGCTCTCTCCAAATAAAATGGACATCACTTCTTCACCTGTGATTGTTTGTCCTCGACTCGTCACAACCAAACGTTCGATCATATTTTGCAGTTCCCTTACATTTCCCGGCCAATGGTAACTTTCCAAGACATCAAATGCATCCTGAGATAGTTTCTTATCCAGCTGATACAGCCGATTGAATTGCTCTAAAAAGAAGAGGGATAACATCATCACATCGCCCGTTCGCTCACGCAATGGTGGGATATGGACCGGAATCACATTGAGCCGATAGTAAAGATCCTCGCGAAACTTGTTTTCTTCGACCAATCTTTTAATATTACGGTTGGTCGCTGCGATCACTCGTACATCTACCTTGATGCTTTTCGTATCACCGATTCGCATCACTTCTTTTTCTTGAAGCACTCTTAGCAATTTCACTTGCAAATTTAACGGTAATTCTGTGATTTCATCGAGAAAAATGGTCCCTTGATGGGCTTGTTCAAAAAAACCAGCCCTTCCATTTTGATCGGCACCTGTAAACGCTCCTTTTACATAACCAAAAAATTCGCTTTCGATCAGGCTTTCTGGGATCGCTCCACAATTGACTCGCACCAACGGATGTTCTTTGCGCCGGCTATTTTGATGAATCGTTTGGGCAAATACTTCTTTTCCAACCCCTGATTCACCATACAAGAGCACAGTCGAGTCGACCATGGCGATCCGCTTGATCTGATCCACCACATCTTCCATCACCTTGGAACGATAGATTAGTTTTTTATCTACTTGATTCCGCATCATCATTTGATCTAACTCTTGTTTATATTGATCGGACCGTTTGCGCTCAATTTTTAGTTCTTCTCTTAGCTGATTGATCTCAGTAATATCTCTAGAGATCATCACTATTTTTTCTAATTTATCTTGATAAAAGACGGGTGTTGCCGAAGACCAGACTTTGCAGCCCTTCTTGTTTTCATGGACAAAAACAAATTTCCCTTTCTTCTTATGAGCCCTTTCAAATAAATCATATTGATATAATCCTTCACGGTGCATATCAAATAAATTTTTACCTATTAATTCGTCAGGATGTTCCACACCCCAAAAATCCTTCAAAAAATTCCCAGCCAGACGGACGATCTTGCCTTCTCCATTTAAAACGATGATCTCTTCATTGGAAGAAGAATAAAGCGCTTTCAGGTCTTCGTTTAAATTACGCACCCACTCAAGCTCTTGAATCGATTCTTCCAATTGCTCACGTAAATAAAAGATATGAATAATCCCTAAGATTTTCCCTTCATTAAAGAGAGGAGAAAAATTCCCAATAATTTGTTTAAAATTAAGTGAATGACTCACACTAACCAACTGTTTACCTAGCAAAACATCTTCTAGTTGTGGTGCATTCAATAACGTCTTATAATTGCGATGTAATAAAAAATTGCGCGATAAACCTAAAATATTTTCTGCGGTCCCATTTATAAAGGTAATGCGAAACTGTTCATTTGTTGTGATCACACCGATGTGCGCACTGTTAAAAATCTGTGTCTTTTCTTTCAATTGTAAGCGCGTAATTTGATTACGAGCATCCGCTAACGAACAAAAACCTGTCACTTTATTTGCTTGGTTCACTCCCAAGACGACCGAGACATTATGATAAAATTCAACGGGCTGATCCTCTCGTACCAATAAAACATCTGTATAATAGAAAGGAATCGGCTGATCCAAGTCATTTTTCGCCAAAATAAACTGCATTACACACTTTGTGTTCAGATACCCGACCACCTTTTGGGCAGCATAAACCAAAACCAACTCGGATTGGGTGGTGTGGATCGTTTGCATCACTTCGCGCAAGGTACTACGATGGTGAACTTTGACCGTGATCGGTTGTAACAGATCTTTCCAGACAATCATGTTCACACCAACTCACCATATTTTTTGTAAATGATTATATCTTTTATTAACGATAATTTCAATTTCGAAATATATACAAAGGATCTTTCATTTTTGAAAAACCCTTGGTTTTTCTAGTAAACCAAGGGTTTTTACCAAGACTTTCTATCAATCTTGCCAATACTTCAACGTACGTTTGTACATGCTTTCGCGGTATTGCTCCGTCGATTTCGGTAAAATTTTACCGGTTTGGGCATCTAAAACAACACCGTAGCGACGAATCATGTCAAGCGAATCAATCTCCCCTTGATCATATAGGGATTGGACCTCTTCGATTGGCGTCATTAGCCATTGCTTCCGATTTTGACGAATATACTCTCTTTCTTTTGCTGTTGCTTCCTCATCGATCTCATACTGATCGATCTCTGGATCAATCGCCCAAATCACCACGCCATAATCCTTGCGGGCTCTCTCAATGGAAACGTAGCCATCGATCACATCCTCGAGCACAGCTTGAGGATCTCGTTTTAGTGGATCTCCGAGTCCTCCCCCACCAGCAGATGGACGGGTAAAGGAGTCTCCTTCTTTTACTTTGACTCCGGAGAAAATACTACCCAAGAATTGTTCTTCTTCTTTTCCTTTGTTGAGCCAAGCTCCGTGTGGATTCGATGGTAACCCACCAAAGATTCCCCATGTGATCGAACGAGATCGGTCGCAACAATACGACATAACGGTTCGATCAATTTTGGTCAGGATTCCGCCTTTTTCTACTCCACATCCTCCACGGAATTGTCCCGGTCCACCGGAGTCGGTGATGATTTGATGGTGTGTGGTGATCACTGGGGATAGCCGCTCTTGCCCTTCGCAAGGTTGGACACTTAAGCCGACTCCAAAAACAGGTGACAGGGCATTGGCACCGTCTTTCTGATTACGACCTCCATGTCCGCCAGCCATCCAATCATACCACATAAAGTAGTTGTCATATCCTGGTCGGCGATCCCATCCACCGATCAGTAAGTATTCCAGGTTAAAGGAGCAAGCCAATGCTCTCTCCGGTAAGATCTCAGACCATAGTTCAAAAATGGCATTCATAATCTTTTCGTATGCGCCGGAACAAAAGCCCGTTACCGCAATGGGGTGAGGTGCATTGACCACCGAATCCTCAGGTAGATCCACTTTCAGTGTCCGATAAAATCCGGAGTTCAGTGGAACTTCAGGGAAGAACGTCTTGGTGCCTGCCACAACAGCTGAGAACGAAGCGCCATATCCAGCGTTTAAGAAACAACTGATATACGAATGTGAACCGCCTAGATCATAGTGAATCATGTCATCTTCGATCGTCATTTTTACGCGAATCGGAATCAATCCATCACCCAGTTCAGGATCCATATCGATGTAGTCGACTGTTTCCCATGTTCCATTGGGCAATTTGGAAATCTTCGCTTTAGCGAGGCGTTCGACATAATCTTGTACTTCCTCAAAAGCGATCAACACCGTCTCTTTGCCATACTTTTCAATTAGCTGGAGCAATTGATTTCCAGCGACTTGTGTCGCCTCGGCTTGAGCGCGCAAATCTCCTAAGCGCTCTTCTGGCAAGCGCATATTGGAAACAAGCAGATTGGCGACATCAGCCAAATATTGTCCTTTGCTCCAGATGCGAACAGGAGGAATTCTCACTCCTTCGCCATAGTGATCTTGTGACTGAACATCAAATGAGCCTGGTACGGACCCACCCATATCGGCCCAGTGCCCTTTGGTTTGCATAAAAGCAATCAATTCATCTTCATAAAAGATCGGTCGAATAATACTCACATCACAAAAATGGGTTCCTCCCCGATAGGGATCATTGACGATAAACACATCTCCCGGATGAATATCATCACCAAAATCTTCAATTACTGCTTTCGCAGTTAGATGAAGTGTACCGACGTGAACAGAGATATCTTGAGTTCCCTGCATCACCGTATTTCCTTGCGCGTCACAAAACGCCGAGCTAAAATCGCGGTTATAGATCACGAAAGAATAACATGTTCGCAAGATCTGTTCGGACATTTGGTCAACGAGGTTCACAAACGCATTTTTTAATACTTCAAAGGTAACAGGATCTAATTTGCTTTTATAAGTTACCTGACTCATATTATTCACCTTCCTTTGGAATGGTCATAATCATATTGCGATATTCATCGACTTTGACACGAACTTCTGGTGGCACCACTGTCGTTGAATCCATCTGTTCCACAATGGCTGGACCGACAAATTCCGTTAACACCGGTACTTTTTCGCGATCATAAATAGGAGTTTTGACAAAGCCGCCCGCCTCTTCAAAATAGACATCGCGATACTCGATCAATGCTTCTTCCAAAGTTCCTTCAGGCTCATATTTGTGCAATTCTGGTTTCGGTACCACCCCAATCGCAGCAATCCGTAAGCCATAAATTTCAACGCCTTGGGTACGATCCGAGAAAGCAAACTCCCGTTGATGCTCTTGATGGAAACGCTCCAAAATTTCATCCAAAGTTTGAATCGACCGTGCTGCAGACACTTCCAATGAACGCCATTGACCGACATAACGCATATCAATATAGCGAATCAGGTTCATATCTTCGTCAGCAATTCCTTCTTCGCGAAGTAGCTCGCATGCTTCCAATTCCATTTTGGCGAATTCTTCGTTTAGCTCATCAATGGTTACATCGTCCACATTTTTGAGATAGGTTTTAGAAATGTCATGCCTTACATCCACCAAGAGACAACCCATTGCCGAAGTAATCCCTGGGAACGGTGGCACAATCACAGTTGGGATCTCCATTTCTTTTGCCAGATGAGCGCCATGCAGAGCTCCTGCTCCTCCAAAGGCAACGAGTGCAAAATCACGAGGGTCATATCCACGACGAATCGAGATTAAGCGCAAGGCGTCACACATGTTGGCATTCGCCACTTTAATGATCGCATTGGCTGCTTCTTCATCTGATAACTGAAAAGGCTTTCCGATTTTCTCACGAATCACTTGACGAGCAGCTTCTTTGTTTAAGGTCATTTCTCCCTTTAACAACTTGGTGTTTAAACGTCCCAACAAGACATTGGCATCGGTATTGGTTGGCTCAGTTCCGCCTTTTTCATAACAAACGGGGCCGGGATCAGCACCTGCACTCTGCGGACCGTTGCGCAAGGAACCTCCCTCATCGATCCAAGCCAAGCTTCCACCACCTGCTCCAATCGTCTGAATTTCGATACTTGGGAAGCCAATTGGATAACCGTATTCAACATACCAATCCTTGGTGATCCGCAAATCGCCGTTATACATCAGGGAAATGTCGGTACTGGTTCCTCCCATGTCAAGGCCAATCGAGTTCTGATAACCACATAACTTAGCAATATACGATCCGGCAATCGCTCCCGCAGCAATTCCTGAGCTGGAAACACGAGCGGCGTATTTCGGAACGGTTTCGGAAGTCATCACTCCGCCACCAGAATGAAGAACCAAGACATCTCCTTTATAACCTTTGCTTTTCATCTCATTGGTCAATTGGTCAATATAGCTATTCAAAATTGGACCCAATACCGCATTGATAATGGTAGTGCTTGTCCGCTCATGCTCAAAAATTTCCGGCAGCGTTTCGCTGGAAGTACATACATAGACCCCTGGCAATTCTTGCTGAATAATCTCTTTCATTCGCAATTCATTGACACCATTGGTATAGGCATTGATAAAACTGATTGCTACCGATTCAATACCACGACGTTTGAGTATCCGTGCTAACTCATACGCCTCTTGTTCATTTAAAGGAGCTAGAACATTACCGTTGTAATCGACTCTTTCCTCTACCTCAAACCGATCGCGTCTTCGAATATAAGGAGGAGCTACATCCGCATAGGCATCCCACAATTCAAGCCGCGTTCCTCGGCGGATCTCGGGAACATCCCGGAAACCTTTCGTAGTAATTAACGCTGTTTTTGGTAAATTTCTTGTAATCAAGGCATTTAAGCCTACGGTCGTCCCATGTGAAAAGAAATGGATATCTTCCATGTTTACTTTCGCTTGAGCCACCCCTGTTAAAATCCCTTCTGCGGGATTGTGTGGAGTGGAGGAAACTTTGACTACGGAAATCTTATTTGTTTGTGAATCAAAGACAAAGACGTCTGTAAAGGTCCCGCCAACATCTACTGCAAGTTGATATTTGGACATTCTATAACCTCCATCGAATAGATTTTCGCTCATCAAAACAAATCCACTTGGGTGAATCTGTTTGCCCAATTACTAATGCAATAACTGTGCCAAATCATCCGCAGAATTATTTTTTTATTATTCCGTCTTTTATTTTCGCGAAAACCGTGCTTTTTCACCCCTCTTTCCTCTTCCCCCTTTCAAAAATGGAAATTAGCCCCAGAGAATCCATTTCAAAAATGAAATATCCTGTTTCATGAGTGAAATTTGAAAGCGTTACCAGAAAACAGGCATTAATTTCGTGGATTTCGCGCTTTTTTTCCCCCTTATTTGCTCACTTTGATTAAAAAAACACCGAAAAACAAAAAAGAACCCTTTCAAAATTGAAATATCCCCCTGCTTTCCGGAAGCCGTTTGGAGCAATTCTCCCATTCCAATGAAAGAGCCATCATTTTCGAAATCCAGATCCCCTTTTCTCTTTTTTCTACTAATAATCTTCTATTTTTCACTTTAGTAGACGCGTATCCTCCTTATTCCACTAATGAAACTGGGCTTTATTCCCCACTCTTTTTTCAAATTTGGCACGACTATTGCATTTTAACATTTGGCAAATCAGCCATCACCCACCTACGTGGCGATCGAGCATCGATGAAAGGAGGAACGATTTTCATCCCTTACGAACCGTACCACACACCAGTCGAATTCATCTAAAAAAGGAGTGAGTAAATTGGCAGAAACCTTAACACAAAAAACGGATGTCCTTGAAAAGAGTAAAACTCATGAACAAAAAGAAGATTATGCGTTAGAACGTGTTCCTGAGCATTATCGTATGAAATGGTGGAGTATTACCAATGTTACCTTAGGTGTCGCAACGGCAATGCTTTTTATGCAAATGGGTAGTTTAATGGCCGTTACTTTCGGAAGTATCAACGCCTTGATCGCCGAGATTTATGCTACCGTCATTGCTGGTATTCTCGGAGTTGTAATCGCTTACTTTGCAGCAAAATCCGGTTTGAATGCCAACCTCATGGCCCGTGGGGGTGGATTTGGCTATATCGGCGCCTCGATCACTTCATTTATCTATGCGATCAACTTTATCATGTATTGCGCCATTGAAGGATCGATTATGGCGAGTGCCGTCCATGAATATATTCCTGCGATTCCTTTGTGGGTATTGATGATTTTCTTTGGACTGGCTGTCATTCCTTTCAACTGGTTCGGAATGAAGCAGTTGGAGAAGCTGCAAAAATGGACCTTACCTCTTTTTATCATTTTGCTTGGGGCTGGAATGATCATCGCCGCCAACCTTCCTTCTACCGCAAGCGTTTGGTCCTATTTGCCTGAAGGGGCTCAAGTAGGTGGAACTGCTTTATTAACCTGCATTGGAACCATGAATGGTCTTGTCGGAATCATGGCCTTATTAATCTCCGACTATGCTCGGTTCATCAAAAAAGACGAGTTCAAAATGGGTGTGTTTGCCGTAGGCTTTATCCCACAATTGGTATGTTTCCTTGCGATGGGCTTAATCGGCATTTGGTTTGGCGTTCGCTTAGGTGAAGCAAACCCTGGTGTTTATTTTGTTCATATTCTCGGGATCGGTGGAGCTCTCTTTACCATCTTAACGCAACTTAGAATCAACATTACCAACTTGTATAGTGGCTCCCTTTCTCTATCTAATTTCTTTGAACATGTTTTTAAATTTAAACCCGGTCGGACCTTTTGGGTTGCCGTTACCTCCATTGTCGCGATTATTGCCATGTTAGCTGGAGCGATCGACCATCTTACTCCGCTCCTCACTTTCCAAGGCGTCTTCTTATTCGCTTGGGCTGCCATCTTGGTTGCTGACGCTGTCGTTGTGAAAAAGCTGCTAAAAATCGGACCCTCTTATTTTGAATATCGCAGTGACTATCTCTACGCTTGGAATCCAGTCGGTATCATCGCACTGGCGATTTCCAGTATCATCGGTTCATTCGCCGCCTTTGGTTCAATGGGTCTTTTCCTACAAAACACCGCTGCCTTCTTCGCTGCCATCATCGCCTTTTTGTTGACGATCTTGATCGCAGTGATCACCAAAGGAAAATATTACTTGAAAAAACAGCCATCTGATTTACAAGAAACAAAATAAAAATATAAAATAAGTTATTGAAACAAGATAAAAAGTAGGTTAAAATGAATTCCAGTTAATAGATGATTCACGGCAATTCGAAAGGAACCTCTATATAATAACTGATGAATCTGCTCTACTTCGCGAGATCGAAGACCTACGTAGATTCCCTGCCAGTTATATCGTTTGCGATTTCTGTATAATGATATAGCTGGCTTTTTTATATCTCTTTTCATCCTAACGAATATGCATATCTTTACTTTGATGGGTACACTTTATAGAGGATATCTTCTTTTGTCGTGAACAGATTAATCTAAAAAAGGGGATTTCATCAATGCCTTCAACCAAAACTTACTTTATCGCTGGACATGCAAGATTGCCACAGGGAATGGCAGCAAAAAGTGTTTTTGATACACTCACCATTACGGCAGAAATCGATACAAAATATGGTGTTATTTTAAAAGCCTCTTGTACATTGGCTACCGAACACGGTAAAGAATATGTTGGAGAACTACTTAGAGGATTTAGCCTGCGTGATGGGATTGAGGAGCCGATCCGCGTGTTGCAAAACCATTATCGTGGTCGAGCAGCTAACGCATTATCGGCCGCTCTGAAAGATCTATACTTACAGTTTGAACAACTCTCTAAAAAATAATTTATTTTCAACCCGATGAAGACATAGAAAATACCAGATATAGGAGGAGATTCCCCCATATATCTGGTTTTATTTTTGCTCCGCCAACCATTTGGCCAACAGCTTTTGATCCTCTTCTGGAATATATTTTTGTGAGGGCATTTTCCCGATCCCCTCAACCATGATTTTTAATAGTTCTTCTTCTGAAAATTTATTGCCGATCCCTTCTAATTTAGGAGCATAACCGCCTTTGAGCTGCTCGCCATGACAATTGAGGCAATACATTTCATATAACTTTTCCTCTGCTGAAAGGACAGCAGGTGGTGCTGAATCGGACTCAGGGGGAGCAGAGGACGCAGAAGAATCAGGGGAAGTAGTAGCAGAGTCCGAACTACACCCAAATAAAAAGAGAAGACTGGTACAAACGAGAAGCCGACTTACCAAGGATGTTTTTGTACCCTGTCGTTTTTCCATCGTTATCACTCTTGTGAACCCAAAAGGTTATTTTTTCTGAGTAACGCCTCGGTATCTTTCTGATCTTGTATTTTTTGTTGTCGCAACCATTGCACAAAGACAAAACCAATCGCAATGACATAGACAACCTCTTGCGTTACCTTCATGATCACTCCGCCTAGTTGTTGATCATCGATCGGTCTTAGCACCGGAATCAACGTAGATCCTTCTACGTATTTGGCAAATAACACATGATCGGCAAACATGATCAACGCACAGGCTGGCGTCAACAACATACCATTTGCAAATAGAAAAGCCAATTTATGCAGCGGTTTAACTGTATCTCGCTCAGGAATCGGTCCAATCACCGACCACCACATACTGAGCGCAGCCACCATTAAAATCGAATGGGAGACATAGTGAAGGAGCCTACTATCCATAATCGCATCAAAAACATAAGGGAAATGGTACAACGAGATTAAACCGTTAAAGAGAAACAAAATCACCAACGGACGGGTTAAGATACTTCCGATACTACTTAACCAGCGAATTTTCAAAAGTGGGCGTACAAACCACGCAGGAGTCCCCAACAACAACATGGGAGGGAGAGCGATATATAGCAAAGACATTTGCAGCATGTGCATACTGAACAACTCATGTCCAATCAGATCCAAAGGACTACCTAGTGCAAAATAATAAACGATGAGGCCCATTAAGAACCAAAACTTCTGTACTCCTTTGACAGGTTCGGAGCCCGGGATTTTATGACGCCAAGGACCAACCGCCAAAAGATATAGCACCGCAATCCCGATAAACAGGAGATTTAAATACATATTCCAGTTTTCGATATAGGTAAACAGCTCGAAAAACTCTTTGGTTGTCACGGAAATGACCTCCAGTCTATACAATGCTCTTCTCTATACAATCTTCCTCAACACCTATCATATCACAAGTTTTATGTTAAAACGATGAAATAGTCAAGTTTAGATGTGAAAAATTTCACTATGTACGTCGCAAAAGTGGCAACTTCTCATACTATTGCTTATTTTATGCGTATAGTCTTTCACATCCTATCCTTCCGAGCAAAATCAAAGAATTCGGAAGGAATCCCTTCACTTCCGAATTCTTTTTTCTCCTGCTCTGCATCCTATAGCTCATAATCACGCAACGTTCTAATTTGCTCAGGCTGATCTTCATCAATGACCCAACCAATTTTTTGCAGCGCGGTCATCACATGCTCTGCATTTTCCACATCTTGGTTATCTTTTAAGGAAAAATAGGAATTTTTTAGAGCTGAGACAATCTGCCCCAATTCTTTTTCTGAAAAAATCTGATCTAAGCGATCATCAATCTGCCCTTCAAACATTTTTTGTCCTCCCAAAATTTTTTTATTTATTTTGTACAAGATGCTTTTTCCCTATCCACACCTGAGAAAGAGCGAGAATCTCTTTAGAATCCATCTCAAATAAAAACCTTTTTAATTGATTCAATCAATAGACTTTTATACTTAAAAGCATTATATTAAGTAAATGAGTTTAACGCTCTTCATCGGAGGTGATCACATGACGGATCATGAGTTACTTTCCCCGTATATCACTTTCACCCGCCAAGATTGGAAGCGCCTTCGTGCTTCTGCTTCTCTGACTTTGACAGAGGAAGAGTTGGAACAATTACGGGGAATCAACGAACAAATCTCATTAGACGAAGTAAGAGACATTTACCTACCACTGACGCGATTGTTACACATCCATGTATCCAATAATCTAAATACATATCAAGCAGTCAATCTCTTTCTAAATCAAGTAACTCCCAAAGTCCCCTATATTATTGGAATTGCGGGAAGTGTAGCCGTCGGCAAAAGCACCACCGCTCGTCTTTTGCAACTATTGCTCTCACGATGTACCAGCCGTCCCAAAGTGGACTTAATCACTACGGACGGATTTCTCTACCCCAACAAAACTTTAGAGCAACGAGGTCTGATGAAAAGAAAGGGCTTTCCTGAAAGCTACGATCTCCAAAACCTCATCCGCTTTTTGGTCGAAGTAAAGTCGGGAAAGCCAGAAGTAGCAGCACCCGTTTACTCCCATCTGGAATATGATATTTTGCCAAACCAATACCAGATTATTAGACAACCGGATATTCTGATTATCGAAGGCTTAAACATCTTACAAACACCGCGACGCAAAAGCTCGAGCAAACCCCGACTAACTGTGTCAGACTTTATCGACTTCTCGATTTATGTTGATGCTGACAAGAAAGATCTTATGCAATGGTATATTGATCGTTTTCATATCTTGTGCAAAACCGCTTTCCGCAATCCAGATTCTTACTTTCATCGCTATATCCATCTCACTTCTGATGAAGCGACAAAAACAGCGACGGGCATCTGGAATGAAATCAACGGGCTAAACCTAGAAAAAAACATCCTGCCCACTCGCTATCGAGCCAACCTGATCCTTACCAAAGGACCCAATCATAAAACCAAAGAAATCAAGCTCCGTCGCCTATAACCTATTTCGTCCTTATATATATTTTCATCCTCAAAAACAACGATCATTATGCATGTAAAATAATAAAACATGGCTAAACTCATCCAAGCAGGCTAGCCACGTTTTATTATTTTCTAATGTTTTTTGACGATGATGACGACGATAAAAACGAAAAAGAGCGCCTAAATGACGCTCTCTTTCTGTACAAGTTAATCAAAAACCAATCGTTTCAATCCTCATCCGGAAGTAACTCCGGATGCAACGGCAAGTGAAACTATTGGATAGAAAACCGCTTAATGTTTCAATCCTCATCCGGATATAGATCCGGATGCAACGACAAAGGAGTTTAAAAAGTTTTTAAATGAAGCTATAAAAGAATATAACGAAACTCATAAGAATCTAAAAATTATTAAATAGAGTGGTGGTATAAAATGTTTGTTTCAACAGACGACAAAAATCCGGATAGTTTTGCAATTGCTGAGCTTAGAACCCATTGGTTTTATGCGACATCTCAAAAGGAACGTATGGAGATCATCCGAAAAGCTCTTCAGTGGGATTTACCTGACCTAGCTAATGAATTTAAAAAGCGTATAGATGAACCGTTTAAATGGTTTTAAGCGAGGTATATTCATGAGACGTGTACCAAAGGTCAATTTCAAATATTCCGCTAAAAAACTTTTAAATTACTATAGACAGTCATACCTAAATGTGCTGGCAATCCTGCAAGATATCGCGGGATTGCCTTTTTTAAATGTGATTAGCTGGAATCAGCAGCAGTCATATTTAAGGCAATTAGAATTTATCATGGATCAACTCAATCAAAACAATAGATCATGGGTAGAATCCGAGATTCCAAAAGCATTTAAACGCGGGGCGGGTGTTACCGTTTCAATCCTCATCCGGATATAGATCCGGATGCAACTATGATTACACCATCCTGTTGCTATTCATAGGAGGGTTTCAATCCTCATCCGGATATAGATCCGGATGCAACGTTTTTGTCTCGCTGATCCAGAACGGACACAAAGTTTCAATCCTCATCCGGATATAGATCCGGATGCAACTTTGAGATGTTGCGAGAGATCGAGAGAAACATTGCGTTTCAATCCTCATCCGGATATAGATCCGGATGCAA
>JANWIG010000059.1 GCA_025449975.1 Thermoactinomycetaceae bacterium
AGGCATCCACCATGTGCCCTTCGTAGCTTAACCTAATATGGTTTCGAAGAATCAACAAGATACTCGTTCTCGGTGATACCCTTGACTTTCTTTCCTTATCTAATTTTCAAGGTGCATGCTCTGTTTTATTTGTCGCTCTTGCGGCGACGTTTATTAATATAGCATGGTTAAATATAAAATGCAATACCTTTTTTATATATTTTTGTGTAGGACTTACAAGCCATGCTAAATCATCGACAGCGTTGCTCAGTAATCCTTTTATAAAAGGAGAATTTACCTATGTGGGGAGATGCAACCATTGTGTCAGAACGACAACATATTCCTAAACCAACGCGCCAACCAAACGGACTGGCAAAAATCCCGCGGCTAAGCCGTGGGGAGCGTCAATCCTCAAACAGCCGAAGATACTCCCCATATCCCTCTTCCACTAACTTTTCCTTTGGGATAAAGCGCAAAGCAGCCGAATTAATACAATAGCGTAAGCCAGTCGGCTTAGGACCATCCGGAAAAACATGCCCAAGGTGAGAGTCAGCTGTTTTGCTTCTCACTTCTGTACGGATCATACCATACCGTTGATCCAGTTTTTCAACAATCTCCTTCTCATTGATCGACCGTGAAAAGCTAGGCCAACCACATCCCGCATCAAACTTATCTTTTGAGCTAAATAATGGTTCTCCCGAAACAATATCCACATAAATCCCCTCTGCCGTATGATCCCAATATTCATTTTCAAATGGGGGTTCAGTGCCATCTTCTTGGGTTACATGATATTGCATAGGTGTCAGTCGTTTTTTCAACCCTTCTTTATCTAAACCCATCTGCATCACCTCAAAACTGATTATATCACCTACCCATTTAAAGACAAAAAAGGGGAATCGCAATACTCGATAAAAGAAAAAAGATGACCATAATCGGTCACCTTTCCCTTCCCAACTATTAAAGCAATACCTTATCTTACAGGGCAAACACCGGTTGCACAGTCAGCCATTGTTTCATCAAGCGAGGAGTCTTCGGTTATTTCATAACGCAGCAACTTATCAAACGAGAAAGGCTCCATCTGCTGGACGAGACGATCATATGCCTCTTTGGTGCATACTTCATAAGGCGCCAATGGATAAGAACCTCCATCATAAGGTAAGAAAGAAACCCCAATAAACTGATACCAGTTCTGATAAACAATCTCAGCTGCTTGATCCCATTCATCCGGTCTTACGGTAATCGTATTCGAGCTATTATGTTCGGTATAGCATTGTTGAAAAGAAAAGTAAGTCTCAAATTGTTCAACAATATCAACAGAGTCTTTCGTCCGTTTGGCTCCAGACTTTACAGGAAAGTCAATCACAAACGTGCGAGCATTCTTCATCTGCTCAGCATACGTTTCACCAGGAGTACCCACCTCCGGATGGATCACCCACCCTTTATGATCCAAGCAGACTTTTGCTAAAGGATCTTGAGCAGTAATGCGAATCCGCCGGATATAATACGGACTGTGTGAGTAATGCAGTCCACTCGATACCGCCCCGGCCACCAAACTCAAAGTACCTTCAGGTTTTACGGTGGTCACGAGAAGCGGTCGATTCAATCCCAGCTCATCTGCATACCGATTCGCTTCTTCTCTCGCTGTTTTCCCAAGCAATGCGAGCAACTCTTTCTCCCTTTCCAAATCCGCCCCGATTTCCTCCATCGCATCTTTCCAACCTGTCAACGACGTCCCGAGTAATCGTTCTCTTTTTTGAACTTGATCCCAATGGGGCAATTCCAAATCAACCAAAGTCATCCGGTAGCCGATCCGTGCAGATAACCGTTGCGCCTCTAATAGTTCATCTAATTTCAGCTCTCCATTATGAACAAACGCTTTTACATTGACGGTGGTTAAATTACAAACATTTTTTGAACTAAGATTAATTTCAGCACACGGATTCATACCAACGATATCCATCGTTTCGTTTAACTCTTGTTCCGTTGGTTGTTCAATCCCTTGCTGCTTTAGACGACGCCGAGCCATCTCTTCTAAATTGACAAATCCTGGCTCTCCTTCCGAACGCATGAGCAAAAAGACAAAGTCTAGGTAGTCTCTCGATGGCTTTGAGCGAAAAGCAATGGAGTTATTAGACATCCTCCGATGATGCAAAGCGCGTTGGTTGTTATATGGGAACGGCTGATAATCCTCAATTCCTTGACTCTCTGCAAATCGTTTTGCTTTTTCAGGATCCGTAAAAGTATAGGTTTGTCCTTGTACCAAAACATCATAATACTTTTTACCCAATTTATCCCACCATTTGGGTACGGGAATATCTAGCTGAATCATCTTTTCTTTAATCTGTTCATGGCGAAGAAAGGCATCTTCTCCCCAGAGACCATTCATTCCATACTTAGCAAACAAAATCTCATAATCATCATGGTCAAACAAACAAATCTCTGCTGTGCGACGTACACCACCAACCACGACATTATAACCGATTCGATTGGCTATATCGAGGATATGAATAGGTCTCACTTGGACATAACCAGGCTTTACTTCCTCTAGTGGTTCCATCTCTGGCTCGACTAAATTTTTTAAAATTTTTTCAATTCCTTGGAACATCTCCATCAATGGCTCGTGTCCACTAGCGGTTCCACCAAAGGTTTTTAAACGCTCTCCTTTGGGACGAACAGAATTATAATCAAAATGAATGTGCTCAATCGTCTCATATTCTGGTAAGGTTAATAACTCAAAAAAGTAGCGTAATGACTCTACCCATCCTTCTTTCGAATCACCTACAGTAATCTTGGCTTGCCGACGATCCACAGAAATTTCTCGCAAAGAACGTTCCAATCGTTCACTTTTGGGAACAGGCTCATAGATTTGGTGCGTCAATCGGAAAGAATGGCGAATCGGCTGCATTTTCTGGCTTAATTGTTTGGTCGTCTTAAAACCAACTCCCGTCCCAACGAGAAGTAAATAAAAAAGATCACAGAGATCTTCCCAACTTTCGATATTGGTAAAGCTACAATTAAAATTCGCTAACGGATATTTATCAGCAACTCCAGTCGAAGCATTCCCAACCCATAATGTTCGCCCAGAACAAAACTGCCGTCGATGAAACATATTATCAAATAATCGTTCCGCTTCTAATTTTAGCTCTTCTTTCTTCTTTCTCCATTGTTCCGGTGTTAGGCTGGCGCGATAATGTTTTTCAGCAAGGCTTACATTATATTCTGTCGCTCTTTTCACCGTTTCTTTCCAAACTTCCCGACGACCATATTCCGGTAAATAGCGTGAGTATGTTCGTAGATATGTAAATTGCGCAATCGGTTCCATATCAGTCGGAAAATCAGGATATTTATTTAAAAACTCCTCTGTTAAAAATACCATGCTGTTTCCTCCTCGACCCATGAAGTTGCTAATATCGTTTACGCTCAAATCAATACTTATTATTATCCAAAGATTGGAATAAAGTCGATATAGTTAGATAAATGCGACGATTTTTAACATCCTCATCAAGTATGTAGTTTTTCATCTACTAATACAACATTTAGTATATAGCGAGCTGTAAAGATTCAATATGTAGTATACTATAAAGAAAGAAAGCAGTTTTGGCAATAGCTCTCCTATTGTAAGAAATTTACAAAATCTTTAATCGGATCTATCTCGTAAATAAATCTTTTATCGCAAAGTGAAATGTCCATTTTTGAGACAGATTTAAATATTTTATCTTAGAAAGCAAAAACAGTTCATATGTGAAAATTATGTTAAACCACATTCCTTCCAAATAAATTCTTAGTATTTTGTTATATGATACATTGCAGTAGTCTATTTATGAAAGCGAGCAACTAAAATGAAAAGGGAAATAGTTAGCTACTTTTTTCGAATTTTCTTTGTCGGATCTTATCAAAGACGAGCTTTTGCTAGTGCGCTTGGCATCTTCATCGGATTACTATCACTTGGTCCGTGGGGAGCACTGGTCGCATTTGGAATCTCGTTAGTATTTAACTTAAATATCATTGCAATCTTTGTTGGAATCATCATGTCACTTCTAGTGCCTCTCTGGCATTTTCTCGCACTCATTTTTCCTGACATATACCAGTGGATCGACTTTATCAATGGCAAAACAACAACCTCTGTCCCCATCCAAATCTTAATATCCGTGGGATATAGTGCACTGTTTGCCGGTCTCTCCTATCCATTGTTTTTATGGATCTATGATGATCGCAAATCTGAATCGCAGTGGACGCAAGAGAAATTGTTTGTCTTTCATGATCCTGGTAAACGCTGGCTTTTCTTAAAAAAATCAATCATTTTAGTCTGTATCGTGGTCTTTACAACTGTATCGATTTTTACGGTTAGTCTATTTATCAATCCCGAGGTAACACCTCTTCAACTCGAAGAGGAAGTTTCGATTGTTTCGATTCCTGAAAAATTAAACACCTCTTTTAAAGAAAGCGATGAGGAAAAAGAAACACTCGATAAACAACCTTTCATCGAATCGAGGCAGGCAACAACCAAGTACACACGATATGCTTTTTATTCACCGCTTGATCCCAATGCTTGGACGAAACTCAACTCAGGGAGTATTAAAAAAATAGATGTTTTAATTCCTGAATGGTATTCTCTCAAACCGGATTTAACCGCCGAAACTCAGCGAGATTATCGTGTCGATCCATTGGCGAACAAGCACAAGGTCGCTATTATGCCGATGGTTCACAACTATCACAAAGACAAATGGGATAGTGAACTATTAGGAAAGGTAATCTCTTCACAAGAACATCGCATCAAGCTAATCGAGAAACTTCTTGCTGAATGTCAAGCGAACGGCTACATCGGCGTTCATGTTCATTTTAGAAATGTAGCTCAAAAAGATAAAGAAAACCTTGTTACATTTATGAAAGAGTTATCTGAAACCTTTCATGAAGCCAAATTACAAGTAACGCAAGCCGTCGAAGTGGATCATCCCGCTTTTGATTACGAAGAGCTAGCAAAAATCGCTGATAAATTGATGATTCTCATGTACGAGCCCTATGCTTCTACGGATCAGCAACGACCCCTTGCTTCTCCAGATTGGTTTCAAGAGACTCTTGAACAGATCCCGATTCCAGCAGAAAAACGTGTCATTACTTTAGGGAGTTTTGGACAAGATTGGACAGTCACAAAAAAACCATCCGCTACATACATCACCTTTATGGAGCTGATGGAGAAGATCAATAAGTATCAACTAAAAGTACAATGGGATCCAAACAGTCAAAGCCCCTATGTACGATATAAACAAAACGATGTTGAACATGTCATCTGGTTTTTAGATGGAACCACCTTTTACAATCATTTGAAACACAGTCTGCAAACCCCACTGGAAGGGATTGCTCTCTGGAGAATTGGCACAGAAGACGATTCTGTCTGGAAATTATTTGGAGAAACCAAGCTGAGCAGTCAACAAGCCAAACAGTTGGAAACATATGAACATCGTATTTATATGTTGGCCAGAAATGAAGGGGAAATTGTCCAACTTACCAACCCGAATCCCACCAAGGGACAGAGACAGATCAAACTAAATGGAGAGGAATGGATTACCGAAGTCCATTACCAATCCTATGCCAACCCAGTCTCTGTAGATAGAGCAGGAAAAGATCCAAAAAGAATTGCACTCACTTTCGACGATGGACCGGATCCATTATATACGAAACAGATCATTGAAGTTTTAGATCGTTACAACGTCAAAGCTTCTTTCTTTGTCATTGGTCAAGAAGCCCTTGAAGATCCCGATATTATTCAAGAGTTGAAAGCGAAGGGACATGAAATTGGAAACCATACCTACTCCCATCCCAATATGCTTCATGTTTCTTCATTTCGAGAGAAGTTGGAGCTCAATGCAACCCAACGAGTGATTCAAGCCTTTACGGAACACAATACAAACCTATTTAGAACACCTTACATGCCTTTTACAGAGCCAAATAACGAAAGAGATGTTCAGATGTTGGCTCGCTTAAAACAATACGGTTACACACTCATCGGGGAAAAAGTGGACCCAAAAGACTGGGAAGATCCAGCTCCTGACGTAATGGTTCACCGGATCCTTGATCAATTGGATTACGGAAATATCGTTCTACTACATGATGCTGGTGGAAACCGAACAAATACAGTAAAGGCGCTACCAACCATTATTGAACAGCTCCGTGCAGAAGGTTATGAATTTGCGACAGTCGGAGAGCTATTAGGAAAAACACTTGAAGAAACCATGCCTCCTCTTTCAAAAGAAGAAAGATTATTTTTACCCTTTATCCAAGCTTTTTTAACTACGCTCAGTTGGGTGGGAAACGGGTTTGTTTACCTCCTTTACGGTATCCTTGCGATTGGATTTATTCGGATCGCGTTCCTTGCTTATTTTGCTTTTAAACAGCGGAAAAATATGCGAAAGCGTGGACGCGAGCTCAACTATCTCCAATTACAAAATGATTACCAACCAAAAGTAAGCGTGGTGATCGCTGCCTATAATGAGGAAACAGTGATCAATAAAACGATTCAATCGGTTTTACAAAGTGATTACCCATCGCTTGAAGTCATTGTTGTCAATGATGGATCGACCGATCGAACCGAAGAAGTGATCTTAAAGGAATATGGGGACCATCCCCAAGTTCGTGTGATTTCCAAGGAAAATGGCGGAAAAGTCACAGCGATTAACGTAGGTTACCGTGAGGCAAGCGGAGAGATCATTGTCTCCATCGACGCAGATACCATTATTTCTGTTAATACGATCACCATGTTAGTTAGACATTTCCAAGACCCAAGAGTGGCTGCCGTATCAGGTAATGTGAAAGTAGGAAACGTCAACAATTTATTAACCCTTTGGCAACATGTGGAATATATCTCCGGCTTCAACTTAGAGCGACGGGCTTTTGATGAGTTAAACTGTATCCCCGTCGTACCAGGGGCCATCGGAGCATGGCGTAAAAGCGCCATTGCTGAAGTAGGATATTATCAACATGATACATTGGCAGAAGATACAGATGTGACCCTGAGCTTGCTGCGTTACAACTATAAAATCCACTATGAAGAAAAAGCACACGCTTATACGGAAGCTCCCGAAGATGTAAAAAGCTTTTTAAAACAACGGACACGTTGGATCTATGGTACATTGCAATGTCTTTGGAAACACCGTGGCGCATTGTTTTCCAATGAACAGAAGGGACTTGGATTTGTGTCACTGCCGAATATGTGGATCTTCCAATACGGTGTACAAACCATTTCACCTTTTATCGATATCCTCTGTATCTTTAGTCTGTTAACCGATCAAGCGACAGAGATCCTTATATTCTATCTGTTGTTCCTACTTTTTGACTTACTTGTTGCTTTCTTCGCTTTCAGTCTAGAAAAAGAGAACTCAAAGCCACTGCTTTGGTTATTTATTCAACGTTTTGCATACCGCCAATTCATGACCTATATTGTAATGAAATCTTTCTTCTATGCACTAAAAGGCGTTTCTGTCGGTTGGAATAAGCTAGCCCGCAAAGGAAATGTGAATGTAGAACAAGCTTCAAAAGTAGTTGAAGATTACACATAAGGCGAAACAAAAAAGCAGGGTTGTGTGTTAAAACACAACTCTGCTTTTTTCATAAGCAATCAAACACGAACAATCAAAAAAGCCCTTTCCTTCACATGAAAGAAAGGGCTTTTTTAAGTTGCTCCCTGAAAACCAAAGGCGAGACATGACCTCTTTATATTTCGTATTCAGATTGGTATCGAAAGATACTCCGTAGAAAGGAGGTGATCCATCCCCACCTTCCGGTAGGGATACCTTGTTACGACTTCACCCCAATCATCGGCCCCA
>JANWIG010000060.1 GCA_025449975.1 Thermoactinomycetaceae bacterium
ATCAAGGTGATCGTGTTGTTCCTTGGGCGTTTGCTCACCTCCGTTAATATTCTACTCTATTAACAATATTTAGAGTTAGGGAAAGAAAAAATATATTTTGTTTGAAAAAATGTCGAAAAAATAAAATTTACTATGTCGATTAATGTTATTTAATAGATTAATAGGTTGAATTATATTTTTGCAAATAGATTGAACTGACTGTTTGGTTCAAAACAGATAATATTTTCGTTATTTTTAGTGAAAAAAGCATGAAAGTTGTTATATAATAGTAAGGGCGATGGAGTGATAGACGTGGAAGGGGTGATTTGATGGAATATCCTGTATGTAAGGTGCGTTTGGACAATGGAAAGATCGTTGTTTATCCAAGCAAGCTTGAGATTATCACGAAGTATAAGAATGAATGGAAAACAACGACGGTATCCCTTCGAGAGCTAAAAGGGATTGAAGTGTTCAAACCGAGGTTTGGTGTTGGGTATGTCCATATTTCACTGGATGGCGACATGCA
The DNA here is from genome assembly GCA_025449975.1 of Thermoactinomycetaceae bacterium. Classification (GTDB taxonomy): domain Bacteria; phylum Bacillota; class Bacilli; order Thermoactinomycetales; family Thermoactinomycetaceae; genus Thermoflavimicrobium. The sequence continues at coordinate 506 of JANWIG010000060.1, forward strand.
TTTGATCCGCAGACCTGTACGCGCCCAAAAGCAGGGGAATTGTTTATTTATTCGAACAAAACAGCAATATATCGAAATGATTAATGCACTAGAAAATTTAGAAATTATCTTGCGAGAAGGATTTTCCTTTGATCCGCTGTTGTTAGACAATAAGCTGGCTGTAACTGAGAGGGTAAAGGCAGTAATTACCGAACATCGAGAGAAGATCGCTAGTTATAAGCTCCATTCGATTTTAACTCCGATCGTTGGTACGCTTGTCGGTTTGTTTGAGTTTGGTAATGCACCTACTTTTATGAAAGCGATTATGAGTATCTTGATCACCTTTGCGTGGGTTGTATTGATCGTTGCTTTTGTCAAAGTTCTTCGCTCGACCAAGCTATGGCGTGTAGCCAAAGAGAAAAAGATCCAGTTGATTCATCGAGCACAAGCTTTTCTTGCTGTACTGACGATTATGTGTTTATTTGTCTTTTAGGGGGAAAACAGATCGAATGGAATCGATAATAGGATCTGATTGAGGTGTTCGTGTGAGTAATTAGCGTGATGCCTTTGGGGTTAAAATGGAATGTGAATCGAAACGAGAAAATAAAAATACGTGCACCTCTATCAGAGGATTTGATTAGCAATTGGTGAAAAAAGGTCTCCTGCCGTCTGTTCTACTTGGTAGGAGATCTTTCTACTTTTTCAGGATATTAACTGATTTAGAAATCAATTGTCACAAAAAGAGACTCGCAAAATCTGTGAACAGGAGTAATATAAATAGAAAGGGACACCCAAGGTCCCTTCGTTTGTCAGAATGGCAATTTTCTATTATACTTTTTTTAAGAAACTATTAACCACTACGGCATTGAAGGAGTTAGAGATGAGCGAAGAGAAGCATAGTCCTATTTCCCCCGAAACCGTTCATGAGATTGAATGTTTACTTCGGGAAGTGAGTAATATATTAAAGAGAAAAGGGAGAGAGATTCTTCATCATTTCCCAGTGACACCACCACAACTAAATGCATTACTCTGGCTAGGCAAAGAGGGCGATATGACCATTGGCGAATTAAGCCAAAAGATGTGTCTTGCTTGTAGTACCATGACAGATCTTGTGGATCGGATGGAAAAAAACAATTTGGTAGCCCGGGTGCGAGATGGGCGAGATCGCCGTGTGGTGCAGATTCATTTATTGGAAAGAGGAGCCGAAGTAGTCAAAGAAGTACTTGAAGCACGACGTCAATATCTAGCTGAGGTGTTGTCTCATATCTCGGAAGAGCAGGCTGTGCGAATCCAGGAAAACCTCGCTATTTTATATAATGAAATGAAACGAACTTAAAAATGCAATTAGACATGAAAGCAAATAATGCAATTGGATTTGTCTTGCCATGATGCAGAATGGAGATGACATAGTAGTGGATCCATCCCTTAACAACTCAGTGATCGGGATTATCGACTCGGGTGTAGGTGGTTTGACTGTTGCCAAAGAAGTGATGCGACAGTTGCCACGAGAAACCATCTATTATTTTGGCGATACATTGCGATGTCCCTATGGTCCGAGAAGTCCAGAAGAAGTAAGGCAATACACTTTTGAGATGATTCACTTTTTAGAACAGTTCCCATTAAAGGCGCTTTTAATTGCTTGTAACACCGCTACAGCAGTAGCTCTGGAACAAGTGCAAAGCGTTTTGTCGATCCCTGTGCTAGGTGTGATTAAACCAGGAGCCCGAGCAGCGATCAAGGCAACGCGGGAAGGAAAGATCGGAGTGATCGGAACCCAAGGGACGATTCGTAGTCAAGCATATAAAATCGCTTTAGAAGAACTACATCCTTCTATCTCCGTACATAGCTTAGCTTGTCCCACATTGGTTCCCTTAGTGGAAAATGGTAATCGGTCCTCACCAGAGGCGTATCGCGTGGTTGCTGAAGCACTTCGACCGTTTCAGAACAAGCAGATGGATACATTGATTTTAGGTTGTACCCATTATCCTTTGTTGGCGGACTTGATTCATCAAGTGATGGGAGCCCACGTCCGGATTATTAGTTCGGCTGAGGAGACTGCGAGCGAATTGAGTACGATTCTTCATCATTCGGGTCTCTTGGCTCAGAAAAAGAAGTTTCATCGTTTTTTTGCCACAGGAAGTGCAGAGTTGTTTGCAAAGATTGCCAGTGATTGGCTTGGTCAAAAGATCTATGCCGAAAAGGTGGAATTGTCCTCATACACACTTTACCGAAAAAAGTTTTTTGCTGGTTAGGTGCTAAATCCTCCTAGGGCTCGTATATATGTAATAAATATACTTGTCTTAGGAGGGACGCCCTAATGGCATGGCGTAATCGAGCCAAAATCGCAGTCACACTACTGATTTGTCCGATTCTGTTCACGGGTTGTACGATAGGGGATCAAGCAAATTCTTCAGAACAAATTGATCCACCTCCAGAACATATGCAGCAAGAAACGGCTGAGCAAGTAAAAACGAGTTCAACGTCACCCATCCGTGCAGAGTTAAAAGAGCAATATCTCAATGGAACGAAAATGTACTTTTTAACCGATAACGGTTATATTGTTCCTTATACTATTCCTGTAGCGAAAAAGCAGATTAAACCCCAAGATGCTTTATCCTATTTGATACAAGCTGGTCCCGCAAAAGACCATTTGCCCAAAGGCTTTTCTCCAATTCTCCCGACAGGTACCAAGATAAAAGGACTGGAAATAAAAAATGGAACGGCGATCGTTAACTTCTCGAAAGAGTTTTTGGACTATGATAAAAAGTTAGAAAAGCATGTATTGGATGCCGTTACTTGGACACTTACCGAATTTCCAGAAATTAAAGCCGTAAGCATTGAAGTAGAAGGAAAAAGGCTAGATAAAATGCCTCACGAGCATACTCCTGCCTCACTGTTAACGCGTGAAAATGGGATCAATCTGGAAGTAGCGGAAGGAGTCAATTTAAGCCAAAGTATGCCAGTTACTTTGTATTTCTTGGGACAAACAGAGGAAAATATGGTATATTTTGTACCAGTTACAAGGGTGATTAATCGGCAGGAGAATCGGGCGGAAGCCACTTTGAAGGAATTGATTAAGGGACCAAAGCAAAATTCAGGCTTGCTGAGTGCGATTGATGTCAATACTGAAGTCAGACGAGTCGAAGAGAAAGGGGACTTGATTACAGCAGACTTTGGTGAACAGTTATTGCAATATGGAAGCCAACAGTCAGCAAGTAAGGACGCTCTACAATCGATCGTCTTGTCTTTGACCGAACATAATACGGCAAGTCGGGTCAAAATTACTGTAAAAGGTGAAAATAGCGTGGGCGCCTTTGGAGAAAAAGGAGAAAATATAGATGCACCATTAAGTCGTCCACAGATGATCAATCCAAGTGAGCTGTAAGGAGGATTTGCGAGTGAAAAAGCTCGGAATAAACTTTACAGGTGCTCTCGGGATGATGATGTGCATCATCCTTTTTTCTTTTTATTCAACTTTCATATAGTAGGGTATGCTATACTTAAGTGAATGAACACAGGAGGGAAATGCATTGCGAGTTGACGGACGAACATACCATGAATTACGCCAAGTTGAAATCATACGCGGATACATAAAACCTGCAGATGGATCTGTACTTATTTCGATCGGAGATACAAAGGTGATCTGTACTGCTACCATAGAAGAACGTGTTCCGCCTTTCCTTAGGAATTCCGGAAAAGGATGGGTTACCGCCGAATACTCCATGTTACCACGGGCTACACAGACACGGACAATTCGTGAAGCAAGTAGAGGAAAGCTAAGCGGACGAACGATGGAGATCCAGCGATTGATTGGGAGAGCGCTTCGTTCCGTTGTTGATCTAGCATCCCTCGGTGAAAGAACATTATGGTTGGATTGTGATGTGATTCAAGCGGATGGGGGAACACGGACGGCTTCCATCACAGGTGCTTTTGTAGCAATGATCGATGCCTTAGCGCCGTTGGTACAAAATGGAACCCTCCCTTCTTTACCAGTCAATGACTTTTTAGCTGCCATAAGTGTAGGAATTGTAGGGAAAAATCCTTGTTTAGATTTGTGTTATGAAGAAGATTCTTCTGCTATTGTAGATATGAATGTAATTATGACGGGTAAAGGAAAGTATGTTGAAGTACAAGGAACAGGAGAAGAGTCTCCCTTCACTTCCGAACAATTGATGGAAATGTTACTATTGGCGAAAAGCGGAATCAATCAACTGGTGATGAAACAAAGAGAAGTGTTGGGTGAGCTAGCTGCCCTTGTTGATCAGCAGGGAGACAGAGATACTGGAACAAGTCAAGGAGAGTAACTCAATGAAGCAGTGGCCTTATTCTTATGTGTTGATCGCATCACGAAATAAAGGAAAATTGAAGCAGTTTTCGGACCTGTTTAGAGAATTTCATTTGGAAGTAAAAGGCCTTGATCAATTTCCTGATTTGCCAGATGTAGAAGAAGATCAAGATACCTTTGAAGGAAATGCAAGAAAAAAAGCAGAGACGATCAGTCGATTGATCGGCGGTCCTGTAATTTCTGATGATTCAGGTTTAGTCATTCCTGCTCTTGGTGGAGAGCCAGGTGTTTACTCTGCACGCTATGCTGGCATAAATGCAACGGATGAGATGAATAACCAGAAGTTAATCAGTGAAATTCGTTCTGTCCCAAAAGCGAAGAGACAAGGCTATTATATATGTGTGATGGCTTTAGCCATTCCAGGTAGAGAGACGCAACTTGTCGTTGGTAAATGTCATGGTGAAATCCTGACAGAACCGCGTGGAAACCAAGGATTTGGCTATGATCCTATTTTTTATATACCAGAAGAGAAAAAAACAATGGCTGAGCTATCTGACGAGCGTAGATACCAGATTAGTCATCGGGCAAAAGCAACAAAACAGCTGCTAACTCTATTAAGACAAGAGTATGTGTTGACTAGAAGGTGATGAAGGAAATGAAGGTATTATTGGTAAGTGATTCTCACGGAAAAGGGAATCTACTTAACCAGATCATTGAAAGGGTTTCCCCAGATCATGTGATTCATTGTGGAGACTTTTGCACAGATCGGGATGAATTGCCATCGGTCTCGTTAACAGTGGTCAAAGGAAACTGTGACTGGGAGGATGTACCTGAGGAAGAGATCTGGGAGGGAGCTGGACTTAAGTTTTATATTACGCATGGAGACAAATGGCGGGTAAAATCGACTCCTCTCCCAGTGAAGTATCGTGGGGAAGAGATGGGAGCGCAAGTAGTTTGCTTTGGTCATTCACACCATCCGTTTTGTGAAAAAATTGGTGATATCTTATTGATCAATCCTGGAAGCATCTCTTATCCGCGTGGGTTTGCTTATCCGACATTTGCTTGCTTGGAGATTGTCAATAAACAGGTAAAAGTAACATACCATCAGATTGATGGAAAAGAGATTCATGAACGTGGCGGCATTTTTTCTTTTTAGAAAAAACGTCGCCCAGCCATGAGGCTGATTAGAAAAATAAATTTACCTCTTGACAAATGAAATTGAATGTAATAACATATAAGCGTTCACTTGAAAAGTCCATTTCCATAGGCTTGAATCCCCCATGTGGGGATGTCCAATCCATTTTTATATTTGTCCCAGTAGCTCAGCTGGATAGAGCAGCGGCCTTCTAAGCCGTCGGTCGGGCGTTCGAATCGCTCCTGGGACGCCAAGAGAAGACACTTCCAAAGTTGATAACCAACGGAGGAAGTGTCTCTTTTTATATGGATGAAGCGGTCTCGACCGTTTGTCGTTTTGCTTTCAGGTCTTGATATACTCGCTTAAGTTGCTGATGATCGAGATAGGGGATCGCTATTCTTTTGTAGTAGCCATCAATGGGATCAGCATAGCCGACGAGCATTTCATCATGAAATTGATACTGATTCCAGTACCAGATCGCGTTTTCGACCAAATCGTCGAGGTCCATGATGCAAGATCCGCCGACATAGCTAAGACTAATACCATCTCTTTTTAGCTTGTCCAATCTGTTTTTATAAAAAAACGCAACAGCTCGTGGAGGATACCCTAGTACAAGACCAATTTGTTTATGTAGCTCTGGATGATCTTTTTCTAAGCCAAAAACCTTTTGTAAAAATTCCTGTTTCATCTTTTCATTTTGAAAGAAGAGGAAACAGTGATGCTGATCCTCTGGTAGGATATCAACGGTGGTGTGTGGATAATCTAAAAGCTCCGCGAAGTGGTTCTTCATAAATTTCTCTTGTAAAGTTGTACAGAGGAAAGCTGGTTTAATCCCTAGTCGAAAGGCGTTGATTCCGCTAATCGCCATAAGATCACCCGATTTCAAAAAAATGTGTATGGGTCCAATGCCCATACACATATTATAACAAAAAGTTAGAGTAATTTTACTTTTCGGTAAAGTGACCGCATTTTTTACAGCCCCAGCCGTTACCACTATCAGACATTACAGTTTCCGTTGAGCCGCAATTTTCACACTTTCTACCTTTCTCTGCGATCGTCATCACCCCCCTTGTTTTAGCAGAGATGCAATCATTCCAGTTTAGTAAACGAAGACTGAAGATTACGACAAATAATTTTATATAAATCCTATGTAGCAACTTTGTTTTTGTGAAAGAGGTGTGAAATCATTGTATTTTCAACGAGTAGAAGGATGGATGAGAATGAAGAGAGAGAAGGTTTTGGTTGTTGTTTGTGATTTGATAAGTTGATAAAAGAGGAGATCAGTAATCAGCTAACAGATATAAATCCATTTACTGGTTTATCGCCTGTTTTTCATCGTTCGGTTGAGCGGTTCAATTGTTATATGGTCTTGCCGGATCTCCGAGCTTTTCCCTGTTTGTTGAGAGGAGTACGTTTTGGTAAAATCGCCCATTCTATCGTTTTTTGTGCAGATCATGAAGTCTTTACATAATGGCGCGGCATATATTAAAATGGTTGAAGTTTAGGGAAGAGAAAGATACATATTTGTCGTGCTACTCGTGATCACTTTGATGGGTGACAGATGAGAGTGGTTTTTAGTGGTTTTATGCTGTGAAATCGGGTCGCCGATCGGGCTTATCCGTGAGGGACAGGGGTTTTTCTTGAATTTGCTTTACCCTGTGCTATAATGAAATGGTTGCGAGTTTTGAGTATTTTACGGCTAAATATTCATATTATCTGAAATAGATTTTGCAGGAGGTAGCATTTTGATGAAAGCCAGTTGGGAAAAAACCGAGACAAATACAGGAGTTCTCACTGTAGAGACCGATGTGGAAAAGGTCAATGCAGCACTAGACCGTGCTTTTCAAAAAGTAGTAAAGAAAGTAAATGTACCTGGATTTCGTAAGGGGAGAGTACCGCGTATTGTCTTTGAACAACGTTTTGGCGTAGAGTCGCTGTATCAAGATGCGGTCGATATTTTATTACCTGAAGCTTATGAAGAAGCAATTCGTCAAACGGGAATCGAACCGGTAGCTCAGCCGGAGATTGATATTGAGCAAATCGAAAAAGGGAAGACCTTTATTTTTAAAGCAACCGTTACGGTAAAACCAGAGGTAAAACTGGGTGAATACAAAGGACTTGAGGTAGAAGTACCTGAAGATCAGTTCCAAGTCACAGATGAAGATGTGGATCAAGAACTGAAACAGATGCAAAAACAACAAGGCCAGCTGGAAGCAGTGGAAGATGGAGAAGTACAGTCGGGAGATCGGGTGATCATCGATTTCGATGGTTACGTAGATGGAGAAGCTTTCGAAGGTGGAAAAGCAGAAAAGTATACTTTGGAAGTAGGTTCTGGCACATTTATTCCAGGCTTTGAAGATCAATTGATCGGTATGAAACCAAATGAGGAAAAAGATGTGCATGTAACGTTCCCTGAGGAATATCATGTAGAGAAGCTAGCTGGTCAACCTGCTGTCTTCAAAGTAAAACTTCATGAGATTAAGCGCCTATACTTACCAGAATTAGATGATGAATTTGCTCAAGATGTTAGTGATTTCGATACACTGGATGAACTAAAAGAAGATATTCGCAAGCGCCTATTGGAAAAAGCAGAATCCGATAAAGAAAACTTTATCCGTAATCGTCTTGTCGAAGAAGCGACAAACAATTCAGAAATGGAAATTCCTCCAGTGATGATTGAGCGTGAAGTGGAGCAAATGCTGAAACAATTTGAACAGCAGCTTAGCTACCAAGGGCTTAATCTGGAAAACTATTTGCAATTTACTGGACAAGATGAAGAGAAATTAAAAGAGCAAATGAAAGATGAAGCAGAAAAGAAAATTCGCACAGATCTGGTGATTGAAGCCATTTCCAAGGCAGAAGCGATCGAAGTGACAGATGAAGAAGTGGAAAAAGAAATCGAAGAGCTCGCAAAGCAAATGGAGAGAGATGTAGCGGAAATCCGCCGTTTATTGGGCGAAGGAGGAGTTGAGCGCGTCAAGGAACAAGTGCTCAACAAGAAAACCATCGATCTACTTGTATTCAGTAGCAAAAATGCGGCATAATGGTAATAGGGAAAGAAAAACAAGGCACGTGTAAGATACGTGCCTTGTTTTTCGAACTACTTTTGCCATCCGTAACGCAAAAGGAAACTGACAATATCCCGAAAGAGGTGTCGTTTATGCCCTTAGTCCCAATGGTTGTTGAACAATCCAACCGCGGGGAGCGCGCTTATGACATATACTCTCGATTGCTCAAAGATCGCATTATTTTTATCGGGAGTCCGATTGATGACCATATTGCCAATTTGGTCGTCGCTCAGCTATTGTTTTTAACAGCTGAGGATCCAGAAAAGGATATACATATGTACATAAATTCTCCAGGTGGTTCTGTGACCGCTGGAATGGCGATCTATGATACCATGCAATTTATTAAACCGGATGTCTCGACGATGTGCATGGGATTGGCCGCAAGTATGGGTGCTTTCTTATTGGCTGCAGGCGCTAAGGGGAAACGCTATGCTTTGCCAAACAGTGAAGTGATGATTCATCAGCCATTGGGTGGTGCTAGAGGTCAAGCTTCGGATATCAAGATTCATGCCGATTGGATTTTGCGTACGAAAGATCAGATCAACCGAATTCTGTCAGAGCGTACAGGCCAACCGCTGGAGAAAATTGCTCGAGACACAGATCGAGATTATTTCATGAGTGCTTCAGAGGCCAAAGAATATGGACTAATTGATGAGGTGATTTCTAACCACAAAGGGAGAAAGGAGTGAGAGAGATGTTTAAATTCAACGAGGAAAAAAATCAACTCAAATGCTCTTTTTGCGGAAAATCACAAGATCAAGTTCGTAAGCTGGTAGCTGGTCCAGGTGTCTATATTTGTGATGAATGTATCGAATTGTGCAATGAGATTGTGGAAGAAGAATTGGGCAATGAAGAAGAAATCGATTTGCAGAATCTGCCAAAACCACAGGAGATTTGTGCCATTCTGGATCAGTATGTCATTGGGCAAGACCATGCGAAAAAGGCGCTTTCCGTAGCGGTTTACAATCACTACAAGCGCATTAATACATCTGCGAAAGTAGACGATGTCGAACTGTTTAAAAGCAATATTCTCTTAGTCGGTCCGACTGGAAGTGGTAAAACCTTACTGGCTCAGACCTTGGCTAAGATTTTAAATGTCCCATTTGCGATTGCAGATGCGACCTCATTGACAGAAGCTGGATATGTTGGTGAAGATGTTGAAAATATTCTACTTAAGCTGATTCAAGCTGCAGATTATGTAGTGGAAAAAGCTGAACGTGGAATTATTTATATTGATGAAATTGATAAAGTGGCGCGTAAATCGGAAAATCCTTCTATTACCCGTGACGTATCCGGAGAAGGAGTCCAACAGGCGCTTCTTAAAATTCTAGAGGGAACGGTTGCGAGTGTTCCACCGCAAGGAGGACGTAAGCATCCGCATCAGGAATTTATCCAGATCGATACGAGCAACGTTCTCTTTATTTGTGGAGGCGCATTTGACGGGTTAGAGCAAATTATTAAACGGCGCATGGGTAAGAAAGTGATTGGATTTGGCGCCGACCATCAAGTGATGGATCTAAAGCAAGGCGAGTATCTAAAATATGTCATGCCTGAGGATTTGTTGAAATTTGGTTTGATTCCCGAATTTGTCGGAAGGCTTCCTGTTATTTCAACTCTGGAGCCATTAAATGAGGATGCGTTGGTTCGAATCTTGACAGAACCCAAAAATGCTTTAGTGAAACAATATAGCAAGCTTCTCGAAATGGACAATGTGGAACTCACCTTTGATAGAGAGGCGTTGGAAGCGATTGCGCAAGAAGCGATTAGCCGTAAAACAGGGGCGCGGGGTCTTCGAGCAATTATCGAATCGATCATGCTCGATGTGATGTTTGAGCTGCCATCCCGTGATGATGTGACCACTTGTACGGTTACGAAGGAAACGGTGCAGAATAAAATCGCTCCCAAACTGACGACAAGAGAAGGTCGAGTAGTTGATCTAAAAGAAGAGAGCGCATAAGTTAATTGTTTCTCCAAGAAATTGTTCTTTTTTTGACGCATCTACTTCTTGAAAGTAGATGCTTTTTTATGCTCATATATTTGTCTGTTTTATGTTAAAATAAAATAGTTTAAAGTGTTCGGTTGGATCCATTGACAAAAAAGCTAATCCGTGAACTGATCAGTGCCGTCGTTGCTTTGAAACGGAATCTTAGCGAGCTTGTCATTTGAGCCTACATAATACCAGAGTCGAAATGAAGAAAGTGGGTGGAATAGGTGTTAAAGGTAGCGTTGGTTAATAGGAAACGTTATCTTACCTTTATTGAGGATCAACCGTATAGGAACTTTTTGCAATATCCATCGTGGGCTGATTTGAAAACGGAATGGCAGTGGTCTAGCGAACTGCTAGGCTGGTTTACTGAAGACAATCGAATGGTAGGATGTGCGCTTGTTTTATATAAAAAAGTACCTGGTCTAAATAAGTTCTTAGCATATATACCACGTGGTCCCATCATTGATTGGTACTCAGATATTCCGCTTGAACACTGGTTTGCTCCTTTGTTTAATCATTTTAAGCAGTGGAATGTGTTTAGTGTGAAGATGGATCCACCTTTGGTCAAGAGAAAGTGGAATTCTGAAACAATTATGGAAAGTATGAAAGATTTCCATGCGCATGGTTTACGTGAGAAAAGACTAATGGATATTCGCCCTGATCAAATAATGAATGATGTCGAAAGAATACAGAAAAATTTAGAGAAGATAGGTTGGAAACAAAACATAGTACAAGATAGCTTTGATACGGTGCAACCCCAATTTGTCTTTCGATTAAATTTAGCTGGCAAGACCATCGATCAGATCTTTTCGGAGTTTCATCCTCACTGGCAAAAGAAAATTAACCAGGCGGAGTGGGAAGGCGTTGTCGTTTCGCGAGGAACAGAGCAAGATATTCCTGAGTTTTATCAGCTACTGGTGGAAACAGCCAAATTAGAAGGAAGTCAAGTTCGTGATATTAGTTACTTTGAGAAGATGTATGAAACGTTAACCGCAGAATACCCTAACCGCATCAACCTCTATTTAGCGAGACAGGGCGGTCAGCTGTTAAGTGCTTCCATAGCAATTCGGGTAAGAGGTCATACATGGGATTTATACAGTGCAAAATATATGAAATCCGATCCAGCAGCCAGTTATTTATTGCGCTGGAAAATGATTCAGGATGCCTATGCACATGGTGATAATATCTTTGACTTTCGTGGAATTGGTACGATCCTAAGTGAGAAAGATCCTTTTTATGATTTAATCCGTTTTAAGGTAGGGTTTAATGGCGAGGCATGTGAGTTTATGGGAGAATGGGATTATCCTCTCGTTCCAATGCTTCACTGGGCGTTCTATATGTATATGAAGCGCAGAGGGTAAGTCTTGGTAAAGCCTATTTCCGTGAGTATCCCTATCCAGATGAGGTCATACTACAATTAAATTCTTATGGGATTTGAGAGTAGATGAGGAAGGGAATACATCATGGTAAATTGGACTGTATTATTGATGTTAATGCAAATTGCTTTTAGTATTATAATTGGTCTTTACTTTTGGAACCTGCTTCGCAATCAAACATCCAATCGTTACGCGGCCAATCGCGAGTCACGTAAAGAGATGGATAAGTTGAAACGAATGAGGCAGATCTCCCTGACAGAGCCACTCGCTGAAAAGACAAGACCAACAAAATTAACAGAAATCGTAGGTCAAGACGAAGGTATTCGCGCATTGAGAGCAGCTTTATGTGGTCCTAATCCTCAGCATGTCATCATTTATGGACCACCTGGAGTTGGTAAAACAGCGGCGGCACGGGTCATTTTGGAAGAAGCGAAGAAAAGCAAATGCTCTCCTTTTAATGAGCATTCCAAGTTTATTGAGATGGATGCGACAACAGCTCGCTTTGATGAGCGCGGTATCGCTGATCCATTGATTGGTTCGGTACATGACCCGATTTATCAAGGTGCTGGTGCACTAGGAACGGCAGGTATTCCTCAGCCCAAACCAGGGGCAGTGACAAAAGCACATGGAGGAATCCTTTTTATCGATGAAATTGGTGAGTTACATCCAGTTCAAATGAATAAACTATTAAAAGTACTGGAAGACCGTAAGGTTTTTCTCGAAAGTGCTTATTATAGTTCAGAAGATTGCAATACTCCTTCGCATATTCATGACATCTTTCAAAACGGACTGCCTGCGGATTTTCGGTTAATCGGGGCAACCACTCGCACACCAGAGGAAATTCCGCCGGCGATTCGTTCAAGATGTATGGAAATTTTTTTCCGCGCCTTATTTCCACATGAAATTGAACAAGTGGCGATTCAAGCTTGTCAGCGTGTGAAGTTTGACTATACACCCGAAGCGATATCAGTGGTCAAAAGATATGCAAGTAGTGGTAGAGAAGCAGTAAATTTAGTACAAACAGCAATCAGTTTAGCTATGACTGAAGGGCGCTCCAAGATTGAACGTGCAGATGTGGAATGGGTGGTACATAGTAGTCAACTTACTCCCCGCCACGATCAAAAAATGCCCGCGTCAGCACAAATTGGTTTAGCGTCGGGACTTGCCGTATACGGTCCTAACTTGGGCATGGTATTAGAAGTGGAAGTTACCGCAACGCCGACAAAAGAAGGACAAGGAACCATCCAAATTACAGGTGTGGTCGAAGAAGAAGAGATGGGTGGACAGATGCGAACGTTGCGCCGGAAAAGCATGGCATATAGTTCGGTAGAGAATGTGATCACCTATTTACGCAAAACCGATCTCCAAATCGACGACTATCACCTACACATCAACCTTCCAGGTGGTTTACCGATCGATGGTCCTTCGGCTGGAATCACTATTGCTACCGCGATCTATTCAGCAATTAAAGGAATCCCAGTTGACCATCGGTTGGCGATGACAGGAGAACTTAGCATTCATGGATTTGTAAAACCAGTGGGAGGAATAGTAGCTAAGGTAGAAGCAGCTAGACAAGCTGGTGCCACACGTGTCCTCATCCCTAAAGAGAATATGCAGGCAATCTTTCAACGGATTTCAGATATTGAAGTGATTCCTGTAGATAGAATGGAGCAAGTGATCGAAATCGCTTGTGTGAAACCACATGCTGAAACAGAAGAGATCACTCTTCCTGTGAACCCGATCTTAACATAAAAAAGTGTGTGGAAATAACGATAACCAATCCACAAGGTTGTCCATCATTTGGTATGATACAAATTGGAGTGATCAGCTCTCCAATCGGTATGAGGAGATGGGTGGTAAAAAAGTCGGTGCCCTACTGAACCGAACCCAAGGGTTTCCGGCTTTTGCTTTGTCATAGACAAAAGAAATTGAATAAGATAAAATCATACAAAGCTGGTTCAGGTTCCTTCGAACTACAGCATTGGAGGTGCAGATATGGCTGTCAAAGAAGAGGAACATACACTTCCTTTGTTACCTCTACGAGGTGAAATTGTTTTCCCTAACATGGTATTGCATTTAGATGTCGGGCGTGAAAAATCGATTCAGGCTCTTGAAAGCGCAATGGTGGAAGATCATCTCATTTTCTTGGTTTCACAAAAAGATGCGCAGATCGAAGAACCATTGAGGGATGACATCTATTCAGTTGGAACGATTGCCAAAGTGCGCCAAATGTTAAAACTCCCCAACGGTACGATTCGTGTCTTAGTAGAGGGGATGAAACGAGCTAGAATCATTTCATTTATAGATAAGAGCAGATACTATGAAGTTTGCGTTGCGGAAATGCAAGATGTGATTCAGAGAGATCAAAATATAGAAGCACTCGTGCGTTCGATCCTCGATCATTTCGAGCAGTTTTTGCGACTTTCTAAAAAAATGAATGCCGAGACGTATTCAGCGGTCTCTGACATTGAAGAACCCGGGCGTTTGGCTGATGTGATTACGACCCATTTACCGCTCAAAGTGAGTGATAAACAGAGCATTTTGGAGTTAGCCAATGTGGAAGAGCGCCTTGAGAAGTTATTGGGGATTATCAATAATGAGAGAGAAATATTAGAGCTGGAAAGAAAAATCACTTCGCGCGTGAAAAAGCAAATGGAAAAGACACAAAAGGAATATTATTTGCGTGAACAGATGAAGGCGATTCAGCGCGAATTGGGTGATAAAGAGGGACGTGCTGGGGAAGTAGAGGAGTTGCGTGAGCAGCTTAAAAAATTGGAAGCTCCCGATGAAGTGAAAGAGAAAGTAAAAAAAGAGATCGAACGATTGGAGAAAGTCCCCACCACTTCAGCTGAAGGTGGCGTGATTCGTACTTATATTGAATGGTTGTTGGATTTGCCATGGCAAAAAGAGACACAAGATGATTTGAGCCTTGAAAAAGCAGAAAAAGTGCTGGATGAGGACCACTATGGAATGAAAAAAGCCAAAGAGCGGATCTTGGAGTATTTGGCAGTACAAAAAATGGTCAAGAAGCTTAAAGGACCGATTTTGTGTCTTGTCGGACCTCCTGGGGTAGGAAAAACGTCGTTGGCTCGTTCGGTAGCAAGAGCGCTCAATCGAGAGTTTGTCCGTATTTCCCTAGGTGGGGTGCGCGATGAAGCAGAGATTCGCGGTCACCGTCGCACCTATGTGGGAGCGATGCCAGGTAGAATCATTCAAGGGATGAAAACGGCTGGAGCCTCCAATCCTGTCTTTTTATTAGATGAGATCGATAAAATGTCCATGGATTTTCGCGGGGATCCGGCTTCCGCCTTGCTAGAGGTGCTTGATCCAAACCAAAATAATGCCTTTAGTGATCACTATATTGAAATCCCTTTCGATTTATCAAAGGTTTTGTTTATTACCACGGCGAATGCGGCGCATAATATCCCCCGTCCGCTACTCGATCGGATGGAAGTACTGTATATTTCAGGATATACGGAGTTGGAGAAAGAGCGGATTGCCAAAGATTATTTGCTTCCCAAACAGCTAAAAGAACATGGATTGGAAACCAATCAACTTCAAATTCATACGGAAGCTGTCTTAAAGCTGATCCGCAACTATACACGGGAAGCCGGTGTTCGTAATTTGGAACGAACGATTGGAACACTATGTCGAAAAGCAGCGAAACAAATTGTAGGTGGGAAGAAAAAGCGGATTACCATCACTGCGCGCAATCTGTTTAAGTATCTTGGGGCAGAGAAATATACTTATGGTCGTGCAGAAGTAACCGATCAAGTAGGGGTAGCCACGGGATTGGCTTGGACCGAATCGGGTGGCGATACGCTTGCTGTTGAAGTAGCGATTTTGCCTGGAAAAGGGAAGCTTACTTTAACGGGACAATTGGGCGATGTGATGAAGGAATCAGCCCATGCTGCTTTTAGTTATATTCGTTCCCATAGCAAAGAGTTACACATTGACCCCGATTTTCATGAGAAACATGATATTCATATTCATGTACCTGCAGGAGCAATTCCCAAGGATGGACCGTCTGCTGGAATCACTATGGCAACGGCACTTGTCTCCGCATTAACAGGAATTCCTGTTTCGAAGGAAGTAGCGATGACTGGAGAGGTTACCCTACGTGGTCGCGTATTGGCGATTGGAGGATTGAAGGAGAAAACGTTAAGTGCCCATCGTGCCGGTATTACGCATGTCCTTTTCCCGAAAGAGAATGAGAAGGATCTGGAAGAGATTCCTAAGAGTGTGCAAAAAGATCTTCGGTTTACTCCGGTTAGCCATTTGAATGAGGTATTAGAAATTGCTTTAGTGAGGAGTCCATATGAAGGTAACTCAAGCAAGGTTTGAAATCAGTGCAGTGAAACCACAGCAATATCCATCAGGGCTCCAGCCAGAAATTGCTCTGGCTGGACGTTCTAATGTAGGTAAGTCCTCTTTGATCAATTGTTTGCTTAATCGGAAAAATTTAGCACGAACCAGTTCGAAACCTGGAAAAACACAAACAATCAATTTTTATTTGATCAATAATCAATTTTATTTTGCTGATGTCCCTGGGTATGGATTTGCCCGAGTCTCCAAAAGTATGCGTCGATCGTGGGGAAAAATGATGGATACCTATTTCAGGCAGAGGGCAAATATTAGGGCGGTTATACAAGTTGTGGATTTTCGTCATCCACCAAGTGCGGATGATCAAATGATGTATCAATATTTAAAATCTCTTAAAATTCCCATTATCCTTGTTGCCACCAAAATAGACAAAATTGGACGAACCAAGTGGCAAAAGCATCTGAAAGTGGTTAGAGAAACATTGCAACTTCAACCGCAAGATGAATTGATATTGTTTTCAGCTGTAACAAAATACGGAAAAGAAGAATTGTGGAAGGCAATCGAAGCAAAGTTGGAACCAATGGACACAAATGATAATAGCCTATAACGAACAACTTAGAAAGGACTGGGAGAGGATGAATAATAAGATTCGGGTTGCTGTGATGTTTGGGGGGAAATCAGGGGAGCATGATGTTTC
>JANWIG010000061.1 GCA_025449975.1 Thermoactinomycetaceae bacterium
ATGTATTGACACTAACTGGAGTTGTGCCTCCGTTTGCAGCGGTTGCTTCCAACTTAAACGTACCGGATGAAGATCTTGTGATTACCAACTGTACCCAGTTCCCAGTTACTCCAACATTATTACCAGAATTACCAGAAGAACCAATCGAACCATAAGATAACAAGGCTGTTGGTCAGATACCAGCAGCCTGTTTGGTGTATTATAAATAGATTTTTAACTATAGACCAAAATGTGAGAATTGAATATGTATATAGAAATCGTGTTTTGTTTATAAAGGAGAAATTATAAGGATGCCTAAACCAATTCGTATTGCGCAGGTGGAACCTCCAATACCGAATAACGTAGGTCCTGAGTGTATCTGTGTCCCTAAGGTGTATGATTGGGTAGTGATTACGGAAGATATTAATACAACTGTTCCTCTTCCTGCTGAACCACCTCCCGATTGTCCCGTGAATGTGACAGATGTGTCATGTAGCTTGGGATCTACCTCCTTTTTCCCGGTTAGCTGTGTAGGAGATGGCTCTTGCAGTGTCTTGGATCGACGCCCAGCCAATATCGATGGAGTCAATGCGCACATCGTGAAGTTACGTCAACAGATTCCGTTAACGGTTACCTTTACAGGTATCGATGCAGCAGGAGCCCCAGCCTCTTGTACGATTCCAGTGGAGGCTTCATTTATCCATCAGGTCATTTTGTGCTTCCCAGATGAGTTTGGCGATGAGAACTTGGTCTGTCGGATCATAAGTGGCGATTGCACAATTACGACGCCGCCACCAACCGGAGGAGGGGCACTGCCTACATCGATCGGTGTGGAACTCCTACTCTGTATCGAGATCCAAGTGCTTGCATCGGTCAAATTAGAAGTCTTAGCAAAGTTCTGTTCTCCCCGTCCGCCAGTACCGATTACCGTCCCAAACGTTTGTCCACCGCTACTTTTCCCTGATCAATGCGACTTTTTCCCACAACCGCCCTGCCCTTGTCAGGCAACTGTTCACGATACATGTTCAACCCTAGATGGAATCTGTTTGTTCCTGTTAAATGAGGAACCAGTAAACGGTACGCAGACTCTGGAGGCAGTGATCTGCAATTATTGCTCACTCTCTCAATCCAGTATAAGCTTTCGTTTGATCAGTGAAGTCGATCTAAGCCAGATTTTTACATTTACGGCAAATCGCTTTACCGTTGAGGAGCTGCCATGTCCAATATGTGGACCATGTAGTGAATTCATTGTCTATGGCACTGGTACAGCAATTAGAGGAGAAGGAACGGTTGTAGAAGAGGGAGAGTATTTATTATGGGTTGGAATAGGATTCTATGTTCTATTTCTTATTTTTCCGAACTTTGTGGCTTATGCCGAGAATCCTTTAGTACCCATTGATAATCTAAAGTTCAATCAATGTCGTTCACACCCGTCACCATTACCGATCTAATCACATAAATATACCTAAGCTGTTCATCTGATGATACTTATGGGATCAGTTAGGTAGGAAATCTTCACTTTCTATTAGATAGTGACTGGATGAAGCATGGTTGAATATATATATCCCTGAGTATGAAGAAAGGAAGGGATGAAAAATGCTGTGGAATCGGAAAGGTTCGTCTGAACAACAAGAGGGCAATAATGATTTTCAAATTAGAGAAGAGAAGTTTCATGCTGAATTGGAACGGAAAAATCAAGTTATTTTACAATTGAAAGAAAAAGAATTCAATCTTCGTGAAGAAAATGAGGAATTATTGAGAAAAATAGCAAAACATGAACGGATAGAAGAAAATATCACGAAAGAATTGAAAGAAAGAGAGCAGGAAATTGAAGATTTGAATTCCCACATCGGGGAGCTCAATTCCCAAATTGAAGAGTTGGAATCCCAGATTAAGGCATATGAACGAAAAGATCTTGAGAATAAGAATGCATATCAGCAAAGAGAGCTAGAGAATATAGAAGCATATCGGAAAAAAGAACTAGAGATTATTGCGAATTATCGACAAAAAGAGCTAGAGATCGTTCAGGAGTACCAACAAAAAGAGTTAAAACTAAACAAGCAACTAGAAGCAGAGAAACAAAAAATACAAGAGCTTAAGAAAAAAATAGCCTTATTAGAAGAAAAGGAAAAACAGTACCAGAAGAATATCTCATCGATGACACAAAATTTAAGTAGACAAATGAAGAGCATAACTGCTGCACAACAAAAAGCAAATCAATCGGCGCAAGGGCAACAATATGCTCAATTACCGACACATTGTAGTAGAGGGCAAGGAAATTCAAATTACCCCAATTATCAAACGATGAATAAAATTGCTAATGCCATTAACAGCCACGGAGCCACCTCTGCTTCAGGACGAAGTGCATCAATCCCCAATATGAAAGGAATTATACCGCCTAATCAAAATGCTGCCAACACTGTGCAGTTTAACCCCTTTAGATATGTACAGGGAAGATAAATTATCTATAGAGCCACTTCTTATCGCACATGTATAAGATAAGAGGAAATGAGGATGGATAGTATGTCTGAACTTCAGAATAGTGGTCTTGTTTCGTTAATTATTCCTGTTAGGAATGAGGGGAATAATATTAAAAAGACACTGGATTCTGCATTTCATGTAAAGACGGAGTGTCCTTTCGAAGTGGTTGTCATCGATGATGGCTCAACGGATGGTTGTTGTCAGTTTTTATTGACGGATCCCAGAAAAGAGAAAATTTATTTTCATCGTACAAGACATATTGGATTAGCAAAAGCTAAAAACCTTGGCGCTCAGTTCGCTCGAGGTGATTTTTTTATCTTCTGTGACGCTCACCTGACTTTTGAAGATTACTGGATTGAACGTTTAATAGAACCCATTCGCCAAGGAGTCGCCGATGCAGCCAATCCAGGGATCGCTGACAGCCGATTTCCGGATCGGGTCGGTTATGGAACGCGTTGGACAAATCGTTTGGAAATAAAATGGAATACGAAGAAAGAGACAGCATTTGAAACACCACTTTTAGCTGGAGGGTGTTTAGCGATCTCCAGAAAAGCCTTTTTCGACATAGATGGATTTGATCGAGGGTTTCAGGTTTGGGGGAAGGAAGACGAGGAGATTGCACTGAAATTATGGTTGTTCGGCTACAAATGTTATGCTGTGCCTGATGTGAAAATCTGTCACCTATTTCGTTCGACCTTTCCATATGGCAAGGTGACTCATGATCATGTTAATTATAACTTTTTGCGTATGGCCTATAGCCATTTTAATGAAAATAGGATTCGGAAATGCAAACAACTCATCAAACATTCAAATCCAGCTGTAATTGAGTCACTTGTATTAAGAAGCGATGTACTCAGCCAACGCCGGCGATATTTTTCCCGACGAAAATATGATGACAACTGGTATATGGAAAAATTTTCTATTCCTTTTTAGGGTTTGTGAATGGGAGTTCTTCTTGTGTGAGGGTAGAGATGGGCAAAATGTAAAGCTCACCTTGAGGGGGATGAAAGACCATTTCTTTTTTAGGATAATCAGGTTTTGATTCAATTGAATAAATTATTATGTATCAAATGAAATGAGAAAGGGGGAATACGGGTGGATCCGCGGCTACAACAATGGATGAGCTATCGCCCTTCATTCGACCGTGTTCGACCTTCTTATCCAAGAAGAAGTCCATATGCATCTCCTAATACAGGAAATACTCCTCGTAGAATTTCATATCCAGTCTCCTCACCTCAACAACAACCAGCCCAAGGACAACAACCTCGTCGGGGATGTTGTGGCGGAAGAAGATAGTGATGTCAGGTTTTTTGTGGTCAGAATCCCTCTAGCCGTTTTGAGGGTGGATCGACAACGTCAGACAGCGAGAGGTTTGTATCATTTTACCCCTCTCGCCGGTCTGACAACTCTCGATCGATGGCTATAGGGCTCGTCCATCCATTTCTTGTCAATGGTGGACGAGCCCAAGACCTTGGATGAATCAGCCGTTAATCAATCACAGTAATATAGCCGATCATCGGACCATGTTGCTGAGATGTAAAGTGGTTGTGACAGATTAGTTCATATGTACCAGGTTGATCAGCTGAGAAGGTAACCGTTGTTGTCATGCCTTTATGAACCTTCCCTTTGATATTGAGTTTGGGGATTGAAAAGATATGTTCTTTTCCATGAAATCCATGGATATGTAAAGAGACGGTTTCACCTTTCTTAACGACGATTTGTCCAGGATCCCAGCGGTATACTTCCGCTTTCTGTCCGTTGATCGTCGCATTGTGCTCGATGGTATAAAGATGAATCACACGGGCAGCTTCTTCTGTAGCTTGGACCTGGCTGGGCAGTAGAAAGAAGCAAAGCATCATCACTCCAGCCAAGGATTGCTTCCAACATTTCATCGATCCAACCTCCTTTTTTATACTATTTACCAGTAAAGTAACTTTTATGAGGTTGTTTCAAGCAAAAGCGATTTTCGTTTCGGGATAAAGCATGCTATACTTGGGATGATAAATAGCAACTATTGTAATTGAAACAAAAAGGAGGGTTTTGGGTGAACAAAAATCAAAACCTAGAAGGCGAAAAATATGATGCTCTTTATTTTGTAAATGGGCTAGGGATTTCGTTTTTGCTCTTTTTCCTCATCTTTATTATAGCTACGGTTATTGACGTCATGTAATTGGGTTGTTTTTCAGGTTTCATACTTAAATAGAAACGATTTGTTTAAGAAAAGGCTAGTCAGCTAGTCTTTTCTTTTTTCACGCAAAGGGGAGGAAAAGAAGTGGCGGTCGGCTGAAAAAGGCATCATTTTCTTCCCTGTTACTCACATCTATACAAGGGGGTGGCTACAGCTGATATTCTAAGATATGGGAAGAAATAGTGGAAAAATGATAAATTGAAATGGTTGGCAAATGGTCTAGTGATAAGCTATACTTCAGTTGAGCCAAACAAGGTATGAAATCTTTTTCATTTTTATACCTAAACTTACATAAATTGTTGTTTGTTTGGCGGAAATCATATGCAGAGTAAATGATTTTTTGATTGGAGGATCAGGAATGAATGTACATGAGTACCAAGGTAAAAGCGTCCTGAAACAATACGGCGTAACTGTGCCAAATGGACATGTTGCTTTTACAGTGGATGAGGCAGTAGAAGCCGCTCAGAAACTAGGTGGAGATCTTTGGGTTGTCAAAGCACAAATCCATGCTGGGGGACGCGGAAAAGCCGGAGGAGTAAAATTAGCTCGCAGCATTGATGAAGTACGGCAACATGCAACAGAAATCCTAGGAAAAATATTGGTCACCCATCAAACCGGTCCTGAGGGAAAAGAAGTCAAACGCTTACTGATCGAAGAAGGTTGTCCGATTGAGAAGGAATATTATATCGGCGTTGTCATCGATCGGGCTACGGGGCAAGTGGTGATGATGGGATCAGAAGAAGGCGGGATGGAGATTGAAGAAGTAGCAGCTAATACGCCAGAAAAAATCTTCAAAGAATACATCGATCCTGCTGTTGGCATGTTACCATTTCAGGCTCGTCGTTTAGCATACAATATCAATATTCCAAAGGATAAAGTGAATCAAGCTGCCAAATTTATGCTTGGTTTATATAAAGCATTTGTTGAAAAAGATTGCTCTTTGGCTGAGATCAATCCATTGGTGACAACCAAGGATGGACGAGTAATGGCTCTCGATGCCAAATTAAACTTTGATTCCAATGCTTTGTATCGTCAAAAGGATATTGTTGCTCTTCGTGATTTAGACGAAGAAGATATGAAAGAAATCGAAGCATCCAAATATGATCTAAACTATATCGCACTGGACGGCAATATTGGTTGTATGGTAAACGGTGCTGGACTAGCGATGGCGACAATGGACATTATCAAACATTATAATGGGGATCCAGCTAACTTTCTCGATGTCGGCGGCGGTGCAACCACTGAGAAAGTAAGAGAGGCATTTAAAATTATTCTTTCTGATGAAAAAGTAGAAGGAATCTTTGTCAATATCTTCGGCGGAATTATGAAATGTGATGTCATTGCGGCCGGTGTGGTAGAAGCGGCAAAACAGATCGGTCTGGATCGTCCACTGGTCGTTCGTTTAGAAGGAACCAATGTTGAGCTTGGAAAGTCGATTTTAAATGAGTCTGGTTTAGATATCGTTACTGCGGACTCCATGGCGGATGGCGCACAAAAAATCGTTGAACTTGTAAAAAATCGCTAATCCTACTTTAGAGAAAGAAAGGCGGGTCTCGATTGAGTATTTTTGTCAATAAAGATACCAAAGTGATTACTCAAGGAATTACGGGAGCAACCGGTTTGTTCCATACCCAGCAGGCACTCGAATATGGAACAAACGTAGTTGGAGGAGTGACTCCAGGAAAAGGCGGAACCACCATCGAAGGACTACCGGTATTTAACACAGTTGAAGAGGCAGTCAATGAAACCGGTGCCAATGCATCCGTCATTTATGTACCAGCACCGTTTGCGGCGGATTCGATTATGGAAGCGGTGGATGCAGGTCTGGACCTCGTTGTTTGTATTACAGAAGGAATTCCCGTACTCGATATGGTAAAAGTTAAACGTTATATGGAAGGAAAGAAAACTCGTCTGATCGGTCCAAACTGCCCAGGAGTGATTACACCAGGTGAATGTAAAATTGGTATTATGCCTGGCTATATCCATATTCCAGGACATGTCGGAATCGTTTCCCGCAGTGGAACCTTGACATATGAAGCAGTTCATCAATTAACAACCAGAGGAATCGGTCAATCCACCGCAGTTGGAATTGGTGGAGATCCAGTCAATGGAACCAACTTCATCGATTGCTTGGAAGCTTTTGAAGCTGATCCGGATACCAAAGCGGTCATTATGATCGGAGAAATTGGTGGAACGGCGGAAGAAGAAGCGGCAGAATGGATTCAAGCCAACATGACTAAACCGGTTGTTGGATTTATCGGTGGACAAACCGCACCTCCAGGAAAACGGATGGGTCATGCCGGAGCGATCATTTCGGGTGGAAAAGGAACCGCTGCGGAGAAAATGGCTGCCCTCGAGAGATGTGGTGTACGAGTAGCCCAAACTCCAGCAGTAATTGGGGAAACACTGGTTCAAGTATTAGAAGAAAAAGGGATTTTAAGTGCATTTATCACCAACAAGTAATTTTTTTTAGCTTTGAAAAAGAGAATGCTCCCGACTGAGCAGTCGCATGTTTTTATCGCGAAGGAAATAGACATCTCCGTTGATGGAGTCTAAAGGCGTTGGGCGGAATCGCTTTTCCACTAAAGAGTTAGTCGGAAAAAGATTCCGCTATCACAACGCTAACAACATGAAGGGAACAAGATACGTTCCTTTTTTCTTTTATCTTCTTGGAAAAATAAAGGAGGATGAGATGGAACTAAAAGAAGGATTGATTGCTCTCAATCAAATTGAAGGACTGGGCTGGCAGTCGATCCGACGCATGTTGGCGTTTGGCTGGTTGCCAAATCAAGATTTGTCAAAAGAGTTATTGGACTATTTATATCAATCAAAAACTTCTAAAAAGGGATTGATGTTTTTAAAAAAACATTGGCATCCTTCTTGGATTCGCCAAGTCAATGATCAATTAAAGAAAAACAACATTATCGCGATCACCTTGCTGGATGAGTGCTATCCTTCTTTATTAAAAGAGATTGCACAGCCACCTTGGGTCCTATATCTTCGTGGAAATCCACAACTGCTCACGAAAGAAGCACTCGCTGTCGTAGGAACACGGAAGCCTTCCCCCTATGGGATCCAAGTGGCCAACTATCTATGTACCCAGCTAGTACTCGAAAACTGGATCATCATCAGCGGAATGGCGCATGGAATCGATGCCGCTGCCCATCGCAGCGTCTTAGCAGCTGAAGGAGAGACAATCGCCGTTTTAGGCACAGGAATCGATGTGATTTACCCACGTAATCATCGCCATCTCTATGAACAAATCATGCAAACCGGCGCTGTAATCTCCGAAATGCCTCCTGGCACCCAAGCTCATCCCGGACTCTTCCCCCGACGCAATCGGATCATCAGCGGGCTAAGTCGGGGAACACTGGTCATCGAAGCCGCCGAAAGGAGCGGGTCGCTCATCACCGCCAACTTTAGCCTTGAACAAGGTCGAGAAGTATTTGCTGTCCCAGGACCCATCTTTTCACCCAACAGCAAGGGAACGCTACAACTCATCCAAGACGGAGCCAAATGCGTCACCTCTGTCCAAGACATTCTAGCTGAATTTCCAGACTCCAGACGCCCGAAAAAAGCAAAAAAAAGAAAAGAAAACCATCACGTATTATCAGAAACAGAGAAAAAACTACTAAAGTATATCGCAGAAGAACCCATCCAACTCGCCAACCTCATCGACCAAATCGCTGATCAACTCACAACCGGAGAAACACATCAAGCCCTTTTATCTCTACAATTAAAACAATATATTAAACAACTCCCTGGATCATACTACATACGAAATCACCAACCATAAGCCAAAAACCGTCCACCCTAGCTGAACGCAAAAGTACCGATCTAACCACAAATAGAGATTAGATAGATCAGAACCACCACTCAGAAGTAATAGAACGGTAACCCAAGTGGCGAGGGGCATTTGAAGACGCAAGGCTTTGATGCGCGACCAAGCGGAGGGGCGCGGCGGAGGGAAAAAAGCAGAAAACGTGTCTGAGCGGTAGCGAGTTTTTTCCGCCCCCGCAGCTGATCCCCGAAGCGGTCAGAAAAACATCCGTGCAAGCATCAAGTGACTGGAGACTCAATAGTCCCTGCCCGTCTCCGATCACCATCCAAAATCAGATCGTCACTCTATTGATCTAGAACCATAAACCTAGGGGCGAGTGACTATTGAAGTCGTAAGTCTTTGATGCGCTACCGAGCGAAGGGGCACGGCGGAGGGAAAAAAGCAGAAAACGTGTCTGAGCGGTAGCGAGTTTTTTCCGCCCCCGCAGCAGCACCCCGTAGCGTTCAGTAAGGCATCCCTGCAAGCATCAAGAAACTGGTGATTCAAAATTCCTCGTCCCCGGCATCCGTCCACAAACAGGGATCAGTTGGAACAGATCTACCACTTAGAAACTTTGAAACGTAAATCATAAGGAGCAGAGTGACTATTGAAGTCGTAAGTCTTTGATGCGCATCCTAGCGGCGGGGCATGGCGGAGGGAAAAAAGCGGAAAACGTGTCTGAGCATTAGCGAGTTTTTTCGCCCCCGCAGCCGATCTCCGAAACGACCAGAAAAACATCCTTGCAAGCAACAAGCACCTGAAGTCTCAAAAGCCCCCGCCCCGACGTCTTACCATGAGCAGAAATCAGGTCGAAACTTAAAATCAACACCAGAAACTTGCCGACCTGATTCAATCTTTGGTATTGTAATACGAGTGTTAATTAAGAATCACGATCAAAAACGGCTTTGTATATGGTATAAAAATCCGATCTATCCCAAAGAACAAACCTAAGCAAAAACCATTGAATAGAAACAACACTCGTACGAGAGGAGGTAACAAAATTGGCTGATTCCTTAGTAATTGTCGAATCACCGGCGAAAGCAAAAACCATTGGTAAATACTTAGGTAAAAAATACATTGTCAAAGCATCCATGGGTCACGTCCGTGACTTACCAAAAAGCCAACTCGGTGTGGATGTAAATAACCACTTTGAACCCAAGTATATTACAGTAAGAGGAAAAGGAGACATTCTCAAAGAACTACGTGATGCTCGTAAAAAAGTAAAACGGGTTTACCTTGCAGCAGACCCAGACCGCGAAGGAGAAGCCATTGCTTGGCACCTCGCTCACAGCCTAAATCTACCTATGGACGAAAAATGTCGAGTGGTCTTCAACGAAATCACCAAAAAAGCCATCAAAGAAGCATTCAAAAGCCCACGCCAAATCGACGTAAACCTTGTGAATGCCCAACAAGCCAGAAGAATACTCGATCGGCTCGTCGGCTACAAAATCAGCCCACTACTCTGGAAAAAAGTCAAAAAAGGACTTAGTGCCGGACGTGTTCAATCCATCGCCGTCAAACTCATTATCGATCGCGAAAGAGAGATCCGAAACTTTCAACCAGAGGAATATTGGACAGTAACCGCACATCTACTAGCAGAAAATGAGCCATTCACTGCCAAATTTTATGGCTACGATGGAAAAAAAACAGAACTTAAAACCAAAGAGGACGTGGATCACCTACTCGCAGAAATCAAAGGAAAACGCTTTACGGTCTCCAAAGTAAAAGAAAGTGAACGCAAACGACAACCTGCTCCACCGTTTATTACCAGCACCCTACAACAAGAGGCTGCTCGCAAACTAAACTTTCGTGCACAAAAGACCATGTCCATCGCCCAACAGCTATATGAAGGGGTGGAGATTGGAAAAGAAGGATCGGTCGGTTTAATTACTTACATGCGTACGGATTCCACGCGAATCTCCGAAAGTGCCCAAGAAGAGGCGAAGGAATATATTGAACAAACGTTTGGCTCAGACTATCTGCCAACAGAAAAACGCAAACATAAAAAGAAATCCAATGCCCAAGATGCTCACGAGGCAATTCGACCCACTTCGGCGTTCCGTACCCCCCAATCCTTAAAACCATATTTGACTCGTGATCAATTGCGCTTATACAAACTCATTTGGGAACGATTTATTGCGAGTCAAATGGCCTCCGCTATTTTAGACGCTATTTCAGCAGATATTTTGGCTGGCAAAGCTCTTTTTCGAGCCACTGGTTCAAAAATCAAATTCCCTGGGTTTATGAAAGTCTATGTAGAAGGCAATGATGATCGGAAATCATTAGCAGAAGAGGACGATAAGTTTTTGCCTCCTCTTTCACAGGGACAACTTGTAAAACGCAAAAAGATTGACCCCAAACAGCACTTTACGCAGCCGCCTCCCCGCTACACTGAAGCACGTCTAGTCAAAACCTTGGAAGAAAAAGGGATCGGTCGTCCGAGTACTTACGCTCCTACCTTGGATACCATTCAACGCCGCGGCTACACACGTCTAGAAGACAAACGATTTGTCCCTACTGAATTAGGAGAGATCGTTATTCAATTGATGGAAGAGTTTTTTTCTGACATCCTCAACGTTGAATTTACCGCGCATATGGAAGAAAAGTTGGATCAGATTGAAGAAGGGCAGGCTGACTGGATTCAGATCCTTGACCAATTTTACGCTCCCTTTCAAGAGCGTCTCACCGTCGCCGAAAAGGAGATGGCTGAAATCGAAATCGCCGATGAAGTATCGGATGAAAAGTGCGAACGGTGTCAGAGCCCCCTTGTCTACAAATATGGGCGCTATGGAAAATTTTTGGCCTGCTCAGCTTTTCCGGAGTGTCGGTTTACCAAAGCCATTTTGCAATCCACAGGGGTTACTTGTCCGGTTTGCGAGCAAGGGGAGATCGTTGAAAGAAAAACGAAGAAAAATCGTCTCTTTTACGGATGCAATCGATTCCCCGACTGTGACTTTGTCTCATGGGATAAACCCAATCCCAGACCTTGTCCAAAATGTGCCAGTTTGATGGTTGAAAAAAAGAAAAAGAAAGAAACGGTCATTATGTGTACCAACTGTGACTATAACGAAATAAAAGATTGAGAGGGTGTGCATCATGGAGAATAGGCAGGTGACCGTTGTCGGAGCGGGATTAGCGGGGAGTGAAGCAGCTTGGCAAATCGCGCAAAGGGGAGTTCCGGTACGTCTCTATGAGATGAGACCACATAAGATGACACCTGCCCATCGCGGTGGACAGTTTGCTGAGTTGGTTTGCAGCAATTCCTTGCGCTCCAACAGCCTGACCAACGCTGTGGGCATTTTAAAAGAAGAAATGCGTTTGCTTCAATCTTTGGTCATCCAAGCAGCGGATCGGCATGCGGTTCCAGCTGGAGGTGCTCTAGCGGTCGATCGTGAGGCATTTTCTGAGCAAATCACCCAGCAATTGCACCAGCATCCACTTGTTGAGGTCGTAAACGAAGAAGTAACCGACTTACCCGAAGGACCTACCGTGATTGCGACTGGACCACTGACGTCGCCATCGCTTTCCCAAAAATTAAAAGAGATTACTGGCGAAGAATATTTGTATTTTTATGATGCAGCCGCTCCAATTGTTGAAAAAGATAGCATTGATATGAATAAAGTTTTTGCTGCATCTCGTTATGATAAAGGGGAGGGTGCTTATCTCAATTGTCCGATGAATAAAGAAGAGTTCCAACGCTTCTACGATGCGTTGATCTCTGCGGAAGTAGCCCCCCTAAAGGAATTTGAAAAAGAAATTTACTTCGAAGGTTGTATGCCGATCGAAGTTCTTGCCAAGCGGGGAGAAAAAACGTTATTGTTTGGACCGCTCAAGGCAGTAGGGTTAACGGATCCGCGCACAGGAAAACGTCCATATGCGGTAGTTCAATTAAGACAAGATAACCAAGCAGGAACTTTATATAATTTAGTCGGCTTTCAAACGCATTTAAAATGGGGAGCGCAAAAAGAAGTGATTCGTCTGATTCCGGGATTAGAGCAAGCGGAGATTGTCCGTTATGGGGTGATGCATCGGAATACATTTGTCAATTCACCCAAGTTATTGCATGCCACCTATCAGCTAAGAAGTCGTTTCGATCTGTTCTTTGCCGGTCAAATGACTGGAGTAGAAGGTTATGTCGAATCGGCGGCTTCCGGTTTGCTAGCGGGAATCAATGCTGCTCGGTTGGTTCAAGGAAAACCGCTGGTCGTTCCTCCTGCTTCAACAGCCATGGGAAGTCTAGCTCGGTATATCACTTCGGCCGATCCGAAACATTTTCAGCCGATGAATGCCAATTTTGGCTTATTCGAAGAACTCCCTGAACGGATTCGTTCTAAAAAAGAAAGAGTTCAGCGTTATGCCAACAGAGCAATTGGAAATATAAAGGATTTTATTCAATATCAACTAGTGTAATTCTTGCTAAGTTTTTACTGTGTATGATAACATGACCGTGTGGTTGAGAATGAGAGGCTGGTGAGAAAGTTTGTCACAGTTTCATGCCACTACCATTTTTGCGATTCGTCATAAAGGGGAAGCAGCAATCGCTGGAGATGGTCAAGTTACGTTTGGCAATCAAATGATTATGAAACACGGAGCCAAAAAGGTACGTCGACTCTATCGAGGACAAGTGTTAGCTGGCTTTGCAGGGTCCGTAGCCGATGCCATTACCCTCTTTGAAAAATTTGAAAGGAAATTGGAGGAGTATAAAGGCAATTTGGCGAGAGCGGCTGTAGAGCTAACCAAAGAATGGCGTTCTGATAAAGTTTTGCGTCGTTTGGAAGCGATGCTGATTGTCTTAAATAAAGATCAAATGTTTCTCCTCTCAGGGAATGGTGAAGTGATTGAGCCAGATGATGATGTATTAGCGATTGGTTCGGGAGGAAGCTATGCACTCGCTGCAGGGCGTGCCTTGAAGCGATATGCAGAGAACTTGTCGGCAAAAGAGATTGCGAAGGCAGCACTTACCATCGCTAGCGAGGTTTGTGTATTTACAAATGATCAGATCATCGTGGAGGAGGTATAATCTTGGCTAGCGTCGGTAAGAATTCTGATTTGAGGACTCCAAGACAAATTGTGGCTGAGTTGGATAAGTATATTGTTGGTCAGCATCAGGCCAAACGGGCAGTTGCCATCGCTTTACGGAATCGCTATCGTCGCAGTCTGTTACCGCCTGAGCTCAAAGAAGAAGTAGTTCCAAAAAATATTTTGATGATTGGTCCTACTGGTGTAGGTAAGACCGAAATAGCCCGTCGTTTAGCCAAATTGGTTGGAGCACCTTTCGTCAAATTGGAAGCGACGAAATTTACCGAGGTGGGCTATGTGGGACGAGACGTCGAATCGATGGTACGCGACTTGGTGGAAACCGCGATTCGTATGGTGAAATCGGAAAAGCTTGAGAGTGTCAAAGGGCAAGCGAGAAAGTTAGCCAATCAGCGAATTGTCGAACTGTTGGTCCCAAGCAAAAGAGGAAACACCCAATTTCAAAACCCTTTAGGGATGTTTTTTTCGCAAAATATGGCGAAGGATACGAGTCACTATGACAAAGAAGAACAAGGTCGCCTTTTCATGAAACGGAAAGAGGTAGAAGAAAAGTTGTTGCGCGGCGAACTAGAAGACCGTGTGATAGAGATTGAGATTGAAGAGCAGATGCCATCGATGTTCGATATGTTTGCAGGAACGGGTGCCGAACAGATGGGAATGAATATGCAGGAAGTCTTGGGACAGTTTTTGCCCAAGAAGCGGAAAAAACGTCGTCTGCCGATCCGCGAAGCTCGCGAAGTGCTTGCCAATGAAGAAGGACAGAAACTGATTGATATGGATCAAGTGATTCAGGATGCACTGGAAAGAGCAGAGCAATCAGGGATTATCTTTATCGATGAGATTGATAAAATCGCTGGGAAAGATCGTCACGGTCCCGATGTATCCCGTGAAGGGGTTCAAAGAGATATCCTGCCCATTGTGGAAGGATCGACGGTGATGACCAAGTATGGACCAGTCAAGACAGATCATATGCTCTTTATCGCTGCGGGTGCTTTCCATGTCGCCAAACCATCGGACCTCATCCCCGAACTGCAAGGGCGTTTTCCGATTCGAGTCGAACTCAATGATTTAACTGCCGAGGATTTTATCCGAATTTTAACGGAACCCAAAAGTGCTCTAATTAAACAGTACACAGCTCTTTTAGCAACAGAGGGAATCCAAATAAAATTCACAGATGAAGCGATTGAAGAGATTACCAATCTCGCTGTAAAGGTAAACAACGAAACAGAAAACATTGGTGCACGCCGTTTACATACGATGATGGAACGGCTGTTGGAAGAACTATCATTTGAAGCGCCGGATATCCAGCTTGAAGAGTTTGTGATTACACCGCAATATGTACGGGAACGCTTAGCTGATATTGTTGCTGATCGTGATGTAAGTCAATATATTTTGTAGCCCATGGAAGGGGGATTTGAACAGCATGAAGCTATTAGACAAAGCAAGGCAAATCAACTGTTTATTGCAGAGAACTGGGGGACAAGTGGTTAGCTTCATGGAGATTGCCGAAGTATTACGAGATACCATTCACTGCAATACCTATGTGATCAGTAGAGAAGGAAAAGTTTTAGGATTTGCGATGGTACAAGAATTCGCAGAAGATAAGTTAGGAGAGATCACCCGCGGAGATGGGCAACTTCCTGATGAATTAAACGATCAATTATTAGGAGTTAGATATGCAACACACAATTTACCGAAAGAAGATCCGCGTAGTCTGACTCACGAAGGAAATGGTGCATTCCAGCATAGCTTTACAACGATCGTTCCTATTATTGGTGGAGGGGAACGATTAGGAACCCTCGTCTTGATTCGATTTGATCAAGAATTTACCAATGACGATCTGGTATTGGCGGAGTATGGAGTGACCGTTGTTGGGATTGAAATTCTGCGCGAAAAAGCGGAAAAAGCTGAAGAGGAAGCGCGTAGCCGTGCTGTTGTCCAAATGGCGATCAATTCCTTATCCTACAGTGAATTAGAAGCTGTGGAGCATATCTTTGAAGAACTGGAAGGAAAAGAAGGTTTGCTGGTAGCAAGTAGAGTTGCTGATCGGGTTGGGATTACCCGCTCCGTGATTGTCAACGCACTACGAAAATTAGAAAGTGCAGGAGTCATCGAATCAAGATCTCTGGGAATGAAAGGAACCTATATTAAGATTTTAAATAATCGTTTGGTTCCTGCATTGATCAAACATCGTAACGCTTAATTAACGTGAAATACTTGCGAAAATCTCATTGTTTATGATATATTCGTCATTAGTGTAAAGACCACACACGCCGAAGGATTGGGAGTAGACGGTGCCAATTTTTGGTCTCTACTTCCTGATGAATTTGGCGGAGGATGATAACCACAAGGAGGATTTTTTCATGGCAGTTGTTACAATGAAACAATTACTGGAAGCAGGTGTTCATTTCGGTCACCAAACCCGTCGTTGGAACCCGAAAATGAGCAAGTATATTTTCACTGAGCGAAACGGCATTTACATCATCGATTTGCAAAAAACCGTCAAAATGATGGAAAAAGCTTATAACTTTGTTCGCGATCTTGCAGCAGAAAATGCGACCATCTTATTTGTTGGGACAAAAAAACAAGCGCAAGAAGCTGTGAAAGAAGAGGCAGAGCGCTCCAATATGTTTTATGTAAACCACCGTTGGCTTGGAGGCACACTGACGAACTTCCAAACCATTCGCAAGCGGATCGACCGTCTACACGAATTGGAGAAAATGGAAGAGGATGGTACATTTGATGTGCTTCCGAAAAAAGAAGTGATTTTACTTAAGAAAGAAAAAGATCGTCTGGAAAAATTCTTAGGCGGAATTAAAAATATGGAAAAATTGCCTGATGCGGTCTTTATTATCGATCCACGGAAAGAGCGGATCGCTGTGGCAGAAGCGCGCAAGTTGGGCATTCCTATCATCTCGATTGTGGATACCAACTGCGATCCGGACGAAGTGGATTATTTAATTCCTGGCAATGATGATGCCATCCGTGCTGTTCGTCTCTTTACATCCAAAATTGCTGATGCGATTTTAGAAGGTAGACAAGGCGAACAACAAAATAGTGCTTCCTAAGAAAAATCAAAAGGGTGGTAGATGGGTTGCCACCCTTTTTCTAAAATAATGAAGATGGTCCATTTAAGGGAAAGGTGGAAAGAACATGGCGATTACTGCTGCTATGGTAAAAGAATTGCGCGAAAAAACGGGCGCAGGAATGATGGATTGTAAAAAAGCACTTGTTGAAGCTGATGGAAATATAGATAAAGCAATCGAAATCCTTCGTGAAAAAGGAATGGCATCTGCTGCAAAAAAAGCTGGTCGGATTGCTGCAGAAGGAATCGTATCCTCTTACATACACACAGGCGGTCGCATTGGCGTACTCGTCGAAGTAAACTGCGAAACAGATTTTGTAGCGAAAACAGATGATTTTCAAAATTTAGTTAAAGACATTGCTATGCAAATCGCTGCAATGAATCCCAAATATATTCGTCGGGAAGATGTGCCTGAAGAAGAATTAGAAAAGGAACGCGCTATTTTAAGAGAACAAGCGCTTGCTGAAGGAAAACCAGAAAGAGTGATCGATCGAATCGTTGAAGGTCGCATAAGCAAATATTTCCAAGAAGTTTGTCTGCTTGAGCAAACCTTTATTAAAGATAATGAGAAAACAGTTGATCAATTAGTAAGAAGTGCGATTGCGCGGATCGGTGAAAATATTTCCGTCCGGCGCTTTGTTCGCTATGAAATGGGCGAAGGTTTGGAGAAAAGAACAGATGATTTTGCCCAAGAAGTGATGGCTCAAGTGAAGAAATAACGTATAGCTTGAATATAGGGAACACTATGCTGTGTTCCCTTTTTTTCAATGAAGAAGTTAAAAAGATTGATGCCGGTAGAAGTGGAGGAATAAGATGAGCACTCCTAAATATAAGCGAATTGTATTAAAATTAAGTGGTGAAGCTTTAGCAGGAGATCAAGGTTATGGTATTAGTTCAGATGTGGTTTCCTCCATCAGCAGACAAATCAAAGAAGTAGTTGATTTAGGAGTAGAGGTTGCCGTAGTCGTAGGCGGTGGAAATATTTGGCGAGGGATTTCAGGCGCATCGAAAGGGATTGATCGAGCAACTGCCGATTACATGGGAATGCTGGCGACAGTAATGAATTCACTTGCTTTACAGGATGCGCTAGAGTCGATCGGTTTACCGACTCGTGTCCAAACAGCGATTGAAATGAGGCAAATTGCTGAGCCTTATATTCGGCGAAAAGCGATTCGTCATTTAGAAAAAGGGCGAGTTGTCATTTTCGCAGCGGGAATCGGAAATCCCTTTTTCTCGACAGACACTACAGCAGCTCTTCGCGCAGCGGATATTGAAGCAGATGTCATTTTGATGGCGAAAAACAATGTCGATGGCGTCTATAATGCTGATCCAAGCGTAAATCCGAATGCTGTGAAATACGATCAGTTGAGCTTTTTAGATGTACTCAATCAGGGATTAGGGATTATGGATTCCACAGCAGCCTCACTCTGTATGGATAATGACATTCCTCTGATTGTTTTCAATATTTCAACGGAAGGTAATATTCGTCGCGTCACATTGGGTGAGCGTATTGGAACAGTAGTAAAGGGGAGCGTTTTAAATGGTAAATGAAATTAAAAAACAAGCACAAACAAAAATGGAAAAAGCGATTCAAGTTTTAAAAAGAGATTTGGCTACCATTCGTGCAGGTCGTGCTAACCCATCTTTGCTAGATAAAGTTGTCGTGGAGTATTATGGCAGTGAGATGCCCGTGAATCAGCTAGCCAATATCTCCACTCCTGACCCGCGTACATTGGTGATTCAGCCTTGGGACAAATCGGTCTTGTCTGGAATCGAACGGGCCATTTTAAAGTCAGAATTAGGTTTGAATCCAATGAATGACGGAAATATTATTCGTATTGTTTTACCTGCTCTCACCCAAGAACGACGGGTCGAACTGGTTAAAGTCGCTCGGAAAATGGGTGAAGATGCAAAAGTAGCGATCCGCAACATTCGTCGTGAAGCCAATGATGATTTGAGAAAACATGAAAAAGCTGGGGAGATTCCAGAAGATGTTTCGCGTCGGGGTCAAGACGAAATTCAAAAATTAACAGACCGATTTAGTAAAGAAGTAGATAAAGTTGTTCAAAGTAAAGAGAAAGAGATTACCGAGATCTAAAGAATATATTTGGGTGAAGACCCCTTCAGTGATTGAGGGGGTTTTCCATCTACATATATTACTTCTTAGATGGGCTTGATTGTAATATACTAAACATACAAAAGAGGTTTGTTGATCCCGGAGGAATGCATATATGCTTAAGACTTTTAAACGTTGGGTTAGTTCTGAGTATGCAAATCTTTCAAAAAGTGATTTGCTTACAGAGATTTTGAAGCATCCAATTCCAGTACATGTTGGGATCATTACAGATGGAAATGGGCGCTGGGCTAAAAAGAGAGGTTTGCCTCGCACGGCTGGTCATGCAGCAGGAATGAAACGAGTGAGGGAAATTATTCGCGCAGCTGGTCGTGTGGGAATTCAGGTATTAACCTTTTATTCTTTTTCAACTGAAAATTGGAAAAGACCTCACGAAGAAGTAAACTATTTAATGAAATTACCATTGGAATTTTTACGAACTGATTTAGATGAGTTAGTCAGACAAAATGTGAAAGTACAGATGCTGGGAGAAATCGAAAGAACTCCTGCCTACACCCAATCAGCACTAAGAAAGTTTGAAGAGAAAACCAAAAACAATACAGGACTGATCCTTAATTTTGCAATTAATTATGGCGCTCGTGATGAAATTATTCGTGCTATTCAACACATTATAGAGGATGTTGAAAAAGGTAATATTGTTAAAGAGGAAATCAACGAGGAACTAATGAGTCGCTATCTGCTCACGAGGGGCTTACCTGATCCAGATTTAATTATTCGCACAAGTGGAGAAATCCGTGTCAGCAACTTCTTATTATGGCAGTTAGCATATAGCGAGCTGTGGTTTACCGATGAATTATGGCCTGACTTTACTGAGAAAATGTTCTATCAAGCCATCTTAGATTATCAATGTCGATCACGTCGCTATGGAGCTGTATAAGAAAGACAGGAGTTAACAAAATGAAGCAAAGAGTAATTACGGGGGTGTTGGGGGCGGCAGGATTCTTATATATATTATGGTTGGGAAGGGAATGGTACTCAGGTCTTCTCTTCGTAATAGCGACTGCCGCTTACTTTGAATTCTGTCGGATGAAAGACTTACATTGGAAGCAGATTCAAGTCATCTTTGGAGCCATTTTTGTTTGGCTTTTATTGTTCAGTGTGAGTGGTTTAAGTACGCATCTATCCCTAGCATCCTATCCTATTTTCCAAGATACCAAGCTCATTAATTTAGGAATGGTTGTCTTTTTTATCTTGATTGTTTTAACGAAGAATCAATTTGATCTACACCAAATGGCTTACATATTTGTTGGCATATTATATATAGGATATGGCTTTGCTCATATGATTCACACAATATGGAGAGCAGATGGTGTTGCTTTAACTTTATTAATCATTCTTGTGATATGGGCGACGGATTCAGGCGCGTTATTATTTGGGAAGAGACTAGGCAAAAGAAAGTTATGGCCGAAAATTAGCCCCAATAAAACAGTGGAAGGTGCATTAGGTGGACTTTTTCTAGGTGTTTTGATGAGTGGCATCGTCATCTTATTTATTTTTCCAGAGCTTGGCACATTACCACAAGCACTTTTGATTGGGATCGCCATCTCCTTATTTGGACAAATGGGAGACTTGATCGAATCAGCTTGGAAGCGATCGATTGGGGTGAAAGATTCAGGAGCTATTCTACCGGGGCATGGTGGTTTTTTGGATCGGTTTGATAGTTTATTATTTACGTTTATCATGATGAGGTTACTAGATATTGTATGAAGGGAGAAGGCATCATGTCAGAAAAGGTTGTTGTTTTAGGTTCCACTGGATCAATCGGTCGGAGTACGTTGGAAGTAATCAAACAACATCCTGATGAATTTGAAGTCGTGGCTTTAGCTGCAGGAACCAATGTGGAGGAGATGATAAAACAAGCCCGACTGTTTCGACCCAAGATGGTTTCCATGGCAACCAAAGAGGCTGCTGAAGCTGTTCGTCAGGCTCTTGATGGAGAGGTAACTGTTCGTTTTGGAACGGAAGCCCTGGAAGAGGTTGCGACACATCCTGATGCCACCTTTGTCGTTTCGGCGATCGTTGGGAGTAGAGGATTGTTGCCAACCTTAGCAGCGATTCGTGCTGGAAAAAAAGTTGGCTTGGCTAATAAAGAAACACTGGTTACAGCAGGGCATATTGTAACACAAGAAGCCCAAAAAGCGGGAGTACCACTTTTACCAATTGATAGTGAACATTCTGCTATTTTTCAATGTTTAAACGGCGAAGATCAACGTGCGGTTCGTCGCCTTATTTTAACAGCTTCAGGAGGCTCTTTTCGCGATTGGAAACGGGAAGATCTCATCCATGCCACCCCGGAAGTAGCTTTAAAGCATCCCAATTGGTCGATGGGGGCCAAGATTACCATCGACTCTGCCACACTGATGAATAAAGGGTTAGAAGTGATTGAAGCACATTGGCTTTTTCGCTTTCCATATGAGCAGATCGACGTACTGATTCATCCGCAAAGCATCATTCATTCCATGGTTGAATTTGAGGATGGAGCGATCATGGCCCAACTGGGCGCACCCGATATGAAAGTGCCGATTCAATATGCATTAACTTATCCGAAACGCTTACCACTAACAACCTCACCCGTCAATTTTGCGCAAATGTCTCGTCTTGACTTCCGTGAGCCGGATTTGGAGCGGTTTCCATGTTTGCAGATGGCGTATGAAGCTGGACGGATTGGAGGAACGATGACAACGGTCTTAAATGCAGCCAATGAAATAGCAGTCGAGCGGTTTTTAGCTAGAGAAATTTCCTTTCTCGCGATCGAGCAGATGATTGAGCGCGCGTTGAGCAAGCATGTTCCTCTGTCCAATCCGAGCTTAGAAGAAATCCAGGAAGCGGATCGTTGGGCACGAGACTATGTACAGCAATTGATTGCCGTGACGGCTTGAAATGCTCAGGAAGCTCATAACTAAATAAGGGTGGTGAATAAGTAAAAAATGCAAACCGTTTTGGTCTTTATTTTCGTTTTAGGCGTTCTTGTTTTTTTTCACGAACTGGGGCACTTTCTATTTGCCAAACGAGCAGGTATATTGGTTCGTGAGTTTGCGATCGGCTTCGGTCCTAAGCTATTTTCCAAACGATATGGCGAAACACTCTACTCCCTCCGTATTTTGCCCTTAGGCGGATATGTGCGAATGGCGGGAGATGACCCAGAGATGGTAGAGATTAAGACGGGAACACTCGTCTATATGGTCGAAAACGAAGAAAAAGAAATCGAAAGAGTGTTTTTATATGAACCAACTCATTTAGAAAAGGCCTGGATTGTTGGACGAGTCGTCAAGATCGACTTAGAGAATAGCTGCCATGTGGTACTTGAAGATGAAGAAGGAAATGAAACGGAATATGCTTTGAGCCGAACAGCAATTATTCATTATGATCCAAAGAATGAAATGCAAATTGCTCCCATCGACCGCCATTTTGCTTCAAAAACGGTAGGACAAAAGGCGATGACGATTTTTGCAGGTCCCTTGTTTAACATTATTCTTACCGTCATCCTATTTACGGTATTGGCGTTTATGGTTGGTGTCGAAGGCAAATTAGTGGTGGAACGTTTTGTTGAAAACTCACCAGCTGAACAAGCAGGGATGAAACCTGGAGATGTCATGACGGAGATCGATGGAAAGAAAGTCTCGGCTGAAAAGTTATTTCATGTGATTCAAGACTCAGAAGGAAAACCCGTTAAGGTCACAGTGGAACGAGACGGTCAGATCCTTCACCTTACAATCACACCAAAGAGAGAATATGATCCGCAAAAGGAGCAACAGGTCTATTTAATCGGAGTGTTGTTTGGCAGTCAACAGATGAAAGATCCCAACCTTTGGGAAGCGATTGTCGATGGAGTAAAACGCACCTATGATTGGACAACAATTATGGTAGACGGGTTTGCGAAACTGATCACTGGTGAGTACTCGATCAATAGCCTAGCTGGTCCGGTACAAATGGGGGATATGACAGGTAAAATTGCCCAACGGGGAATTGAACCACTGATCCAGTGGACGGCTTTACTCAGCTTAAACCTCGCTATTTTTAATTTGTTACCGATTCCTGCATTAGATGGTAGCCGTTTGGTTTTTATCGGAATTGAAGCGATTCGTGGTCGTCCTGTACACCCGAACAAAGAACATTTGGTTCATCTCGTTGGCTTTGCTCTCTTGATGATGCTGATGCTTGTGGTAACATATAATGATATTATGAAAGTTTTCTTCACATAGTGGAGAGATTTTCTGACAAAATGAAACGATTGGCAGTGAGATAAAGAAAAGGAGGAAATCCGTTCGGAAAACGCAGTCATTTCCTCGGAACGAATGGGTTAGTTCTATCTTATACCGAGGAAGGGTTTACCGTCTGTGCCGAAAGGCAAAGCGGAAGTAAAAGGGAAAAAGAGATTCTAGACTTTTGTGATGGTTTTTCGTAACGGAAGCAGGCATGAGACAAAAAACGGCATTTATTCCTACTTTGCGCACCGTTGCCGAAGCGGAAATGCTCAGTCATCAATTGCTTTTACGTGCTGGATATATCAGGCAATTGGCAGCTGGTGTTTATAATTTTTTGCCTTTGGGGCAGCGAGTATTACAAAAGGTTACAGAGATTGTTCGTGAAGAAATGAATCGGATCGGGGCGCAGGAGTTACTTCTCCCAGCGCTCAATCCGGCTGAATTATGGCAGGAGACAGGGCGTTTTGAAAACTATGGACCTGAGCTTGTCAAATTGCAAGACCGTCATGGAAGAGACTTTATCTTAGGACCCACACACGAAGAAACGATTACGGATTTGGTTCGTGGTGAAATCAATACATATAAAAAATTACCGCTGACACTATATCAGATCCAAACCAAGTTTAGAGACGAAAGAAGACCGCGTTCGGGGTTGCTGCGTGGGCGGGAATTTCTCATGAAAGATTCTTATTCTTTCCACGCTGATCGGGAAAGTCTGGATCAGACCTATGAAGATCATTACCAAGCGTATGTCCGGATCTTTACGCGCTTAGGTCTCAATTTCCGAGCGGTGGAAGCAGATGCCGGAGCGATCGGAGGAAAAGGAACACATGAGTTTATGGCGTTAGCGGACTCAGGTGAAGACACGATAGCGATCTGTGAAGCGTGTGACTATGCCGCCAATATTGAGATGGCGGAAGTGGTCGCAGAGGTTACGGAAAAACAGGAGGACGTTCCAAAATTTGAAAAAGTACCTACGCCAGGTCATGGCACGATTGAAGAGGTTTCTACTTTCCTCAGCTTGCCAAAAGAGCAATTTATCAAAAATCTTCTGTTTGAAATCGACGGAGAGCCGGTGCTGGTATTGGTTCGTGGAGATCATGAAGTGAATGAAGTAAAAGTGAAAAATCTCTTTGAGGCTGACCGTTGTGAACTGGCGAGTGAAGAAACCGTTCGCCGAGTATCCGGTGCACCTGCTGGCTTTGTCGGACCTGTTGGGCTTCAACAAAAAGTGAAGATCATTGCCGACTTTGCTGTTCAAGGAATGAACGATACCGTTGTCGGTGCCAATGAAGTGGATGCTCACCTTCTTCACGTGCAACCAGGACGTGATTTTGAAGTAGATCAATATGCGGATATTCGCTTGATTCAAGAAGGAGATGTTTGCCCTCGCTGTGGTGGCGTGATCCGCTTTGAACGTGGGATTGAAGTGGGTCATGTCTTTAAGCTAGGAACGCGTTATAGTCAGGCGATGAAGGCTCATTTCCTAGATGCACAGGGAAAAGAACAACCTTTTGTCATGGGCTGCTATGGAATTGGAGTTTCGCGATTGGTTGCCGCGATTGCCGAGCAGCATTCCGATGAGTCTGGCTTGATTTGGCCTAGCCAAGTAGCACCATTTGCTGTTCATTTGATTGCGGTAAATATGAAAAACAATGATCAAGCCCGTGTTGCGGAAGAATTATATGAAAAGCTACGCCACGAGGGCATCGAAGTGCTCTTTGATGACCGTTTGGAGCGAGCGGGTGTGAAGTTTAAAGATGCAGATCTCATCGGGATTCCTGTACGGATCATCGTTGGATCCAAAGCAAAAGAAGGAACGGTTGAGATCAAATTGCGGCGGACAGGAGAAAGCAGTCAAATCCCAGCTGAGGACGTTTTAAAGGAATTGCCTAGCTGGCTGGCTAAAGCAGATCGCTAATCACTTCGAGCATCACTTGATCCCCTTGGAAGAGGATCAGGTGGTGCTGTTTTGCATTTGGAAAATGACAAAACATGACCGTTTTTTTAAAAGATGATTTTAATTTATTTGGGTAGAGCAAACTATACGAATTTTGGGTAAATAGATCTATAGAAGGAGGTGAAAACTCGTTACTTTATACATAGACAAGGAATGCCAAAAAGCGTACTCCATAAAAAATTAAGAGATCGATCAGGGGGTTGATAAAGTAGGGGATGGCGGATCTTGTCTATGTTTATAAGTAGCAGTGAATGATATGACTGAAAAGAAAAGAAATGAACAACCTAGACAACTGGAGATTTATATTTTTCGCTTTTGTCCCCATTGCAATAGTCGAAATGTTTATCATACTGGGCAGGTTTGGCAATGTCACCAATGTAAAAGAGAATGGCAGTCCTTTAAAGAATGATGGGCTAGGTCTATATTTGTAAACAAAGTAAAAGGATTGCCACTTATTTTGTGATTGTGATATAATCATCTTGGCTATACTTTATGTAGATACTTCAGTTTAGAAAGAGTGGGTATTCGTGCCCACTCTTTGTATTTGCCCTTACAATAAAGGAGGAGTTTTTTTGAGCCGCCAAGTTGTAAAAACGGTGGAAAAACTGGTCTTACCTATTCTTGAAGCACAGAATTTAGAGCTTGTAGAAGTAGAATATAAAAAAGAGGGGCAAAATTGGTTCTTACGTGTTTTTATTGATCGAGAGGATCGGGGAGTTAACTTGGATGATTGCACGGCAGTGAGTGAACAGCTGAGTGAAAAGCTTGATGAGCTGGATCCGATCCCAGGCGCTTATATTTTAGAGGTTTCATCACCTGGAGCAGAACGTCCCCTAAAAAAAACACAGGATTTTCAAAAGGCAATAGGAAAATATGTTCATATTTCTACATATGAACCAATAAAGGGAAGAAAGGTTTTTGAAGGTGTTCTTACGGAGTATGGAGAAGAACATTTAACCGTAGAAGTGAACAATGAGTCTATTGAGCTTCCGCTCGCAAAGGTTGCTAAAGCGCGGTTAGCTATTGTCTTTTAGTCTGAAGGGAGGATAAGGACCGATGAATCTTGAGTTCATCGAGGCCCTTGAGCAGCTGGGAAAAGAAAAGGGAATTAGCAAAGATATTTTAATCGAAGCAATTGAAGCTGCATTAATCTCAGGGTACAAGCGTAATTTCCATTCTGCCCAAAATGTTCGGGTGGATATCGATCGTCAAACAGGTCGAGTACGTGTTTTTGCTAGAAAAACAGTTGTCGATGAAGTAGTGGACCCACGTTTGGAAATTTCGCTGGATGCTGCTTTGGAGATTAACCAAGCTTATCAGTTAGGAGACATCGTCGAAATTGAAGTGACTCCAGCCGATTTCGGACGAATTGCGGCACAGACTGCCAAGCAAGTTGTTACGCAACGGATTCGCGAGGCAGAGCGCAGTATCATTTATCAGGATTTTGTCGACCGTGAAGAAGATGTTGTTACGGGAATTGTGCAACGATCTGACAGCCGTTATTATTTTGTTGACCTCGGACGAATCGAAGCCATGCTGCCATTTACGGAAACGATGCCCAATGAGCGTTTCAAACATGGTGACCGTGTCAAAGTCTATATTACCAAGGTGGAGAAATCGACAAAAGGTCCACAAATCTTTGTATCACGTACTCATCCTGGACTGTTGCGCCGCCTGTTTGAACTGGAGGTGCCTGAGATTTTTGATGGAATTGTCGAGATTCGCTCGATTGCTAGAGAAGCAGGCTCCCGTTCAAAAGTGGCCGTCTATTCGAATGATCCCAATGTGGATCCGGTTGGTGCCTGTGTAGGACATCGCGGTGTACGTGTACAGACTGTTGTCAATGAATTAAAAGGAGAGAAGATCGATATTGTTCGGTGGTCTGACGATATAAGCGAATGGATTGCGAACTCTTTGAGTCCTTCTACTGTGATCTCGGTGACCATTTTGGAAGACGAGAAAACGGCGCGTGTGGTCGTACCAGATCATCAACTCTCATTAGCCATTGGCAAAGAAGGTCAGAATGCTCGTCTCGCAGCCAAACTGACCAGTTGGAAGATCGATATCAAAAGTGAGTCTGAGACACGGGATGCGGAAGTAATGTAACGACAGGCAGAAGAGAAAGAAAAGGATAAGAAGGTTGATATAGGGGGTGTCTGGGGAATGAGAAAACGCAAAATTCCTATGCGTAAATGCGTTGCATCACAAGAGATGTTTCCAAAAAAAGAGTTAATTCGCATCGTTCGGACCCCAGAGGATGAGATTATCATTGATCCAACAGGAAAAAAATCTGGTCGAGGTGCTTACCTTTGTGCGAAAGAAGAATATATTGAACTAGCACAGAAAAAAAAGGCTTTAGAACGAGCTTTAAAAACAAATGTGGATCAAAGCATCTATGATGAACTAAGAGAATATGTAAAGCGAGTAGCAAGTGATGAATAAGCTTTTGCAATCATTAGGACTAGCGATGCGAGCAGGCAAACTGGTATCCGGAGAAGAATTAGTTGTTCGCGAAATACGGTCTGGGAAAGCAAAATTAGTAGTAATAGCGAATGATGCAGCAAAAAATACCGAAAAAAAGGTATTGGATAAATGTCATTCTTATCAAATCCCTGTTATTCGCTTTGGTACAAGATACGATTTGGGCAGAGCTATTGGGAAAATGGAGCGAGTGGTGCTTGCTATTACGGATCCTGGGTTTGCTAAGATGATTCAACGGCTTGTTCAGTAAATTAGATGGAGGTGAAGGAATTTGACAAAAATCCGAGTCTATGAATATGCGAAAAAGTTAAATATGAGTAGCAAGGAACTGATCAATATTCTAGAGAAAGCAGAATACAAAGTGAATAATCACATGAGTGTAATGAATGAAGATATGATTCGTAAAGTGGGTCAATATATTAAGCAACCCAATCAAGGAAATACGAATATTGCGAATAAAGTGCAACAGGAAGGAAAAGAAGGAAAAAAACAGAAAA
The DNA here is from genome assembly GCA_025449975.1 of Thermoactinomycetaceae bacterium. Classification (GTDB taxonomy): domain Bacteria; phylum Bacillota; class Bacilli; order Thermoactinomycetales; family Thermoactinomycetaceae; genus Thermoflavimicrobium. Next base: position 27,868 of record JANWIG010000061.1, read on the forward strand.
ACGCTAAACCTAGATCACAAGGGGGAAATCAGCGTTCTGGCAACCGCTCGGCTCAAGCCAATCGCGGAGCCACCCAAAGTCAAGGACGTTCGAGTCATGCCAGTCGCAACGCGCAAAGTCAAGGGCGTTCTGCGCAAAGTAATCGTGCCGGGTCTCAAGGGCAGGGTCGCACTGGTCAAGGGAATCGTGGCACAAGATCCAATTTCCAAGGAAAAGGTCAAAAGAGCAGTCCAAAGACTTTAGGAGTTACCCCGTTATTTACAGATAAGCTAGTAATCGAAAGTGAACAAGAACGTTACAAAAAAGAAAAAAGAAACCGCGGTAATTATCCAGCCTCCCGCTTTAAAGAGGAGTCACCTCGAGCTTTTGCTCATAATCCGAAACGAAAAGGTAATCGTAAAAAAGATAAACAAGCAGCCAAAGAGAAAATTGCTCCTGTCTTGCCAAAAGAGATCGAAGTATCTGGTCCGCTGACCGTTGGAGAGTTTGCACGGCTATTGCGGAGAGAAGCTTCTGCAGTCATTAAAAAGCTGATTACGCAAGGGATCATGGCCACGATTAACCAAGAGATCGATGTCGAAACGATGATGTTGATTGCCGATGAATTCAATGTGGAGCTCATTTATAAAGAGCAAGTAGATGAATCGCTCTTTGAGGAAATAGAAGAGATCGATGATCCCAATGACTTGCTAGAAAGACCGCCCGTGGTAACGATTATGGGACACGTTGACCATGGAAAAACAACCTTATTAGACCGCATTCGCAAATCCAAAGTAGCCGCTGGTGAAGCTGGAGGAATTACCCAACATATCGGAGCCTACCAAGTCGAAGTGAGCGGGAAAAAAATTACTTTTTTAGATACACCTGGTCACGCTGCTTTTACAACGATGCGCGCTCGTGGAGCAAAGGTAACGGATATAACCGTTTTAGTGGTTGCAGCAGATGACGGTGTGATGCCACAAACGGTAGAAGCGATCAACCATGCGAAAGCAGCTGAAGTTCCGATTATTGTAGCGATCAATAAGATGGATAAGCCAGAAGCCAATCCAGAGAGGATTAAACAACAGCTGACAGAATATGGACTGATCCCGGAAGAATGGGGAGGCGAAACGATTTTTGTTCCGATTTCCGCGATGAAAGGTGAAGGGATCAGCGAGTTACTCGAGATGATTCTCTTGGTGGCCGAAGTTCAAGAGCTAAAAGCCAATCCAGACAAGCGTGCCCGTGGCGTGGTCATCGAAGCCAAATTGGATAAAGGACGCGGAGCCGTCGCGACCGTTCTGGTGCAAAATGGAACATTAAAAGTAGGGGACGGGATCGTCGCTGGTAACTACTTTGGGAAGATCCGTGCGATGATCAATGACCGCGGTCGTCGGGTAAAAGCTGCTCCACCTTCTACTCCTGTGGAGATTCTTGGCTTATCAGATGTGCCAAATGCTGGAGATGCATTTATGGTCTTTGAGGATGAGCGCAAAGGACGCGCCATCGCAGAGAAGCGTCGAGCCAAACAAAAGGAAGAAGAACGGGGAGCCAGTGCTCGTGTAACGCTAGATGATCTGTTTAAACAGATTAAAGAAGGGGATATTAAAGAACTAAACGTGATCATTAAAGCCGATGTACATGGATCAGCGGAAGCATTGAGAGGATCATTGGAAAAGATCGATATTGAGGGCGTACGGGTGAAAATCATTCACGCAGCAGTAGGCGCAATCACTGAATCAGATATTATTCTCGCATCTGCTTCCAATGCCATTATTATCGGATTTAATGTTCGTCCCGAAGCAAACGCACGAGTGATGGCTGAACAAGAAAAAGTAGATGTTCGTCTCCATCGGGTGATTTACACGGCAATTGAAGAAATTGAAGCGGCAATGACTGGACTGTTGGATCCAGAGTTACAGGAAAAAGTAGTTGGTACAGCTGAAGTGAGACAAACGTTTAAAGTGTCTAAAGTGGGTGTAATCGCTGGATGCTACGTGACTGAAGGAAAAGTCGTTCGTGATGGAAAAGTACGCTTGATTCGTGACGGAGTAGTGGTTCACGAAGGAAAGCTGGAAACCTTAAAACGGTTTAAAGATGATGCCAAAGAAGTAGCTCAGGGCTATGAATGCGGAATTACGCTGGCCAACTATAATGACATCAAAGAAGGAGATGTCATCGAAGTATATGTCATCGAGGAAAAGGAAAGAAAGTAGTCGCACCGTTGTCGGTTTGTTGGAATGTAAAGGCTGGGTAATGAGTTCAACCTCCTTAAAAGAAAAACGTCGTATTATTCAAAGTGGACTTGCCAGAATCCGTAACAAATTTAATTTATCTGTTGCAGAAGTAGGCGATCAGAATGATCGTCAATGGACGGCGTTAGCGGTGAGCGGGGTTGCCAGTCATAAAAAGATTATCGAAAATGAGTTGCGACAAGCCCTCAGATTGCTTGAGGAAATAGATGGTTTAGAAATTATCCAAGTAGATATTACTTTTATGTAAGGTGAATGAGGAGGAGTCTCGAATGGCTCGAATTCGTGTAGGGCGTATAAACGAACAGATCAAAAAGGAACTTAGTCATATTCTCCAACACGAAATCAAAGATCCGCGGATTGGCTTCGTCACAGTTACAGCTGTAAAAACAAGTGGTGATTTGCAATTTGCTAAAGTTTACGTTAGTGTCTATGGATCTACAAAAGAAAAACAGGAAACATTGGCCGGACTAGAAAAAGCCAAGGGATATATCCGGACGGAAATAGGTCGTCGTATTCAAATTAGACATATTCCTGAACTTCATTTCACGATTGATAATACTTTGGAGCGTAGTGAACATATCGATCGTCTATTGGATCAAGTCAAATCAGTGGAGACTGATGATGATGCATAGGTTTGCTGAAGCGACAAGGTTTGTACAAGAAGCGGATCGGATATTAGTCCTTTCTCACCTTTCTCCAGATGGGGACGCAATCGGTTCCACCTTGGCCGTCGGGCAACTTCTCCGCTCTTTAGGTAAACAGGTTACAATGGTGAACGACTCCATGATCTCGGATCGATTTCATTTTTTACCAGATGTTAACCACATTTTTTTACCTAAACAGATTGCGGAGAAGTTTCATTATGTTATCGCCCTTGATTGTGCCGATGAAGAGCGAATGGGCTCATGTCGTCAGCTATTTGTCGAGGGGGCAAGGGTATTAAATATTGATCATCATGCCACCAATCATGGATATGGTGCAGTCAATCTGATCGTGCCCACAGCGGCGGCCACGGTGGAGATTTTATTTGATTGGTTTGAATCGATGGAAGTTGCATGGGATCAGCAACTTGCTACATATGTTTATATGGGCTTGCTGACAGATACAGGTGGCTTTCGTTATTCGAATACGACACCCAAAGTATTGAGGCAGGCTGCAAAACTGGTTGAATTCGGGGCTCCTGCACATGAATTAGCGGATCGTGTATTAGAGAGTACGACAGTGGCCCAGCTTGAGCTTCTGCAAAGAGCGTTAGCAACGATGCAGCTATCTCCCAGCGGAAAGGTAGCTTGGATGGAACTAACGCAGGGTGATTATGAAACAGATCAAGATGTAGAAGGAATTGTCAACTATGCGCGTAATATTATTGGAGTAGATGTCGGGATCTTGTTTCGCGAGATTGACTCCCATACAGTGAAAGTCAGCCTTCGCTCACGATCCATTGTCGACGTCGGGCAACTGGCTAAATCATTGGGCGGTGGTGGACATGCTCGTGCTGCCGGCTGCACTATTCATCGTAGCTTGGCGGATGCCAAAAAAGAAGTCTTCGCAAGTTTAGAAGCAAGATGGGGAGTGTGAAGCATGATACTTCATGGTGTGATCCCTGTTTTTAAGCCCAAAGGTTATACTTCTCATGATATTGTTGCCATCCTGCGGCGTTTGACGAAGCAAAAAAGAATCGGTCATACCGGTACTTTAGACCCTGAAGTAGAAGGCGTACTTCCGATTTGCTGCGGACAAGCTACCCGGACGGTTGAATATATTCAAGCAATGCCAAAACGATATCAAGGTTCGATGATGATTGGTGTTGCCACCGACACAGAAGACCAGACGGGACAGATGACCTCGCAAAAGGATGTCCCGTCACTTTTGGATACGGAAGTAGACCGTGTCTTTCAACAATTTCATGGTGAGATTGAGCAAACTCCTCCGATGTATTCGGCAGTAAAAGTGCAAGGAAAACGCTTATACGAGCTAGCACGTGCGGGTGTAACAACAGAACGACCAAAAAGAAAAGTGTTTATTTATCAGCTGAATTGTACGGGAATAGAAAATGGAACTTATCCTATTATTCATTTTGATGTATTATGTTCAAAGGGTACTTATATTCGAACGTTATGTGTGGATATTGGCAAAGCCTTGGGTTATCCTGCTCATATGACGTCGCTAGTACGAACTGAAAGCGGTCCTTTTCATCTGGAGGATTGTTTTACATTGGAAGAGTTGCAAGAAGTTGCAGAGCGCAAGGCATGGTCTGAGGTTTTATACTCCATGGATGAAGTGTTGGGGCATTTTCCAAGTGTAAGGGTAACGGATGAAGATGAGAAACGAGTTTTAGATGGATGGTCTATTTTGATGGATGAAGGACTGAGTAGTCGATCAAATTTGGTGAAAGTCTATACAGAATCAGGAAAGTTTTGTGCGATTTATCGATTAACTGGGAATCTGGCAAAGCCGGAAAAAGTCTTTCGGGATGTGGAGAACTGAGATGGAAGTGATACATTTAACTTATCCGTTAAAAGCACGTTCAAAAAAACCGATCGCACTAGCAATCGGGTATTTCGATGGAGTACATCTTGGGCATCAAGCTGTGATTGCAAAGGCAAAGTCTTTAGCGCAAAAGCTAGATGTGTTGCCAGCAGTGATGACTTTTCATCCGCACCCTCGAGAAGTCTTAGGGCAAGATGCCATTATACGTTATTTAACACCTTTGCCACTCAAACTAGAGCTGTTTGAGCAGTTGGGGATGAAGCAAGTATATGTGATGAAATTTGATCTCCCTTTTTCGTCTCTATCAGCTGAAGAGTTTGTCAAAGAAGTCCTCTTTCCCTTGCAAGTGAAGGGAGTAACGACTGGATTTAATTTTCGCTTTGGACAAAATGCGTTAGGAAAACATTCTGATCTGGTTTCTTTGGGAAGCGGGATCTTTCAGGCGGAAATGGTCAAAGAGATCCAAATGTGGGGAATGACGATCAGTAGTACAAAATTACGCCATGCTTTAACAGAGGGAGATATCTATACCGCGAATAAGATATTAGGTAGGAATTATCTGATTAGAGGGATTGTGGTAAAAGGAGATCAAATGGGACGCTTACTAGGCTTTCCCACGGCTAATCTTTCCTTTGAACATTCATTCTATATACCCAAGCGTGGCGTTTATGTTGTCAAAGTTCGATATGAAAATGATATAGCTTATGGAATGATGAATATTGGTATTCGTCCGACCTTTCATAATCCTACTCCACAAGAGCAGTTAGAGGTTCATTTGTTTGAGCGTGAGGTAGATTTATACGGAAAAGAGCTTGAAGTGGAATTTCTTCATTATCTACGTGAAGAACAAAAATTTCCGTCCAAAGAGGCTTTGGTCATGCAGCTTGAGCAAGATCAACGAGATGCCTATACATGGTTAAAAAATAAATATAACTAGGATTATTGTATTTTCTTCTTTTTTCATGGTATACTTAACCAAAGAATTTTAAAGATACCTTGGCGCGGATCGTCGTCAACCTCAGCGATGTTCTGGGTCAGAGGTGAAAGAATGATTGGAGGTGTTTGGGGTGGCATTAACCCTGGATAAAAAGCGTGAAATTATTGAGCAATTTAAAACTCATGAAAATGATACTGGTTCTCCAGAAGTTCAAATTGCGATTTTAACTTATCGAATTAATGAGTTAAACACTCATTTAAAAGAACACAAAAAAGATCATCACTCACGTCGTGGGTTGCTAAAAATGGTAGGTCAACGTCGTAACTTACTAAACTATCTAAAGAAGAAAGATGTTACTCGCTATCGCGAGTTAATCCGGAAATTGGGACTACGTCACTAAAGCGGAGCGGGGGTATTACCCCGCTTTTTTCAATCCTTTTTAAATTTAACTAAGAAGGAAATACTATTTATATGAAGAATAAATGATGTTGTCTGATGATGAGAGGGGGGATGGGACCAACCAAAAATGGAAAAATATCTCTTTTACTTTTAGATTTGAAAGGAGGCAAGCTGCTACAGATATAGATCAATATCCTAGAGATTGTAAAAAGCATGATTGACGATAAGATTGCATCCACGTTGAAAGGATCATGCGAATCAAAACAGCAGGGAGGATATTTTTCTGTAGTTTTGTAGCAGGAATAATCCATACTATGGAACCCAAAGTATTTGAAACGGAATTAGCTGGAAGGAAACTACAGTTTGAAATAGGTAAATTCGCTTGTTTGGCAAATGGTTCAGTCATGGTTCGTTATGGAGATACCGCAGTGTTGGCTACCGTAGTGGCTTCCAAGGAGCCAAAAGAGGCCGATTTCTTTCCTTTAACTGTCAACTATGAAGAGCGTCTATATGCCGTTGGGAAAATTCCTGGTGGTCGTTTTATTAAACGGGAAGGTCGCCCGAGCGATAAAGCGGTTTTAGCTAGTCGTCTCATTGATCGCCCCATTCGCCCGCTCTTTCCGGAAGGATTTCGGCATGAGGTTCAAGTAGTGACGATTGTCATGTCTGTCGATCAAGATTGTTCCTCAGAAATAGCGGCAATGATCGGCGCATCGTGCGCTTTATCCATTTCCAATATCCCTTTCCAAGGGCCGATTGCTGGCGTGATTATCGGACGAGTGGATGGGAAACTGGTCATTAATCCAACCGTTGAAGAAATGGAAAAGTCCGATCTTCATTTGGTTGTCGCTGGAACCAAAGATGGTGTCAATATGGTGGAAGCTGGTGCGCAAGAGTTGCCGGAAGAAGTGATCTTAGAGGCGATTCTTTTTGGGCATGAAAAAATTAAAGAGTTGGTCGCTTTTCAAGAAGAGGTCGTAAGGGAATGTGGACAAGCCAAGATGGAGCCGACCTTATTCCAAGTGGATGAAGACATCGATGCTCGTGTTCGGAAGTTGGCGACGTCCCCCTTGTTGGAAGCAGTGCAGGTTACAGAGAAGCACGCGCGTCAAGAAGCCATTGATCAGGTAAAAGAGCAAGTGATTGCGAAGCTAACAGAGGAACTGGGCGAGGAAGCAATCGTTGAGAAAGAAAAAGATATCGTCATTACCTTGGACCAAATCGTAAAGGAAGAAGTGCGCCGCCTCATTCTCGAAGAAGGGAAACGTCCCGATGGAAGGACCGCGGATGAGATTCGCCCATTGTCGAGCCAAATTGATATCTTGCCGCGCACGCATGGCTCTGGACTGTTCCGCCGTGGTCAGACGCAAGTGTTAAGTGTTTGCACATTGGGAGCGCTTGGAGATGTACAAATTTTGGATGGGTTGGATTTAGAGGAATCGAAACGGTTTATGCATCACTATAATTTTCCACCATTTAGTGTGGGAGAATCCCGTCCATTACGTGGTCCAGGTCGGCGTGAAATCGGGCATGGTGCCTTAGGAGAAAGAGCGCTGGAACCGGTGATCCCTTCGGAAGATGAATTCCCATATACGATTCGTGTTGTATCAGAGGTATTGGAATCCAACGGTTCTTCTTCACAAGCGAGTATTTGTGCATCCACTCTTGCGATGATGCATGCAGGTGTACCGCTGAAAGCGCCCGTTGCCGGAATTGCGATGGGATTAATCAAAGAAAAGGATAAAGTAGAAATCTTAACGGATATTCAAGGAATGGAAGACCATCTCGGAGATATGGATTTTAAAGTTGCTGGTTCACGTCATGGAATCACTGCCCTGCAGATGGATATTAAGATCGCCGATATCGATCGATCGATTCTCGAAAAAGCGTTGTTCCAAGCGAAAAAAGCTCGTTTTCAGATTCTCGAAAACATCGCTCAAGCGATTAAAGAGCCAAACAAAGAGCTTTCGCCCTATGCTCCAAAAATATTAACGATGAAAATTCACCCTGATAAAATTCGTGAAGTGATCGGTCCAAGTGGACGCGTGATTAATCGGATCATCGAAGAAACAGGGGTAAAAATTGATATTGAACAAGATGGACGGATCTATATCTCCTCTGTTGATGTAACGCAAAATGAGCGCGCGAAAAAAATCATAGAAGATCTGGTACGAGAAGTAACTGTGGGAGAAACTTACCTAGGTACAGTCAAGAGGGTCGAGAAATATGGTGCCTTCGTAGAAATCATTTCAGGTAAGGAAGGCTTAGTACACATTTCGCAACTGGATCGCGCACGTGTAAATAAAGTGACGGATGTAGTCAATGTCGGTGATAGCATCATGGTGAAAGTAACAGAGATCGATGATCAAGGTCGCATTAATCTTTCACGAAAAGCAGTTCTAAAAGAACAAGAAGAAGTAGCCAAAAGACAGCAAAAGCAGTCAACCTAGCTGCTTAACAAAAGAGTCAGAGAGATCTGTCTCTTTTTTATTTATGTGGATTCTGTTGATAAAATTCAGAGAAATGATGTCCTCTTTCTGCTGAATAGGGAAGATGAAACAGGCATACTGTAAAAAGAAAGGGGGCGTCATAAATGAAATTGCTCTGGATTTTACTATCTCTTTTGCTCACTTCGTTGGCAGTACAATCTACACCCGTTACTGCCTATATGGATAAAGTAAAATGGATGATAGAGCCAAAAGAAGATGAAGAGCAGCGTTTACGTAAACAGATTCAAGAGCAGGCTATGCAGCGATATATTGCTCCAATCGATGCGCGAGTCGACCGGATCTGGAAAGCCATTCCTGGGCTCAACGGTCGAGAGGTCGATTTGGAACGTACTTTTCAAGCAACGATAAAACAGAATAAAGGGATTGTTTGGAAGTATCGAGAAATCCGACCAAACGTTTCGCTATCCGATTTGGGGGCAGTGCCGATCTACAAAGGGAATCCACATAAAAAAATGGCTGCGCTTATGGTCAATGTCGCTTGGGGGACAGAGTATGTGCCTGAAATGTTAAAGATCTTGGAGAGAGAGCGGGTAAAAGCGACGTTTTTTCTGGATGGTTCGTGGTTAAAGAAAAATCCCGAAGTAGCGAAACAAATTGTCTCCGCTGGTCATGAAATTGGCAATCATGCTTTTTCGCATCCTTTGTTAAGTCGCGTTTCAACCCATCGAATCGAAGAGGAGATTAGGAAAACAAATGATTTAATTAAAGAAATTTTACATATCGATACTCGCTGGTTTGCGCCTCCAGCGGGTGACTTTGATCAGCGTGTAGTGGAGATGGCATGGAAATATAAGATGCATACCATTTTATGGACAGTCGATACGGTAGATTGGCGCAAAGATTCGACACCGGAAAAAATGATCGGTCGGATCGAGAAGGGGATTGCACCAGGAAGTTTGATTTTGACCCATCCGACAGATCGGACGCTTCAAGCATTGCCACAAATGATTCGTATCATTAAGGGAAAAGGAATAAAAATGGGAACGGTTGAAGAAGTCCTTTCATCTGAGCGAATGGAAAAGATTGAGTAATTCTTTCAATTTTGTTATATTAGGATTGTTTATCTCTTTTTTTGAAATGATCGGTCATAGATGGGAGGATCTTTGTGATCGTTAAGCATACTTTACCAAATGGAGTTCGTGTTTTGGCTGAACCGATTCCCCATGTGCGATCGGTTGCAGTAGGAATCTGGGTTGGGACAGGCTCGGAAAATGAGGAAAAAGAGAAGAATGGGATTTCTCATTTCTTGGAACACATGATGTTTAAGGGGACAAAAAAGCGGACAGCGAGACAAATAGCAGAAGCTTTTGATGAGATTGGCGGTCAGGTCAATGCCTTTACTTCGAAGGAAATGACCTGTTATTTTGCCAAGGTACTTGATCAGCATTTTTCCGTAGCTCTTGAAGTGTTGGCGGATATGTTTTTTGAATCGACTTTTTTAGATGTGGAGATTGAGAAAGAGAAAAAAGTGATTATTGAAGAGATTCGTATGGTAGAGGATACACCCGATGATCTGGTCCATGACTTGTTATCAGAAGTTTCGATGAATCAACATACCTTAGGTTTTCCAGTAATCGGAACGATTGAAAATGTCCAACAGATCACCCGAAATGATCTCTTCGATTATAAGGACAAATTTTATCATCCAGCCAATACGGTCGTATCGATCGCTGGAAATCTGCCCGCTGATTTCTTAGAGCAAGTTGAGTCGTTGTTTGGTCATCATTTTGGAACACCTGTTGAAGTGAAAAAGGAGATTCCAGTTTTTTCTCCCTATGGTAAAATCAAAATAAAACCGACGGAGCAAACCCATTTGTGTATTGGTTTGCCTGGTCTGACGATTCAAGATGAACAGATCTACACAATGGTCCTGATCAATAATATATTGGGTGGCAATATGAGCTCACGGTTATTTCAAGAGATCAGAGAAGAACATGGTCTTGCATATTCAGTGTATTCATACCATTCTGCCCATCGTCATTCCGGACTGTTTGCTATTTATGCTGGAACGGCTCATGGTCAAGAGGGAGAGGTATATGATCGGATTACCCATCTTTTATACGAAATGGGAACCAAAGGTGTGACGGAGAAAGAGTTAGCCAAAGCGAAAGAACAATTAAAAGCGAGCTTGATGTTAGGATTGGAAAGTACCAATAACCGCATGAGTCGCTTAGGGCGAAATGAACTATTGCTAGGTAAACACATGTCGTTGGATGAGATTGTGGAGACGGTAGAGAAAATTACAATTGAAGATGCTAATCAGTTGGCGCAAAAGATTTTTTCTTCGCCAACATCATTAGCTTTGATCTCTCCAACTGGAAAAATCCCACCATCGTTTGGAGGAAAAGTCGTTGTTTAAAGTTGAGATTTGCAAGTTACCCGGAAATGAAGATCTATCTTTACCAAAGCAAATGTCTGCTGGGGCAAGTGGCTTTGACCTTTATGCAGCCGTATCTGAATCAGTCGTTCTGGAACCAGGGAAATGGAAGCTGATTCCTACTGGGATTGCCATCGCTATGCCTACGGGTTTAGAGGCACAGGTTCGACCTCGGAGTGGCTTGGCTTTAAAACATGGCATCACTATTTTAAATGCTCCTGGTACGATCGATGCAGATTATCGTGGTGAGATCAAGGTTATTTTGTTAAACTTAGGTGAGAAAGAATATCGAGTAGATCGAGGGGACAGAATTGCTCAATTGGTGTTCCAACAAGTTCCTTCCATTCAGCTTGAGTTGGTTAAGGAGTTAAAGACGACGGAACGTGGTACGGGTGGATTTGGTCATACTGGGAAAAAATGAGGGGGTTCTGGGGATGGTGGAATCACTTCAAATCAGGCGTTTGGAAGAAAGTTTGGAGCGGCTTAGAGCCGAAATGGTTCAATCTGTGAATGGAGAGTCTTCGCGTCTAGGAGAATCCCATGTATTGCCACTTAGTCAACAACTTGATTTATTAATTATGGAATACTATAAATCCACAATCATGAAATCAGATCCTCTGTATGTATGGAATGAAGAAATGGAAAAACTCATTCCTTAAGGCGGATCTTTTATCGAGAAAGGGAGCTGTTTAAAACAGTTCCCTTTTTGTGTGAACGGTTATTTTTTCTTCCATTCGCGTAAGCATGTCTCATTTTTTGTTTCATATATTTGGTACCACCTAGAAGATGAAGGTGGTGTTATGATGCGTTGGAGTGAATTTGCGGATAAAGAGTGCGTCAATGTGATGAATGGCGAGAAGTTAGGGACTTTTTCGCAAGCGGACTTGGTGATTGAACCGGAAACAGGAAAGATTACCGCGATTTTATTGCCAGTTGGCTCTTCTTTTTTAAAAAGGCGTTCTACGGAAATGGAAGTAAAGTGGCAAATGATTCGTAAAGTAGGTCCTGAAGTGGTGATTATCGACTCCTCCGTGACGCAGCATAGATAAAATCCGGAACTCATGGGCGAAAAGGTAACCGATTGAATCCTCTACACATATGATGCCGTAGAAAGAGAGAATGGATCATGAAGTTCCGGTGAGGCTTTCCCGAGAAAGGAGTCGAAGTGAATGCTGACAGGCAAACATATTGTCTTCCTTGGAGGAGATGCCAGGCAGTTAGAAGTGATCAGAAGATGTATTGAGATGAATGGAAAAGTAAGCCTAGTTGGTTTTGATAATTTACAAAGCCATTTTAGTGGGACGACGCAAAGAGAATTAGACATAGATCTATGTAAGCAAGCAGATATCCTGATGTTACCCATTGTGGGTACAGATGATAATGGTCAAGTCAATGCCGTTTTTTCTTCTAAAAAGTTGTTTTTAAAAGAAGAGCATTTGCGCGCCTTACCGAAACATTGTATTGTTTTTGCCGGCATGGCAAGAGCATACCTCCGCGACTTGTGTCAGCAGTATGAAATTCAATTGATTCAACTATTGGATCGTGATGATGTGGCCATCTATAACTCCATTCCGACAGTAGAAGGAGCCCTGATGATGGCGATTCAACATACCGATATCACGATTCATCAATCAGTCAGTTTGGTACTCGGATTGGGACGGGTTGGGATGACCTTAAGCCGCATTTTACAAGCGATGGGAGCAAAGGTGAAAGTAGGTGTACGCAGTTCACGAGATCGCGCCCGTGTTTTTGAGATGGGGATGACTCCTTTTCATACGGAGCAACTGGTCGATCATGTTCAAGATGCGGATCTGATCTTTAATACGGTTCCTTCCGTTCTTTTGACCTCATCGGTATTGGCCCATGTTCCCCACGATGCGGTGATTATCGATCTTGCTTCCAAACCGGGGGGAGTCGATTATCAGTTTGCTGAAAAGCGGGGAATAAAAGCGATTTTAGCCCCGAGCTTACCAGGAATTGTTGCTCCGAAAACAGCCGGACGTATTTTGGCACGAACCATGATTGAACTGCTGACAGAAGCGATGCAGAAGGAGGGAGATCCTGTTGGACTTTAAAGGACTAACAATTGGTTTTGGATTGACAGGCTCCCACTGTACACATGATGAAGTGTTACCACAGATCGAAAAGCTTGTCGATTATGGCGCAAAGGTGATTCCGATCGTCTCTTATACTGTGGCAAACGTGGATAGCCGTTTTGGAACGGCAGCTCATTGGTTGGAGAGAATTACGGAGATCTGCAAACAGAAACCGTGGACGACGGTTCAAGAGACCGAGCCGATCGGTCCACAAAAATTGCTGGATTGTCTGGTGATCGCTCCGTGTACGGGAAATTCTCTGGCACGACTGGCCAATGCTCTTACCGATGGTCCTGTTCTCATGGCTGCCAAAGCGCAGATGCGCAACCATCGACCGGTTGTATTGGCGATCTCCACCAACGATGCGTTGGGATTAAATGCAGCCAATATAGCGAAGTTGCTCGTTACTAAAGATATTTATTTTGTTCCCTTCGGTCAAGATCATCCTACGGGAAAACCGAAGTCGATGGTTTCACGGATGGAATTAATTCCGGAAACTTGTTTGGAAGCAATAAAAGGAAGGCAATTACAGCCTCTAGTAGTTGAAAAATTTAAGTACTTGACGTCATAATAGGAAAGGAAGTTAAATTAGGTAGAGCATAGTCCCCCATGGGGACTTCCTTGTATTTTTTGAAAAGTTGGGAAGGAGATCTCATAATCATGAAAACATATACTGTTGCAGTTGTAGGTGCTACCGGAGCCGTTGGAGAACAAATTATAAAGTTTCTTGCAGAACGTAAATTCCCAATCAAAGAATTGCGCCCTTTGGCGTCCAAGCGATCGGCTGGAAATACCATCCTTTTCAACGGCGAGGAGATTGTTGTTCAAGAGGCCGTTCCAGAAGCATTTGAAGGGGTGGATATCGCACTATTTAGTGCAGGGGGCAGCATTAGTGAGAAGCTAGCTCCTGAAGCGGTAAAAAGAGGAGCGGTCGTTATTGATAATACCAATGCCTTCCGAATGGACCCTGATGTCCCACTGGTCGTTCCAGAAGTGAATAAAGAAGCGATTCGTCAACATAAAGGAATTATTGCGAATCCAAACTGTTCGACGATTCAGATGGTCGTTGCTTTAAAACCGCTTTATGAACGCTACGGGTTTGATCGTGTTGTTGTAACGACGTTCCAGGCCGTTTCCGGTTCGGGATGGCAAGCTGTTGTCGAACTAGAAGATCAAGTGAGAGCCAGTGTGAACAATGATCAGCTTCCTCTCAAAGTGATGCCAGTTGGAAAACTGGATAAACATTATCCGATTGCTTTTAACGTCATTCCCCAGTGCGATGTCGGATTGGAGAACGGTTATACTCTGGAAGAAATGAAAATGGTTCGGGAAACCAACAAAATTTTTGCCGATGATAAGATTCAAGTGACCGCCACTTGTGTGCGTGTGCCGGTTTATCGCGGGCATAGCGAATCGGTTTATGTTGAGTTAAAAGAAGACTTTGATCTAGAAGAAGTTCGTGAGTTGCTGGCTAACTTCCCAGGCATTGTGGTGCAAGATAATATTCAAGAACAAGTTTATCCGATGCCGAATGAGGTAACTGGTCAGACAGAAGTTTATGTAGGACGGATTCGTCGCGACCTGCATCATTCACATGCTCTTAACTTCTGGGTAGTGGCAGATAATCTTCTAAAAGGAGCAGCAACAAACGCGATTCAGATTGCAGAGGCTTTGATCTCCGAAGACTAGAACAAAGAAGGGATCTGGTATGAAAATATTAGTACAAAAATTTGGGGGGACTTCTGTAGCAACACCAGAAACCCGAAAACAAGTCATTCATCATATTAAACAGGCTCTCGCTGAAAAGTACCATTTGGTAGTGGTTGTTTCAGCCATGGGCCGAAACGGAGCTCCCTATGCTACTGATACACTGTTAAGCTTAGTGAGGGAAAATGGTGGTGCACTAGCACCGCGTGAACAAGATCTTCTTCTTAGTTGTGGCGAACTTATTTCCGCTACCACCTTGTCCAGTCAATTGGCAACCTGCGGGATCGCCAGTGTTGTATTGACTGGTGGACAAGCGGGAATTATTACAAATAACCAATTTACCAATGCGCAGATTGTGAAAGTGAACCCCAAACGCATTTATGAAGAACTAAAGCAGGGAAAAGTGGTTATTGTCACGGGATTTCAAGGTCAAACCGAAGATGGAGAAATAACGACACTGGGGCGCGGTGGCAGTGATACAACTGCCACGGCCTTAGGTGTAGCATTACGAGCACAATATGTAGATATCTTTACAGATGTAGAAGGGGTTATGACAGCAGATCCGCGTATTGTCGAAGATGCCACTCCGCTAGAGCAAGTCACCTATTATGAAATGTGCAATCTCGCTTTTGAGGGGGCGAAAGTGGTTCACCCACGGGCGATTGAGATTGCGATGCAAACCAATATTCCTGTCCGTATTCGCTCGACGATGTCTGATCATTTTGGCACGTTGGTGACCAATCGCAGTGAACAAAATGAGCTGGTTGGCGAGATTCACGATCGCTTAATTACAGGGATTACGCAAATGGCTTCTGTAACCCAAATTAAAATTGCTGTTCAACAAGGACAGTTTGATTTGCATTTAAAAGTATTTCAAAAAATGGCCGATCACGGGATCAGTGTCGACTTTATTAGTGTAAACCCAAGTGAAATTGCTTATACGGTAAAAGATGACCAAGCAGAGCAAGCGGCAGCCATTTTACGCGATGAGTTGGGGATTGAGCCTCTCTTGCATCCCAACTGTGCAAAAGTGTCTACAGTGGGAGCGGGGATTGCAGGGATACCTGGAGTGATGGCTAAGATCGTGGAAGCGTTAACCGAAGAAGATATTCAAATTTTGCAGTCGGCGGATTCACATACGACGATATGGGTGCTTGTGAAAGGCGAAGATATGGTTAAAGCCGTTCGAGCATTACACCGAAAATTTAAACTCCATCAAGTAAATAATCATTAAGAAAGGGAAGAAAGGCTATGTTATTTGGACGTGTACTTACAGCGATGATTACTCCGTTTGCCCCAAATAAAGAGATTGATTGGGCCAGCTTGGATCGGGTGATTGAACACTTGATTACAACCGGTACAGATACAATTGTAGTCTCAGGCACTACAGCAGAATCTCCAAACTTATCCAAAGAAGAAAAATTGGAATTATTTGCGTATACGCTTGAGAAAGCAGCCGGACGGGCAAAAGTGATTGCGGGTACGGGAAGCAATAATACCGCCGAAACGATTGAACTAACGAAAAAAGCGGAGGCTGTCGGAGTAGATGGGGTTATGCTCGTTTCCCCTTATTATAATAAGCCGACCCAAGAAGGGTTGTATCAACACTTTAAAGCGATTGCTGAACAGACTAAGTTGCCTGTGATGATCTATAATGTACCTGGTCGAACCAGTGTCAATATTGCTGCCGAAACTTCAGCTCGACTCGCACAAATAGAGAATGTTGTTGCAATTAAAGAAGCGAGTGGAAATATTACCCAAATCGCTAATGTGATCTCAATGGTTCCAAAAGATGTAGCCGTATATAGTGGGGATGATGCCTTTACTTTGCCTGTGATGGCCATGGGAGGGGCTGGTGTCGTCAGTGTGGCGAGTCATCTAATTGGTCGGGAAATAAAGGAGATGATCGAGTCATACTTAGATGGGCAAGTGGAGAAAGCGGCAAGTATATTCCAACAATGCTTACCGGTCTTCGAAGGGCTCTTCTTTACAACCAGTCCGATCCCCTTAAAGTATGCATTATCTGAAATGGGATTATGTCAACCCACGTTGCGTTTGCCTCTGGTCGAGCTGAGCGAAGAAGAGAAAAAGAAAGCAGAAGTGTGGGTAGCAGGTCTAAGAAAAGCGAAGTCGCAAACGTTATAAAATGAAGGTGAATTATGAATGCTTGGTTCATTTGAAAATAAAGTCCCCTAGCTAGGGGGCTTTTTCTAAGTAAACAGAAGGACAGGGATGGATGGTAGAAGAATGGATCAGATGGTTTGAAGAATGGGGCACTTGGGGAATCTTATTGAGTCTTTTTTGCGGTATCGTTATCCATATCCTTGGCTTGATCCCTTCGGTTGTCGTGACAGGAGCCAATGTGGCTGTTTGGGGTCCCCTATGGGGAGGACTGTTCTCATGGATGGCGGAGGTCATTGGCAGTACAGTGGCTTTTCTTCTTTACCGTTATGGGAAAAAGAAATGGTCGGTCACCCGAAAGATCGATTGGCGATGGCTTCATTCCTTTGATCGTTGGTCAAGAATAAAGCAGTTTTTTGCCCTGTTATTGGCGCGGATCATGCCCCTACTTCCATCGGGAATGATTAATCTTTTGGGTGCATTCACCCGTATGTATACATTGGATTTTATGATCGCGACTGCAATTGGCAAAATTCCCTCCAATCTAATCGAAGTCTTGATCAGTTATGGTTTTCTAAAGATCAGTCAAAGCGAACTAAATTGGATCTTCCTTTTGATGGGTGGAGTGATCGCTTGTTGGCTGTTTTGGAAAAGAGAGAAAAAGCCTCTTCATAAGCAAGAATGAGGGGAGCAGTGTGATACCAAAAGAAAGAGTGAAGACATCGCTCTGCTCTCCCCTCATCGCAGCTAGAGTGGTGGAAATTCTTAATCATATTCTTTTATATCGATTTGTCGTGGCGGAGCAGCCTGATCTTTGGGGATAAAGATGTAAAGAATCCCCCGTTTATGTTCGGCTGTGATCTGATCGAGATTGGCGTTTTTGGGCAAAGTGATCGAGCGTTGAAAGGAACCGTAACGACTTTCAACGAGATGTGTCCGATGCTCTTCTTTTTGTTCCATGCTCTTTTTTTCACCACGGATCGTTAATACACGATCGTTTACGTCAATTTGGATATCTTTTGCCGATAGTCCAGGAAGTTCTGCTTCTACAATAAAGCGGTTTGCTTCTTCACGTAAATTGATCGGTGGCAACATCGTTCTGGTTTCCTTAAAGAAAGGATCTTCAAAAAAACGTTGAAAGACGCTATTCACTTCATTGCGGAGCTGATTGAATGGATAATAGTCGTTTCTATCTAAAAAATGCATCTTCATCCCTCCTAAGACTAATATGATCAAAATGGGACAATATATTACTAAAAAATATAAAACCACATTTTATGCGAATGCCAATTCCGATTATGAAACAGAGATCATCCGGACTTGGTAGGAGAAATATTTGCCTCTTTCTTCTTGCATATTTATTTTTCGATCGTATATAATGGATTCAAGTGAGATTGTGCGGTTAGGGTGAATGGCAACTTTATAGGAGGTAACATATTTGAGCAAGAACCAGCGAGGCAAATTATATATCTTTGCTCTCGGTGGGTTGGATGAAATCGGAAAAAACATGTATGCCATCCAATATGGAAATGATATTGTCGTGATTGACTCGGGCTTAAAATTTCCTGAGGCAGATATGTTAGGAATTGATATTGTGATTCCAGATATTACTTATCTTGTTGAAAATCAAGATAAAGTACGTGGTATTATTTTAACGCATGGACATGAGGATCATATCGGCGGGCTTCCTTATATTTTAAAGCAAATCAATGTCCCGATTTTTGCTACTCGGCTGACGATGGGATTGATTGAACACAAGTTAAAGGAAGCTCACATTTTAAATGAAGTGAAACGGTTTGTAATCACCAATCAATCAGAAATTCATCTTGGTTCGATGAAAGCCACTTTTTTTTATACCAACCATAGCATTCCTGACTCAATTGGCGTATGTGTCAATACGCCCGAGGGAAATGTTGTGCATACAGGAGACTTTAAAATTGATACAACTCCTGTCAATGGACAGACAGCGGATTTGCATAAGATGGCGGAAATTGGGAAAAAGGGTGTTTTGTGTCTATTATCTGATAGTACAAATGCTGAACGGGCTGGATTTACTGGTTCAGAACGAACGGTAGGAGAAGGGATTAATGAAGTCTTTCGAAAGGCTAGGCAACGGGTGATTGTTGCCACTTTCGCTTCAAATATCCATCGAGTTCAACAAGTTATTGATGCTTGTTATATGTATGGACGTAAATTGGCCGTAGTCGGTCGTAGTATGGTGAATGTCGTCAACATTGCCTCTGAACTTGGCTACTTACGGATCCCGAAAGACTTGTTAATTGATACAGATGACATCAACCGCCTTCCAGCGAATAAGGTGGCCGTCATTTCAACAGGTAGCCAAGGGGAAACCATGTCTGCTTTGAACCGAATGGCCAATGCTTCTCATCGGAAAATCGAGATTTTACCTGGTGATACAGTGATTATTGCTGCCACACCGATCCCAGGAAATGAAAAAATGATTGGTCGAATTATAGATCAGCTATTTCGTATTGGTGCAAACGTGGTTTATAGTGCCAATTCACATGTTCACGTCTCAGGTCATGGTTCTCAAGAAGACTTAAAACTCATGCTTAGTTTAATGAAGCCCAAGTACTTTTTTCCGATTCATGGTGAGTATCGTATGCTGCGTGCTCACGCCCAACTTGCCGAATCGGTCGGTGTTCGACCAGAGAATATCTTTATCTGTGATAATGGAGATACTGTAGAGATTGTAGGGGGAAAAGCCAGATACGGTCCGAAATTTACTACAGGAAAAGTGTTGATTGATGGATTAGGTGTAGGAGATGTTGGAAATATTGTTCTGAGAGACCGCAAATTATTATCACAAGATGGAATTTTAGTAGTTGTTGTCACCCTAAGTAAAACCAATGGAACGATTCTTTCTGGACCCGATATTATCTCACGAGGTTTTGTATATGTTCGCGAATCGGAACAATTATTAGACGAAGCAACCCAAATAGTCAATCTAACGATGGAAAGATGTATGAAGGATCAAGTGAGTGAGTGGGCTTCTCTAAAAACGAGTATCCGTGATTCACTTAGCAAGTTCCTTTATGAACGGACCCGTCGTCGTCCCATGATTTTACCCATTATTATGGAGGTATAACTTTTAAAATGCCGCAATCCTTTATTCGGAAAGGGATTGTGGCTTTTATTTATCATGAAAACAAAACTCAGCTCGTTTCCTTAAGAAGAGCTGAGTTTTGCATTGGTCGGATATAGCATGATTCACTTTATCTACAATTGAGAGGCTTTTTCCATCGTGGAGTATAGCTGAAGGATTAGCTTCTCTTTATTGGATTGCTTTGCCTCGATTTTTTTCATCAACTTGCCTTGGTGCATATAGCAAATCAGGTCACCGACATCCGCAGCAACATCCAGTTGATGGGTGGATAAGATAATGGTGGTGCCATCTTCTTTTAATTGGTCGATCAATTCAACCAATTGTTTCATCCAATAAGGGTCCAGTCCATTGGTGGGTTCATCTAATAAGAGTAGCTGGGGCTTCCTTAAAATCGCTTGGGCGAAGAGGAGGCGTTGGCGCATCCCTTTGGATAGTTGGTTTAACTTTTTATTTCGTTTGCTGGCAAGCCCCACTTGTTCTAATGTTTCCTCTATCCTCTCTTTTCCCATCTGACAGAGTGAAGCATAAAAAGAGAGGAATTCATAGACAGTAAGCAGGCTAGGTAATTGGAAATCATCTGGCATATAGCCGATCTGTTTGACATAAGACGTATGGTTGGACCAGAGTTCTTTCTCTTCCAATAAAATTTGACCACTGGTCGGTGGGATGATTCCTGCAAGAAGTTGGATCAATGTACTTTTCCCAGCTCCGTTTCCTCCACAAAGGACAAGGCAAGTTTTTCGCGGGATTTGTAGTGAAAGAGGATGCAGAGCGGTTGTTTGACCATACACTTTCGAAACATCTTGGATTTTGATGATGATTTTATCCATGTTTTTTGTTCCTCTCCATTTGCCAGTAGGTTAAAAAGGCTAGAACGACGGTATAGACTAGAAGATAGACTAGCATAATGAGCCAACCAAACCATGATTGAAGGGATTGAAAGAGAGAGTCATATGTTTGACCAAAAATAGCCCCTCCTTCCAGCTGAACCACCATGAAGACGCGGACGAATTCAGCTGGGTTAAGGAAAAGGAGAATGGTCATCCCTGTTTCAATCATGGGATAAGGTAAGAAACTTAAGATGCTGATTAGGGTAATGGGCCAGATCATAATAAAGATAAACCAGACAGCGATCGATAACATCAAGGCTTGCCAACGGGTTTTTGACACAACACCGAGAAAGATTCCGATGATCAGAAAAAGAACGAGTAACAACAATGCAAAGAGATAGAGCGATAAGGCCCATGTGAAGGAAATAACATGCCCAAATAAAAGGCTGAGACAAATCCCGAATCCTAGGCTAAATGTAAGGATAATCCATTGAGAAATCAGCTGTCCCAAAAATTTCCCAATGAGATAATCCCAAGAGGATAAGGGATAGCTTAAAAGGAGCTTCCACTGACCACTCTCCCGCTCATTGGTGAGGGAAAAGGAAGAAAGAATCAAAGTCGTCAGTGGTAAGAGATAAAGAATCAAGGTAAACATCGTTCCGATCAGGTTCGTATAATCCCCAAGCGAAGTGATATTTTGTTGCATCAATAGAATGAGGCTTAAGACAATCGTCCATAACAATAAGAAAGTGTAAAAGAAGCGTTGGCGAGTGATCGTGCGAATTTCAAAACGAGAGATGGTCCAGATCTTCATTTTTGTTCACCTTTTCGTAAAAAAGAACCGAATTCACCCAATTCGGTTCTTTGCATATTGAATTCCTAAAGATTAGTGGCTGTGATTGTGATCGTTTTGTTGTTGGTTGTCGTGGTGCATATTTTGTTCATTTTGCTCTGTGTGGTTTTGATCATGGTGATCCATTTGTTGTTCATCGTGTCTGTGTTGATGACCATGTTCTTGTTTCATTTTTTCCATCATCTCTTTGTTGCGTTCCCAAGAATGTTTCTGCAATTCCTCGTAAGTCATTACTTTTCCTTTACCTTCTTTTTTTACATATTCCTGTGCATCTTTTTCATTTTCAAAGGAGAGTACGCCGTATGCCATCGGTGTTTTAAAATCTTTGTGATAAGCGAAGGTAGCTGAGTCGAGCGGAATCCATTTTTTAGTATGATAGTCACGGACAAAGTGGACAGTCACTTTTTCATCTTTATTTTTTTCGATCCATTCAAACATACAGCCGATATCATCAAATTTCAATATTTTCTTATTGTCTAGGTGGGTCTGTGTGGCAAATTGATCATCTTTGACAGCCATTTGACAGATATCGCATTTATCATTTTTTTCATCGATGGCTACCGCTTGAGGTAGAGCATCGTTACAGGCAGAAAGGATGATAGCGAGTAGAAACAACGCTGTTAAAGGAAGTAGATATTTTTTTCTCATATTTTTTTCCTCCCAGTCCATAAAGTAAGACAACTGATGGTTAGTAAGAATAAACCAAAAAGCCAGATGGATAAAGGCGATGAAACAACGGATTGCGCTTCTAGATTATTTACCGAAAGTGCCGGTTGCTGATCTGTTAATAATAAAGAAGAAGGACTTTTTAGCAACCGTTCCAATAAAGTCATCCCGGGTGATTGGAAAAAGAGTTGATAAGCGGGATATTGACTTGTTAAAGATAAGAAGTAGGGATCGGCATGAAAAGGAATATCGCTTCGACCATCTCCAGTGAAATCCAAACGGAGAGGTTGATCCCAAAAATTTTCTTTGATTTGATTATGGCTACTACTGATGGCGAGAGCTTGATGGATATTTCCTTGGAAATCGTTTTTCTCTATTTTGTTTTTCTCAGATTGGTTCACCTGTAGGGCGATAAAATTGCTTTTGATGCTGTTTTGTTGAAAATGGTTATCGCTGGAGTTATCGATAGAGATTCCTATTCGGTTGTGCATAATCTTATTTCGTGAAATGTCGGTATCTACAGCTTTGTAAAAGAATAGTCCTTGTGAATTGTAACTTTCTTGGTTATAGGAGAAATCGTTCTCGATGATCGAGGTTTGGTTTGTTTCCATCACCATTGCGCCGGCGACATTGTGATGTGAGTTGTTTTGGATCAACTTGGTTCCATCGGAAAACATCAGATGGATTCCATAGCGTGAGTTATTGATGGTATTTTTGGTTAGTTGATTATGGTGACTATTTTCGAGATAAAGCCCATCTAGTACTTGTTCTAGTTTTACTTGACTGATCTGATTATGATCGCTATACCAGAGGTCGATCCCATTGTGCGGTTGGTTTGGATGGGTTCCGCGAACCTCAATTTTCGCCAGTTTGTTGTATCTGGCTTCATCTAGTTTCATTCCATAACCGCTCGTCTCGATCTGTAGTTCTTGAAATTGATGATGATCGCCTGAGACGGTTATGGCTGTTGCCCCTTGCTGCTTACTGCACTGGATGATGGTGATATTTTTCACAATCACATGGCTAGAAGAGACAGAAAGAACAGGTTGACTTGAGCAAGAGCGTAAAATCACCTTCCCTTTCCCTTGTAGAGTGAGGGGTTTATTGATTACCCAATTTCCTTCATAGGTCCCTTCGGCCAATTCAATGACAGAACCGGCTGGGGCAGTGCGAATTTGTTGCGTTAGGGCATCGGTTGCAAGCACTTTTGCAGGCCAAACCAGTAGTAGAGTTAAAAAAGTGAGAAGTACAGTTAGTGGTCTCATATGGATCAAAGTCCTTTTAAAAACTTGGATCAGCGGGTGCTGATCAATAAAACTACATTTAGTTTAACGAACAATGTCACAAAGACAAATGGCTCTTAGGGACTATTTTTATCCACTAGAAGCAATAAAAGTTGTTTGTAGAAGAATAGAGCATTCCGAAATGACACAATCTAACAGTAATCAAACAAGAGGAAGTGTTACCTGATGTTTCTAGAAGGTCCCCTTTATTCTTTGTTTGTGTATGGTGATCTTCTCTTTGTTATTTTTTTATTTGTTATGGGTTTTTACCGAAGAAAAAAGGAAGAGAGGAAACCGTATCCAAATAAATGGTCTTCACATTTGTTGCAAATCTTAAGAAAAGAGAGTGGATGGGATGATCTTTGATCCACTCTCTTTTTTATTTATTTTGTCATGGCATGGGAGGAAGAAGTTTTGGATTGCTCTTTTTTTAAAAAGCGATCGTACATCTTTTTGTTGAAATAGAAAAATAAGGATGGCAGCCATCTTTTGAGGAGGAGCATCCAAGAGATTCCCGCAGGGATTACCTTTACCCGCGGTCGCTTCATTAATTGGATCGCGTGACGAGCTACACGATCGACATCGAGAGAATGGCGCAGTATGAATGGAGGAAAAAGTGCAGCAGGATCTTCTTCTCGAAAAAAAGGGGTCTGAACGGGGCCAGGACAAAGCACTCCTACTTGGATTTGTGGGCTAAATTCCAATTGGAGAGCCTCTGAAAAGCCAAGCAAGGCAAATTTTGATGCACAATAAGCTGCCAAATTGGGTGTACCTGTTAAAGCAGCGACAGAAGCGATGTTGATAATTTTTCCGCTTCCTTGTTGAAGCATCCAAGGTAGGACTGCTTGTGTTAGCTGGACCGTGCCCAAATAGTTGGTTTCCATC
Source organism: Thermoactinomycetaceae bacterium (assembly GCA_025449975.1). GTDB lineage: Bacteria > Bacillota > Bacilli > Thermoactinomycetales > Thermoactinomycetaceae > Thermoflavimicrobium. The sequence goes on from JANWIG010000061.1 coordinate 52,383, forward strand.
ATACCACGATAGTCTGAGATGGGGGTTTGGAGTGCCCCACCAAACTTTCCGTATCCGGCATTATTGATGAGAACATGGATCTGTCCATAATGAGAGATAACGTAATTGACGAGTGCTTCAACCTGTGTTGAATCGGTAATATCACAAGGAAAATAATCACCGTGCTCCAGTTGTTGAGTGACAGCAGAAAGTTGATCCGGATTGCGCGACACCAAAATGGGGAAGTATATGTTTGATCGACCTAGTCGTAGGGCAATCGCCTTCCCAATCCCGCTGGATGCACCAGTCAGGAGAACGATTTGCTTCTGCATAGCGGCTCCTTTCATTTAGCTCATCGGTACTTGAGGTAGTATTTTCCCATCGATTCGTTCAAAAATATCTTCTAAGTTTCTTCCGGTAATCGTCAATCCATGATTTTTTAAGCCGATAATCGCTCGGGAAGGATCCTCTGCTTGACGGACGAGCTTGGCTACTGCTTCGGCTAGTTGAATCGTTCCACAAGGATAATTGATTTCTGTGGAGGGAATTCCCTCGATCCAAGCATGTATATGGACGATGGCGCCTACCTGCGGATGTTCAGAATAGATCATCCAATGTTCAATCGCATCAACTGAGACCCTTCGTGGTTTCACATTTGGTGGTACACTGATCTCCACCGCAGCTTCCTCAGCGTTGAAGTCTTTGATATACAAAATATCACGACCGATTTCGTTCAAAGCTCCTTTGTTGACACCGCTGGCACTCATCCAAAAGGCATTTTGACCAGCAGCAGCTCGTGCGCTTAAATTTCCATAGCTAAGCCCACCGATGCCAAAGAGACGTTGAATATGGCGCAGATCTTTAGGAGATAGTACCTGTTCGATCGGAAAGGGAGTAGGAAGGAGATTCATCTCTTCCAATTTACGTCCGGCTAAACTTAAACTTTGGGTAACTTGATTCCCTTTCCATAGATGGGAAGGTAGGTCAGGAACAAAGATATTATTGATCACTAGCTTTGATTGGGCTAATGGTTCAATCCGTTTGAATACTTCGTTAAAGTAGTTGGGCTTTCCTTCGCTTCCCGAAATCGAATAACAGCCTTGTTCTAAGGTAATAAAATAGGTCTGATGCGGAAAGGAAGAGCGGTCGAGAAATAACATCATATTGCCAAGGGAACGAATTAAAATGGGATAAGCAACAGAGAGCACATTGGCACGATGGAGCGTTGTGAAATTTTCGGTAACGGTGATCACAAACGTCCCATTTCCTTTGCGCCGAAAAGATTGAGGGTGTGTTGGATCCACAAAATTAAAGACTAGCTGAATTTCCGGATTGGGTTCCTCACAAAATTGGTAACCATGTTCTTCCATTTTGTTGCGGATACCGATAGCAAAATGTTCTAAGGTGACTGTTGTTTTCCAATTTCCTGTGAATGTAAATGAACGCATAATCGAACCCTCCTTTTTAACTATTTTTACCAAATAGAGGTTTTTTATGTAAAAAACTTTTTCCATTGAAAAACGAGTAGAAATAACCGAGAAGGAATTCGTACATACTAGAGTTGAAATAAAGACGGAATAGAAGGAGACGAAAAGATGAGTGAACAAACCCCCGCAGTGGAAGAAAATAAGAAAAAAAGTGTATTGCAAGCGATTCAACAACTTGGACAAACCAATGTTCCCTCCGTTGATTCCAATGTGTTTTGTTTAACGATTATCGGTCAGGTAGAGGGACATCTGGTAATGCCACCCCAAAATAAAACGACCAAATACGAACATGTGATTCCGCAGATCGTAGCAGTAGAGCAAAATGAAAAAATTGACGGGATGGTCGTCATTTTAAATACCGTTGGTGGTGATGTGGAAGCAGGGTTGGCCATCGCTGAGATGATTGCTTCGATGAAGAAACCGACGGTCTCGATCGTGTTAGGTGGTGGGCATAGTATCGGGGTGCCGATTGCTGTAGCAGCAGATGTCTCGTTTATCACGGAAACTGCAACCATGACGATTCATCCGATTCGCCTCACAGGACTAGTTATTGGTGTTCCGCAAACTTTTGAGTATTTGGAAAAGATGCAGGATCGTGTGATCCGTTTTATTTCTAATCATTCCAATGTCTCGGAGAAGGATTTTCGGGAATTGATGTTTCGGACGGGCGAGCTGGCAAGGGATATCGGGACCAATGTGATCGGAAAAGAGGCAGTTAGATTGGGATTGATTGATCGAGTGGGTGGCATTTCCGATGCCTTAACTGAGTTAAATCGATTGATCGAACTGAGAAAAGGAGAGAAACCGCTATCATGATTTATGATACTTCCCTTCCTCCCGAACTGGTTTTTCAAGATCAGACACAACCCGCCCCTCAATATCAGGAGATTGTGATTGAGGGGGTTCAGATGTTGGTAGAGGTAAACCAATCGGCAGAAGCTCGAATTGTAAGGCTTTTAAGTGGCGATCCGCAAGATTATCTAAATCCGAGATTTCAACCCGGAAATGTGATCCAATGGATTCCAAAAATTTAAAAGTATTTTTTATTGGTGGGGTGATCCGTGCTATAATGAATGTTATGGATTGGTAAAGTTCAAGAAGGCAAGATAACATTTAGGTTAAATATATAAAAGATTGTAAAAACCTTTTAGCTAATCGTGATATTTGTCTTAAATTGGAATAGTAGGTGGTTTGGAGGATGTATTTTATTCGAGAATTTCCAGGGGAAATGAGTGCGGCACAACAGATATCAAGTGCTAGATATCTAATCCTTGCCGAGATAACGCACAGCAGGGATGTTAGCCGAAGACTTGACAAGCCATGATGAAAGCGTACAAAATCCGACTAAATCCAAATAACAAGCCACGTACTTATATAGAGCAATCGGCACATGTAGCCCGCTGGGCATATCATTGGGCATCGCGTCAGCTTCGATTAGCAGAAATCGACTACTTACCCGAGGATTTTAAACCGTTGTCTTATCGTATTAGTAAGGAAGGGACTCATTGGTTTGTGTCCATTATGGCAGAAGTTCCTGATGATATAGGGGATTCTCAATCTGTGAATCAACCAATTGGGATTGATTTAGGAATCAAAACGTTAGCCACAGTAAGTACAGGAAAGGTGTATCAAAACATCAATCAATCCAGTAAGGTCAAACGACTGGGGAAACGTTTCAAAAGGTTGCAAAGAAAAGTTTCTCGTAAGTACCAGATGAATAAGGAGGGAAGCCGTTATCGGAAAACGTGTAACATTATAAAACTCGAGAAGAGAATCGCTAAGTTGAGAAGCCAGATCCACAACATCCGAAAGGACTACATTCATAAAATGACAACGGAGATCGTGAAAACCAAACCTTCTCATATTATGGAAGATGTGCATGTCAGAGGGATGTTGAAAAATAAACACTTAGCTAGGAGTGTTCAGCAGTGTAACTTCTATGAGATTAGACGACAGCTGGAATACCAGTGTAAGTGGCATCACATGGAACGAGTGATTGCGGACCGCTTTTATCCATCCAGTAAAACTTGTTCGAGTTGTGGTCGGATTCAAAGAAGTTTAAAATTATCTGACAGAAAAATAAACTGTGATTGCGAACTTCATAAAGGTCGGGACTTAATTGTGGCGATAAACTTAGCAAAATTAGCATCCTAGTCATCTGGAAGTTGGATGCGAATAAGTACCGTGAGTTACACGGGAATTTACGCTTGTGGAGTGTAGATCAAACTGTAGTAGCTTGCTTTTAAGGAGCGAGGCAGGACACGATGAATCAGGAAGAAAACAGAAACTCTGATCGAGTTTTATAAGTTTTTCGTAACGGTGGTTGAATGGCCAAGCGTAAAAAGAAACCGACTCGCCCCAAAAAGATGAACCAAGAGATTCTTTTTGAAATTTATGGTTTTATTATCATTGCCCTTTCTTTAATTACTCTGGCTAGTTATGGAGCGATTGGCAGAAATCTAACCTATCTAGCGCGGTTTCTTATTGGGGCGTGGGATTTTATCATTCCGTTGTCTGCCATCGGTATAGCTGTTTACATTATGATCAAACGAAAATGGCCAAATGAGTGGTCCCCCCGCTTAACTGGGGTGATTCTTATTTTAGTTTCTATGTTGATATTAAATCATTCTCTAACTTTTGAGAAATTAGAAGCCAATGGAGTCAATACGACGGAATCTTTTTTTAGCATCCTTGATATTACGTGGGAGATCCTCTTAAAGGAGAGAACCACAGAGATCCACCAAGATGTTGGTGGTGGAATGGTTGGGGCAATTATTTTTACTTTGACTTATTTTCTTTTTGATGATGTCGGAACAACCATTGTCAGTATTGTTCTCTTGATTATTGGTGTCTTGTTGTTAACGGGCTTTTCATACATTGAGGTGCTACAGAAAGGAAAGAAAAAATTGAAATTGAAAAGCCAAAGAAAGGGAACCAAACGTACTTTCGCTCGCCTTTTACAAAAGAGATTAACCACCTCAAAGGCAAAGAAACGGAAAAACAAGGCGAAAAATAAGGTTCCTTTTCCCGATTTGAAAGATACGATTTTAGAAGATCCGCCGGTGATTTCTGACTTTCGTGATCCAACCGCCTCTCCATCTGTTCAATTGTCGCTCAAATTAGAAGAGAAAAGCGATCAGGAAGATAAGAAGAAGATGTCGGATTCAGAAAATAACGATCAAACTCCTTTAAACATGCAAGTAGATATGGAAAACTATCGTTTACCTCCCTATGCATTATTAAAAACAGTAGATGAATCGGATTTGGATGACGATGAAGATTTAAATAGAAATGCCCATTTATTGGTCAAAACATTGGCTAGTTTTGGTGTAGAAGCAAAAGTTCCTCATATTCATCGCGGTCCCAGTATAACTCGGTATGAGATTCAACCCAAAGTGGGAGTGAAAGTAAGCCGGATTGTGAGTCTAGCGGACGATATCGCTTTGGCCTTAGCTGCGAAAGATATTCGGATCGAAGCACCGATCCCAGGGAAATCAGCGATTGGAATCGAGGTGCCAAATCATAAAACAGCGTTGGTTGGGCTAAGGGATATCATGGAAAAAACCGAATTTCAACAATTGTCTCCTCTTCACATTGCGATCGGCAAAGATATTACCGGTAAACCGATGATCGGACAGCTAGCCAAAATGCCTCATTTATTGATTGCGGGTGCTACGGGTTCTGGTAAAAGTGTTTGTATGAATAGTATCGTTTTAAGTTTGCTGTATCGAGCCAAGCCAAATGAAGTGAAGCTGATGATGATCGATCCTAAAATGGTCGAACTAAATGTCTACAATGGCATTCCACACTTATTGTCCCCTGTTGTTACCGATGCACGAAAAGCAGCAATCGCTTTGAAGAAAGTGGTCAAAGAAATGGAAAGACGGTATGAATTGTTTGCGAAAAGCGGAACAAGGGATATCGAACGATATAATCAGCTGGATCTTGAAGAGAAGGAGAAGTTGCCTTATATCGTCGTCCTGATTGATGAGCTTGCTGATCTGATGATGGTCGCTCCTTCGGATGTAGAGGATGCTATTTGCCGTTTGGCTCAGATGGCTCGTGCCGCTGGAATCCATTTGATTATTGCGACACAGCGCCCCTCTGTCGATGTCATTACAGGGGTGATCAAAGCAAATATCCCTTCACGAATCGCCTTTACCGTATCTTCGCAAGCGGATTCACGGACCATTTTGGACATGGGTGGAGCTGAAAAGTTAGTTGGGAACGGAGACATGCTCTACTTGCCGACCGGTGCATCCAAACCGCTCCGTGTACAAGGGGCTTATGTATCGGATGAAGAGGTGGATGCAGTCGTTCGGTTTGTGAAAGAACAGCAAAAACCGGTTTATGATGAGAAAATGATTCCCACCGAAGCACCTCAGCAAATGCAAGAGATCACCGATGAGCTTTATCCGCAAGCCGTTCAGGTTGTCGTCGAGGCGAAAATGGCTTCTGTCTCATTGCTCCAGCGCCGCTTACGAATCGGTTATGCCCGAGCTGCTCGTTTGATTGATCTAATGGAAGCAAACGGGATTGTCGGTCCATATGAAGGAAGCAAACCGAGAGAGGTATTGGCTAAGATTGAAGAATTGTCGTCTGGAGAAAAAAAGTGCAGATGAAATAGCCAACCAATGGCTAGGGTGCAGTCCCCATCACAAAAAGCGGTTTCATTGAAAATGTAATGGAGACAGCAGAGCGGGAACATTTCTGATTGACTAGTGCGCTTTTTCTGTATAGGAAGCGGCTAAAAAATTGGATCCGTATCCAGTCCCAAAAGATCAAAGCTCCCGCCTGCCTTTGACTGCAGCCTGTTATTAAACCAGCGATTTGGATATACTAAAAATGATTTTGAAAACGATTTCCAACTAGTTTGGATTGGGCTATAATGGAAAATATATTTTCCGCTTGAAGGTGAGGTGCGATTGTGACTCGTTCACAATTTGAAACAGGATCACTTGGAAATCTACGTGTTCACGTATATCCAAGCAAGAAATTTAAAACAACGACATTATCCATCTTATTACAACAACAATTATCACCAGGGTTTGTGACCAAAGATGCTTTGCTTTCCTCCGTATTGCAAAGAGGAACTCAATCATATCCCAACACCCTTGATTTAAAGAGAAAACTGGCTGACTTATATGGCGCGATTCTATTTGGGGATGTATATAAACGAGGAGAACGCCATATTATTCAATTCGGCTTGGAAATGGCCAACGAACAATACTTGCAAAGCCAAGAATCACTACTAAAAAAAGGCATCTCCTTTTTAATAGAAGTATTAACCAAACCGGCAACCGAAAACAATGGTTTCCGAAAAGAATATATTGAACAAGAAAAAGCGATTCTCAAACAAAAAATAGATAGCTTACAGGACGATAAGATTCGCTTTGCTGCCCAACGGAGCATTGAAGAGATGTGTGCAAATGAACCTTATGCCCTCTTCAATTATGGGCGATTATCAGACATACCTGAGATAAACGAACAAAATTTATATACGTATTTCCAAGAAGTAGTCACGAGCTGTCGGATCGATATCTATTGTGTGGGCAATGTTTCTTCGTCACATCTTATTGAAATACTGGAGCAATTGCTGCCACCGGAAATAATCAAAGCAGAGAGAAAAGAGATTCCTTTCTCCCAAGAAGCGACGGCGAAAAATGAAGTGAAAGTGGTCGTCGATCGCTTAAATGTTAAACAAGGAAAATTAAATATGGGATGCCGGACACATACCACTGTTCGCGATCATGATTATCCTGCCCTCTTACTATACAATGGTATTCTCGGGGGATTTCCTCATTCGAAACTATTTATGAATGTCCGTGAAAAGGCGAGTTTGGCTTACTATGCTTCCTCTGGAATCGAAAGTCATAAAGGGATCCTAACCATCCAGTCGGGAATCGAGATTGATAATTATGAGAAAGCAGTTGCCATTATTAAAGAACAGTTGCAAGCGATGCGTGAAGGAGACATCACCGAAACAGAGATCGAGCAGACCAAAGCGACTCTTACCAATCAATTTCGCGAACAGCAGGATAGCCCTTATAACCTGATTCAATTTCATTACCATTCGATCCTTAGTGGAAAACAATGGACGTTAACGGATTTGCTCCAGCAAATTGAACAGGTAGAAAAAGCAGATATCCAAAGAGTGGCAGAAAAAATCCAACTAGATACCATTTATTTCTTGCGAGATCAGGGAGGAGATCCCCATGCAAAAAATTGAACATCGTCAAGTCCAAGAGTCGTTATACTATGAGAGACTACCCAATGGGCTAGAGGTATACGTTTTGCCGAAAGAGGGCTTTTCCAAGACATATGCGACTTTTACCACCCAGTACGGTTCGATCGATAACGCCTTTCAAGTAAAAGGGAAAGAGAAAATGGTTGTACCCGATGGGATTGCTCATTTCTTAGAACATAAAATGTTTGAACAAGAATCCGGGGAAGATGTCTTTCAAACCTTTTCTAGACAAGGTGCTTCTGCCAATGCTTTTACGGGCTTTACGCGAACGGCGTATCTTTTTTCTTGTACGAGCAATGTAGAGCGTAATTTAGAGACATTGCTTGATTTTGTACAAAGCCCCTACTTTACAGATGAAAACGTAGAAAAGGAAAAAGGGATTATTGGACAAGAGATTCGGATGTATGATGATAATCCTGACTGGCGTGTCTATTTTGGCTTAATCGAGGCTTTTTATCAAAATCATCCGGTAAAAATCGATATCGCTGGGACGATCGATTCGATCACGCAGATTACCAAAGAGATGCTCTATTTGTGCTACCATACGTTCTATCATCCCAGCAATATGCTATTGTTTGTCGTCGGTTCAGTGGATCCGGAGAAAGTCGTTGAGCAGGTGAGAAACAATCAAGCTAAAAAGTCTTTTGCAGAGCAAGCAGAGATTTTACGTTTTGTCCCCGATGAGCCAGATCAAGTAGGTGAGAGACGAAAAGAGATTCAACTGAGCGTAGGCATCCCCAAATGTATGTTTGGATTTAAGGAGAGTCAACAAGCGCTAGGGAAGTCCGGACAAAGTATGTTTGAACAAGAGCTGGCGACCAAAATCTGTTTAGAAGCGTTGCTCGGTTCGGACTCAGAGCTCTATCAGTCCCTTTATAATGAAGGCTTGATTGACGAGAATTTTGGTTTGGATTACGCTTTGGAAAAAGGATACGGCCATTCGATCATCGGTGGAGATACCTCCAATCCAGAGAAACTACTTGCGCGAATACAAGAAGAATTGCCTAAGCGAGTAAAGCAGGGGATTTCTGCGACCGACTTTGAGCGAATTCGCAAAAAACGGATTGGCTCTTCGCTCCGTATGTTCAACTACCTTGAGTGGATCGCTAATCAGTTTACGGGCTATCGATTTAATGGAATTGATCTATTCCAAATGATTCCTACTTTAGAACAAATCACTTTGGAGCAAGTGAATCAGCGGATGAGAGAACATATCAATTGGGATCGGTTTGCCGTGTCGTTAGTGACATCCCATTTATAATCCGTTTGTGGGGGGCAGAGGCCCCCTCTTCTTTTTGTAGAGACAGAGGGATGAGGAGAGTGAGGAAGGTGACGGAATCAGTCGCTTGGATTACTGGAGCAAGCGGAGGAATTGGGGCTGGAATCGCTCGTGCATTGGCGCAGCAAGGGATTTCTCTGGCCATCGGCTATTATCGCAACAAAGAACAGGCACAGCGCTTGGCTGACTCGTGTCGACAACAAGGAATTGAGGCGCTTCCGGTTGCTTGTGATGTAACGGATTGGAATCAGATGAGGCAAGCTTATCGAAAGATTCAGTTTTCCCTAGGGGCTCCCACGATCTTAATTCATTGTGCAGGTATAGCGCAGGTCGGTTTGTTCCAAGATATGACCAAACAAGACTACGATCGCGTAATGGATACACATGTTCGAGGTGCATTTTACTTTGTACAGACGGGGTTGCCTTACTTAATTCAGCAAAAAACAGGACGCATCATTCTTATTTCCTCGATTTGGGGCGAAACAGGGGGAGCAGGGGAGGTACTATACTCAGCAGCCAAAGGAGCGATCAATGGAATGACGAAAGCCTTGGCGAAAGAACTAGCTCCTTCGGGGATTACGGTGAATGCCGTGGCGCCTGGAGCGATCCAGACAGATATGCTTCAAGCGCAGTTAACCGAAGAGGAACAATTGGCACTAGCCGATGAAATTCCGATTGGGCGACTAGGACGCGTCGATGAAGTCGGCTCTTTGGTGGGTTATCTCTGCTCCCCAGCAGCTGCCTATATAACCGGACAAGTGATTCATGTCAATGGTGGCTGGTACACCTGATCCAAGCCTTTTGTTGTGTCTTTTCAGTGAGCCCGTTTCGAATCTCCGGATGAATAAAGCGGAAAGGTTTAGATCATATTATTTGTAAACGGATTAAGTAAAACAAAGGAGGAGCAGAAATGTCCGTCCTAGATAACTTCCAAGATTGGAAAGACTTTTTATCTGCTCGTGTCAATCAAGCAGAGAGATTAGGTATGGATGAAGAAACAGTGAGTGAACTAGCCTATCAAATTGGAGACTATTTGGCTAAACAATTTGATCCGAGAAACGATTCAGAACGCTTGTTGAAAGATCTATGGGATGTCGCCGATGAAAATGAACAAAGAACTGTTGCAAGTTTAATGGTAAGATTGGTTAATGACGGAAATAGATAGTATTTTCCGAAACGCCCACTCGAACTGGGCGTTTTCGTATAAAAATCTGTTTGTTTTGCGTTTTAATTTGAAAGAGTAGGACAAATAGGCAATTTATAGAATAATCAGGGTAATAATCTTTAACTAATTTATTTTAAAATGATATGCATCTTTGTTTGCGGAGACTACGCACATCTTAAAACATATGCTATACTTAGCATAAATTACGATAATAAAATAAACAAAGGAGGAAAGATTTTGCAAGATGACTGGTATTTAGAATATGAAATACATAAAGACCGACCAGGATTGTTAGGAGATATCGCTTCCCTATTGGGGATGCTTTCAATAAATATTGTTACTATCAATGGTGTTGATACGAAACGCAGAGGGATGCTGCTTCGTACGAGTAATCCTCAAAAAATAGAAGTATTAAGTCAATTATTGGAGCAAGTGGATAATATTACCATTACGGCACTTCGCTCACCTAAAATCGTAGACCGGATGGCAGTGCGTCATGGTCGCTATCTTGAGAGGAGTCGGGAAGATAAACGGACCTTTCGATTTGTTCGAGATGAACTAGGTCTGTTGGTTGATTTTATGGCCCATTTATTATCAAAAGAAGGACATCAGGTCATTGGAGTCCGAGGAATGCCACGGGTTGGAAAAACCGAGTCGATCGTTGCTTCAAGTGTTTCTGCCAATAAAAAGTGGGTATTTGTTTCTTCTACTTTGGTGAAACAAACCATGCGTACACAGCTGGAATTTAATGAGAGATCGAATGAACATGTCTACATTATTGACGGAATTATGTCTACATTACGTTCGAATGAATCACATGATATGTTAATTCGCGAAATCTTCCGAATGAATGCAACCAAAGTGATTGAGCACCCAGATATTTTTGTTCAAAATACGGAGTTTACATTTGACGATTTTGATTACATTATTGAATTAAGAAACAATCCAGAAGAACAGATCACTTATGAGATTGTCGAAAAGGGAATGGAATTTTTCTAGAAAGAAAAATAGTCTCTGGGAGGAGCAATCATGTATTCCATTGGTCAACAATTGAAACAAGCGAGAAAACGGTTGGGTATGAGCTTAGAAGAGTTAGAAAGAAGGAGCAAAATAGAGGGGGCGTATTTGAGGGCACTGGAAAATGACCAGTATCAGTTGATTGCTAATCCACTTTATGTTCGAGCATATATTCGGGCATATGCCAAAGAAGTCGGATTGCCTTCACAGCCTCTCATTAGTCAGTATGAGAGCCTAATGGGTCAGGTCACCACTCCTGGTTCGATGATGAACGGTCAAACGGTTATGAGCAGCCAAACGAGGAATCATTTGCGGCAGACGATGTCAACACATCCTGCAAGGGGTAAACAGGTCCCTCGGCATCTAGAAGATGGACAAAAAACAATGGTAAATATGCCAACGGTTCCTGCAAGCCACGAACCCAAAAAACCAAGCTTGGATGAATTGTATCAAACGACAGCGCAGTTAACCCAAAAGATTAAGCCGCGAAAAGTGGCGATGGTGGCAAAAGAGGGAGTCAAGTTAGCGAAGCATCGCCTGGTTAAACAAAAAAGAAATCGATATATCTGGATGATTGCTACCAGCCTTTTAATCTTATTTGGTGGTGTTTATTATTTTCTGCAAGGCAATGAAGATGTGCCAGCGACGGGAGAAGTAGAGATGGCGAGCAGCAAAGATCAAAAACCAGTGACGGTGTTAGAACAGGGAGAAGCAAATGAACAATTGGGACACATGTATTATATTACAAACGTTTCGAAACTAGAAGTAGTTTTTCAAGGAAAAAAAGAAGCAACTAGACTCCGTTACGGAACTTCCAAAGATCAGTATAGTGAAAGAGTGCTGCAAGAAGGAGAAGAATTTACGATGAATACGGATCAGAAGGACGAAGTTTGGTTCTGGTTAGAAGTGCCTTCAAATTTTACAGTGAAAATCAATGATCAAGTTTTAGATACATCGGCACAAGATATTCAAAAAAGTTATCGTGTGCAAATTAAAAAATAATCTTTATAATAAATTTGTAGATATAGGAGGTGAACAGATTTGTCTGTTGAAGTAGGAAGAAAATTGAAAATGGCCCGGGAAGCCCGCGGTTTAAGATTAAATGAGATAGCGGAAAAAATTCGTGTTGATATGCAATATTTAGAAGCGATTGAACAGGGTAGATTCGATTTATTTACCAATCAAACTTATTTGCGTTCGTACATAAGAATTTATGCTAGATATGTTGGGCTAAATCCACAACAATTATTAAAAAGTGCTGGGTTATCCTACGCCTCCGAATATACCAGTTCAACCCTCCATACTCGATCCTATCGTACTGTGCTTCAAGAGACCCATGTGAATCGAAATTCAGCTACGAAGCGTTATCAAGTAAATGCTATTTCTTCAGAAGAGGATGACAAACGAAACGTTTCTCATTCCACTCAAGTAAATCAACTTTCTCAGACCTATATTTCCCGTTCAAGAAGGAAACAAGGAGCTACTGAGGAAAAAATAGAAGAGAAAAGTCTGCAACAAATTCCGACTCGTCGATCCCGTAAGGCGAAAGAAGGGACGGTTACAAAGCAAAAAGGTAAAAAAAAGAAGCCTTCCTATTTAATTATGAATGGATTTTTAGTAGTGAGCACCGTTTTATGGGTTATTGCTGCAATTGGCTTGGTTTATTTAAAAATCACCAGTTCGTGAGCTCTCATCCATGAGAGCTTTTTTGACCAAATAGGTAGGAAAGTGATATACTGCATCTTATTAAATCGATATCCGATTATTTATAGCATGGGAAGTATGAAAGGGTTTGTTTTGGGAAAAGTTTGGTAGCTGTCAGAATGGTAATGTTTAGTAACTTAAGGGAGGTGGCTGGAGTGTCTGAGGAAATAGGTGCTTTTCTGCGTCAGACTCGTAGGCAAGTGGGGTTAACCCTAGAAGAAGTGCAAGAAAGAACAAAGATTCAAATATCATTCTTAGAAGCGATCGAAAATGGCGAATTCCACAAATTACCCAGCCCATTTTATGTTCGTACGTATCTTCGCTCCTATGCAAATTGTTTAAAAATTGAGCCACAACACATCCTGCGACAATATCGAAAATTAGATCAAGAAGAACGTTTACATTATGGAATGCAAGCTACTAACCCCAAACATAGAGTAGGACCAGACTCGTCTGTGGAGGGACTGTATCGATCCCATTCTGAGCTATCCAAAATAAGAGAAAAGAGCAAAAACAAGCGGCTTGATCCGCGGAAAGCTATGATTGTCTCTTCCAAACCCTCTTCTTATGCGAAAACAAAAACATCTATGAATACAGCAAAACAAGCCACTACGCGTCTGAGCGCTTTTCAGACCCAGCAAATCAATGCTCATTTTACCGAACCATCCAATCGGGAGATTGCTGCAGCAAGAGAAGAAGCATTTCGAAAAGATTTTTTGAAGCAAAAAAGTGTCCCACCTTCATTTAATCGGATTCGAAATGAGAAACGGCTCGGTCAACAGACTTCTCAATTAAATGTAACTCAAATTAATAAAGCGGTGAATCAAAGTAGAAGTTCTACGGATATTTTTCCAGCTGTAAAAGGAAATTATTCACTGACGGAGTCATCATCTTCCAACCTTCATCGGAAAAAAGGTGGAACCAATCCAAAGTTGTTTTCCCAGACCGGTCCACTGAGAAATAGTCCACCTGAAATGGAATCAAGATCAGATGACACCCTATCGAGAGGTCGGACAAAGGAACCTCAAAATACTGGGAAGAGAAATACCATTCTTTTTATCGCTTTAGCGGTAATCTGTATTCCTTTACTTCTCTTGGGTTATGTCTTATTTGGGACGGATGATGGTGAAACATCACAACAACCAAATGAAACACAGAAAAGTGTGACGGATGATAATAAGACAGCACCTAATACAGCGGCCAGTGAGGAGCAAGATTCATCCAACAAATCGACAGCTAAGCTGGTTCCATCAGAGACATTGGCGAATACGTATTACTTAGAAGGTGGAAAAGAGCTGGATATCATGATTGAGGCTGAGGATGAAGAAGTATGGGTAGGGATCAGCAATAAGGAGAGTAAGAAGAATCTAATTGAAGATGTCTTGTTGAAACCAGGTGAAGCTCCCTTTGAAATGGTTCATTTATTCGACGAGACAACTAGTCTATATATCTATCTTGGTCGACCGCATAGTACAAAGGTTTCTATTAATAATAAATCCATCGACTCGGCTTCGGTCATTAAAATCAAGAAAAGGTAAGAAAAGACAGCCACTTATAAATGAAGGGAATTTTCTTTTTATAAAGATGTTTTTTTCGATAAAAAGAGAAAAATTGGAATGATCGTCCCCTTTTGTACTTTTGGTGACCATGACGGTCACCTTTTTATATTTTCCGTACTTAATTAATAAAATCTTTACCCTTTTTCTTTTAAATATGCCTAATTCTCTGTGGGATTCTATCCAGAATCTGTAGAATCTACTATATTTTTCTCCCAGTAATAGTTCAAAAGGGCTTCTTATTTTTGACTTTTTTTTAATCAATAGGCTATAATTTAGGGAATTGGACGTTTTATTTTACTGTGGGAGGTACATATTTTGAAGTCCAATTCACCTACTGTATTGTTACGTAAAGCAAGAGAAAGCAAAAACTTGACATTGGAGCAATTGGAAAAAGAAACAAAGATTCCTGTAGCTCACCTCAAGATGATTGAGGAAGGGGATTTTGCCTCTTTACCAGCGCACGTTTCTGGTACCCAATACATCCGTTCGATTGCTGCCTTGCTAGAATTGGATCCTCATCCCCTTTTGCGCGAATATCAGAAAGCCAAGCGGGGACAACAAGTTGCTACTACTGCACCACCTGAAGAAGCCATCTTTCTATCTCGAAGAGAGACTTACCGACTGAAGCAACAGCAAAAGAAAAAGAAAGCGATACCACTGTTGGAATGGCTGACAAAATGGTATGTTTATGTACCTATTATTCTCGTATTGGTTTTGATTCCGATTGGCGTTTGGTGGTGGAATAGCGATTCCAGTTCAACTCAGGCGAGTAGCGGTAATCCCGCTCCAAAAACCAAAACCGAACAAAGCAATGTAGCTGAGGAGCAAAAACAAGAAGAAGAGGAAAATCCGGTTGAAGTGAAGTTAACAGATGCCGCGGAAGCCAATGACGCTAAAGTGGATGTCTATGAAGTAACCAATGCAAATCAATTGGAGGTCAAGGTGGAATCGAAGGAGGCAGCAAAGGTTCTGATCCGTGCGAAGGACAGGAAAGGCGAGATCTTGTTTAAAGACACTTTGGATGAAGACCAGACCAAAGTGGTTACACATCAAGAAGGGATTTATCTTCGATTATATAAGCCAAGTCATATGATGCTTTCCGTCAATGGAGTTGTGATTGAAACAGCGGATCAAGAAGAGGCACTTGCTTATGAATTCAAATTAAATCCATAATTTTCCTTTTTAGAGCAGAAGGGTAAAATTGCATAACCTTTCTGCTCTTTTTGACACGTCTAATTGGCTTAGTTTATACTTACGTAAGAATTACTTGGTTTTTCTGTTTTAAGGTTTATAAACGGGTATTCTCACCAGATCGGTGGGGGAAGGAAGCGCTGTTTTGAAGCATTTCATTGCAGTAGTGTTTAGGATTCACATGAGGTTTGAAAACACTTAAAACAACATTTTAGTAGACGAACTGCATCAAGGCACATTAGCTATTGACGGAATGAACTTGACACCGTGGTGGATGAAGTGAGAAGTTTTTTTATCGTTAGTGATGGGGCTGTTGCATAATAAAACAGAGGTCCTTTTATGTGAAGAAAGGATGCAACGAGCCAAATAGGGATGTATGCTTAAGTGTGTTATTTTGCATAAGGTTTTTTCTAACTAGCTATTGTAATGAATAAATGATGAACAGAATAGCCTACTGCTTTCAGCTGCTTTAGCATATATTTCTAAGAAGGTGCCAATTTACTATGGTATGAAAGGTAAAGGGGATTATGTCGTTACTCTTTGGGATGAGGAGAACCTCCGTATTCAATGAGGGCGATTACTAGGGGGGTAGGTTTGGGTGAACTTGGCCAATAAGATTACGCTTGCACGTATTTTTCTTGTGCCTGTGGTGATGATTTTCTTATTGGTAC
>JANWIG010000062.1 GCA_025449975.1 Thermoactinomycetaceae bacterium
ATAGAAAAATGCTTTCGTTTTTGTTCTCCTTTTTGTAGATTAGATATATTTTTATCACAAATTTCCTCATGGGGTTGTTAAAAAAGTTTAACTCTTTGCTTCTTTTCTCAGTTATTCTAAAAAAAACGGATAAATTATAGAAACTTTCAACATTGCGTCTTAAAAATATGATATATTATAAATATAACATATTTATTATAAGAATTTGAACATGATCCTTCTAATCAAAAAATATCCTTCCCCTGTTTTGCTGGGTTCTACGCAAAAGGATCAAGCGATAAATATGACTAATCACTACTTTAGAGACAGCATAAGTTGGAACTGCCAATAAAAGTCCTAAAAATCCTCCTAGACTTCCAGCTACCAATAGAATCACGATAATGGTTAAAGGATGAATTTTCAGCTGTCTTCCCATGACCAGCGGTGAAACGAGATTACCTTCTAATTGTTGGGCGATCACAGCAACAATCAATACCTTAATCACCATCACGGGATCTTCAATCCAACCAACGATAATCGCTGGGATTGTTCCCAAAAGTGGTCCGATAAAAGGAATTACATTGGTAAACAAAGATAACAAGGACAATACCAAAGCATACTCTAGATCAATGATCAAATAACCAATATAAACAACCAATCCGACAAATAAACTGACCAATACTTGTCCCTTAATATATGAGCTCAAAGCCAAATCCATTTCTTTTAAAATTTTCATACCATGCTCGCGCTCTTGCTGCGGTAAGAACCGAAGAAAGTAATTTGGAGCTTGATCTCCTTCTAGTAACATATAGTACAAAATAAACGGAACGGTTATGAAAACAACGACAATATCTACGACTAATCCAAAAAATGTAGCCACATTTTCGCCAATCACACTCAGTCTATTTTTCAAGTAGTTTACGACTTGCGTTACAATCTGATCCCATTCCACATATTGAGCAATTAACGGATGCTTTTTCAATTCAACAAATCTATTTTGTACTTCCGTCATAATCGTTGGAAAGTTAGCGATTAGACGGCTAATTTGCTCGCTTAATTTTGGACCTACCCATGTAATCAAAGCCGCTAAAAGCAAGATGAAGACAAGGTAAATAGCTAGAATGGCAATTACACGCGGGAGTCCCCACGACTCCAACCTCTGTACGATCGGACGGAACAAATAAAAAAGCACTCCCGCTAAAAGAAAGGGAAGAAACAAAGTTTGTACCATGACTACGATTGGTTTAAAAATAAAATTAACTTTTGTTCCTAGAAAAATGATTAATAACACCATAATTACAGCATAGCCTATTATAAAAGATCTTGACTTTGGCACGTTGATATACTCCTCTCGATCAATCATCCTTTTTATAGATTATCACATCTAATAGGAACAAAAAGTAAAAATTTAAAAAACATAGACTCCAAAACAGAAGGTTTTTACACTCTTATTAGAGAAAAAAATATAAAAAACTATTTTTTACTCCATTGACATAAAACAGCATTCAATTGACCGCCTAAAATAAGTACCAATGCCGAAATATAAAACCAACCAATCAGAATCATGATTCCTCCTAAATTTCCATATAATAGGGAGTAATCATTGACTGAAACATAATAAGAGAACCCTACTGAAGCTACTTGCCAGCCCATGGTGGCAAAAATGGATCCAGGCAATGCCTGGAAAAAGCGCACTTTTGTATTGGGGACCAGCATGTATAAGCCTAAAAAAATGAACCAAAGAATCAAACTACTTACTAACCATTGAATAGTCGACAAAGTCGCAATTCCTTCCGGTATTCCTTCAGCTAGTCGAAATAGAAACATCACTGCTAAATCAACCATGACTGGTAGAATGAGGGAAATAACAATCGCTATAAATAGTCCGATCATCATAAAAATACCTAGTAAAATATCTGCCCAAAGTGATCGCTTCTCACTTACCTGATATGCCTTATTCAAAGCAAAGATAATGGACTGAAAGGCTAATGAAGCTAGATAAATAGAAGCAAGCAAACTAAATGTTAACACACCCTCATGACGACGATCGAGAATATGAATCAAATTGGAACGAATCAACTCGTAAATTGTTGGTGGAGCATAGGGACGAATTAGCTCCAAAACTTGCTCACTCGAAAAAGGCAAATACCCTAGTAAACTAAAAAATAAAAACAACAAGGGAAAAAGCGATAATAAAAAGTAATACGCCATCTGTGCAGCCAAATCGAAGACGCGATCTTGAATAAATCGTTTTTTGAGCTCAGATAAGACACCAGCCAACATATCGATCCCTTCTTTAACCTTGAATTGATGGATGCAATGTGTCGTCTGTATTAGCTTATCCATTCATTTTCCACAAAAAACGAGTCAGATTGATTTCTCTACAAATGATTTCACTAATCCTAACTTTTCGTTTCGCTGTTCACTATACTGACATACCAATCATAAAGTAGAGGTGAGTCAAATGAAATCACTAGCTCTTCACGAAATTGGTGAAGTGATTCGCAAAGTTCGCAAACAACGTGGTTTGCGATTAGAAGACTTAGCTGATGAAAACATCTCCCCTGCCACTGTGAGCAATATTGAACGAGGAGTCGCCCATGTTAGCCCAGAAAAAGTCTCCTACTTACTCAATAAATTGGATCTGCCTAGACAGAAGCTTCCGGAAATGCTAGAAAAAGAAGAAGAAGATCTAAAGAGAGTGCAATTTGACTTTTTGACCATCGCTTCTTTGCAGCAAATCGGTCACTTAGATGAAGCCTTAGATCGACTGGAACAATTGAATCTTGAAGATAATCATCCTTACATCGCTCACTATTACCACTACAAGGGTTGCTGTTACCTCGCAAAAAGAAAATGGAAACAAGCCGAGAGAGCATTCTACAATTCATTACGCAGTGCTCAAAACCTTTCTAACCAAGAAAATCCGATGGAATCGGCCACCTACCTGATGCTAGGAATAAGCAATTACCAACAAGGACGTCTCGAAGCAGCCCTAGAATATATCAATAATGGAATCAATGCTTTGAATGATCAACAGCAGATAAAACATATTCGCGTTCTTCTTTATGCCAATAAAGGATTAATATTACATCGACTCGGTCGTTATGTTGAAGGAATGCGCTTAGTCGAGCAAATTTGGGAGCATGTGCTTGCTGCAGATGATCTCCAATCCCTACTCCAGTTATACTGGTTACGCGCCGAGTTTTCCTTTCATTCAGGTTTAATCGATGAAGCGATCCAATATGCCACGGAAGGGATTGAAACTGCACGCCGTAACAAAGCATACGAATCGATGTTTGCTCTCTGGGTTTTAATGGGCAAAATTTATACAAAAACGAAAAAGTGGGAGATCGCCGAAACGTGTTTTTTGGTTGCCTTAAAATTAGAAGAACATTTCCCTGCAAGTGAAATGAACAGCACCGTATATACCAGTCTTGCCAATCTATATATCCAACTTAATCGCAAAGAAAAGGCCTATACTTACCTAGTCAAAGCCATTGAACTCTCAGAAAAATTTCGCGATTATGAGCGTCTGATCAGCATCCTTCACATGACTGGAAACTTGTGTCATTCCATTGGGAATATCTCCGAAGCAATTGATTTTTATCGCAAAGCGATTGAACTGACTAAAAAACACCAATATAAAGAAAAAGAATCGCAACTCTGGCTTAGCCTCGCGCAATGTTATGAAGGACAAAATGAAACCGAGTTTCAGAATTGTATGAGAAAAATGTTTCAATTAAGAGAGAATCCTACTATTATTCCTATTTCTTATACATTAAAACAATCATCATAGCGACAAACCGATAGAAAAACCCAGCACAAAGCCAAAAAATGCTGGGTTTTTTCTATTCAACATCGGTCATTAAAATCGCCTTCTACTTCGGTAAACTTTCCATATACCCAATTTCTTCCACAAAACCAAAAAAGACCATCATACTTAAGCATGATGGTCTTTTCTCCCGATCTCCAGATTGACAACCTTTAATACAAAAAGGTTTTTCTTTATTAACCGATCGAACCTTCCATTTCAAGTTTAATGAGACGATTCATCTCCACAGCATACTCCATCGGCAATTCTTTCGTAAATGGCTCGATAAAGCCCATAATAATCATCTGTGTGGCTTCATCTTCCGACAACCCACGGCTCATGAGATAAAAGAGTTGATCTTCACTTACTTTGGAAACCGTCGCTTCATGCTCCAAAGTGATATTATCATTTTTCACCTCATTATAAGGAATTGTATCGGAAGTGGACTCATTGTCTAGGATCAACGTATCACACTTAATATTGGCTTTGGATCCCTCTGCCTTACGACCAAAACTGGTCAACCCACGATAGGTTACCTTTCCACCTTGCTTACTGATCGATTTGGAAATAACAGTGGAGGTACAATTGGGTGCTAAAGCAACTACTTTGGCTCCAGCGTCTTGATGTTGATTTTTGCCCGCGACAGCAATCGAAAGCACATCTGCTTTTCCACCTTCACCTTTCATGATAACGGCAGGGTATTTCATGGTTAGCTTACTTCCGATATTGCCATCGACCCATTCCATATGAGCATAGCGCTCACAAACTGCCCGTTTGGTCACCAAGTTATAAATATTGGGAGCCCAGTTTTGGATCGTCGTATACCGGCAACGTGCATGGTCTTTTACAATAATTTCAACCACCGCACTATGCAGCGAATTGGTACTATAAACCGGTGCTGTGCACCCTTCAACGTAATGGACAAAACTACCTTCATCCGCAATGATCAACGTCCGCTCAAACTGACCCATATTTTCAGAGTTAATCCGGAAATACGCTTGCAATGGAACTTCACATTTGACACCTTTCGGGACGTAAATAAAACTGCCTCCACTCCAAACAGCACTATTTAAAGCAGCAAATTTATTATCGGAAGGAGGTACCACCGTCCCAAAATACTCCCTTACCAGCTCAGGGTATTCTCTGACTGCAGTATCCGTATCACAGAAAATAACCCCTTGATCTTCCAACTCTTTTTGCATATTGTGATAAACCACTTCGGATTCATACTGGGCAGAAACACCCGCTAAAAACTTTTGTTCCGCTTCTGGGATCCCTAATTTATCAAACGTCTTTTTAATCTCATCCGGAACCTCTTCCCATGTACGCCCTTGTCGCTCAGATGGTTTGACATAATAGGTAATCTCATCAAAGTCTAACTCACCTAATTCACCGGGCAGGATCGAAAACCATTTGCTATTTGATGAGTTAGGCATAGGCATTTTATAAAATTGTTCCAATGATTTCAGGCGAAATTCCAGCATCCAATCTGGTTCACCTTTCATCCGCGAAATCTCTTCGACTACTTCCCGCGATAATCCTCTTTTGGATCGATAGACGGATACATCCTTATCGCGGAAACCATATTTGTAATCGGAGAACTCAGGCAGTTGTGTAGCCATACTTTACTCCTCCTTCAACATTTGCATTGTTGCGTTCCCTTCTCCAATGCTCTCCAAGCGAGCATCGCACATTTGATTCTTGCTGGAAATTTGGCTACGCCTGTAAGTGCTTCAATATCTTCTAGTGGGAATTGATCAAAATCGATATCTCTTCCTTGCATCATATTGGAGAAAAGCTGAACCAATTCCAGTGCATTCTCCACCGTTAACCCTTTAATTGCTTCCGTCATCATCGAAGCAGAAGCTAAACTAATCGAACAACCTTCCCCTAAAAACTTCGCATCTTGAATCACACCATTTTCAATCTGCATCTGTAAGGAAATCTGATCCCCGCAAGTAGGATTATTTAAATCAACGGTCACAGCACCACCATCAATCCGCCCACGATTGCGGGGACGTTGGTAATGATCCATAATCACCCGCCGATATAAATCATCTAAAGACATGTCCAAAATACTCCTTTGTTTTTTGTAATCCTGCTACCAACCGATCGATGTCTTGCTCATCATTATAGATATGGAAGCTAGCTCGCGCGGTGGCGGTAACGCCTAATATTCTCATCAGCGGTTGGCAACAATGGTGTCCTGCACGAACAGCTATACCCTCAGCATCCAATACGGTAGCCACATCATGTGGGTGGACATTCTCCAGATTAAAAGTGACTAAACCCATTCTCTCTCCCTTAGGTCCAAATATCGTTAGACCATCTATCTGACTTAATTTCTCATAAGCGAATTTAGCCAATGCACGATCATGCGCTTCAATTTTTTCCATTCCAATCGATTCCAGATAGTCGATGGCCGCTCCCAAACCAATAGCCCCAGCGATAATCGGCGTACCTCCTTCAAATTTCCAAGGTAGCTCTTTCCATGAGGCATCATATAAATCGACGAAATCGATCATTTCTCCGCCGAATTCGATTGGTTCCATCTCTTCTAACCATTTTTCTTTGCCATAGAGCACTCCGATCCCAGTTGGTCCCAACATTTTATGACCAGAAAAAGCGAAAAAGTCGACGTCTAACTCTTGTACATCTACTTTCATATGTGGCGTGCTTTGCGCTCCATCGACTACTATCACGCCGCCCTGTTGATGAACAATCTGGGAAATTTCCTTAATGGGGTGAACAGTTCCAAGGACATTCGAAACTTGTTGGATCGCAACCAACTTCGTTCTTGGTGTGATCGTTTCTTTTACTTTATCCAAATCAAGCGTTCCATCTGACTCAAGAGGGAAATATTTGAGGGTGGCCCCTGTCTGTTTAGCAACTTGTTGCCAGGGGATGAGGTTACTATGATGTTCGGCTGGCGTTAAAACAATCTCATCTCCCGGAACAAGCCGGGTTCTTGCATAACTGCTAGCAACTAAATTGATTGCTGTTGTCGTACCACGTGTAAATATAATTTCTTTTACCTGACGGGCGTTAATAAATCTGCGAACTTTTTCACGAGCTCCTTCATAAGCATCGGTTGCCTTGCTACCTAAGGTGTGTACTCCCCGATGGACATTGGAGTTGTAACTCTCGTAATACTGCCGTAATGCTTCGATCACCTGGATTGGCTTTTGGGATGATGCCGCACTATCCAAATAGACCAATGGATGACCATTTACTTCTTGGTTCAATATGGGAAAGTCTTTTTTATACAAGTTCATGATGTGAACTTCCCTTCTATTACACGGATAATATTTTGGCGTAATGAATCCGACGGAATCTCCGAGAGTACAGACTGAAGGAAACCAAAGATAATCAACCTTTCAGCTTGCTCTTTTTTAATACCTCGTGACATCAGATAATAAAGCTGAATCGGATCGATTTTTCCGACACTCGCAGCATGACCTGCCATCACATCATTCTCATCAATCAATAGAATCGGATTCGCATCTCCACGTGCTTGGGGGGTAAGCATCA
>JANWIG010000063.1 GCA_025449975.1 Thermoactinomycetaceae bacterium
GATGACAACTATCGTCAAGATTACATCCGCGGAAAATATGGAGCCATTCCCTTTATTGGTGACTTTGATCTACATCAATCCGGAGACATATTCCCCAAGAAGCACATGCATAGTATTCCAAACGGCTAACCCTATTCCCATTCGTCAGACTATGGACAAAAGTGGGAATAGGGCTTTTTATTAATAATCGAAGAAGTTACGACTATGACCGTAGAGGCGTTCATACATGCGGAGGGCGAAAGAGTCGGTCATGCCAGCAAGATAGTCGCAGATGATGCGCGCTCTTTTTTCTTCGCTGGTTGCTGCAGTGATTTTTTTACGATCATTTTCTGGAAGAAGCATGGTCTCTTCCATGATCGCTGAAAATAAACGTTTGAGGATATAGCTACCGCGCCAATTGACGGTTTGCACTTTTTGTGAATAAATCACATATTCAAAGACAATTTCCCTCAGCTGATCCAGCAGACGACGCAGCTCCGGTTCCAGCACAGCCCGATAACGACATCTTGGTGAAGAGAAATGTTCTTCTTGTTTTTGAATGGAAATGCTATAAACAAAGGTGGAAATCAATGACGAGGAAACCCGTTTCACCAAGTATTTATCGTGATGACCTTGTTTTAGAAGTTGGTTTAAGATCTTTATCGTATTATGAAAATGTGGATGATCGGATAGATGGCTAAACTGTGCAAACAGTTCATTGAGTTGTTGCAGTCCGATGAATCCCAAGTTGATCGCATCTTCTATATCATGGGTACCATAAGCGATATCGTCGGCTAACTCGATAATGGAGCATTCCAGTGTCTTGTGTTTGGTTTTGATCTGCCCTTGCGGATCGGCTTTTACCGCTGTTAAGTAATTCCTTTCTTCTGCACTAAATGGAGCAAGCACCCATTGAAACATTTCTTCTTCACTCGAATAGATACTCGCCTTGGGTGGGATCTTCTTATTTTGGCTTGAACTTGCCGCCTGATCCAACATGATCGGATATTTCATAATCGATAACAACAACCCACGGGTTAAATTCATCCCTTTCTGATTTTTTCCCTCTAGCGCTGTTAAGATCCGAAAGGTTTGCGCATTGGCTTCAAAACCACCGTAGGATTGCATACACTCATGTAGCGCTTGTTCCCCACGATGCCCAAATGGCGGATGTCCCAAATCATGGGCCAGTCCTGCTGCTTCCAATAAGGATATATCCAAGGCAAAGTCTGGAGACAAAACGGGATCATGCTGATTGAGAAAAATCCCAATGCCACGGGCAATCTGCGCCACCTCCAGCGAGTGCGTCAATCTCGTCCGATGAATATCACCCACATTTTGCCCCAACACCTGTGTTTTGGCCTGCAGACGACGAAAAGCAGCTGAATGAACAATTCGTCCATAGTCACGCTCAAATGCATCACGCGCATCACAAGATGGAGATGGCTTTTGTGAAAAGCGGCGTTCCAAGTCGCTAGCTTGATATAAATGGTTTGGATCCAGTCGTTGGATAATCATCCGCTGATTTCCTCCACATCATTCTTTGTTCTTTCTATTATCTCCATTTTGGTCCACTATTTCTATGTCTGCTACAGTCACCAACCTAAGATTCCTAGAAACAACCTTTCCCTCACTGGCACAGCGATCCAAAGATCACTTGATTGAAATAAATAGAAGTTTATTCTAGTATATAAAATATAAATTTTTACTTTAAATAGGAGAATTTCGATGGAGCAACTTAAGATTGGCAAATTTACTTTAACATGGTTACGAGGCGGATGTACCTATCTCGATGGTGGAGCGACGTTTGGCATTGTTCCCCATGCTCTTTGGAGCAAACGTTATCCTCCCAATGAACAAGATCAAATCGAATTGCGAGCAGATCCGATTTTAATCCAACATGGTAGTACGCATATGCTGTTGGAAGCGGGTCTGGGTGTTCATAAATTTGATGCAAAAAGAAAACGGATCTATGGTGTCATGGAAGAATCTGCGGTTGATCGCGATTTAGCCGAATTGGGTCTCTCAGCGAAAGAGATCGATTTTGTTCTGACGACCCATCTGCATTTTGATCACGCAAGTGGCTTAACAACAAAAAAAGGAGATCGGTTCATCTCCACTTTTAAAAACGCGCTGATTTATACTACGGAAATGGAATGGGATGAAATGCGCAATCCCACGATTCGCTCACGAAACGCCTATTGGAAAGAAAACTGGGAACCGATCCAAGACCAAGTACAAACGTATTCAAACGAAATCGAAATCCTCCCTGGACTTAAACTGATTCACACAGGGGGGCATTGTGCTGGACATGCGATTCTCCAAATCGAAAGTGAAGGAGAGAAACTGATTCACATGGGCGATCTCATGCCTACTCATACTCATCAAAAATTGCTGTGGATTTCTCCCTATGACGATTATCCCATGACTACCCTTGAACAGAAACAGATTTGGATCACCAAAGGACTTGAGCAACAAATCTGGTTCTCTTTTTATCACGATGCCTTTTATCGGGCGATTCAGTGGGATCAAGCGGGCACAAACATCCTGCAAGCGATCGAGCGAAAAGAAACGCTTCGCAAGTAAGCGATATGCTGATGAGCCACCGCTTTTGTCAACGCTAAAAACCCTCTATGTAAAAGTCCATCGCCAAACCATCCAAAGAGATCTCATCTGTCTTTACAAACAGTTATTTCTATAATCTAATTAATTCATTGCGGAAAATAGTAGATTGTTATAGAATTTTTATATATCTATAATGGATTTTTAAATACCTATAAGGAGGATGGCGATGGAGCAACTTACGATCGGTAAGTTTACTTTAACCTGGTTACGTGGAGGCAATATTCAACTCGACGGTGGAGCAATGTTTGGTGTCGTACCTAAGCCACTTTGGAGTAGACGCTATCCTGTCAATGAACATAATCAAATTCAACTACGCACTGATCCCATTTTGGTTCAACACGGTGGTACAAATATTTTGATCGAAGCTGGAATCGGTAACAATAAGTTTGATGAAAAAAAGAAACGAAACTATGGTCTAACTGAAGAATCCCAGGTGGAAGAATGTTTAGCGGAGTTGGGAATAAAAACCAAAGATATCGATTTTGTCATTATGACTCATCTTCATTTTGATCATGTTTGCGGTTTGACGAAGAGAGAGGGCGATCGCTTGGTCTCCACTTTTGAAAACGCTTTAATCTATTCCTCACAGATCGAATGGGATGAAATGAGATCACCCAATATTCGCTCACGCAACACATATTGGCGAGAAAATTGGGAGCCCATTCAAGATCAAGTGAAAACATATCATTCAGAGAAGGAGATCCTTCCTGGACTAAGAGTGATTCATACCGGTGGACATAGTGCTGGCCATGCGATTGTCGAAATGGAAAGCGAGGGTCAAAAGCTGTTGCACATGGCAGATTTGATGCCTACACATGCTCATCAAAATTCATTATGGGTAATGGCCTATGATGATTATCCGATGACTTCCATTTCTCAAAAAGAAATTTGGATTAAAGAGGGGTTAAAAGAACAAGTCTGGTTCTCATTTTACCATGATGCGATCTATCGAGCGATCAAATGGGATGAGTCCGGCAAACAGATCGTTGATGCTGTCGAACGCAAATAAAAAAGCCCGTCTAAAAGACGGACTGGGGTGGTGATCCTCGTTGATCCCGCCCTTTCTCTGTGAACTTAATTACTTTTTAGCGATTTAAACTGTTCTACTTGGCTCCGAATCGCCACCTCCGTAGGCAATCGTTCAATGCTAGAAGCTCCAAAGAAACCAGCTATTCCCTTGGTTAAGGAAAGAATCTCCTGTACATCTGCCGGTTCAGCGATCGGTCCGCCATGGCACAAGACCAAGACATCCGGATTCACTTCTTTGGCTGCATCATGAATTTCCTGAATACGCTCTGCTGATTTCTCAATCGTAAGTGCTGTTTCAGCACCGATCGACCCTTTCGTCGTCAGCCCCATATGGGCAACCAATACATCAGCGCCCGCCTTTGCCATCGCGGTTGCTTCCGCTACATTAAAGACATACGGACAGGTCAGCATATCCATTTCATGCGCAAGACGAACCATTTCTACTTCAAGGTCAAAACCCATTCCGGTCTCTTCCAGATTTTGACGGAAAACACCGTCAATCAGTCCTACCGTTGGGAAATTTTGCACGCCATCAAAACCGAGCTCTTTCAGTTGCTTTAAAAATACAGGCATTTGTCGGAAAGGGTCTGTGCCACATACGCCTGCCAACACAGGGGTATCTTTGACAATGGGTAAAACTTCGGAGGCCATTTCGACCACAATTCCATTGGCATCGCCATAAGGCATCAAACCCGCTAAAGAGCCGCGACCGGCCATCCGATATCGACCTGAGTTATAGATAATGATCAGATCTGCCCCACCTTGCTCAGCAAATTTAGCAGAGATTCCTGTCCCGGCTCCACAACCAATAATGGGGGATCCTTGTTCGACGGTTGCTTTTAGTCTTTGTAGTGAATCCTTTCGAGTGATAAATGGCATGATTCAACACCTTCGCTTTTATGTAGTTTATCTAATAAATTCAAGCAATTTGCTCGATACGGCTTTGGCAAACATCTCATCATTGATATTGCAATCCAATTCATAAATCGGAATATCTTTCCGTGTAAATTTTTTGATGGTCTCAAAAAGGGCTTGATTCGCTTCCGGATCCCAGAATTCTTTCCCCGGAGCATCCAGTTCTGAAAGACCACGTAACGGTAAGAAGATTGCCACTGGACCCTTTGATCGGTTTACCTTCTCTGCCAAGATTCGTCCTAAGATTTGATTCTCTTCTGGTGTGGTACGCATCAGGGTCACATTTTGATTCCAGTAATATAGTTTTCGATGTCTATACTTTTCGGGAACGGTATCCTTTCCCCAAAAATTGACCATATCTAAACAGCCAGGGGCAACTACTTGAGGGATTCCCATCTTAGCCGCAGCATCCAATCTCGTCGGTCCTGCGCTCAACACCCCACCAGCCAACTCATCAGCTAATTCCGTTGTCGTTACTTCAAGTACACCTGTTATGTATCCCTTTTCAATCAATGACTCCATCGTTAAGCCACCTGTACCGGTGCAATGGAAGACCAACACTTCAAAGTCCTTTTGTTCGAGCAATTCTTTACTGCGATTTACGAGAGTGGTCGTATTTCCAAACATCGAGGCAGTAATAATCGGACGGCTATCGATGGGTGGTACTTCTGTCTCAACCATCCCAACGATTGCTCCTACGGCATTTGAATAAATTTGCGCACTAATTCGATTGATTCCTGATACATCGAGAATGGAAGGAATCATCACGATATCGCTAATGCCGACATAAGGTTGTGTATCTCCCGAAGCAACGGTACTCACGACCACTTTAGGAACACCGATCGGTAACGATTTTAAGCCAGAAGTTCCAATCAGCGTCCCATTGGACCCCCCCATCGAAAAACCTGCATCGATCAGTCCTTGTTCATAAAGTTTTTTTACTACGATCGCAACACCTTTCATCATCACAGACATCGCTTCTGATTTATCCGCTTTTTTCCGGAGTTCTTC
Source organism: Thermoactinomycetaceae bacterium (assembly GCA_025449975.1). Classification (GTDB taxonomy): domain Bacteria; phylum Bacillota; class Bacilli; order Thermoactinomycetales; family Thermoactinomycetaceae; genus Thermoflavimicrobium. The sequence goes on from JANWIG010000063.1 coordinate 5,560, forward strand.
CAGCGTAGAGCCGCCTGCCTCAGCTACCTGGCTTGCAGAAACGTCCGGCTGAAAAGCTGGTTCACCAAGGACCCCTGTATTAATAACAAAAGTATGATGACCTCTTCTTTCAATCTCTTTCTTGACAAAAAGATAGTCATCGCCTTTGGTATCTAACGCGCCGATCAGTGCAATTCTCTTTGGCATGATCTCCCACCTATTCTTGCGATTTCGGTCATCTTGCTTTCATAAAAACGTTTACAAAAAACTTCGAACTTCGTACAAACAATAATGTAAAGAATACTATCCTTTATGGAAGAATCCAACAATTCCAATTATAACATATTTCATTCTGTTTAACTATATATATATGTTGAATAGAAAAGTTATCAATACTGATAATTCAGAAATAATTATCTTTCCCTCGTCCCATCAACGAAATCAGGGCTCTTGAGGTAGAGATGGATGTAGATTCAGTGGAAACATCTTTTATAGCATGAATCCCCCTTTTTATGGTACGATTGCCAATGTGAATAATCCAACCTGATTAGGAAAAGGGGGAAAGGACGTTATTGTCCTCACCATCTATGTTAAAGCCAGAAAACATTCGTAATATTGCTATCATTGCTCATGTCGATCATGGGAAAACAACACTGGTAGATGCCATGCTCAAGCAAAGTCGTATTTTTCGCGAAAATCAGCAAGTCAGCAAGCGCGTGTTGGATTCCAATGATTTAGAGCGAGAACGAGGAATCACCATCCTTTCCAAAAATACTGCCGTCGAATACAAAGGAACGAAGATTAATATTGTTGATACACCTGGACATGCCGATTTTGGCGGCGAAGTAGAGCGCGTAATGAATATGGTCGACGGTGTTTTATTATTGGTCGATGCTTCAGAAGGTCCCATGCCGCAAACGAAATTTGTTTTACGTCAAGCGATTGAATGCGGGCACAAAATCATCGTTGTAATCAATAAAATCGACCGTCCTAGCGCTCGACCCGATGATGTCATCAACAGTACTTTTGACTTATTTATCGAATTAGGTGCAAGTGATGAGCAATGTGAATTTCCGGTTATCTACGCCAGTGGTCTCACAGGATCATCCGGTCATGAACCTGATCAGCTTTTTCCTACCCTTGAACCACTACTTAACGAAATCATCCATTCCATCCCTCATCCCCAAGTGAATCCAGATGGTCCAACCCAGTTACAAGCGACTCTTTTAGGGTTTGATGATTACAAAGGACAGATTATTATCGGTCGATTACACCGTGGTCGAATGCGGAAAAGTCAGCAGGTAGCCTTGCTCACTGCTGATGGCAAGCAACGCCAAGCAAAAGTTGCTCAAGTATTTACACATCAAGGTCTTCGACGCATCGAAGTGGAAGAGGCCGTAGCAGGCGATATTATTGCCATCACAGGGATTTCCGATGTTCACATCGGTGACACCATCGCTGATCTCTCTCATCCGGAACCACTCCCACCCATTCGAGTCGAAGAGCCCACTTTGCGGATGACGATCGGCATCAATACCAGTCCGTTTGCCGGTCAAGATGGCACATTCGTCACTTCGCGAAAACTGCGCGAACGCTTAGAACGAGAAGCAGAACGAGATGTTGCCCTCCGAGTAGAGGAAACGGATTCGGCTGATCATTTTCTTGTCTTTGGACGTGGAGAATTGCATCTAAGCATCTTGATTGAAAATATGCGACGTGAAGGTTATGAGTTTCAAGTGAGTAAACCTGAGGTAATCATCAAAAAAATCGATGGTCGACAATATGAGCCTGTCGAAACCGTGGAAATCGATGTAAGCCCTGATTACCAAGGGGTGGTCGTCGAATTACTTGGAAAACGAAAAGGACGGCTTCAAAATATGGAAGTGCAGGAGAACGGAAATATTCATTTTACTTACCTCATTCCCTCCCGCGGATTATTGGGCTTTCGCCAACAGCTTCTCACGGCAACGCGTGGAGAGGCGTTGATGAACTCGATCCTCTCTGGCTATGAGCCTTACTTTGGTGAGATCGATACTCATGACAATGGTTCACTTGTCGCCTGGGAAACAGGCACCGCAACCACCTATGCCTTGCACGCCGCTCAAGAACGTGGACAGCTCTATATCACTCCTGGAACGGAAGTCTATGAAGGAATGGTTGTCGGTCAGCACATTCGGGAAAACGATTTGGATGTCAATGTTTGCAAGAAAAAACATCTTACCAGCATCCGGCGAGCTACTGCGGAAGAAGCTTTGCGCTTGGATCCCCCCCGTCTCCTCAGCTTAGATGATGCCATTGAGCTACTCAAAGAAGACGAACTATTGGAAGTAACCCCCAAAATCTTCCGGATTCGGAAAAAATATCTGTCTAAAAATGAACGAGCCCGCCAAGCAAAACACAAAAAATATTTAGCTGAGAGAAGATAAAGGAGCGGTTCGCAAAGTCGAACCACTCCTTTTTCTCTTACCGATAAATCGTCTCCTGTTCAAACCATTTTGCTACTTGGTCAATCCGCTCCACCACTTGATATTCGGACTCGCCACAAACCGTAAATAAGGCAATTTGATCCACACTTCGCTTCGCTCCATAAAAAGTATCCCCGACATCCGCATGGTATTCTTGCTCAATCACCCATTCAAATGGTGCATTTTTATTGATTTGGGTGATTGTCCCAACTTTCGGCGGCAATAAGACAAATCCCGTTGCGATTTTTTTCTTGATCTCCTTAAATGGCTGTAAATCAGGGACATGTCCACACAAAGCACGAGCCCATAGCTTGGACAAATTGATTCCAAATGCTCTTTCAATCGATTCATTTACTTTGGCTCCACCTGTGCGACTGGCAATTTCACAGAAATAAAATTGGTCATCAGGAGTATGGAAAATTTCAGCGTGGAAAGTAGTATGCTCGGGGGTAGGAAATAATTGAAGTAGTTCACGCGTAGCCTCTTGAAGTCGGATTCGTAGGGGATTCTCTTCATCTAAAGCGTAACTGCCTAGATACTTGCTATCTTGGTAAGCTAGACAACCATTGATATACTTTGACGGCCAAATAAAAACGATTTCTCCACGGAGGATCAAGCCATCAATATGGTACATATCTCCGTCAATAAACTCTTCTGCTAAAAAGGGGTAGAAAAGAGGGTGTTGTAAAAAACGTTCTAACTCTGCTTGGTTGCTAATTTTTTCTGTATTTCGCGATCCTGCTCCAGCAAGAGGTTTGACCACAATCGGATAACCTTGCTGCTCAATAAAGTCGATCAGTTCCAAAGGATGATTAATTTCTCGGAAAGCAGGAATACCAACGCTGACTCCTTTCTTCATGGCATGTTCTTTCATCTTTACTTTATTTCGAAAGATCGTTGCACTCTCAGCGCCTTGTCCCTTTAGTCCAAAACGATCTCTTAACTGTCCAGCACGTAAAATATCCCATTCATTTAATGCGATGACTTGTTTATACTGGTATTTCTGATATAACTCTACTGCTCTTAATTCGACCAGGCCACTCGACTCGTAATCTCGAAAAGATTCTTTATAAAGGTAACCTTGGAAGTCCTCAGCATAGGGGTCCGATGTTAATAGGATTAACCCCTCAGCCAGATCTGAAAGCCATTCCTCATAAGGATTGCCTATATGAGGAGAGTTGTTGAGGATTAAAATATTCATCCTTTAACCTCCAGTATGTTCAAGAATCCTCGCAATAGAATTATATTTCAGCAACTAACTAATATCAACATTTAACAAATTATTTTTTTAATAGAAATAAATTATTTTTTGCTTCTTTCCTGACTGATTCCCATAAAAAAACACCCCAAAATGGGGCTTCAAAAATGGAACCTTTCTCTTAATTGTTTTTTGAATCATGGGAAGAGGAGATGCGTTTGATCTTCTGACGCCACTCTTTGTTCCCAAATGAACTCGGTGGCTCTTCCCCTTTCCACGCAAGATCCTCCGGCATGATGGTCATTAAAGCTTCTTTACTCCGCTCCTGTTTTGGCAGTTGAACACAGCGTTGACTTTGCACCATTTGTACAATTTGGAAATATTCTATTACTTTTTGTCGATTGCTTTTCTCTTCTTTTTTGCTCCAGATCCGATGCATTTCTCGTAATAAAACGGACATACATGTATCATCGATAATGTAACCTTCCTCTTTGGCAAGCTGGAAAAAGATCGACATCATATCTTCGGGCGAATAATCTTCAAAAATATACTCATGTTCGAAATGTCCTTTTAACAAGGGGATCTGCTCGATTCCTTCCTTCAACTCTTTTTCTGGACCTGCAAGAATAATGGCTGTGGGTGCCACATCCTCTTTAAAAATAAGCTCCAGATACGGCAATAACGTAAGAGCCAATAGTTCTCCTGGAAACAAATGAATGCTATCGATAAATAGTAAGCCGCCAATCGCTTTTTCTAATCGTTCTTTTAGTAGCTGTTCACTCATAAATGGATCTAGACTAGCAAATTCATGATGGGATATTTTGACTAGGTTGTCCGATTCAATCACTCCGATTTCTTTCAACATCTGCCCATAATACTTTGCCATCTCTTCTTTTCCTGTCTCCGGCGGACCTAAGAAGAGACCATGAATTTTTGTCTCATCCATCAACTTAACGCCCAACCGTTTTCGATCTTCAAGATAATCGAGATAATGAAGCACATCGCGCATTTTTGCCTTTACTTTCCACTGTCCAACAAGTTGTTCAACTTGTTCGAAGATCTGATTCACTTTCGGATTGGAAATCAATAGCCCATCACTATAGGCTGTATCTTTAATCACATATTGTCCTCTATCCTTATTCATCTCTTTACACAAAAAGATTTCAGGATTGGATTCATTAATTTCCCATACTTCATCTTGTTCGATCTCCCAAAAGACACAACGTTCAAACTTTCCTCGTCCATGCTCCATCACCTGTACACCTTGAAAACAATCATAAATCTGGCAATTGATTAACGAAGGATTGGCCGCTTTTGAAACATGGACCGCAGCAGCATTCTTAAATTTGGACAGTTGGCAATCCTGAACCATCCCACTGGAGCGTTGTGAATAGAACAAACCATGTGTATTTCCTTGCGAGATTTTGCAATTTAGAACATCTAGCTCTGCTCCATTCATCGCGGCGATTGGATAGGAAGTAAAACTATATAACTCGCAATCCCTGACGACTCCTTTTCCATCCGATGTGGAAACAATTCCTTCTACGTTCCCATCATGAATGGTGCTTCGTAGAATCGAGGGATGAGCTTCTTCAAAAATTCGAATAGCGGGTCGAAAAATAAAACCATACAACTGGCATTTATCGATAAAACCACTTCCACCTTTTTCAAAGATGATTCCCCCGCCTTTGCAGTTATGGATCGATGTTTTATAAAATAAAGGCGCTGATTTACCCGTCACCCGAATAGCGGGTGCATCTTTTTCAAAGCTAAAAATCGAACAATCCTCAAACTTCCCGTTTCCATCACGAATGATGATCCCACAATGTTTTCCATCATGAATTTTACAACGATAAAAGCTGGCGCTCGATTCCCACAGATAAATCGCTGCCTCATGATCAAAGCCATAAATATCACAATCTTCAAACTTCCCATTTGCATCTTTCTGTACAAAAATCCCGCAACTTTCCGTATGATTCCCAATTATTGTACACTTTTTAAAGTTGGGTTTCCCTTCGAGAATGTGAATGATCGGACTGCCTTTTGCATACGACAAAAAGCGACAGCGCTCAAAGACGACATTTCCCTTTCCTTTATTAATCACAGCAGAATTTTTACGACTAATCAATTCGCAATGCCGGATAATCGGTTCCGCCGTATCTCCATCAATGGTGACTCCCGGACCTCTTCCTGATAAGACAGAACAAGAATCCATGAGAAGTGTTCCATTCTCGATGTAAACGGTATCCATCCCACGATCGAATCCAAATTCTTTCGGCTGTTTTAAAGTCACATTGCGAATCACGGCATAACCTTTTTTCATCGTAACCGAACTGCTTTTTACACCTTGAATAATAATGTTTTCCCGGTTTCCTACTCCTACCAGTTCAATATATTTATCAATCACGATGTCTTCCTTATACACACCTGGATCTATTTCAATCACACTACCGATGGGAGCTTCATCAATAGCCTGCTGAATACTGCTATTTCGAGAAAACAATTTTTTAGAAACGCGAAAAGCTGTTTTATCGCTACTCAATTTTCATCACCCTACAGTTTGCTCTTCTCCTCTGAATAAAATCTATAACGAGTTTTGGAGCTCCAGATCTGATTCTAATATATTATATAACACAGTTTACAATGTTGTTTGATCAAGAAAAACTAAGTCATGTAAACCATTGTATTTTAGAATCGTCCTCGAAAACAAACAGGATGATGACATTTTTCTGGATATTTCTAAACAAAAAAAATCCGGTAGTGATCTACCGAACTTTCCCTACTATACTTACCGATATTGATAGCTATTACAAATGCTTTCTCTAATCCAATCTTTATTTTCTTCATATAAAACTGTTTCACGTTTTTTCATTTCAGATCCACAATATTCGCAACGTTCACGCTTTAATTCTTTTGATTTTTCCATTTTAGTCCTCTCCCTTTGAATTCCTTTTTTGTTGATTTTTGCTTTGCTTAAGCAGAATTACCTGTCGTTTCATCTTGGTTTTATTCTAATACAACACCGCCTGTTTTGCAACTGTTATAATACAATTTATCCAAAAAAAATTATCGACCCTATTATCTGTTTTCCTCTGGATGAAAAATGGCGATGGATTTTTAGATTCCATCGCCAACGATTTCCTTCCCCTATTCATATTTTACTAATGAGATCACTTCCAGATCCTTTAACTGTTCCCTACCTTGCAAATATGCTAATTCAATCAAAAAGGCAGCAGCCACCACTTCTCCTTGCAGCTTTTCGACGAGTCTCTTGGTTGCGGCAACCGTTCCCCCTGTCGCTAATAGATCATCGGCAATCAATATCTTCTGACCTGGTTTGATCGCATCTTGATGAATGCTCAAGGTATCCTTGCCATATTCCAATCCATATGTTTCTTCGATGGTCTCACCAGGTAGTTTGCCTTTTTTACGAACAGGGATAAAACCGATCCCCATTTCATAAGCGAGCGGAGCCCCAACCACAAAGCCCCGTGCCTCAGGACCGACAATCAGATCAATCTCTTTTTCTTTTAACTGTTCTAGTAACTGTTTGATCGCTGCTTTATACACTTCTCCGTTTTGGAGCAAAGTCGTAATATCTTTAAAGCGAATGCCTGGTTGTGGAAAATCATGAATAACCCTGATGTGTTTTTTGAAATCCATCTTCTGTTCCTCCATTTTGCCAGTTGACTTGAATCAAAGCAAACAGATGATCACATAGTTCACGATATGAGGAATAAATCAGCTTTTGAAAAACCTCTTCTTTGGCCAACTGTTGTTGATACAGCCGTGATTGATGAAGAGGGCGTTTCACTGGACTCTTATTTAAAATAATATTTCCTCTCTGTTTCCTTATAAAATCCAGCTCTTCAAACACTGAAATCATAAAAGAAACCGTTCGTTTTGACAATCCCAATTTTTCACTTAAGATCGGTAAATGTTTTGCAAGATGAATCGCAGAGCTTCTTAAAAGCAGTTGATACAATCGTTTAAAATCATCTCGTTGAGGGATTTTCACTAAAAGATCCTCAAAATCAGTATCACCATATAGAAAATAAAGTCTCTCGATTCTCTTCGTTTGTTCTAAAACTTGGCGTAACATCTCCATTGAATAAGGAGGATCGACAAAAGCAAGATAGCGTACTTCCTTAAGTAAGCTTGTCCAATGAGGCGTACCCACTTCCGACCAAAGCAACGTATTTAGCCCAGCGAAAGAACCGGTTCGTTGATGGCAAAAAAATAAGCAAGGGGTATCTTTTAGTTTTTCAATCTGATTCCATTTTTCTCGGTTGCTGCGCCAATCAAAAATTTGAATATGTGGGATCGCTAAGTCACGTAAAATAATTTGTGGAGAGCGCCTTCCATTCCATTCATTGATTTGTAGCTGACCCAAAATATTTACACGTGCTCGTTCTGTAATCTCTTCGGCTAACTCTGCTTGTCGAAACGCCACCGCGTCGATTGAATGATCGTCACCCGTCAACTGCAAACGCAAATGATTGCGATCGACTCCCATCCGCTTCATCTGAGCGATGCGCGTATCTCGAATCACAAAATGAGGAGTAGGGTTTCCTATGCCATACGGCTCTAAGACCTTTAGCTTTTCAATGAATTGAACGTTAATCTCACTGATCTTTAGCTCCCCATCCACCTTCGTTAGCGGTATATAATCTTCTTCGGTCAGCCATTCTTGAGCCAGTGATGCAATTTTTTGATGGAAAAGGCTAATTTTCTCCGGAGAGATCGACATTCCCGCAGCCATCGAATGCCCACCGTATTTTAAGAGCATCTCTTCACAAGCCGTTAACGCTTGATGCAAATGAAAACCTTCGATACTCCGTGCTGAGCCGGTGGCCATTTGCGTATCTGGATCAATCCCAAAGACAATCACAGGGCGATAAAACTTTTCGACCAATCGCGAGGCGACAATGCCAATGACACCACTGTTCCATCCGTGTCCCGCTACGACAATCACATGCTGATGTTTTTCTGGATCCGCTTCTACCTGCTCTAGAGCAAATTGCGTAATTCTCTCAACCAATTGCTGTCTTTCTCTATTCATCTGGTCGAGCTGGACCGCCAAGCTTTTAGCCTGAGCAAATTCATCCGTCAACAAAAGTTCCACCGCCGCCTTAGCAGAAGCGAGACGACCACTGGCATTCACACGTGGACCCAGTGAAAAACCAACATGTCCGGCGGAAACATCTCCGTCGATTCCCGATACCTCTAATAAAGCTTGCAGTCCGATATTTTTTCGCTCATTTAAACGTTTTAGTCCAAAGCTAGCGATTACTCGATTTTCATCAACGAGCGGAACCAAATCAGCAATGGTTCCCAATGCTACCAAATCAAGCCATTCTTCTGGAATTCTCCCTAATAATGCCGTAGCCAGTTTAAAAGCAATTCCTACCCCTGCGAGCATCTTAAATGGATAAGGACAATTGGGCTTTTTGGGGTTTATCACTGCCAGTGCTTGGGGGATTTCCTCTGGTGGTTCATGATGGTCGGTAATAATGATCTCCAAGCCCAATTGATTCGCAAACTTCACTTCCTCCACGGCACTAATCCCAGTATCGACGGTAATGATCAGCTGAACTCCCTGCTTAGCTGCGGATTGAAGAGCTTCTTTGTTTAATCCATATCCTTCCCGAAACCGATTAGGAATGTAGTAATCCACATTTGCCTCATACGAACGGAATAATTTCATCAGCAAACTAGTACTGCTCACACCATCGGCATCATAGTCTCCATAAATTAATATTTTTTCTTTCTTCTCGATCGCTTGCCGGATTCGTTTCACAGCGGTCGCCATTCCATCCAATAAAAAGGGATCATATAATTGCGTAAGTGAAGGGGATAAAAAACGTTTTACTTCTTCTTGTTCCGCTAGTCCACGTTGCACGACCAAGCGCGCAATAATTGGATGCAAATCCAGCTCAGCAACAAGACGTTCTATCTGATCCTGATCAATCTGCTCCTGTTGCCAGCGTGTTTTTGAACGCAACATGTTGCCATTCACCCCATTCTTCCCTTATACCCGTAAAAAAGAGCTGTATGTTCCCACAGTCATACAGCTTTTGATATTTCAATCTATTCTGCTACAACCGGCTCTCTGGAACGATCTTCTTTTTCTTTCTGCATCGCCTTCCACTTAAAACCGATCCAGATCTGACTAGCTAAGAAAATAGAGGAATAGGCTCCAAAGATCAAACCAAAGAAAAGTGCTAATGAAAAGTTGCGAATGCTTTCTCCACCTAGAAACATCAAGGCCACCGCACCAAATAACACCGTTAAAACCGTATTAATCGATCGTACCAATGTCTGGGAAATACTCGCATTGACCAATTGCACCAGCTCATCCCACGTTTTAGGTTGGCTTCGATCCATATTTTCACGAATCCGATCGAAGATCACAATCGTATCATTGATGGAATACCCGACAATGGTAAGAATGGCTGCGACAAAAGTCAAATCCACTTCCAACTGCAAAACCGAAAACAAACCGACTGTCAGAAAGGCATCGTGTGCCAAAGTTAAAATGGCGGCAATCGCAAACCGATATTCAAAACGGAAAGCGATATAAATGACGATCCCGACAGAGGCAATCAGTAGGGCATAAAAAGCATTTTTCGCGATCTCTTTCCCCACAATGGGATCAACCGTTTGTTCTTGGACAGTGGGCTTGTTCTGAAACATTTCGGTCAGCTTTTGGCTGATTTGATCTACTTCTTTTTTCTCAATCTTTCGATCCAAGCGAAAGATCACAATATTGTTCTGGTCTCCTCCAAGCCGAACATTGGGTTGCTCATATCCGAGATCTTTCAAAGCATCCCGCGCTTTTTCCAAATCCACTTGTTTTGTAAACTGCAAATCAAGTCTTGTTCCACTGACGAAGTCAATCCCTAAATTTAAACCTTGGATGACCAGTGAGCCAATCGCTATAAGAATCAGGATCCCTGATATCAAAAAATAGATTTTCCGTTTTTTGACAAAATCAAATTTATAAGTCACTGATCTCATCCTCTCTAACACCAAACCAAGCAGGGTGTTTCACCATGTTGGAATGAACCAACAGATTGATTAATAAACGGGATAGACCGACTGCAGTTAAGAAACTGACAGAAATTCCAGCAATCAGTGAAACAGAAAAACCTTTTACTCCCGCTGTTCCAAAAATAAACAACACAACTGCCGCGATGATGGTGGTAATGTTGGCATCAAAAATAGTGAGAAAAGAACGCTTGGAACCGGCGCGAACAGCCCCTTTCACACTTCGACCCACGCGAATCTCCTCTTTAATTCGCTCACTTGTAATAATATTCGCATCGACCGCCATCCCCACTCCCAGAATAAAGGCGGCAACCCCTGGAAGGGTTAAAGTCATTTCCAAGACATAAAAGACGACTAGTACAAGGTAAGAATAGGCAATCAAGGTGATCACTGCGATCACGCCAGGGAGACGATATTTTCCGATGACAAAGATAAAAATGGCGAGAATAGCGTAAATACCCGCTTCAATGCTCCGCTCCAACGATTCTTTTCCCAAACTGGCATCGACAGCATAACTCTGCTTTTCAACCAATTTGATAGGAACGGCTCCTGCATTGAGCAAATCGACCAATTCCTGTGCTTCTTCCACTGTCTCCTGCCCAGTAATTTGCGCTGATCCTCCCGCAATCGCCTCTTGAACAATCGGCGCACTTAGCAGCTGATCATCGAGGTAGATCGGAATTGGATTTCCGATATATTTCCTCGTGATCTCCTCAAACTTTTTCGCCTCTTTTAATTGAATCGTAACCACTGGTTGATTCGCCTGGTTGTAATCCAGCTTGGCTCCGCCAGGTTTTAGATCCTTTCCACTTAATAAAACAGTCTCTCCGGTTGGATCACGGAAGGTGAGCTCTGCTTGTTTCCCAAGAAGTTCCCGCGCTTTTTTTTGATCCTTTACTCCTGCTAACTGCACACGGATGCGATTATTTCCTTCGATGCTAATATCCGGTTCTGTGACTCCCAACACATCAATCCGTTTTCGGATCGCTTGCTGGGCATCATAAAGGGAAGATTGCGTCACCTTTTGTCCAGGTGCCGCTTCGTAAAGGACTTCAAATCCTCCTTGCAGATCCAATCCCAATGTGATGCCATTGACAACGGGCATCGCCGTCGTTACGACTGTTGTCAAAATTCCTATTACCAAAATAATAAATAGTACTAGCTTTGACTTACGAGCTTTCATCCCAGTTAGCGCTAGAGCAAATCGCAATCGCTCTTTTTAAAGCGCTCTCCCCTCCTTTTATGGCCCGCATTTCTTCATCCACACTCTTTCTATTCTTGCTCTATTTGCTCGATCATTTGGTTGTTCATTTAAGACAACAAAATTAATTATCCCAGCTTCAAAAGTTTGTGTCAATTTACCGCTATCGAATGATACAAAAAAGCCATCAGTCAAACCAACCTGATGGCCCTGCCCTGAGCTTTATTCATCTTTGTAAACGCTTAACATCAACCAATTCATAAAACGGTTTGCTTTTAAAGATAAAATGTCGTTTACCAAGCGATTGAGTCGCGGCCAACCACGGCGGTAATTTTCCGAGACACAAGCCCAAATTTGTTCACCAGTTACATTTTCATATCCGTACATCCGAAATTCTCTGGCTTTGCTATTACATAGTTCTTCAATTTTTTTCATCAGCTCGGGATCTTGAAACAAATCATTCTGTTGTTCCTGCTGCTGTTGTTGTTCTCGTAGTCTTCTTTGTGAACGGCTCAGTATACTTCTATGCTTCATCCGCCTTCACCCCCTCCGAAGTAGTCGATTGAAATATGAATCATTCTTTTACTCTTGTTTTCCGTATATGAATGAAGCTTAGGTGATAGAGCGTTTAGTTCATCCATTACCAAGCAAAGGATCGAATGTTTAAGAATTCGTGATTGCTATAAAAAGTTCCTTTATAAGTTAACAAACCTCCTTGTTTTCATTTGGCGAAAGCAACCCAGTCGGGGAGAGATACAAAACATGCTTTGATTTTTTCTGTCATGGTTATGCAGGACAAGGCATACCTTGTACCAACAGCCTCTATCGAAGGGAGAGAACAGGGAATGAGCAAAAATGCTTTCCTGTACGGGACATTCATCTTAGTTGGCGCAGGCTTTATTACCAAACTGCTAGGCTTTGTATATCGGATTGCTCTTTCCCGCCTAATCGGTGCAGAAGGAATGGGTTTGTTCCAAATGGCCTTTCCTATTCTCATCTTCATGATGACGATTACGACAGTTGGACTACCGGTCGCTATTTCCAAGCTAGTCTCCGAAGCATCTGCACGGAATGAGGAAGAACGGGTGCGTTCTATTCTCATTGTATCAATTATGATCGTAACAATCACCAGTATCATTTTTACAAGTTCTATTTTATTTTTGGCACCTTTGATCGCACAATATCTATTGACTGATGAGCGAGCGATTTACGCACTCTTATCGATTACCCCGATTATCCCAATTATCTCGATTTCTTCCATCTTCCGCGGCTATTTCCAAGGAAGACAACATATGAATCCATACGCGTGGTCAACCATTATCGAACAGTTAATCCGGATCTTTACCGTTCTCTTTTTAGCCCAGTATTTACTGCCTCTCGGTGTGGAATATGCCGCAGCAGGAGCGATGATCGGAATGGTAATCGGGGAGTTTTTTGGAATGCTCTACTTGGTCTATTCCTTTAAAAAAGATCCACGCCGCCCATTATTTGGCAAATCGTTCAAAAATATAGGAATATTAAAGATTCGAGGTGGTTTTCAAACCTTAAAAGACCTACTTAGAATCGGCTTTCCAGTCACCGCTAGTCGTTTAATCGGCTCGCTTTCCTATGCAGTCGAACCGATTGTGGTCTCACAGAGCTTGGCAATCGCCGGAATTGCTACCGCCACGGCAACAACCCTCTATGGCAAGCTGGAGGGAATGGCGATTCCCTTGGTCTTTTTTCCGTCTTTTATCACCTATGCGCTATCTGTCTCCCTGGTACCCGCGATCAGTGAAGCAGCTGCCAAAAAGGACTATTCCTTGGTCGGTCATCGGCTTGGACAGGCGATTCGTCTGATCCTGATCTTGGTCTCCCCCTGCATCATTCTAGTATTTATTTTAGCCGAACCTTTGGCCTTTTTCCTTTATAATCAAACGGATGTAGCACCACTTATGCGAATTATTCTTCCTTTCTCTATTTTCTTATATTTACAAGGACCTCTCGCGTCTGTTTTACAAGGGTTGGATCGGGCAAGTGTCGCCATGCGCAATTCCATATGGGGAGCAATCATTAAAACCCTTTTAATCTTTGTTCTCGGATCTCAACCTAGTCTGGGAATCAACGGTGTGGCCATCGCTCTAAACTGCGGGATGGTGATCGTCACAACCCTTCATTTTATCAGCATTGCTCAAGTCGTTCCGATCGTGCTATATTTTCGTGATCTAATTAAGCTAAGCTGTGCCCTCGTATTAATAAGCTTTATTTTGCATTACTTGATAAATCTAGAACAATGGCCTCTATTCATTCGTCTTGTGATGGCTTGTTCGATTAGTATGGGAATCTATCTGATTCTGCTCTTTTTGCTTCATTTGATCCGAAAAAACGATATCGCCAAAATTCCTTATATCGGAAAGTGGATCGTCCGAAACATTCTATCTTAATTTCCTGACTTTGGATTGCTCTGGATATACAATTTCCCTTGCTGATCCGCACTGGCAAAAAAAACATCTTTAAAATGGCGATACCCTTTCTTTTTTAATTCTTTTTTCAACCAAAAGCGATTGAGTCCGAGTGATTCCAGTTCTTCGTCCTGAACCGCCCCATCGATAATCACCGGAACAGGCATCGAAAATGGCTTCAACGAATGAGATTTATAATAATCTTCTTTCGTTAAGGGGTGTTTACCTTCCTTAGGGAAAACGGTTAGTTTCCCTGATGTTTCTAAAAATGCAAATTCTACATCCGCTACATTTGCGATATTTTTTTCTCTTAACTGCATCATCAAGTCATCCAAATTATAACGAATTTTCTCCATCTCTTTTTTCTGGATGACGCCATTTTTAATGATGACAGAAGGTTTCCCATCAAACAACTTTCGAGCTTTTCTGCTTCTAAGAAGGATAAAGGAAACAATGATTTGTAAGCCAACCAAAGTAGAAATCGGGAGAATGCCGGCGATGATCGGAAGTTTCCCGTTTTCTACAACCAGTACGGATAGGTCGGCGATCATAAAGGAAACGATTAGATCAAAAATAGAAAGCTTACCGATCTCTCTTTTGCCCATTAAACGCAACATCACCAATAGAAATACATACATAAAGATGGTACGAAAGAAGATCGTCCAAAGCTCCACACCTGTTACTTCCTTTCCTCAGTATTTATCTCTTCTCTATTTTGACCAGTAGCCTTTAATTTATCCGAGAATATAGATATGATCCCGATCATATTCTTACCATGAGGAAAAGAGGCTTATCCAAAAAAACAGCTAACTTTTAAGGAGTGAAATCGATGAAAGATTCCCTTTTTATCAAACGAAAACTAATCAAATCGCCATGGTTTGCTGGTCAGTTTACGATCTGGGTACACATCTGGATCCTTTCGTTTATTATCGCCCTTCTTTTAACTTATACTTCACTCCAACCCGATGTAATCACGCAGTTCTCCTACTTAATCAATGGCATCGCCCTGTTTTTCGGCGGTTTTTCAGCTGGGAAAATCTCCGGTAAGAAAGGTTGGTACTACGGTGGACTGCAAGGGATCATTTACAGTTTGATTTTATTGATGATTTCTTTTCTTGGATTTGATCAGCCGATTTCTACTTCATCCATTCTACTTATTCTTTTCGCTTTTATAACCAGTGCATTTGGTGGAATCATTGGTGTAAACATAAAAAAAACTCAGGTGCGTAGACCTGAGTAATAAAGTATTTTTTAAGAAACAAGCTGTTCTGCCTCTTTATTTAAACGTGAAAACTCTTGGTTAAAAACATTTAAATAGGCATTCCGATCTTCTTTACTCACATGTTTTTCTGGATCTAACGGTTTGCCAAAGACAATGAGAATCTGTTTCCGACGAAACAAATCAGCAAAACGGATCACCGATGGTCCAAAATAGATCGCAGGAACCAAAGGCACCTTCGCTTTTTCCGACAAGAAAACGGCGCCCCGCTTCAGTGGGGCTTCTTCTTGTGTCCTCGTTCCACTTGGGAAAATCCCCACTACTTCACCAGCTCGCAATAAACGAATGGGGATTTTTAAAGAACTTGGTCCCGGTTTTTCACGATCGACTGGGAAGGCTTTGATTTTCTCCAAAAACCACTTAAAAAAGCGATTTGAAAATAACTCTTTTTTTGCCATATAGTTTACTTTCACGGGATAGGTACCTACTGCTGCTAAAGATAAAATATCAAGCCATCCTACATGGTTACAGGCGATCACGTAGCCTTTACCTTTTGGTAAATGTTCTTTCCCGATCACTTTGACTCGATAAAAAAGCAAAATAAAAGTACGAACGATTAAAGCACAGAAAGCATACATTTTTACCACCTATCGACTTCTATAAACTTTTGAAAAAAAGAGCCCCACTCAGGGGACTTTTATCAATCAGTTGCAGCCACCGTTTCTTCTTTTTTCTCCTCTTTTTTCGACTCTTCGCTTTTTGAGGTAGTTTCATCCGTGTTTAACACTGCATTGACTGCGCTACGCTCAAAGACCAATCGCGAACTTTCATTTACTTTCAATGTTACTTTATCTTCTGTCAGATCAACAATGGTCCCATGCAGACCGCCGATGGTAACAATCCGATCTCCTTTCTTTAAAGAAGCCAACATCATGTTACGCTGTTTTTGCCGCTTCTGTTGTGGACGAATCAACATAAAGTAAAACAAAGCCACAAACGCAGCGATTAAAATAAAATTAATTACATTCGGTGACATATAAAAAAACCTCCTAGACTAATTAGAAAGTGGTTTCAGTGGTTAGTGAACCATAATACTGCAAGAAAAACTGATCGCGAAAATCCAACAACCGATCTTCCATAATCGCTTCTCTAATCTGCTTCATCAGATTTAACAAGAAATAGAGATTGTGATAAGAAGTTAAACGAATGCCAAAAGTTTCCTCCGCTTTAATCAAATGGCGTAGATAAGCCCGTGAATAATTTCGACACGTATAACAATCACAGGCAGGGTCAAGAGGAGTAAAATCTCGAGCAAATTTCGCATTTCGAACCACGAGCCGCCCTTGACTCGTCATGGTTGTCCCATTGCGAGCAATCCGCGTGGGCAATACACAATCGAACATATCGATCCCATAAATAACTCCTTGAATCAAGGCATCGGGCGAACCAACCCCCATGAGATAACGAGGCTTATGCTTTGGAAGAAGTGGGGTAGTATAAGATAGGACTTCATACATCAGTGCTTTCGATTCCCCAACACTTAATCCTCCAATCGCATAACCAGGCAAGTCCAAGTCAACCAGTTGCTTCGCACTACGCTCACGTAGATCTCGATGCATTCCTCCTTGTACGATCCCAAATAGGGCCTGATCCTCTTTTCGCTGATGAGCTGCTTGACAGCGCTTCAACCAACGATAGGTTCGTTCTGTTGAAGCAGCGACATACTCTTTATCAGCTGGATAGGGAGGACATTCGTCAAACGCCATAATGATATCGGCTCCAAGGGCATTTTGAATTTGGATCGCCTTTTCTGGGCTTAGAAAGAGCTTCTCCCCACTTAAGTGGGAACGAAACGTGACGCCCTCTTCGGTAATCTGACGCAACTGACTGAGACTAAAAACTTGAAAGCCACCACTATCGGTTAAAATGGCCCGATCCCAATTCATAAACGAGTGCAAGCCACCCGCTTCCTCCACAATCTCATGACCAGGTCTTAAAAAAAGATGATACGTATTGCCCAAGATAATCTGGGCGCCCATCTCTTTTAATTCCTCAGGACTCATCGTCTTAACAGTCGCTTGTGTCCCTACTGGCATGAATATAGGGGTTTCAATCGTACCATGTGGTGTATGTATTCGACCTAAGCGGGCTCCCGATTGCTTACATTCTTTGATCAGTTCATACTTAATTGCCAACCTTTACTTCCCCCTATTGTTATCCATTATACAAATGATTGTCACCACCTGCCACCCCATTATAGTAAGGAAGTAGAGAAAGAAACAAGTTTATACAATCGAGCCCTTTAACGAATAAACATACCGTCGCCAAAACTAAAAAATCGATAACGCTCTTTGATCGCGATTTGATAGGCTGCTAAAATGTTCTCCCTACTACTAAACGCGCTTACCAGCATAAGTAACGTCGACTGTGGCAAATGAAAATTGGTAATTAAGCCATCTACAACTTGAAAAGTATATCCCGGGTAAATAAAAATATCTGTCCAGCCCTTGCTAGGCTCAATTTTCCCGTTGGTTCGATTGGCAATTGTCTCAAGCGTTCTCACACTCGTCGTTCCGACGGCAATCACACGTCTCCCTTCTTGTTTCGCTGTCTGAATGATGTGAGCAGCTTCGGCATTTAGTTCATAATACTCGGAATGCATTTGATGCTCTTCCACTCGTTCTGCTGTGACGGGACGAAACGTACCCAAACCGACATGAAGAGTAAGAAACGCCAGCTTCACTCCCTTATTCTTTAGCTTATGCAGTAACTCCTCAGAAAAATGAAGCCCCGCGGTTGGAGCGGCTGCGGATCCCACTACTTTGGAATAGACGGTCTGATATCGCTCGGCATCATCCAGTTGCTCATGAATATAAGGAGGAAGTGGCATCTGTCCCAAGCGTTGAAATAAACTTTCTATATCCGCCCCTTCATACAATAGACGAAAAATCCGTCCCCCCGCTATGTCTGTTTTCTCTTCCGCAATCGCCTGTAATTCTCCTTCGCCAAATCGAATCACAGTCCCTTCTTTTACTCTCTTAGCGGGTTTTACCAAGGCTTCCCAGCGGTCGTCTCCGAGTGGCTTTAATAACAATAACTCGATCTTGGCTCCGGTTTCTGCTTTTACCCCCAGCAATCTCGCTGGGCGCACACGGCTGTCGTTGAATACGAGAACATCCCCCGCTTTTAATTGCTCCGGCAACTGTGAAAAAACGCGATGAGCCACTTCACCTGTTTGACGGTCAACGACCATTAAGCGTGAATCGGTCCGGTTCAAACAGGGTTTTTGCGCGATCAATTCCTGCGGTAAATCAAATTGAAATAATGAAACATCCATCCCCGATTCCTCCACAATATCCTTAAAAAAGGAGAAAACGCCCGTTTATCGAAACAGGCGAAACAAATATAAAATCAGTGAAAATAGAATACTAAGTACAATCGATGTCACGATGGGAAAATAAAATTTTACGTTTTCTTTTTCTACCACGATATCACCTGGCAAGCGCCCTAAAGGGAGATATTTCCCACCCACTTGCCAGATGATGCCGATCACGATCAAGACAACCCCACCGATGATCAACAGCTTTGCCACTGGGTTCATTGGGGACACTCCAGTCCAAAATGTTGATAACACTTCTTTGTAACCATTCTCCCACGTGGTGTACGTTGTAAAAAGCCCATTTGCATTAAGTAAGGTTCATAGACATCTTCTACGGTATGCGACTCTTCACCAATCATGGCTGCAAGTGTATCCAGTCCCACCGGACCACCGCCAAAGTGTTCGATAATCGCCTTGAGCAAACGATGGTCCACATGGTCTAATCCAAGTTTATCCACTTGAATTCGATCTAATGCATATCGTGCCGACTCGACAGTGATCAGGCCATCGCCTTGTACTTGCACAAAATCGCGTACCCGCTTCAACAGGCGATTGGCAATCCGCGGAGTTCCCCGCGATCGGGTCGCAATCTCGGTGGCGCCATCCTCTGTGATCGCTACTTCCAAAAGCTCTGCAGATCTCATCACAATCATTGTCAATTCTTCCACCAAATAATATTCGAGACGACTGACAACACCAAAGCGATCACGCAAAGGAGAAGAGAGTGAACCAATTCGCGTGGTCGCGCCTACCAAAGTAAACGGTGGTAAATCGATCCGCACAGAACGGGCACTTGGTCCCTTTCCAATAATCAGATCGAGCGCAAAATCCTCCATTGCCGGATAAAGAATCTCCTCTACGGACCGGTTCATCCGATGAATCTCATCGATAAACAATAGATCGTAAGGCTGTAGATTGGTGAGGATCGCTGCCAAGTCACCTGGACGTTCGATCGCAGGACCCGAAGTAGCCCGAATCTGAACACCTAGTTCGTTCGCGATAATTTGGGAAAGGGTTGTCTTTCCTAATCCCGGGGGACCATACAATAATACATGATCCAAGGCTTCTTTACGCATCTTAGCTGCTTCTATATAAACTTTTAAATTTTCTTTTGCCCGAGTTTGACCAATATACTCATGTAAATAGCGAGGACGCAAACTAAACTCGACCGTCTCATCCTCCGCTTCCATTTTCGCAGAGATGATTCGCCCCTCCATATGCGATCCCCCTTATCTCCTCATCGATATTTGTAACGCTCGACGAATCCATTCTTCTGTCGATAACGAATGATCCGCTTCTTTTCGCGCTTCAGAAACAAACGTTTGTGCCTCTCCTTCAGTATAGCCCAGTCCCATCAAGGCTTCAATCACATCTGCTTCTTCGCGCTGGGGGGAGACCGGAGGAGTCACAGAGGAACGAGTAGGGCTGACGCGTTTGGTCCAGCCCAGCTTCACTAACTTATCTTTTAGATCCAAGACGATTCGACCAGCTGTTTTTTTGCCTATTCCAGGGAAACGGGTAAGAAATTTAACATCTTCGCTCCAAATGGCATGAACTGTTTGTGCTAGGTCACTTCCTCCAATCATTTGCATCCCTACTTTGGGTCCAATTCCGGATACCTCTAAAAGCAGACGAAAGAAATCACGCTCATCCTTTGTAGAAAATCCATATAAAAGTTGGGAGTCCTCTCGCACGACAAAATGCGTAAACAGCTGAACAGGTTGTTCTACTGTAAATTGGTCGGGATGGGGCACAAAGATCTGATAGCCAATCCCTCCAACTGAAATAACTATGTATTCCTTCTCAATATAAGCAACTTGTCCCTTGACAAAATCAATCATGGGCGCACTCTCCCTCCTCCTCGATTCACTTGAGATGAGTGTGCATCACAAATCGCTATGGCTAAAGCATCTGCTACATCATCCGGCTTAGGAACTTTCGGCAAGGATAACAGCAACTTGACCATCTCTTGTACCTGCTTTTTTTCTGCCTGACCATAACCAACCACCGCCATTTTTACCTGAAGGGGAGTATACTCTCTAATTTCGACTCCTGCTTCTTCCCCAGCTAACATAATGACACCACGAGCTTGTCCAACCGCAAAAGCAGTTGTCACATTGCGATTAAAAAACAACTTCTCAATCGCCATCACTTGCGGTTGATATTGGCGTAGTAAGCTAGTACAGGCGTCATAAATCTGCTTCAGACGCTCAGCAGTCGTATATTTGGGTTCTGTTTGAATACTGCCATAGTCCAAAGCCTTTAGATGATTACCTTGCAGCTCGATAACGGAAAAACCAACAATCGCAATCCCTGGGTCGATCCCCATGATCCGCACAGACTTCTCCCTTTCTGCGAGTAAACTCAAACCATCTTACCTTTATGGATGAATACTTAATTCTCTGCGCTTTGCTCTTTTTCTTTGCGGAAGCGTAAATTCATTTGCTTTAGATCTTCATCGGTTGTTAATTGGGTGAAAATCATTAACTCTTTGCTCAATTCACGAACATGTTTTAGTGACATCATCGTCCCATCCATCAGTCGAATCCCTATTCCCTTGGTCATCGGAATCAATTCAATCAGGCCATAATAGTTATGCTCGGGTTGATCATAATACTTTTTATACTCTTGGACAAGGACATCCCGAATAGGCATTTGCTCTTTTTCGATGCGATCCAGTCTTTTATACAAATGCTCTAAGTCAACTTCATTATCTTCATTCAAGTCAATCAACTCATTTTTCATCATTTCTTCCAACAGAGAGATTATTTTTTCTTCTTTGAATCCAGTTATATCTTCAATGATTTCAATATCGTCGTAGAGAATAAATGTATTTAACAAGACAAATTGTTGATGATCTAGCCCCAAGTGACGATGATACCGCAATAATTTTTTACTTAGATTGATTAATAGTTGCTCATCTGTTAAATGTTGTTTGCTCATTTTTATCTCCCCTCTCTATTTCACTAACCATTTTATTCTAAACATAAAGTATCATCCATTTGTTCGAGCATTATGTGAACACGATAAAAAATAATTCCCTTCTTCTCTAAAGAAGGGAATCTTCCCACAATTTAGTGGATATCCTTTTTCCTAAATCGTCCTCCATGAACATCATGCATATTTCCGATCGCCAAAAAGGCATTCGGATCAATTTCAGAAACAATCGATTTTAACTTGGCTTCCTCTAAACGAGTAACAATACAGAAGATCACTTTTCGGGCACTTCCTGTATAGGCTCCTTCTCCACTTAAATAGGTCACTCCCCTACCTAAACGATACAACAAAGCTTCCCCTATTTTCAAATGTTGATCACTAATAATCCAAACCGATTTCGTCTCATCAAAACCTTCGATCGTAATATCTATCACTTTAAAAGCTATAAAATAAGCGATTAATGAGTACATGGCCCGATCCCAATCAAACACAAAGCCCGCACTTCCTAAAATAAATACATTAAAAATCATCACAATCTGACCGACAGAAAATGGAAGATTTTTCGTAAATAGAATCGCCAACACCTCGGTGCCATCCAATGATCCGCCATATCGAATCACCAAACCGACGCCAATCCCTAGTATAATTCCCCCGAATACTGCTGCTAACAAGGGATTCTCGGTCACTCTAGGTGCCGAATGAAAATACGTCGCGGCAATGGACATCATGGCAACACCAAGCAATGTCGATAGTGCAAACGTTCTCCCTATTTGCTTATATCCTAAAATAAAAAATGGTATATTCAGCACAAATAAGAAAATCCCTAATTTTACACCCGTTAAATGTGACAAAATAATCGAAATTCCAACAATTCCACCATCGATCACTTGATTTGGAACCATAAAAAGTTCTAATGCAACCCCGACCAAGATCGAACCGAGTAAAATGAAAAAAATACGCTTAACCCAAATGAAAATCGATTTCATCTTCTGATTTGAATGAACCTCTTCCATACTAGCCCCCCAATCATTTTTTAGACTTACAACCAAATCAACTACCAAAAAAATTATAACACACAATTTATTTTCTCGTTAAAAATTTCCATTTTTAAAATAATTTTATGCAAAAAAGATCCTCTCTTATTGCAGAGAGGATCGTTGATACGCTGGAATTTGTATCAATTGGTCAACGGTGACAGGTTCCAATCCCTGTTGACGAATATATTGAATCACCTGAGGCAAAACATCGACCGTTCCTTGTAAACTTTGTCCTCCACCAGCTGAATGGAAAAGTAGAATATCCCCTCCTTTCAGCTCTTTTCGAACCACTTCCATGATCTCTTCTGCCGGCTTTTCAGTCCAATCTTTCGTGTCGATACTCCAGTGAATCACCGTGTAAGGACTTTGTTGAATATATTGCCTCAACTGATCATTCATCGCTCCAAATGGGGGGCGTACAAAGGTAGGAGAAATTTGCAGCAGCTGCTGAAAAAGCTCTTCTGTTTGACTGATTTCCTGTTTGACTTCATCCAAAGATAATTTAGAAAAATCCGGATGATTCCAAGAATGATTACCGATCACATGACCTTCACGATGGATTCGCTTTAAGACTTCTGGATATTTTTCAGCATTTTTCCCCGTCACAAAAAAAGTGGCTGGGACATTTTCATGCTTTAAAATATCTAAAATCTTTACTGTATAATAATAATCCGGACCATCATCAAAAGTAATCGCGACCTTTTTGGAGTATGGAGATCCTTTTAAGTAAATCCAATCTCTTTTTAATTCCCTTCCTACAGAATAATCAATATCCCCTGTTTTACTCGGCTCCGTATTCCGAGCGTTTTGACTAGCTTCGCTGGTTAATCGTTGCGGCTGAATATTTTGCTTTACATGTGATGATCTCTCAGGAGAGCTTTTTGACTCTTGGGTGTTTTCCATACATCCACCCAAAAAAACTGTCAAAACAACAAATAAAATGAGAACTCTCATTTTGCGTCACCTCCCATTTTCAATTAGTATGGCTCACTTCTGTTTTTTTCTTGCAAAAACTGTCCCCGCGTTTCAAGCATAAAAAAGAGTCCCTATCAAAAGGAACTCCGGAAAATTTATATCCATTTTCTACAAATAGTCATTATATAGGGAAGATTTAGTAAAAATAAAATAGTATTATTCCCTTCTTAAAAAAACATTATATTGCCTCCATACAGCGCTCCAATACCTTATTAAAAAAGTTGTAAAGTTTTTCCCCTTCTTCAAAATCTTCATCAGCTATCGTAAAGCGAAATTTCTTGTCTGCACAAACACCTTTTTGGTATTTCTTAAGTTCCAAAATAAACTGACCTTTCCCCAAATAGGTGATCGCAAACTCACGGATAAAGCAGTGATAGGGTACAGGAATGCCAAATTTGTATTCCTGATAGTATGGACAACCAGCAAATGAGCCAATCCAGTTGGTATTCATCCAAATCAAGGGAAAACCCATACGCGTCAAGACTTGGAAAACCGTTTCTACATAAGGATGAGGTAAAATCTCTATCATCTCATTATCGCGAAAAGTATACGTTTGATAACTGTAAAGCTGCGTTCTTAAAAAAATAGAAAAACGGTCAGAAAAACTGATCGGCATCACCTCAGGCAATGGAACTTGGAACGGAAGCAGACGCGATTCTTTAGGAGTGAGACAAATCTGTTCACATATCGGAACCTTGCGCCAGACCGTCTGTGTCTTTCGTGTCCCGATCCGATTTTGTACCACAAGTTCGACATGAATTCCGCGAATCAGCTGCTCCAGTCTTCCTCCTTCTAAACAAATGTAACCCGTAATCGTCTCCCCTTGGCGAAATTGTGTTTTCTTAAGCAGTGTATCTGCTTTGGAGTTACCCATCTGAACAGTAGCCACAACATGGTTGTACATAACGCGTCTCCCCTAATATTTTCACATATTCTAATTTTTGGTAATTATAACACACTGTACCTAAAAATTTCAATGATGGTTATATATAAAATCGCCTAGACCAATGGGCTTCCTTTAATGGTCTAGGCGATCTTTTTTTAAGTATATTGTTTTAACTCTTCTTCATCGACATCGAAGTTAGCATATACATTTTGGACATCATCATGGTCTTCTAGCGCTTCGATCAACTGTAATACATCTTTGATCTTCTCACCGCTGATCATCACTTTATTGGTTGGGAGAAAGGTAATTTCCGAAGATTGAAAGCGAAGTCCTTCCTCACTCAACTTCTTTTTCACTTCCTCAAAATGCTCAGGTGCCGTCGTTATTTCATAGTGTTTTTCGGTCGTTTCAATATCATCTGCCCCGCTTTCCAAGGCGAGTAGCATCAGTTCTTCTTCATCCAACTCCACTTGGCTTTTATCTAATACCAGTATTCCTTTCCTCTCAAACATCCAAGATACACAGCCTGATTCTCCCAAATTTCCTCCTCGTTTGGAGAAAATATGCCGAACATCGGCTGCAGTCCGATTGCGATTGTTGGTTAATGCTTCAACCATAATCGCAATTCCTTCTGGACCATATCCTTCGTAAGTAATCTCATCATAATTTTCATGCTGTTGATTTCCAGATGCTTTTTTAATTGCCCGCTCGATGTTATCATTTGGCATATTGTTATCTTTTGCCTTACTGATCGCCAAACGCAAGCGGGTGTTGTTGGCTGGATCAGGATCCCCTTGCCTTGCAGCCACATAAATCTCTTTAGCTAATTTCGCAAATAACTTCCCACGGAGAGCATCTTGTCTCCCCTTGCGATGCTGAATATTCTTCCATTTGGAATGACCTGCCACCTGGCTTCACCTCTCTTTGTTTAGAGTCCAGCATCTCGTAAGTAACGATAATCTTGTCCAATCGTTCGATTACTCACTTTTAAAATGACCGGCATAGTCCGTTTGTAGCGATTTTGTACCACCCGTTTCATCACCTTTTCGATAAATGGAGCCGGAAAAAGGGTTCGCAACTGGTCTTTCGTATATTGTTGATCAACCCAATAATACAAAAATGCGTCTACTTCCTGATAGCTAAATCCAAGCTCTGCTTCATCCGTTTGATTTTCCCATAAATCAGCACTCGGTGGCTTCGTAATGATCGGTTCAGGCACTCCCAGATAGGCAGCCAATTGCCAAACCTGTGTTTTATATAGATCGCCAATCGGATTGATCGCTGAGGCACTATCGCCAAACTGCGTTCCATAACCAAGCAATAATTCGGTTCGATTGCTTGTCCCAATTACGAGTGCTTGATGATAAGCAGATAAATCATACAAAATACTCATTCTCTCCCGTGCCATCTTATTCCCACGCCGCAAAACAGTGGCTTGAGGGAAACGGGCAAAATAAGCATCTACCTGCTCTGTAATCTCGATCGTATAAGATTGGACTTTTGTATCATCGATCGCTAGCTGTGCATCCGCTAAACTAGCAGGGCTACTTGTCCGATAGGGCATTCGCACGGCGATCACATTTTCTGCTCCCAAAGCACGAACCGCGAGATAAAGCGATAATGCGGAATCCAACCCACCCGATAATCCGATCACAACACGCTGAAACCCTGCCTTTTCAACTTCTTCTCGCAAAGAAGTAGTCAAAAGCTCCGTCACCAATTTTTCATCTAGTCGTAAAAAGGGGACTTGGGCTAGTAATTGTTCGACCACTGTTATTTCCAACCCCTTTCACTTCGTTGGCGGCTAATCCGCTCCAATTCTCGTATGACTAGCTCCATCTTTTCATCTCGTAGTAGGGGCATTTGAAAACGGGCTTTCCGGACAAGATCCAAATCGATATCAACAACCACTAATTCTTCTTTAAATAAAGAGGCTGTTTTTTGTATTGTACCAAATGGAGTGACTACTGCAGAACCACCAAAGAAAGTCGTACCATCCTCTACGCCAACCCGATTGGCAAAAAGCAGGTATACTCCATTTAACTGGGCTTGGGTTTGTAGCAAGCGATACCAATTCTCTTGTGTACTCATTCCCGTTTCTTTCAAGCCTTTTGCTGGGGAGTTCGATAACACAATGATCACTTCGGCTCCATCTTGTACCAATAGATAGGGGGAGGAAGTATGCCAAATATCTTCACAAACCAAGGTACCCATTTGTCCAAAACGGGTCGCAAAGCTCCGAATCGTTTGACCTGATGCAAAATAACGACCTTCATCAAACATCCCATAAGTAGGGAGATATACTTTCCGATGCAGATATTTGATTTCCTGTTTACTCGCATATAAAGCTGAGTTATACAACAGATGCTCCGGACTATGTTCGACAAAACCAAATAGAAGATCTAGTTCCTTTGCTTCTTTGACCAAGGTTTGGATTTCTGCTGCTTCTATCTTTTTAGCCACCTCATAGGTCAGATCCAGTAAGCCATAACCAGTTAGGCTAAGTTCTGGAAAAACGAGCAATTCGACCCCTTGATCTCGGGCTTCTTCGATGAACCGGATATGTAGCTCTAGATTTTTGTCCACACGTCCCAGATGAGGCTTGATCTGGGCTAGACCGATCCGCACTCCTAATCCCTCCCTCTTTCTTTAGCGAAATAAAATCATTTTTCATGATAGCACAAGGATTGTTTCACTACCAAGTATGGATCTGCTTAGTAAAGGAGTGCCATTGGTCTCGTTCCTGAATCAAACGCTTTACATAGGGAAGTGTGTTTTTTAACGTGTATCCTGGCTTTCTTTTGATCAGTCCCATTAATTCACGATACACTTCGTTAGGAAATAAAAACAGGATGGAGAGAGCTTTCTTCTCCCAGCTGGTCAATGGTTTAATCTGTTCATATGTAGAAATAATTTGCTCATAAACTTGCGGCGACCAATGATTACTCGATAAAATACGAGTAGAGATCTGCCAAACATCACCAAGTTGGTAATCATAATTGGCTGTATCAAAATCAATGAGCCATGCTTTTCCTTCTTGATCGATAATCCAATTGTGACTTGCCAAGTCACGATGGGCTAAACAATGACTGTAATATTCTTTTAGATTCCACTTTTCCAGTGGAAACGCAGCGAGTCGCTCCCAAGCCTTTAGACCATAACGATAAAACTCCATTCCATACGTTCGAAGCAAATCCCCTTCTTCCCCACCAATATGCGGAGCCTCATTCAATATCTGGTAAAATTGAACCAATCGTTCATGCAAGCGGTGGGTAAGGAGAAAAGCCGCCTTATTGGCTGGCGGCATTTGCAACCGACGACCGCGAACATGAAATAACGCTAAAACCTTCATTACCTTTTTCGTATCTTCGAGATGGGTATATTGACACATTTCCCCCTTGATCAAAGGGGTCAGCATCCAATTTTGATCGGATTTAATCTTCGGCATATAGCGAAAGCCACGGCGACGAAGCTCTTGATCCACGTGCAACCACCAGTGATGATGTGTCCGTGAACGGATCTTTTTGGCAACCCATGTCTGATCATTAGTATAGATCAACCAGTTTCGGTGAAACGGACTAATCCGATAAACTGAACTTTTTATAATCTTTTCCATTTGCCCGCGTGAGGGAAAAGACATTGGATCTCTCCCTTTCTTAAATTAAGCTTCTCGTGAGGAACTCTCTTTAACATACTTGATCCATTCTTGATTTTCCATCCCATTTTGATAAGCATGTGGATATGGAGCCATCATTGGAGCGGTTCCGTACGGTGGAAAAGGATGGTATCCTAAAAAAGGAGCATAATTCAGATAGGGAATCGGACTAGCTGACGGCCAGACATAAGGAGGCGCATATTGCACATTCATATTTGGATCATAGGAATATGATGAAAAAGACTCATCAAAAGCTGTTTGACCGAGAACGTCGGAGGAAGATTCAAATACACTTGACGATTCCACATCATTATAAGCTTGATAGGTTTCGTTCATCCAATTTGAATAATAAAAATGAGGCCTGTTCAACGGTGGCTGTGAATAGTCTACATCATGGGATGAATAGTGTTCTTTCTCCGATAACTCGTTGGACATTTCTGTCTCTTCGCCGTCCATTTCTTCAATAACAGATGTTTCTTCATTTTTTGTCGGCATAACTTCTTCCATCGCTTCACTTTTAGGAGCTACGGGAATCTTTCCTGTCGGAATACACACTTTCTCTCCGACTTCCAATTTGTCTAAATTGGTTATATGCGGATTCGCTTCTCGCAAGCGTTCAAGCGGAATATTATATTTTTGCACGATTTTACTAATCGTATCTCCAGGTCGGATAATATGAATTTTCATCCCTGGCCCTCCTTGATGAACTTGATTCATCCTATCTTATGCATACATAGGCGAATATTTGCAAAAAGGCAAGCCATATTTTTAGCGCGATTTTGATCAAACACCTACATCTTTAGACAAGTGATCGTTCAAAATCTACAGAAAAGAGGAGAACTAGTGAGCCCGAAAAAGCGAGGAATCTTCACTCATCTTGTTTCCATCGTATCCTTTATCACCCTGTTCATCGGTTTTATTATAGCAGTCTGGGATCAAACCAATCCCCCAACATCCTCTGCGCTTACTCCCGCTCAGCCAAAGACTGAAACCTCTTCTCCCAAACAAGATGGACTGCTTCTTGGAATGGGTGACTCCCTAACCCGCGGGATCGGCGATAGCCAAGGCTTAGGTTATTTTGGACGAGTTCGTGAAGTGTTGGAAAAAGTAAACAACAAACTCACCGCAGTCAATTTAGCGATTGCTGGTCAAACATCAAATGACCTCCAAAAACAAATGAATCAAAGAGAAGTGCAACAAATGATTCGTCAAGCCCGTTGGATTACAATGACGATTGGCGGGAACGACCTCTTTCGTGGGAGCGGAGGACTAGAAGAGCTAAATTTAGACCAAGCGTTGATCAGTAGAAACACTTATGAGAAAAACTTAAACACGATGTTCGCTAAAATCCGTCAGCTGAATCCTCAGGCAACGGTTTACATGTTTGCGTTATACAATCCCTTCAGCGACTTAGCTGAGGAAAAAACTTCTTCCCAACTGGTTCGGGAATGGAATCAAACCATGGAAAAAGTAGCAGCCAATTATTCCAATATCGTAATCATTCCTACCTTTGATCTTTTTCAACTCGAACCGAGCAAGAACCTTTACGTCGATCATTTTCATCCCAATGATAAAGGATATGAACACATGGCAGCTCGTTTACTTCAGCTTCTATCAGACCAGCAAACAGAGGTGAATTAAGTGGAAAGTAGTGAGATGGTTTTAACAGTTGAAGGACTCTGTAAAACGATTGGAAAGAGAGAAATTGTACATGACCTTCATTTTTCAGTAAAAAAAGGAGAAGTGTTTGGTTTTCTCGGTCCTAACGGTGCAGGAAAAACCACCACCATTCGTATGTTGGTTGGTCTGATTCGTCCAACCAAAGGGCGTATTCTTATCGGTGGTTACGATCTGCAAAAAGAGTTTCTCCAGGCGATCCGCCAAGTGGGGTGTATTGTTGAAAATCCAGAGTTATATTCTTATTTGACAGGAAGAGAAAACTTAGAACACTTCGTTCGGATGGTTAAAGAAATCCCGATGAAACGAATCGATGAAGTGGTAGAACTTGTTGATCTGACAGAACGCATTGATGACCCTGTCAAAACCTACTCGCTTGGTATGCGACAACGTTTAGGGATTGCCCAAGCTTTGCTCGGCAATCCTCAATTGCTGATTTTGGACGAACCGACCAACGGTCTAGATCCCGCTGGAATCCGCGAGTTACGCAATTTTATTCGCCAATTGGTCGATGAAGAAGGAATCAGTGTCTTTATCTCCAGCCATATT
Source organism: Thermoactinomycetaceae bacterium (assembly GCA_025449975.1). GTDB lineage: Bacteria > Bacillota > Bacilli > Thermoactinomycetales > Thermoactinomycetaceae > Thermoflavimicrobium. The sequence continues at coordinate 36,208 of JANWIG010000063.1, forward strand.
TTGCATGAGGTTCAATTAATGTGTGACCGAGTAGCGATTATTAGTCAGGGAAAAATTCTGAAGACAAGCAGTGTGCAACAGTTAATCGAACAGGATAGCAAAGTAGAGTGGATCATCGACCCCATTCAAAAAGGGCTCTCCCTCCTTAAAAAATTGGATTATGTTTCCCAGATCGAAAGTTTCGGCGAGCGCATTTTAGCTTATATGCCCGCTGATAAAATCGCCGAAGTAAATGAGCAAATGATAAAGCAGCAGATCAAAGTATCTGGTATTCGCCAACATCAACAGACATTAGAAGATATTTTCTTAGAAATGACGGAGGGAGATCAGATTGTCTAACCTCGTTTACAATGAGTTTTACAAAATCATCCGTAAAAAGCGAATGCTTGTCATTACATTTATCCTGCTTGTGATCATTCCGATCTTCACTTATGGGCAATATAAAACCACCAAAACTACACTGGAAGAACTGGGTACCTCCGATTGGCGAGCGATCCTCCAACAACAGATTGTCGATCAACAAAATCGGCTTGCTTCCAGTCGAATCGCACCGGAGCGAAAGGAACAGATCCGCTTAAATATCAAGTTGCAACAGTATTATCTCGATCATGATATCAATCCATCCGCCCCAGGTGCGCCTACGTTTGTCCGCGGATTTATCGAAAATTCGGTCTCGCTGTTCTTGCCATTGCTCGTCGTCATCTTAGCAGCAGACTTGGTTTCTTCAGAGCATTCGAGCGGAACCATTAAACTTTTGCTCACCCGACCGGTTCCGAGATGGAAAATTCTTTTGAGCAAATATGTTGCCTTACTCCTTTCGATCTCCCTATTGCTACTGATCATGGTTATACTCAGCTATCTCATCTCAGGAATTATTTTTGGCTACAAGGGCTGGACGATGCCCATCTTAACTGGCTTTCAAACACAGGGAGAACATTTAATCACCAACTTTGTCCACATCGTTCCCCAATGGAAATATATTCTGATGGCTGCCGGTCTCGCTTGGTTCTCTGCCATCGCTGTGGGGACCCTTTCCTTTATGGTTTCCGTCCTCATGCGTCATGCCGCTTCCAGTATGGGCGTGATGTTGGCTGCCGTGATCGCTGGTACGCTCCTGACGCAAATCGCCCCCAATTGGCAAGAACTGAAGTATGTCGCCTTTATCAATCTTGGTCTAACCGACTATCTCACAGGTAGACCAGTGATCGTCGAAGGGATGAATCTTCCCTTTTCACTAGCTGTTTTATCTGTCTGGTCCATCGCCGCTTTAGTGATCGCTTTTCTTGTTTTCACTCGGCGTGATGTAAACACATAAAGAAATAAAAAGAGGTAGACACTCGCGGATGAACATTCATCGGAGATCGTCTACCTCTGTCTGTTTAAGCTTTGTGTGCTAATTCATAGCGAAAGCAGGGATAAGAGCCTAACCAGCGCACTTGACACCCTAACGCCTCAATTTCAGAGATCGCTCCTTGAAGCAAGACATGATCTTTATCCATTTCAGCAGTAATCAAAAAATAATAGTTTCCTAAGCCGGTTTTCGTCGGTCTGGATTCAATATGACATAAATTGACTTTTCGCCATGAAAAAGCAGCCAATACTTGATATAACGCTCCCGGAAAATCGGAAGACAAGGTAACTTGGAAACTGCTTTTGACCACATGCGCTTTTAGATGCTCCCATTTTTTCGCTTCTCTTCCGAGAACGACAAACCGTGTCATATTATTGGCATGATCCTGTACATTTTCTGCTAAGATATGAAGTTGATAGAGCTCGCCCGATTTACGTGGTCCTACTGCGATCCACGGCTGATCTGGATGATCACGTACAATCTGGGCAGCCAGTGCGTTGCTCTCTTGATATTCCCATTCTGCCTTTGGGTACTCTTGACGAAGCCGCAGTTGTGATTGGGCAAAAGACTGCGGGTGGGATAAAATTTTCGTAAACTCTTGTTTCGGGCGACCAGCCTGTTCGGGATGTACCATGATACATTGCGAAATGGGGTAAACCAGCTCCCCGATAATCGGAAGATCAACTTGATGTATCAACCAGTCTAGGGTAGAATTTACAGTACCTTCGATTGCATTTTCGATCGGTACGACACCTAAATCACATATTCCTTTATCGACTGCCAAAATCACATCAGGAATCGATCGATAGGATACGAATTGATAATCTTGCTCAGGAAATAACAATTGAGCAGCTTGATGTGTAAACGTTCCTTGTGGTCCTAAATATGCTACTGTTTCAACCATGTTTTTATTCTCCTATCTTTCTATCTAACTAACCGTTA
>JANWIG010000064.1 GCA_025449975.1 Thermoactinomycetaceae bacterium
ATGAAATACATTCCGTTTTGGGCATAATTTGTTATCGAAGTCTTTTTATTCTTTTTTCTATCAAAGAAAGTAACCCCTAAAGGATACGATGGGGTTAACTTGCACGTAACTTGCAAAAGTAGCTAAATTTATCTGAACCTCTAAGATGCAGAAGAGCGTTGATTTTGTTCTAAAAGAGAAATTGTTGATTATAGTATGTGTAATAAGCGTAATATTATGAATATTAAACGGGGTAAAACTGCCTCATAATTCAACTAAGCGATTTTATTCCGTGTAAGGAACTTTAGTTGACCAGAAAAAAGATAAAAAGGGAACGTTATGCTGATTAAAAAGACCTTTCCTAATCTTAACTATGGAAAGGTCTTTTTTATTATCTGCCGAGATCCATTAAGTTAATCATCAATCCAAAATCTGCACCACACCTTGTCCACCATCGATGATCACTCTATCTCCGGTCTTTAATCGGGTGGTGGCGTTGCCGCATCCTACAACGGCGGGGATTCCTAGTTCACGGGCGCCGATGGCTGCGTGCGAGAGGGGAGCGCCGATATCTGTAATGATTGCTGCCGCTTTGGGGAAAAGAGGTGTCCAACCTACATTGGTGGTAGAAGTGACTAGGATTTCTCCGTTCCATTCATAGGTGTCCAAATTGCTTGGACTCAGTGTGGTGATCGGTCTGGTTTGAAGAAGGTAAAGCTTACCGTTGGAAACAGCCCATTCTAAATCCTGGGGAAAATTTTCTTCTTTTTCTAGTTGGATAGCTCGTTTATAGAGAGTAGAGGCGAATTTTTGCAATGCGGGTGATCCGCTGTACGTTCCTTTGGGGCGTTTCAGTGTAAAGGAATGAGCATTTGTTTCTCCAGATACGAGCTGTTCTCCTAAACCGTAGACATAATTGCCAATCATCTGACTTTGGCTGCCTGTAATCGGATCTGCTGTAAACAAGACGCCTGAAATTTCCGCTTTGATCATCAGCTGAATAACGATAGCGATTTGATGGGAGGAGTCGATTCCATGGACGAAACTATATGTTTTGACCCGATCGGACTCTGTCGATCGATATACCTGATCAATTGCATCGAAAATCTCATCATCTGTTTGGACGTTTAAAATGGTTTCAAATTCACCGGCAAAAGAGGCCTGTGCTGAATCCTCACTTAATGCAGAGGAACGTACGGCAAAGAGGGAGGACTGGTGTTTTTTTCGGATTGCTTGGAGATAATCAATAATTATATTCTGGACAGACCGTCTAAGCTCATTATTTTGAAAAGCAGTTGGCAGGACGAGAAAACCCTCTGGAATAAGATATCCTACTTGAAACATTTTAGCGAGCATGCTTCCTTTTCCGCCAGCTACTTTGTAAAGTTCACTCGTTAATTCGTTGAAGTGTTTTACGGAGGAGCGATCATCGATGTCGTGATTCTCATCTGGTCGATTCATAACCCTATCAACCTTTCTTATATAGACATGTTCTTAATAGGTCGATGTAACCATCTAGCTCAGTGTCTATTTGTTCCAGTTGGCTTTTGCTCAGGGAGACTGCTTTGCTTTTTTCTCCATCTGTTTGGTGAAACCGACTAACGTCCATAGGCATGTATTGATCGCTCTTTCGTGATCGATATCATCTCTAAGTTGCGAAACATCGACTCCCTCAAGTTTTTTCCGATAACTGAATTCAATTTTTTCTTTATTGCGTAGTGCTAATTCTCCCAATTTCTTTTTATGATCACATCGATCAGTCATTGGTTAATTGTCTATATTCGTTATTGTTCATGTTTTGATCGGCGCTTCGACAGATCGTTTTCTTGATACGCAGACTATAAAGCATTTAATTGATAGCAAGTCATGCTCATCTTTGAAAAATAACCAAGAATCAGAAAGAAGCATGTTTAGGGTTGGCAATTTTTTCATTTGAATTTTACCATCGTGCTCAGCCGCTTTATATTATACTAAAAGAAAAATGCTAACCTTTTCACTATGCTTACATATATGAAAGGAACCATGGTAATGAGCGATTCATCTCTTTTTTCTTTTATGCATGATGTAAGCCAAGATTTGGTGATGATCGGTGAGGAAATCGAGCGGAAGTTGTACACAGATCCTTTCTCAGTGTTGGTGAAAGCGAGGATTTATAGTGAACAGCTGATGAAACTGATCTGGAGACAGGAGAAACTGACAGAAATGTTTGATATAAGCCAAATCGAACGGCTTCAGAAACTATCTCGTATGGGTATCTATAATGATGATATTTTTCAAAAGTTTAACCAGATCCGCCGTTTGGGAAACGTGGCTGCTCATGAGTCTAGGCCAACAGTTACTGTCGATAAAGCGATCTACGCCCATCGGATGTTGTATGATGTTTCGGTTTGGTATCAGGAAGTGTATGGATCGGTTGACTTCCAGCCACCTGAGTATCGGACACCAACCGCTCCATCTGGCATCGACCAAGGGAAGTTACAAGATATCGTGCAGCAAACGATTCAGCAGGTCTTGCAACAGGAGTTGGCTAAACTGGGAGCAAGGAGAATGGACGCAGAAGAAATAACAGAAACGGATGGGGATGATCAAACAGTCAGGGTGATTTCTTTAACAGAATACCTCACTAATAAAAAACTAGAAATAATCGATAATCGGAAATTGGGCGGGGCACTCTGGATCGTTGGTGGCTGGGAGTTAAACGAGATCCTCTTTCCTCTGAAAAAGATGAAGATTTACTTTCGGTTTACTTCTAAAGGTGGAAGGGCAACCAAGAAAAGGCCAGCTTGGTATCTGTTAGGTAAGCAGGAGTCTGATCCGGTTGTGACAATCGATGCAAAGACGGGAGAAATTATCTTGGAAGAAGAAACCTGAAAATTAGTATTTCTAGTTACAGAAAAAGCAGTCTGAAAGCCGACGATCTAAATTGCGGGATGAAAGATGGCGTTGCTCAGTAATTCCTTTCTGGGATTTCTTAGAGCTCAACGTCTATTTTAGTCATGGTAAACGTGGAAATGTTAAACGAAATACGAGGAGAGTGTGTGGAGGGATACATGCTTGGTGTGTAGCTACAAAGGAGATGACCAAGTGGTACTTTGGCACAACTTGAGGTTATCCTTCTTTTTTTATTTTAAATATTTTTCCTAGCTTCATAGAATATAGCTATTTTAATAGAAAGAGGAAATCCATATTGCTTTTCCACAATATGGATTTTTTATTTAAAAAAGTTTCATTAATAACAATCCAATTGTTCAAGAAGTGATTGATATATGGTAGATCATTATTTGAAGAAAAGCTTAAATCTGCATCCTGTCGGTAGACTGGAGTTTCCAAGAATCCCACGGCTTCAGCCGAATGGAGTGTCAATCTTTTGAGGTAACGGGTGAATTCCCCTTGTTTAGTTTACGCTCGAAGAGGATGCCACCCAAAAGCAGTAAAGCACCGAGCAATGTGGTACCAGCTGCTCCGATCAAGGAAATATGGAAATTTCCTGTGACCGTAGCTAAAACGCCAGCTATACTGGGACCGATCATTTGACCAATTGCATAAAAAGTGGTGAGAATGCCAATGACCCGGTTACGATTGGTTGGACTAATCAGTCCGGCAAGTGTGGTAGACAGGGTAACGATCCCGATAAACGTAGCTCCGTACAGGAGCGCACTCGTAATTAAACTGATCGGTGAATCCCAGAAAGTGGGTAAGACAATGCCGATCGATTGCAAAAGCATGGCGATGACCAAAGAGCGGACAAAGCCTTGCTTTTTGGCTAAAAAGGACCAAATCACACAAGACGGAGTCGCCGCTAAGCCGACTAACATCCAAATATAAGTCGGATCACCGCTAAAAGTGGGCGTTTCTTCCGCGATGGAGACGATAAACGTTCCCGTTACGATATAACCCAGTCCTTGCAATCCATAAGCAGCAATTAACCAAGGAAGGTAGTTAATAGAGGGAACGTGCGTAGAAGCGTCTTGCTCTTTCCTTTTCTCCCTCTTCTCTTCGGAAGGTTTTAGCCAGATCCATACAAAGATGGCGAGGATCCCACTTAACAGACCAAGGCCGATCCATGCCCCTTCCCACTGAAACCAATCATTTAAAATCGGAATCACTAGGCTGCTTATAACAATACCGACTCCTATTCCTCCATAGAAGAAGCCGGACCAACTCGATTTGTTTCTACTAGCTAGTTCATCTAACACCAGGCTAGAAGCGATGATAAAGATAAACGCACTGGAGACTCCAGATAGAAAGCGAAGCACAAACATCAGAAGATAAGAGTGGGACAGACCCATCAAAAAGGTAGATAAGACACTGATCACTAGATTTAATTGTAGAGCAATCATTCTATTTTTCTGCGAACCGATCATACCTGCTAAAAATGCTCCTAGGAAGTATCCGGCGTAATTACTGGTGGCAAGATAGCCAGCTAACGCGTTGGAAAAAGAGAGGGCATTTTGCATCATGGGTAGAATCGGAGTATAGGCAAATCTGCCTATGCCCATCGCAACAATTTGAGAGGAAATTCCTCCGATAAATAATAGAAAAGGATGTCTAGTCAAATTTCCACCCCCTGGAGCATCTTTTATCTATTATAGCTTTTTTGTTAAATAGTATAATATATAAATTTCGTATATCTAATATATAGAAAAGTGAAATTTTGTTAGAGATCATTTGCGGATGGGTGGAAATGCTTCTATTGTGAAAAAAGTCCCCTTGTATGGGTTAACCATGCAAGGGGACTTTTATATTCTGGTGAGCCACAGACAAAGACTTGGAAGTTTCAAAATCTACCCTAAATTGTTGACAGATTAAAGGGATAGATATATGCTTATATATAGAAGTATATAACCTTATCCTGGATGGAGGGAGGGCACTTGTATAAACTGCCTAATAACAATAAGCCCATTTTTGTACAAGTTCGTGAATTTATTGAAGATCAAATAATAAATGACCAGTTGAAGCCAGGGGAACAGGTGCCATCGACAAATCAGCTTGTGCGTTTTTTTAAGATTAATCATCTCACTGTCGCCAAGGGGGTTCAAACGTTGGTAGAGGAAGGAATTTTATTTAAAAAAAGGGGGATAGGGATGTTTGTAGTCGAGGGCGCAAAACAAAAAATAGTGAAAAAAAGGAAAAAGGCATTTTTTGAAGACTTTATTGTTCACTTGGTCGATGAGGCGGACAAGCTGGGGATCACAGAAGAGGAAATCATCGATTATATCCGATTGGTAAAAGGGAGGGAAAAAGATGGGTTATGATATTGAAGTGAGTCATTTATCGCTGAGGTATGACGAGAATTATGCTCTAAAAGACGTCTCTTTTCAACTAAAGGAAGGGAAAATTTATGGCTTATTTGGACGCAATGGTGCAGGAAAGACCTCTCTCCTTTCTCTTCTAGCCTCATATAGGGAACCGATAGAAGGAACGATCAAAATTGGCGGAGAGTTCCCATTTGAAAACCAAGCAGTGATGCAAAATGTGATCTTTATCTATGACAAAGACGATTCAAACAATACAGATACAGTTAAAAGTTTGCTTGAATTTCAAGAACGGTATCGCCCGGATTATGATCGAGAATATGCTGATTACTTGCTCAAACGCTTTGATTTGCCGTTGGAGAAGCAAATCAAAGAGCTTTCGCGAGGCAAGAAGTCTGCTTTAAGAGCTACCATCGGTTTGGCGAGCAGAGCGAAAGTGACCATTTTCGATGAAACCTATTTAGGCATGGACTCGCCCACACGGGAGATTTTTTACGAAGAGTTATTGAAAGATCATGAGAGAGTTCCGAGAACCATGATTTTGTCGACACATTTGATCGCGGAGATGGACTATTTATTTGAGGAAATCTTGATTTTAGATAAAGGAAAGCTTTTATATCACGAGGATTATGACTCCTTTGTTTCCCGAGGTGTTTCAATTACTGGACCCGCTGATCAAGTAGACCGCTTTGTAAAAGGGATGAATGTCTTAACCGAAAAACAACTCGGTCCGACCAAACAGGTAATGGTATATGAAAAGTGGAGTGAAAAGTTAGAACGAGAGGCTTTACAACAGGATTTGGAAATCGGGGCGATTTCTCTGCAAGACTTATTTCATTATTTAACGGAGGAGGGGGCAAAAAAAGATGAATAATCGAGTCTCGCATAAGGTTGCTATGGATCTTTATCTGGTACAAATGACATGGACCTTGGTGTTTTTAGGGATCATGTTTATTGTGCATATTGTGAAAGTGATCAGTGCCTTTTTTATAGAGGGAGTCCGAGAAGACTTCTTTCTTTCGGTACATGCTTCCACTTTTGTTTATATGCTTGTGATCGGATTAATTGGGGCACAAGGTTTTTTTCCATACTTTGTAGGCAATGGCATTACAAGAAGAAACTATTTTAAAGGAACCTTTTTTGGCTTAGTGGGATTGGCTGTGACCATTGCCGTCATTGTCGCCTTGATTACCGGTTTGGAGTATATGATTGTGAAACTTTTCAATTTGCCGATTGTATTCACGAATACGATGAATAACGTGTTTGAGAGCAGTACGCCTGATCTTGGGGAAATAATCAAAATGGTTGTCATGTCACCGTATTTTGATCTATCGAGCAGCTGGACTCTCTCGATGTTTACGTTTGTTTTGTTTGCTTGTATCCATTATTTAATCGGTTGGCTCATTGGAGCAGGTTTTTATAGCTTGGGTAAAGGAGTCGGATTTGGGTTGATCGTTTTAGCGATTGGCTTCGTTTTGCTTAGAAATATTTTGTGGGGAATGGACTGGGGGAAGCCTTTTTATCACTTGTTTCCATTGGAATCCTTTGAGTTTCCGTTAATCGTATCGGTATGTGGAACGATAGTTATTATTGGTATCCTTTTGTGGATGATTTGGCGGATCACCAAACGGGCAGTGATCAAGTTATAGTTGAGTGATCTCATCATACCGAAGACTTTCCACTATAAATGGAGGATGGAAAGTCTTTTGTATGATGAGAGGGGATTTATTTTGTTTCATCTAAAATTTGGACCCATCCTTGACCACCATCGACGATTACGCGATCTCCGGTTTTTAGCCGAGTAGTGGCATTGCCACAGCCCACGACAGCCGGAATGCCTAGTTCACGGGCAACGATTGCCGCGTGTGAAAGGGGTGCGCCGATATCGGTGATGATCGCTGCTGCTTTGGGAAAAAGGGGTGTCCAGCCGATGTTGGTTGTGGAGGTGACTAAAATTTCACCGGAGCGAAGTGAGGTTCCTTCTTCAGAGGTAGATAAGACTCGGACTATGCCTTCGACTCGTCCAGCAGCGCCAGGAGAACCTTTCAATACGCGAGAAGACTGGATCCGGACAGGAAGATGAACATCATAATAGTCTAACTTTCGCTCTGGATCTTTGACCCATTGAAAGGGATCAAAGCGTCCGCGAATAATGGTTGGCAACGGAGGAAGTGTTTTATATTTTTGGTAGTTTTCTTTTCTCTTTGGAAGAGAAGAAAGGGTGACTTTTTCTCCCGAAAGCAAGGGAAGAAGCTCATCCAGATAGATAAAAAAGATATCGTCATCTAATCCAGTCAATTTACCAGCTCGGAGCAAGAAAGAGCGAACAACGCGATAAACACGGATAAATTCAGAACGTGCTGCCTCTCTGATTGCGGCATAATGGGATGCGCGAGCGATTTTTTTCTCGAACCCTCTTACCTTGTGGGGAAAGCGTTGCTGGAACCTGGAAACAGCTGCTTCATATTGCGCTTGCTGTTTTTTTAAAAGAAGGTCGACATCGATATTGGAGGCTAGGTATTCTTGGATTTGCAGTTCGAGCCAAGTAGGGTTTTCGGATGGATGGGGGAGCGATAACTCGAACTCATCAGGTCCGCGATGACCATACGTTTGTAAATATTCTTCGCGGCTGATCTTTCCTTTGATGACATTGGAAATTCCGATCACGGGTCCGAGGCTAGCTAGCCCGCTTTTTTCACGGAGATTGGATAAGAGGTTATTGGTCTCTTCTTTTCCAACTAATTTGGATAACGTCATAAATAGTCTTGAAGAATAAACGGCGAATTGAAGTGCACTTGCGAGCAACGCCAACCACAGATGATGTAAATAAGGGTGAAGTTTGTTTTGCCATTTTTGCAAAAGTGCTTGTTTGGTGTTTGTACGGTTTATTTCTTCTACGGTTTGCAGGCACCAAGTAGGGGTTTTTTCTAAATAAGTTGGTAAATTTTTAAGCTCTTGATGGAAAACCCATAGATAGTGAATCAGTTTGGGGAAGATTTGTTTCAGGATCTCTCGCTTAGTAAAGGGATAAAAAGGAATTTCGATTTCAGGAGGGATTTTTCCGATGGCATCAAACAGTGGGGAGAGTAGTTTGCTTTGTAATGTGATTCCAAAGGCATGTAAGACAGATAAAGGATGGCTGATGTTCAGATAGCATCGTCCGCAGATATTACCGGTCCAGTGAAAGTCTGGAATGATCTTCACTTCGTTGTCCAATAGTCGGATGAATGACCAAGTCATTGGTGTCATGATCGCAGGAATGGCCTCACCTACATTGGTATTTGTCCAAAGAAAGTCGCCAAGAAAAGAGTCATTCCATTCATACTTGTCCAGACAGCCTGGTGTAAGTGTGGTGATCGGACGAACTTGGAGAAGGTAAAGCTTTTTATCGGATATCGCCCATTCGAAGTCTAAAGGCTGCTTTTCTTCCTGTTCGAGCTGGATTGCCCATTGGTAGAGAAGGGAAGCATATGGTTTTAGAGAGGATGGACCATTGTATTTTCCTCTCGGGCGAGTCAAAGTAAAGGAATGAGCATTTGTTTCTCCGGAAACCAGTTGCTCACCTAAACCATAGAGATAATTGCCGACTATTTGTTGGCGATTCCCTGTAATCGGGTCAGCTGTAAATAAGACGCCTGAAATTTCTGCTTGAATCATCAATTGAATGATAATCGCTATGTGATCCGATTGGTCAATCTCTTTGGTCGAACTGTATACTTGGACTCGTTCGGATCGGGTGGATTGGTAGACTTGCTCAATCGCCTGTAAAATTTCCTCGTCAGTGGTCACATTTAAAATGGTTTCAAATCCCCCGGCGAAAGAGGATTGCGTGGAATCTTCATTTAAAGCGGAGGAACGGACAGCAAAAGCAGGAAGGCTTGTTTCTTTTTTTCGAAGTTGATTTAAGTGGTGGATGATGGTGCGCGATGCAGTCTCTTTTAACAGATGGTTCGCAAATGCGGAGGGCAATACAATAAAACCTTCTGGAACCGGATAGCCCCATTGATACATTTTGGCAAGCATGCTGCCTTTTCCGCCAGCGACTTTATAGAAAGCTGGGGTTAGTTCATGAAAGTGTTTTACGTAAGAATCTCCTTCTTTATCATAATCTTCCTTTGGTCTGTTCATCTTTTATCACCTTTCTTTAGATCAGGTGTGAACAAGATCGACACCTGAAGGAGGATATTCTCTGTATTCTTGAACGGACCAAACAATGTCATTGTTGACAGGATATACATGCGTTTTAGAACACGACAGAGATGTTAACGTTGCTGAGAATATCTTAAATGAAAGTATAAGAGTGATTGCCGCAGGACATGCGTCTAAGCTTGATCCATATCCTGTCGGTGGACGGGAATTCCCAAGAATCCCACGGTTTTAGCCGTGTGGAGTGCCAAATTTGGTTTTTCGTACATAATATAGTATAGCAAATATGTCTATAACTAGCAGCTATATAAAAGGGAATACAAAGTATATATGTTAGAGGGGAGAAGCGTAAAGACGGAGTGGTGTGATGCAGATCAAAGGGATGACTTTGAGGCGATTGGCTCTTATAAAGAAGAGCCAACAACGCCATGTTATGAAAGAGAAGATTCCATTTAACTACTTAAAGCAGGCTTTCCTTGAATAATTTTTTGTTCGATGTATTGAAGTTGTTCTTTTTCCGTTGGAGTTAACTCCGTTTTCCTCTGTCGAGAAACTTGCCGGAGATAAGAGTAGATGAAGCGAAATTCGATGAAAAAATCGAGTTGCTCTCTCCAATCGGGATGTAAAGTATGGGCATCTTGATAACCATATAAAAAAGATTTTAGAAATATCTCTTTAAATAAAGAGCGTTCTGCAGGTTGGACCGTCATACAAGCCTCAAAGAGTGCAATGGCTATATCATGCGTGAAAAAATGATACTTACAGTCGGATAGATCGATCAGGACCAATTTCCCGTTTTCTTCAATTAAAAAATTGCGATAGGATAAGTTGTTATGTGTTAGTCCATAGTTCTCCTCTTTTTTAGGAAAAGAATGAATTTGATCCAAATAGGATTGCCAAACCTTTAAAATTTTTTCATTCACAAAAGAGAAATCATGATAATAGATCTCCCCTTCATTCCATTGTTCAAAAATGGCGGATGGTTGGGATTTCAAGAAATCAAATGAAAGTGCGTGCATTTTCCCCATCGTTTCTCCCCAATCACGAAAAAACTGGTCATTCCAGTCTTCGGTTAAGGAAGGATTGATTTTCTTCCCCTTTTTTTTAGGAAATGAAACGACGCAACATGGAAAAGGGAGTTTCCAGATTGTTTCGACTGTTTGGTTATTGATGGAAGAAATACAAGGTGCAATATTGATTTGGTGTTGATGTAAGAAGTCAATCCATGCTATCTCTGTTTGAAGGACTCCTTCATCTCGTGTCGCTCGAGGAAAGATCTTTAGAAGAAATGCTTGTTCGTTCCGCTTATATTCATAGGTATTTTTGTATGGATATTCTAATTTTTTTAATGTTTTAATGTCTCCGCTAAATCGTCGACAGGCCTCGTGTACGATTTCTAAATTCCACATGCTGATTCACCGTTGTCCTTTCTGTTGAAATTCCTTGAATGCTTCTTTTTTATATAGGCGAAATGACATGATCACTTAAAAGCGGTGTCCATCATGTTATGATTTTGTAAAATCCTTTAGGAAAATGAAATAGATTGAATCAATGTAAAAAAAGGAAATATTACTAAATATTAACTTTCTGAGCCGGTTTTTACTAACTGGTATAAAGTTTATCATTAGTTACCCGTTCATGGGATTCTTTTTGTTGCTTCCTATTTGCAATAAAAATAATATTTTGTAGGGGAATAATAGGTCTGAGAAGCGAAATAGGGTCTGTTGGCAGTGCTTTCATCTAAGTAAGGGTATATAAGTAAAAAGAGACGCTGGATCACAGTTAGAAAAGCTATAAGAGCTTAAAATCTCTTCATAAGTGAAAGTGAGAGTCCATAGAAAGGAGGGAATCCGTTAGCGAAAAACAAACCTGTCTAGAAGTGATTTCCATGCATGGTGTAAGGAATGACATCATCGGTAAAGACGCGAGTTTCGCGGAAAAGGATGCCTGTCAAGCAAACGGTAGTAGCGGGACGGGAGCCGATGAATCAGGAAGAAAACAGAAACTCCTATTGAGTTTTTCAGTTTTTCGTAACGGATCAGAGTTCAATGAATCATATAAGGAAGGATAACTGTCAAGATGAGCGATGTTCAACGAAGAATGAACATCGTAAGAGTAAAAATTCGCCGAAAGTAAAAAATAATTTAATCACTCGTTTAAATCGCATAGAAGGTCAGATTCGCGGAGTAAAAGGAATGATTGAGAAAGATACCTATTGTGATGATGTGTTGAATCAGATTGCCGCGGTTCAATCCGCATTAAATAGTGTTGGTAAGATTTTGTTAGAAGGTCATTTGCGCAGCTGTGTGGTCGAACGAATTCAACAGGGAGATGAGGAAGTCATTGATGAGTTGCTGACGACGATGAAGAAGCTGATGAAATAGCCCACTTCAGGAGGGATCATTGAATGATCCCTTCGAAATAAAGATGGGTAGTGAAAAGATCTATTTATAAAAGATAAGATTTGCTTTCTATTGATTGAAGAAATGGGAAATAGTTAGATAAATCTGTTTTTTAAGTAGCTAGTTGGATATCGATTTGAGATGATATATGATAGGGAGTGTCCATTTTTAATAAAATTATCATTTGACAAAAGTTAGGAAGGAATCATCTTATGTCAAAACTAACAGACAAACTAGCGAATTACTTTGAGTTTGCCAAGCATGGTACCAACTTGAGGACAGAAGCATTGGCTGGAATGACGACTTTTTTTGCCATGGCTTATATCCTCATTGTCAATCCAGGGATTTTAAAAGAAGCCGGCATGGATTTTGGTGCTGTTTTTGTGGCGACAGCCGTTGCTTCTGCATTGGGCACTCTCTTGATGGGGCTGATTGCGAATTATCCGATCGCCTTAGCACCTGGAATGGGTCTAAATGCTTACTTTACTTATGTGGTTGTTTTAAATATGCAAGTACCTTGGCAAACCGCATTAGGAGCTGTTTTTGTTTCTAGTATTATTTTCTTTTTATTAACAGTGACCAAGGTGCGTGAGTTAATCATTAATACCATTCCTCAGGGATTAAAATATGCTGTTTCTGCAGGAATTGGTATTTTTATTGCGTTTATCGGTCTGAAAAACTCCGGACTGATTGTGGCAAATGAAGCGACGTATGTAGCGCTGAACCCCGATTTGACAAGTAAACCAGAATTATTGTTGACGGTCTTTGGTCTTATTTTAATTGTCATTCTAATGGTACGGAAGGTTCGGGGAGCTATTTTTATTGGCATGATTGCAACGGCCGTGTTGGGTATGATCATTGGTGTGGTCCAAGTTCCAGACTCTCTCTTTAGTCTGCCTCCAAGTATTGAACCGACCTTTTTAAAGCTGGATATTATAAGCGCTTTTGATATGGGCGTCATTACAATTATCTTTGCTTTTCTCTTTGTTGATTTATTTGATAACGCTGGGACATTGGTAGGAGTGGCCAACCAAGCGGGATTTTTAAAAGATAATAAATTGCCACGGGCTGGAAAAGTGTTAATGACCGACTCGATTGCCGCGACAAGTGGGTCTTTGCTGGGAACCTCCACAGTCACTTCTTATGTTGAATCTACCGCCGGAGTTGCTTCCGGAGGACGGACGGGAATGGCTTCGGTAGTCACCGCCTTCCTCTTTGTGTTGTCACTCTTTTTCTTTCCAATCGTTGAGACACTTGCCGCAGTTTCTGCTGTAACAGCGCCAGCCTTGATCATTGTCGGTGTTTTGATGGCAAGCAGTCTAAAAGAGATTAAATGGGATGATTTTTCAGAAGCGGCGCCAGCCTTTTTAACAGCGATTATGATGCCATTAACGTTTAGTATCGCCACAGGAATTGCGATCGGCTTTATTGTCTATCCTTTGGCAAAGCTTTTCGCTGGAGAAGGAAAGAAAGTACATCCGATTGTTTATATTTTAGGAGTTCTCTTTGTCGCTCGTTTTGTTTTTCTCGGAGCGATCTAGTCTGGTTTTTAAGAATTAGTCCATTCGTTGGGCTAATTCTTTTTTGTATATAGGGAACAATTTTTCTGCGAGAGGACTGGACTTTTTGCTCAAGATAGAAAGATCTCCTTTTCGCTTGACCACTACTTTTTTCCTTTGGTATCATAATTTCCGTTAGATGGCAAGAAGTACAAACGGAAGTTTCCAAGCGCTTTTGTTTTGACGCCGGAAAAAGGTTTGTTTCTTTATACCTGATGATCGATGGAAATCGAGACCAGACCTATACCATCTAAGAAATGGTATGGGTCTTGGCTTTTATTTAAAAGAAAAGAGGGATTTACTCAATGGATAAATCGTTGGAACGAGTCATTGTACTCGACTTCGGTGGGCAATATAATCAACTAATTGCTCGAAGAGTTCGCGATCTAGGCGTATATAGTGAACTTCTCCCAGCACGGATCAGTGCAGAAAAAGTAAAAGAAATGGCTCCCAAAGGAATCATTTTTTCCGGTGGTCCCAACAGTGTCAGTGATCCCAAGTCACTTAAATTAGATAGCAAAATTTTTGAATTGGGCATTCCGATTCTTGGGATTTGTTATGGTATGCAGTTGATTGCTGATCACTTTGGCGCAGAGGTAAATCACGGAGAAAAGCGCGAATATGGCCGAGCGGAAATAGAGATTGTTTCTGATTCTGTTCTTTTTCAAGGATTTGCGCAAAAGCATCCAGTTTGGATGAGTCATATGGATGTCGTGGTTCATCCGCCTGCTGGTTTCCAGACCGATGCCAAAACAGATTCGACGCCAGTAGCTGCGATGAGTAATCCATCACGTAAAATCTATGCTGTACAGTTTCATCCAGAAGTGCAACATACACACAGAGGCGATGAGATTTTATCTCGTTTTCTCTATCAAGTGTGCGGTTGTACAGGGACTTGGAAGATGGAAACCTTTATTGAAGATACCGTTAAAGAGATTCGGGAACGGGTTGGAGACGGGAAAGTATTGTGTGCCTTAAGTGGCGGAGTTGATTCTTCGGTTGTGGCGGCATTGATTCATCGGGCAATCGGGGATCAGTTGACTTGTATGTTTGTGGATCACGGTTTGTTGCGCAAAGGTGAGTCTGAGAGCGTTGTTGCTACCTTTGGTGAGCACTTCCATATGAACCTCGTTCGCATCGATGCACGGGAGCGATTTTTAAGTAAGCTAGCTGGCGTGACAGATCCAGAGAAGAAGAGAAAATTGATTGGAAATGAATTTATTCGTGTATTTGAGGAAGAATCCGCTAAGTTTGGTGATCATCAATTCCTTGGGCAAGGAACCCTATATACCGATATCATTGAATCAGGTACAGAGACAGCCCAAACCATCAAATCGCATCACAACGTCGGTGGATTGCCAGAAGATATGAAGATGGAACTGATTGAGCCGCTCGCAGCGCTGTTTAAAGATGAAGTGCGTAAAGTGGGAGAAGAATTAGGCTTGCCAGAAGAGATTGTGTGGAGACAGCCGTTCCCGGGACCTGGACTAGCGATTCGGGTCATTGGGGAAGTAACGCCACATAAATTGGAGATTGTTCGTGAATCGGATGCCATTTTACGGGAGGAAATTCAAAAGGCGGGCTTAGATCGCGAGATTTGGCAATACTTTACGACACTTCCTGATTTCCGTAGCGTTGGCGTAAAAGGAGATATGCGGACCTATTCTTATACAGTGGGGATTCGTGCTGTTACCTCCGTAGATGGGATGACTGCAGACTGGGCACGCATTCCATATGATGTTTTGGAACGGATTTCTTCGCGGATCGTCAATGAAGTAGATGATGTGAATCGGGTTGTCTTGGACATTACTTCCAAACCGCCGTCAACCATTGAGTGGGAATAATTCACTAGAGGCATTTGAAGTGAAAACGTTGATTTGACTGCATTTCGATGGTACGTAAAATGGATAAAATGATTAAAAATGAATAGGTTCTCCGCCAAGATTCCGCCAGAGGAAACGGAGAAAAATGAGGGATGTTGTGTAAAAGCAATGTCTCTTTTTTTATTTTCTAAGATGTTTTTAAGTCAATATTTATAAGCTTTCTTGCAGATCAGTTATATGAAACTGAAATGTTACATTAATAAATTTATTAGAATACTTAATCGACTTTTTTAGAATTTGCTCCGCCAAAAGTCGATTTTTTAGTCATGTCTAAATTTTGGAGTGGTAAAGATGAAATACAACATTATATATGCTGATCCTCCGTGGCAATATCGACAAAAAATGGACAGGGTGTTGCAGAAAATCATTATCGCACCATGAGTTTAAGAGATATTTGTGATTTACCTATTAATATTATCTCTCACAAAGATAGTGTTTTGTTTTTATGGGCGACCTTCTCCATACTACAAGAAGCATTAAAAGTGATAACTGCATGGGGGTTTACGTTTAAAACAGTTGCTTTTGTCTGGGTGAAACAAAATAAGTCAGGGAATGGTTTTTTCTTTGGTTTGGGTTACTGGACACGCTCAAACGCTGAAATTTGTTTATTAGCTGTAAAAGGACGTCCAAAAAGAATATCAAAGGAGGTTCATCAGTTAATTGTAAGTCCTGTCGAAGGACATAGTAAAAAGCCTGATATTGCTAGAGATAAAATAGTTGAACTTATGGGCGATTTACCACGAATTGAGTTATTTGCTAGGCAATCACCTGTTGGCTGGGATGTTTGGGGAAATGAAGTGGAAAATAGTATTTTTTTAGAAACTAAAAGGCGAGTTCCTATATTAAATGTTGATGGCTTATGACATATCTTACATTAGGTAGTCTCTTTGATGGTATTGGGGTGTTCCCTCTCGCAGCTTCCCATTATGGAATAACACCAGCTTGGGCAAGTGAAGTAGAGAAAGCACCTATTTCTATTACAAAACGACATTTTCCAAACATGCTTCATCTTGGTGATATCACAAAGATAGATGGTGGAGAAATACCGCCTGTTCATATCATTACCTTTGGTTCACCCTGTCAGAACTTATCCAATATCGGAAATCGAGAAGGGCTTGCAGGAAGTCAATCTAGTTTGTTTTATCACGCGATACGAATTATTGAGGAAATGAGGTGTGCAACAAATGGAACATATCCAGTTATCGCTGTTTGGGAAAACGTCATGGGAGCTTTTTCATCAAATAACAGGCTGGATTTTAAAGCCGTGCTGGAATCGTTCACAAAAACCGATATTCCAATGCCTGCTTCTGGAGTCTGGGCAAAGTGCTGGAATGGTCCGAGGGAAGGATGTTGAGTTGTGCTGGCGCGTGTTGGATGCCCGATATTGGGGAAAGCCCACGCTCGCTCAAAGAAGAAGACGTATCTTCCTCGTGGCAGATTTTGGAGGAACACGTGCCAGAGAAATATTATTTAAAACCCGCCATCTGCAATTGGTTCTTACGTCTTGCGAAGAGGACAGGCTGTCCTCCACCAGCACCGGTCGAATATTTGCTCCAAAAAAAAAGGGGGAAAATACCCGTCGTCCGACCCTTTCAAGAAAGACGCATGCGAAGCACCGCAAAAGACAAAAATAAAACAGCTTCCATGCAAGTTTTGGACGGACAAATGACCCTTTTCCCACTTTGCTCGCAGGTTCCGTAAACTATTTTTCATTTTGGTACGAAGGAGAAGAAAAAGAAGGGTTTATTCGTCAACTTACTCCATTGGAATGTGAACGTTTGATGGGATTACCAGAGGGATGGACATCTCTTGGGTATAAAGACGAAGCGATAAGTGATTATGCTAGATACAAAGCAATTGGAAATGCGATTGCGGTACCATGTGCGGCATATATTATGGCTGGTATTACAGAAGTTTTATAAATAAACAAACAAAGGTATGACAAATTCTACCTGTCATGCTTTTTTTATTGTCTCCTGCTGATGTTGCCTTCGATGGTTCAGGAAACAAATATGAGGCCGATTTGGGTCATCAAGCGATCATCAAATATGATTCGGCGGGGCAGTATATCACCCATTGGAGCTTGTTCAATGCTATTTCGATTGCCGTAAATTTGTCTACTAATCAGATTTATGCTGGTCTAGTAAACAATGAAGTGCATATTTTTGACGATCGTGGTAATGCGTTGCATACATTTGGTAATCATGGCACGGGTGATGGCGAATTTGATGGGATTAAGGATATCGCTATAGACGATATATATATCTATATCGCCGATCGTTCCAATCATCGTGTGCAAATCTTTAATAAGACAGATAGGTCGTTTCTGACGAGTGTGGGCGGTCATGGCACGGGTGATGGCGAATTGAAAAATCCTTCAGGTCTTACTGTAGGTAGCGGTCGTCAACTATATGTGGCCGATACGGATAACAATCGGATTCAATTATTTACATTTGATAGTGGCACATCCAGATGGAGCTATCATTCACAGTTTAATCTTGCTAATCCACAGAGTTTATACCTAAACGAAACAACGGGTGGAAGCAACATGTTGTATGTGTTTCATCCAGCTTTATCAAATAAATGGTCTAGTGTGCCGGTGACGGGACATGACTTAGATCCGGTTGATGCGACATCGATTACGACAAATTCATTGGAGTCTAAAGTGTTTACTGGTCATTTAAATGCCAAGATGGCTTGGAATCCTGTTGAGGAACAGCTCTATGCGTCTGATCGGAGCATTATTGTCCGAATAGATGATGAGTTCAAGCGATCCAATTGGATTGGGGTCTCTCTTGACCAGTTTAATGCACCAGGGGGGATTGCCGTTGATCGGTCTGGTAAGATCTATATTACGGATACGTATCAACAGCGTATATTGACATATGCTCAGGATGGTTCATTTCTGGATAGTTGGGGTAAGATTGGCAGTGGAGATGGGGAATTTTTCCAACCTCGGGGTATTGCTGTTGATTCAGCTGGAAATATTTATGTCGCCGATACAGAAAACTACCGCATTCAAAAGTTTAGACCAGACGGTACTTTTGATAAAAAATGGGGTGAGCGAGGCATCGGAGATGGGAAGTTTATGGAGATTAAGGCGCTCGTTATTGATGATGCTGACAACGTGTATGTAGCTAGTTGGAAAACAGTGCAGAAGTTTGATAAGCATGGCAACCATTTGCATACTTTTGGCGATCATCATTGTGGAACTACAGGACATGCACCTTGTACAGATAATGGTAAACTGCAATCCTCAGGTGGGTAGGATTTGACTCGGTTGGTCGTGTGTATATATCGGATTCTAATCAAAATTATGTAAACAAATTTACTGCTGATGGTAGATTTGTTAACTGCTGGGGAGGGAATGGCACTGCTTTAGGTCAGTTAAAAGTAAGCAAGAAGCAGAGATGATCTCTAGCTAGGAATACCACGTATTATAATAGAGAAAAATTGCTATGAATGAAGTGGGGAACATTCCCCTTTCATCCTTATAACCTACAAACATAACAAGGCTAAAGGATGAAAATGTTGAGGGAAATTATTTAGGCTTTGATAAAATGATTGATCAATTATAATTAAACATTTTTTTCTAGCTCGTAATTTCGGGAGCATTTGTTTCGAGCTTTCCCATGATTGGATTTGGAATCATAAAACCGTCGTTTTGTTTTTTAAAAAAGGTTTTTAAAAGGAGTATTAAGTTCGTTCTTTTTTAGAACACAACGTATGAAGGAGGATCATGTATAATTAAGTTCGCAAAAGTAGAAAGAGGAAAAGCCATCGGCAACTCCGAATAGGTAAGTGTCTCGCAAACCAAAAGGAGTTGAAGACGATGGCTTACCCGAATTCTACCTTATCTTTTGAACAAATGCTATTACAATTCATGTCGGAACAAGATCCCATGTTGTCCATGCTGCAGTGGCTCTGCAAACAACTGATGGAGGCTGAATTAGCAGCGAAGATCAATGCCCAGGTTAAACAATTTGGATTGACACTTAAATCAGTAACATCATTTGATTCTGGCAATGTATTGTTAAGATATGAGTTGAAAAAATGATATAGAAAATATCGACTACTTGCTGTGCTAACAGGTTATGAAAATTGACTAATTCATTTGGTTTATGTTGGTATGATATTTACGTAAGGGAAAACTGTCCTAAATAAGCACAAAATGACAGGATTTAGAGGGTTTAATAAGTTAACATGTAATTAAGGAGTGAACCATATGGCACTGGTAGAATCATTACAAAAAGCAATCGAATACATAGAAGCCCATCTGCTGGATGACATTACGATTAAAGACATTGCTGAACAAGCTCATCTATCTCCCTATCATTTTCAACGTACTTTTGTTATTTTGACGGATATGACTGTAGGAGAATATTTGAGGCGACGCCGCCTGACAAAAGCAGCTCATGAATTATGCAACAGTTGTACAAAGATTATTGACCTTGCCTACAAATATGGCTATCAAACTCCTGAATCTTTTACCAAAGCATTTCATAAACAACACGGGCTTACGCCGAGTGAAGCGCGTAAAGGAATGGGCAATTTACAATCTTATAACCGCCTGGTGATACAGGTGAATGTGAAAGGAGTCGAACCGATGAATTATCAATTGATAGAACGGGAATCCTTCCAAGTTGTGGGGGTGAAAGAACGACTTAATTGTGACGGGGATATCGGTTCGTCTCGGGATATCGGTCGTTTTTGGTCCCAAGTCGGGCAGGACGGTACTATTAACCAATTGCTAGGCTTGAATAACGGTCAAATATCAGGTTTAATTGGAGCAACAGTAGATTATAGTAAAGAGGACAATGAGATTGAATATTGGGTGGGTACTGAATACAAAGGTAGCACACCTGATGGATTATTCAGCTACGAAGTATCTGCTGCAAAGTGGGCGATTTTTGAAGCCGTGGGGCCCGTAGCTGATGTGGTGCCGAAGACATGGAAAAAAATATATTCAGAGTGGTTTCCGTCCAATGATTATGAACATAGCGGTGCACCGTCTCTGGAAGTATATAAAAGTCCTGATCCGACCAGCTCCACAGCTAAAACTGAAATCTGGGTTCCAGTCAAATAGGCGGAGAACATATCCCGGAATAACCTTCTAATTGTAAAAACCCAGCAGATGCGCTTTAATGACCTCGATGGAAAGATTCGAGGTCATTGGTTTGATATTCTACTAAATATTTGCTTAAATTTGCGGATTTTGAAATAATAGTATTTAAAGATAGTATTATATAATCAAAGAAGGAGATGGAGACAATGGAGACTCATTCTGAAAACATAAAGATAGAATGTGCTGAGAATTGTGGAAACTCACCTAAAAAAGAGCTGCTTAGAGATCTTAGTATCGCTTTTGTCAAAAATGAAATAGAATTTTGTATGGATTGGATGACAGATGATGTGGTTTGGGAAATCATCGGTGATAAACTAATTCGGGGAAAAGGTGATTTTGAAAAAGCGTTACATCAAATGAAAAATCGTAAAGTTCAACAGTTACGTATACAGAACATCATCACACACGGAAATACAGGTTCTGTAAATGGAACTTTAATATTAAACGATAAGGAAAGTGTTGCTTTTTGCGATGTATATAACTTCAGAGGCTTTGGTAAAAATTCAAAAATTAAAGCAATCACTTCTTATATTATCAAAACATCTTAATTGTTAATGAGCTCGCACTGGAAGTTTCTTTTTGGAACTCTATCTCTTTTCATAAAGAGGTGATTTTTCAATAACCAGTTACTTGGAGTGCGGTATAAATTTATTAACAAGGAGTAGATCATTTTGGAACCTGTTTTATGGATAGGTGTATTTAGTTGTTTTGCTGCAGTCTTTGCTTTGTTTATTATCAATAATAAGAATAAGAAATAAGCTTGCCTACTTCCTATTCCATTTTTAATTGGTTGACACAATATTTTGTTCAAAAACAACCTTATTAGTATATTAGGCATAAACTGCAGTGGAAAAGGTTTCATACATTTGATTAAATATTAGGTGGGAAGCAATAGGTTCATAGTTCTAGAATAAGTATTAATTTTAAGAACATGGTGGTATTGAAAATAGGATATCGTCATGTTATTTATTTTTATTCTAATTAGATAACATTTGATATTTGTAAAGAATTTGGAATTTTCCGAGATAACTACGGGCACAATTTATATATCTGCATATATTACTTAATTTAAATATAAATAAATTATGAAACTCAACTGAATTATGTTCAGTTGAGTTTTTTGTAATTTGGATAATTTTTTTAAAAAATTTGCTCATATTTTTGGCATTTCAAAAAAACTTGTTGAAGGTTATGAAAGGGGAAATCATCACCCACCTTTGCAGTTGCGAAGGGAGAAGAAATGCATGATAGAACCAGATCGTACTGAGTGGCAAGTTCGTTGTGCCTTTAATGCTTTTTGTAAACGAGTATTAAAGAATGAGGCAATCAATAGCTACAACGATAGGCGGAAACAACAAGCAAAGGAGATGACATTTTCTGATCTCACACCACAAGAAGAAAATCAACTCTATACCTTAGATAAGCAATATGAAGGAGAAGAAGAACAAAGTTTTCAAGTGGCTGGAAAGAAAATCACTCCGAAATTACTTGCCGAAGCCATACGTACCTTGCCAAAGGAAAAGCGTAAGACCGTCCTATTATACTACTTTTTTGATAAATCAGATGTAGAAATAGCTGAACTACTCGATATTCCACGCAGTACAGTTCAGTATAGACGGACAAGTTCTTTTGAACGGTTAAAGCGATTTTTGGAGGAACATGCAGATGAATGGGATTATTAATTCTAATGTTGAAAACAGCGAGCGTGGTTTATTACCGTACCCAATTATTTTAGCTGCAAGGGTGAGCCAGAAGCAATGAAAGTAGTTGTTCTACATTATAGAAGCTATATGACAAGCCTATCCATGCGTAAGCTTCGTGATGAACAAGGAAACACTTATTGGGGCATCGATGAAGATACACGCGAACGCTTACGGGCGAAGCTTATGCAATCTGTTTTAGCTTTCAAAATTTGAATACAGAATGGTTAGGTTTTCCCTTTCATTGATTATATGTTTGTTCTTTGACAAAGAAAGCACGGAAGATAACGCCGTGCAGCATAAACAAAAAAATCAGATACATTCTACTGATGATGAGCCACTTGATTCATACGCCATAACTTTCGTTAGAAACGAGCGATAATCTATGAGTCTAACGCAATCGTGGTGGATTGCTGGCGATAACCCATCAGTTAGGATAATGATACTCCCCTATCGTTATGGTTCGAGCGTTCAAAGCGTCGCAAGCTATATGAGTAGGGCTGGAAGAAATACTTGCAGGGGTGAAATTCCCGTGGAGCTGAACCAACAGCCGTCTGATTTTCAAAAAGAAATGAACTAAAGTACCTTTGTTTTTAGTATGTATTCCTCTATTAAGAAAAGGGAGGTATATGTTTATGAAGGAACTGATTACAAAAGATGATTTAATTGAGCTTGGGTATCCTAAATATACTTCGATACGAATTATTAGACAAGCGAAACAAATCATGGTACAAAAAGGGTATCCATTTTATAATAATAAACGCTTAGGGCGTGTACCAAAAATGACAGTCGAATCGATTCTAGGTTGTGAACTAGAATTGGAGGAAGGCAGTCGTGGCAAAAACTAAATATGTGGGAGTTTATATCGATGATAAAGGGCAATATTTTTATGAAACGGAGTTAGGAACAGATCGAATTACTGGGAAACGTCTTCGGAAAAAGGGGCGTACGAATCAGCAAGGAAGAAAGTTCACTTCTGCGTTACAGGCCTATAAAGAAATTGGTACGGGTAAAAAATGAATACCATAAAGCAAACGGGTACGGGAACTATCATATGACATATGGCCAATTCATGGATACTGTATATATTCCTGCATATGAAACAGAGGTGGAAGAAAGTACTTTTTATGTTCGTAAACGAACGTTAGAAAGTATGAGAGATCGTTTCTATAACATAGAACTTCGCTCTCTAACTGTAGAAGATGTTCAACGGTATCGAACTTGGCTACTTTCAGACAAAGGAGCTGGATATTCCCAAGCATATGCTAGTTTAGTATTTGGTATGTTTCGTAAAAGTTTAGATATGGCAGTGGATATGCAATATCTAGAAATGAATGTATCTAAAAAGGTGAAAGCTATTCCAAAGGGAAAGGCAGTTGTTCCTTATTGGACTAAGAAAGAATTTGAAGAGGTTATATCAGTTATTTGTCTAGATGATTTTTATGAACATTTATGTTTTGTGATGTTATGGGTTTATTTTATGACTGGGCTTCGTGTCAATGAAGGTACAGCATTATGGTGGGAAGATGTAGACTTTAAAAACAAGCGACTTCGTGTTCATCATTCCCTATATTTACGAAACAAGAGCAATTGGCAAAGGAAAAATTATACAAAGACAGAGGATGGAAAGCGAATCATCTCTTTAGATAATGATACGATAGAGATTTTGAAAGTATGGAAAGAACGACAAGCCAAAATAGGAGTTGACGATTTCATTTTTAGTTATGATGGAACACCAATGATAAAATCAACAATTGGCAGAATTATTCAACGTTATGCAAAACTTGCAAATGTTCATCGTATTCAAGCAAAAGGACTACGTCATTCGCATGCATCTTATCTGATTAATGAATTTAATATTTTCTGTTTTGATATTGTCGAAGCGCATGGGACATTCCAGTCCAGAAATTACGTTAAAGCATTATTCACATATGTGGTCAGGCGTAGATGAACTCATTGCGGAAGAGATGACAGGTAACATTAACATACGAACAGCAAAAAAATCAGGTATATCATTTAATGGTAATCAAGCAGTAAAAAAATGAGTTCCGTCAGAATCCCCGCCAAGAATAGTGGAAGATGTGATAAACGTTGGTATGATAGGCTTAAAGCGTCACCTGCACTGTTTGAGTGGGAGTAGTGTTAAAAAGAAATGAAGCACCTTGTATGTTCGACATACAAGGTGTTTTTTAATTTAAAAGCTGATGATCTTTAGGTATAAGGATTCTTTCTTTTCACATCATAGAAAGGAAGGGGATGTGAATCGAGATGGTGATGTTGCTTTCGATCTTTTGGCTGCTATTTTACCCAACAACTTTTTTCTCTGCTGACGAAGCGCTTGAGCAATTGATGATCCAAAAAGAGATTGCCGTTCAACAAGGAGACTGGCATGCCTATCAACAAACATTATCGCAAGCAGATCCTTTTTATATTCAAGAGAAAAAGCGCTGGTTTCAAGATGTTGTTCGTACGATTGAACCGAAATCCTTTCGTCTAAAGATCCTTAAGCGTAACCAGAAAGCAAAGGATTTATACGAAGTTTGGATTGAACAAAGCTATCAAAAAAGGGGGGAACAAGTGACAGTTCGTTATCCATTACGCGTCAAAAAAACGGCAAGAGGATGGAAGGATCATGATTTTCCATTTCAATCGGTAGGAGATGGGCGGATCCAAGTTTATTTTACACATCCATTTTTAGAAAAAGAGGCGCAGATTGCCTTTGAGACCATTGAGCTAGCTCAAAAGAGATTAGAAGAAAAGTTTGCATGGGTGCCTAAACAGATCGAAGTGAAGTTGTACCATCGACCCGAATGGTTTTGGCAATCGGTCAAGCCATCGCTACCTCATTGGGCGATTGGTTGGCATGAAGCGGATCAAGCGATTAAGCTGGTCGGAGGAGTGATGGAGCCATCTGAGCTAAAAGCAAGCATTGTGCATGAGTTGGTTCATCAAATGGTGAGTGAATTAACCAATGATAATGCCGCCTATTGGTTACAAGAGGGGACCGCTTCCTACTATGAGAAGCATCTATTGTCAGCAGAAAAAGAGTTTGTGAATCAGACTCCTCATTTTTTGTTATCCCAGCTAGAAAAGATTCATTTGGAAAGTTTACCGTCGCAAGAGGCTGCAAAGTATTATGAATCCTGCTACCTGCTGGTGGGCTTTATTGTCCAAGAATATCAGGAGGTTGCCCTTCTCCGTTTATTTCACCACTTAAAACAAGAAGATTATATTGATCAGGATAGTGATCAAAAGCTAGCCATTACCGCATTAAGAACGAAAAAGTCTCTGCAAAAATCACTTGCGATATCGACGCAGCAGTTAGATGAAAAGTGGTTACAAAAAAGAGAGTAGATTGCGTTGATCAAAGAAAAAGATTCATCTCTCACTTTTTTTAAAAAAACTATTGACGGTTTAATTTTGCTGTGTTATATTACATATCGTCGCTGAACGAAACGCGATAAAAGATGAGAAAAAAAGTGTTGACATCGATGAGTGATTGTGTTAAAGTACTAATCGTTGTCACTACTTAAAAGAAAAAAGATTATCTGTTCCTTGAAAACTAAAGAGTGATACATGACCTCGTTCAATTTAAAGCAAGAGCCTTGATTTGAGAGTTTGATCCTGGCTCAGGATGAACGCTGGCGGCGTGCCTAATACATGCAAGTCGTGCG
>JANWIG010000065.1 GCA_025449975.1 Thermoactinomycetaceae bacterium
AACGCACCAAAGTAGGAAGCGGTAATGAAAAAGGCGTTGAAATTGGTCCGCTCGTAGACGAAGCAGCATTAAATGGCGTAATTGACCACATTGAAGATGCAAAAGCACTTGGTGGTAACGTCGTTTACGGAGGAAATCGTTTGACAGATGGAGAATATGCCAAAGGATTCTTCTTAGAACCGACTGTTATTACAAATGTTACGGATGAAATGAAAATTTGTCGTGAAGAAACATTTGGACCAGTCGTTCCTGTGATCCTCTTCAAAGATGAAGAAGAAGTGATCGAAAAAGCAAACGATACGATCTATGGATTAGCTGCTTACTTCTATACACAAAATAACAGCAGAGCGATTCGGGTAGCAGAAGCATTAGAGTATGGTATCGTCGGTGTCAATGATGGATCACCTACACAAACCCAAGCTCCATTTGGAGGATTTAAACAAAGTGGAATTGGTCGTGAAGGTGGACATTATGCGATGGAAGGATTCTTAGAAACAAAATTCATTTCCGTCGGACTCTAATTATAAATAGGATCCTATATACAAACTTGGCTAAAAAGGGCTGGAATCGACATTTCAGCTCTTTTTTTGTATAAAATTATTTTCATGTTTTATATGTTTGTCATTAACATAAATATTTATCTACATAATCGTGTTAATAGAAGACTATTGCACGGATTGAAGAGGTATCATCGATGTTATTACTATTTTAACTATTGTTAAAGAGAATGAACAAATACCCTCATGAGTGTATAAAATAACGTTACAAAATAATCAGAGGAACAGACATAAAATATTATTGTATTGAAATAGAAATAAGAAATCATATATAATTAGGTAAGTCATCAGATAACCTTATCAGTTGAGGAGGACTGTAGTGAAAGCCTTTTCTAAATTAAAGACGAAAAAAACATATGAAGAAGTAGCTGACTACTTAAAAGAACAAATCCTCCAAGGAACCTATCAACCCGGTGATCGTCTTCCATCTCTACGAGAATTAGGAAATATGTTGGGGGTTGGGCAATCAACGGTTCGAGAAGCGATCAGTGCTTTGAAAACCATGGGCTTGGTTACGATCCGTCAAGGTGAAGGAACGTTTGTTGCCCAATACGAGGCAGAAGAGATTCTTGCGGCGATTGAATCAGCTCAGTTGGTTACAAAGAAAGATATTTGCGATTTATTAGAGGTAAGGAAAATTGTAGAAAAAGGGATCGTTGGACTAGCCGCTAAGAAGAGAACCGAAGAAGATCTAAAAAAAATTCAAGACGCTCTCGATGAGATGAAAAAGGCATTGGAAAATAATGAGCTCGGTGACCAAGCGGATTGGAAGTTTCACTATGCGGTCGCCTGTGCCTCCCACAATCCGATATTAGAATCGATGATGTTGTCGATTTCTGAGATCATGGAGAAGACACTAAAAGCGAGTCGAAAGAAATTATATCAGTCCAAAGATAATCCACAACGTTTATACCGAGAACACGTTGATATATTTAAAGCGATTCAAAACGGGAATCCAATAAAAGCGGAAGAAGCAATGTTGTATCACCTCATAGGAGTAGAAAAAGAAATGGTCAAGTAGTTACGGTTATTTTTTTAAAAACAAACATCTGAAAATATGGTCATCAGATGATATGATGATTATATGAGTTTTATTGCTACAGACCTAGTAAAGAATAAATTAAGTAATTGTCAAAGAGTTAACTCCATATGCCACGGAGTTAGAAGCTGATGGGATGATTTGGCGAATCTAGTTGCTAAACGCCAGAGGGGGAAGAAGAAAGATGAAAGTTTCATTGTTTGTCACCTGCTTATGTGATGTGATCTATCCGCAAGTCAGCGAAGCGATGGTCAGAATCCTTCATCGCTATGGAATTAAGCTGGATTTTCCTAAATTGCAAACTTGTTGTGGACAACCTGCCTTCAATAGCGGCTATTGGGAAGAAGCGAAAGAGTCTGCTAAAACAATCATTGCTGCTTTTAAAGATAGTGATTTTGTCATCGCGCCGTCTGGCTCCTGTGTGGGAATGATCCATCACCATTACCCTACGCTTTTTAAAGAGGAGCGCGAATTATTACAGCAGGTGAATGAATTAAAAGAGAAAACCTATGAGTTTACACAGTTTCTTGTTCATGTGCTAGGAATTACAGATCTAGGCGCTACTTTCCGTCATAGAGTTACTTACCATCCATCCTGTCATGCTACCCGTCTACTGGGAGTAACAAATGAACCTTATCAGCTTTTAAGCAAGGTAAAAGGTTGTCAGTTGATTCCATTAAAAAACGCTTCAGATTGCTGTGGTTTTGGAGGAACATTTGCGGTCAAAATGTCCGATTTATCTGGAGCGATGGTGAAGGAAAAAGCAGAACACGTCTTGGAAACAGAAGCGGAAGTATTAGTCGGAATCGATATGGCATGTTTGATGAATATCGCCGGTAGACTGAGTCATGAAGGAAAAAATATTCGAGTGATGCACTTGGCAGAACTACTCTATGAAGGAGTGAGCTAAATACATGAATGAGGTTCAGTCAGAAAATAGTTTGAAGGATCGCGTGCAGGTCGCTTTAAATAATGAATTCCTACAAAACGCCGTCAAATTTACAACCGAAAAACTCCGTTCCGGAAAACAAGCAGCAACAGATCAACTCGGCCACTGGGAAGAATGGCGTGAACGCGGGAGACAGATTCGCCTCCATACAATTGCTCATCTCGATTACTATCTGTCTTTGTTCGTCGATAACTTAAGGGCAGCTGGGGGAATTGTCCATTTTGCATCGACAGCAGAAGAAGCTGTACGAATCTCCCTAAAAATCATGGAAGCGAAACAAGCTAAGTCGGTGGTTAAATCCAAATCGATGGTCTCCGAAGAAGTAGAACTAAACCATGCTTTAATCGAAAAGGGGATTGAAGTCGTGGAGACGGATCTAGGGGAATACATTATTCAGTTGGCGAATGAAACACCATCGCATATCATCATTCCAGCCATTCACCGCAATCGTAAGCAAGTAGCCGAACTTTTTTCCAAAGTTGCTGGAGAAGAACTCCCTGCGGATACAGCTGTTTTGGCAGGGTTTGCTCGCTCGAAGTTGCGAGAAAAATTTTTGCAAGCAGATATCGGCATAACTGGGTGTAACTTTGCCATCGCCGAAGCAGGATCGATGGTCTTGTTTTCAAATGAAGGAAATGCTCGAATGGTGAGCACATTGCCTAAAACACAAATCACGATGATGGGGATGGAGAGAATTATTCCTTCGTGGGAAGATTTGGAAGTGATGGCTACTCTCTTACCGCGAGCGGCCACAGGTCAAGATTTAACGGTCTATATGTCAGCCATCAATGGCCCAAGACGAAACGATGACTTGGATGGACCTGAGGAACTCCATGTAATCATTATCGATAACAACCGATCTAGTCAATTGGGTGATCCCGAGTTTCAAGAGGTACTCAACTGCATCCGCTGTGGGGCTTGTCTCAACGCTTGCCCTGTTTATCGTCATGTGGGCGGACATGCCTATGGCTGGGTATACAGTGGACCGATCGGGGCAGTCATTACGCCCATTCTCCATAAAGATAAAGAAAAGTGGGGAGAGATCGCAAATGCCTCCAGCTTATGTGGAGCCTGTTATGAAGCTTGTCCTGTAAAAATTCCTCTTCATGATATGTTAGTATATATTCGCCGCAATAATGTTGAGAAAAACAGGACAAAGAAACTCGAAAAGTTGGGGATGAATCTATTTCGGAAAGTAACTTCGAACCACCGAACATTCCATCTAGCCGTTCAAGCAGGACAGCTCGGACAGAAACTGATCGCTCGAAAAGGAAAAATTACATCGAAGATCGGTCCATTAAAAAAATGGACTGCGTATCGTGATGCACCCGTACTAGCGAAGCGGTCTTTCCGCGAATCATGGGATCGGTTAGAGAAAGAGTTAAATCAGGAAATCCCTCAGGATCCAAATCTGCAGAAGCGGATGCAAAAAATTCTAGCCGAACGGAGAGAGAAAAATGAATCCGAAAGATAGCTTGCAAATCATTAAAGATTTGGAAAGAGAGTCGAGGGAAAAAGAGGAGCAATTTTTCAATCGCATCGCTGAGCGCCTTGGGAGACCACGGATCACAAAGCCACCTTATCAACCAGTAAGAGGAGTTCCAGATTTTTGGAAGAAGTACCAATTAGCAATAGATGAGCCAATCCAACTCTTTATGAAAAACTGGGAACGGCTAGGCGGTGTTGCAAATAAACTTTCAACAAAAGCCGAGCTATCTGCCGCAATAAAAGAAATCGTGAATGGATTGATGGCGAAAAATATCATCCACTGGGATGATCCACTGCTTAATAATCTTGACTGGCGACACAGTGATTCATCACTGGAGATCACCGTCTGGAATCAGCAACAAGAAGACTTGTTATCGAAAGCAGCTAATGCAGATATCGGGATTGTCGTCGCCGATTATGCAATTGCCCATACGGGAACCATCGTTGTTCAATCTGGAATGAAAAAAGGGCGTTCCGTCAGTTTACTACCGACCGCGATGATTGCAGTCATCCCTGCTCAGATGATCAAAACGAGAATGGGAGAAATATTATCTGAAATCCAAGCTTTAAATGGTCAGAAGATGCCAGCCGGAATCCATTTTATCACTGGTCCAAGTCGCTCTTCCGATATCGAAAATGATCTTACGATCGGAGTGCACGGTCCAGGCATCGTCTATGCATTGATCCTAGAAGAAGAGAATAAGGAACGATTGTCTAATTAATTGAAAAAACACATCAAAAGGGATGATTCAACAGACACCTAAAGTGCCTTTGAGGTCATCCCTTTTGCGTAGACTGAAATGTAGAAGGTGTTTCATGATGCGGTTACGACAATTTTCTTCAATCATTCATTTTATAGTTAGAGTCATCCGAGGTTCAGGTCCTCTACTTGTAATCAGTCTGTTTGTGCTGATGCTTTTTGAGGCAGTGATTCCCGCTATTCAATTATATGCATCCAAAGAGTTGTTAGATGGAATAAGTGGTTCAATTCAACGATCGGATGCCTTGTTTTATTTCTGGGGTAGCGCCTTTGCAGCTACTTTTTTATTTCAGATGATTTCCACATCGCTTACTCGCTGGTTACGTGTCATTTTAGGAGAAAAAGTGATGCTTTCAACCAATTTATTACTTCTAGAGTCGATACATAAGATGCCAGGAATGAAATTATTTGAAGAAACAAGTCAGCGCGACCGTATAGAGACATTAAGAGATACAATAACGTGGTTGCCTTTGCAAATCGTTGAGTTTACCTTCAACTTTTTTACCGGCTTGCTAACTCTGATTGGAATATTGGTTGTAGTTAGCTCGGTTTCTCCTGTATTAACATGCCTTCTCCTTTTTAGTCTGATCTCATATATCGTTTTGTCCAATAAATTTGCTCGACTGGAATGGGACTATGCCCATGAACAGGCAGAAGCGAGACGAAGACTTTCATATGATCGAGAAATGTTGCTTCACCGTAAGACGGCAAAAGAAATCAAACTCTTTTCACTAGGAGATTACTTTCGAAAACATTATCCACTATGTTTACAGGGTATCAGCGTTTGCAATATAAAACTTTGCAGGGAACTTGGATCAGTGCTCTTCTTTATGGAATCGTCGCTGGTATGGGATATTTTTGGTTGATCATGGAGATCGGTAAAGATCAAATGTCGCTCGGAAGCATTTCGTTATACCTAGGAGCCCTTTTTCAATTGTCTTCCCACTTAAAAAAAACAGCGAATGATGGAGTCGAAATGTTAGAAGTATGGAGAATGGGAAAAGATTTTGCGGTCCTATTGACTGCCAAGCCAGATTTGCCTTTAAAGAAGAATAAACCACTCCCTCATGTGGACAATCCACTTTCCGTTCGCTTCGAAAATGTTTCCTTTCGTTACCCGCATCGAGATGAATGTGTCTTAAAGGATGTGAGTTTCACTATTCATCCTGGCGAATGTGTGGCCTTTGTTGGGGAAAATGGCGCTGGGAAAAGTACGATTGTCAAGCTGATTTGCCGTTTTTACGATGTGACGCAGGGAAGGATCTTAATTAATGGCATCGATATTCGCGAAATTGATATCGACCAGCTCCGTAATGCCATTTCTGTTGTTTTTCAACAATTTGGACAGTATGGATTAACTTTAGCAGAAAATGTAGCGATAGGTGATTTGCGTAAGAGGGACAAGATCGAAGAGATAAAGAGAGTGATTCGACAAGTAGATATGGAAGAGGAGGTAGCACGTTTACAAAAAGGGTATCGTCAAATAATGGGAAGAGAGTGGAACGGAACGGATTTATCTGGAGGACAGTGGCAGCGGATCGCCATTGCAAGAGCATTTATGCGTGACTCAAAAGCTAAGCTTCTTATTTTCGATGAACCATCTTCTGCATTAGATGATTATACTGAATATGAAATCATTCAAAGTTTAAAACAACTAGGGCAGAATAAAACAGTCATTTTTGTTACTCACCATCTAGCTAATGCTAAATTGGCTGATCATATTTTGCTGCTGGATCAAGGGAGGGTAATTGAACAAGGGGATCATCATACTTTAATCGGGAAAAAGGGTATTTATATGGAATGGGTAAATTTATATCAAGAAATGAAAGAAGGAAAGAAATTAAGTTCCGCAAATTGACTTCAAGATGATGAGATCTTTTCAGAGATCGACTGGCTTTTTATTATGATGGCAATCTTGCAAAATAAAAAGAGGGTAACCTGTCTTTGAGGTTAGCCCTTTTTTATTTCAAAGTTAATAATATTGCTCTTGTTTTTCGGTCTCATACAGCCTAGTACGTACGATCTGTTCAAGTTCTTCATACTTTATTTTCAATGTTTCTAGATCTTCAAATCTATTTCCTACAGTCTCAATTCCCTCCAACTTGTGATGATACTCCAGAGCCGCAGCGGAAAAGTCTATTATAAATTGACCTAGTTCTCTTTCAGCGCTTGATAAAAACGTCGTTTCTGAGAGATAAGCAAAAGCTTTAGCAACTTCTACAACTTCTGTATGCCATTCGAAATGAGGCTCATTTAATTCAGCTTTGCGAACTAATACAATATGGGAATAATGCATCTCCTTACAACCCTGCCAAAATTCCTGACGAATTTCGAACGGTTTACTCCGTTCTGGTGGTAGTTTACTTTTTATCTCCAACTCTACATTAGAAATTTTAATTTCAGGTGCAGATTCTACTGATTCAACTGATTCTGTTGATTCTACGCTACAGCCAACAAATAAACAAAGACATATAAACACAATAAAAAGGGTTTTGCTAAGAGTTTGCGTTTTCATGATGCCACCCCGTGTTTGTTTAATCGATTCAACTCTACCAATGTCAAATATATCTGGCAATATGCTAAATAGAATTATTGTTTCGATTATTTTACTGAGGGTTTTAATACTTACCAAGCTAACTTGATAATTCCGAATAATTGTATATAAGCAAGAACAACTTTCTGTGTTGATTTCTATATGGACTAGATACGATGGATCAGGAAATCCAGCAGAGGGATTAAGTATCGCGAGTGAACTTCAAGATGCTTGATGAAATCTTTTTAGGGGGTTGCTTAACTCTTTTTTATGAAATATTACAAATTATTGATCGTGAAAGGGGAAATCAACTGAATGATGAGCGATATTTTGGAGCAAAAAAATCGATTGGAGGGGGGAATTTTGCTTCAAAAAGGGTTACAAAATATTTGTTTTGTAACCCTACTGTGATTTTGTACCGAAATCACTGCAAATGATCCTAAGTCCTTTCTAACGTTTTATCCTTCTAAGATTAAACGGTCAAATTTAACTCGAATCAAGCTTAATAGTTACCAATCATAACATCTCTTCATCAGCTAAAAACTTCTCCCTAAATTTTAGATCATTGCTTTTTACAGAGAATCACACATAGTGTAAATATTATTTAATTGGATTATAATAAAAATTGATTGCCATTCTACTCTAATAAAAGAAAGAGGAATCGATATGTCTCTAAGAAGAAGCAACTACCCTCTCATGGTTAATATAGTTGACGTAGATCCTCATCATCCCCTTTTTGGGCATGGTATGCGTTGTTATCGTTGTGGAGTGAAAACTCTCATCATCAATGGACCTCATTTAGCTCTCGGAAATAATATAGAAGGAGTAATTGGATTCTTCTGTTCTTCTTGCTCTAAGGATTATATTCGAAGTTGCCTACCTGCCGAAGCAGAAAAATATGGCTTTCTCTCTCACGATCAAGTAGAAGAAAGAGAAAAACGAGAGAAAGAAATACGTGATCACTTTGTTCCAATCACAGAGGAAGAATGGATCGCACGACAAGCGAAGAACAAAGAAGAAGGAAATCTCTGTATTGTTTGCGAGTCAGAGCCCAAAAAAGGATACGAAGGCAAATACGCCAAGGATCTTTGTGAGATCTGTTATGACTATTTTAGCAATGCCTATATCGAAGGGCACTTTGATAGCGTGGAGGAATTTAAAGAGTCTGGGATCAAGCCAGGGCTCAATTTAAAAAAATGTCATTAATTAATATAGCTAGTCAAAGGATCGATTCCCTTCACTCTTTGCTATCCTCTAATATTTTGTAACATTAACTTGATAGCCCTCTTGAGTATTTTCCTTATATTCATTCATTGTTTTCGATTGATTTCATCTACCCCAGAACACCCCTCCGTGGGCGGGTACAGTGCGAAACCGACTCCGAAGATTTCATCATTCTTCTCTCCACTATGGATCATCCTTCTATGTTCAAGACAAGCAAACACACCAACAATCCAATCAGATTGTTGGTGTGTTTTTTAATTTCTAATAAATACAATTCAGGCATTTTTATATATCGCAGAACGATTGGTGCTATTCTTGGATTGTCAATACATTTAGATATGGTTGTCTGTAGTATTTGAAAGGCTAATACATTCAAAGTTTAAGTATTTTTCTCATGGTCATACTTCAAAATCCTCTGGAAAATGAAATGGCTCATCTATATGATCTTCAAAAAATTTTGCTAGGTCAAACAGCTCCCATTTTTTAGCTTTCTGATGATTTCCAACCGTTCTTTTTTTGTTTTGGAGTAAAACCATCTTGTTGCAAGCATTGCTTTCGTTGCGCTATTCGGATCACTTGGATCAATACTCACAAACATTATAATCACATCCAATTTCATATTTATTCTTCTGATATTCCTTTATATATTCAATAAAAAACTCCTTTCCGGTCTAAAGAAGAATAGAAAATTATCAAATATATGAGGAATCGGAGGAACTATTCCTCTAATTCTTAATGTCCAATAATATTTTGTAACGTTATTTTATAGACCATCCTATCCTTTTCCCTTCACTCACTTCTCTGTAATTTATTTTGATATCCGAATAAATTTGAACACTTCTCTCCAAATTATAAAAAAAAGCACCAACAATCCTCTCAGGATCATTGGTGCTTTTTTTAATTAGTTTACAACGAACTCAATTACTACTGGAGAGCCTCCATTCAATATATCTCCATCTGGAATTGTAATTGCTGTTGTTGTTACAGTGGATACATCTGCTGTTTGAAGCACTCCATTAATATAGAGATTATAATAGGCAAAGGAAGCCGGAAATGCTGTAACTGCGGCTCCATCATCATCTGTAAAACTTGTCGCAGCTATAGCAAAATCTTCACCTTCTCCCGTTCCCGCTCCGATCGTAGAAGCAAATCTTACTGCTGAAATAAACGGTTTGATAAGAGGCAAAAGAATCACCATCCTCGTTTTTTTCTTTATATTATATGACGGGAACGGTAAAAAAGGAAAGGCTGTTGAACGTGTATGTTCATATATTTCTAGCCAAATATTTTTATAAATTGTAAGATGATCGGTGCTCCATTTGGAGGGACATCGTCTGTAAAGATTAGCATCCCTTCGAACACTTCATAGACTGTGGGAGGTTGCAGAATTCCATTAACAAATAGATTGTAATAGGATACGGTACTGGGATCGAGAATTCCTTGGTTTCCATACTCGATTAATTCGTCGTCATTCGTATACACTGTTTTGTTTCCATTTGCAATTGCGTTATATTGATATGTCTCAACTTGTAACAAATTTTGTGAAGGTGGGGGTGGATCTGTGCCTGGGAAAAGATTTGGACAATCTTGAGGTGGTCGTATAACCAAGCAAGAATTTAAAGGGTTGATTAACATAACTTCCTCCCTCCCTTCTATTAAGATAATCATAAATTTCTTTCTTGTTACTTCGATCAATCAAAATGGTTACTCGCGCCAATTAAAAAAGTGAGTACTCACTTTTTTAATTGGGAAAGAAATGTTAGAATAAATATAAATGGAATAAAAGTGAACTTCACTGACATGCAATCAACTCGGCAGTAACCAGCTAACGGTTTTCATACATTTAAAGGGGATGTTTGTTATGGATTCACTTGTGCTGTTTTTTGATCAAATTGATCGAGCTAGCCTTCCTTTGGTTGGTGGAAAAGGAGCTAATTTGGGAGAGTTGAGCAAAGCAGGATTTCCTGTGCCACCTGGTTTTTGCCTAACCACACGCGCCTACAAAGAATTTATCGCGACGAGCTCGGAGATGGATTCTTTCTTTGTACAGCTTGATCAGTTAAATCCCCATGATCTTGATCAACTTCGCGCGCTAGGACAACAGATTCGTAATCATTTGCAACAGCTAGAAGTACCTGATGACTTAAGGAGGGAAATTTTCTCCGCATGGAATACCATCGGAAAAGAATTTACGTATGCGATCCGTTCCAGCGCAACTGCTGAAGATCTACCTACTGCATCCTTTGCTGGTCAGCAAGATACGTATTTAAATATCAAGGGACAAGAGGATTTACTCCGACAGATTCGACAATGTTGGGTCTCTCTATTTACCGATCGAGCGATTGCCTATCGGGCAAAAAACGGGTTTGATCACCGACAAGTCTATCTCTCTGTCGTCGTTCAACGAATGGTTCACCCTGAGACATCTGGAATCTTATTTACAGCCGATCCGATCAACGGAAATAGAAAAGTGGTTTCGATTGATGCCAGCTTTGGATTAGGAGAAGCCATCGTCTCCGGAATGGTTTCAGCCGATTTATATAAGGTAAAAGCCAATCAAATTATCCAAAAAAACATCTCTGAAAAGAAAATAGCGATATTTTCCCTACCTGAAGGAGGAACAGTAAAACAAGAACTACCCCTTTCTCAACGAAACAAACCAGCGCTTAACGATGAACAAATATTACATTTGGCTGAATTGGGTAAAGCGATCGAACAACATTTTGGCTCACCGCAAGATATTGAATTCTGTATAGAACAGGGAAAAGTTTTTATCGTACAAAGCCGACCGATTACCACTTTATTCCCGATCCCTGATCATTTAGTAGATTCTTTTCGAGTGATGGTTTCTTTTGGTCATATTCAAATGATGACAGATGCAATAAAACCTTTGGGTATTTCCATCATAAAAACACTCGCCCCTAAGAAACTTTTCGTCGAAACAGGCGGACGAATTTTTATTGATTTAACTGACATACTCCGTCATCCACTACCCCAAAAGATTTTTCCAAAATTGGCTGCGAATGCAGATGAAAAAATCAGCCGAGCGATCAAGGAAGTGATTCAGCGAGAGGAATTTCGCAAAACATCAGCCAAGTCCGTCTTCAATCGTTCCGTGCCTCGTTTTTTATTCCCGATTCTCAAAAAGGCTTGGCAAAACTACCATAAAGGTGATCCCAGAGACATAAAAAGAGAAATCGACAGTTATATCGAGGAGAAAAAAACGGAAGTAAAGAAAATCTTAGCAAAGGCAAAAGGTGCAGATCGAATCACCGCAATCGAAAACTATTTAGATAAATTCTTAGTCAAGCTTTTTCCCATTGTGTTATCCTACATGCTACCTTATTTTGTCTCGATGGCTCGTTTACGAAAAAAGCTGATCGATCTGCTGGGGAGTGATCAGGAACTAGCTCATTTGAATAAATCGTTGCCAGGCAATATCACTACTGAGATGGGATTGGAACTTGGTGACTTAGCAGATCTCGTTCGAAATTCACCTAAAGCTTTGGAATATCTCCAAAAAGCCGATGACTCCACTTTTATTGAAGGATTCGCCAATCTACCGGATGGTCAGAAGATCCAACAGGCTTTTATCTCTTTTCTCTCCAAATATGGCATGAGATGTCCTGGAGAAATCGACATCACTCGGGCACGCTGGCGTGAAGCCCCTACACAGCTTGTCCCTGCTATCTTAGGTCATATCAACAGTGTAAATCCTCAAGAGCATCGGCAAAGATTTCAGCAAGGAGAAGTAGAAGCACTTTCTTCTCAAGAAAAAATTTTAGAGAAGGTTCAAAACAGCTCTTATAAAACCAAACGCCTGAGACGACTCATCGACTTATATCGCCACCTGGGTCCACTTCGCGAACATCATAAATATCTCCTAGTTTTAATCATAGATGAATGCAAAAAAGCAATCATGTCTGAAGCAAAACAACTAGTGGAAAAAGGT
>JANWIG010000066.1 GCA_025449975.1 Thermoactinomycetaceae bacterium
ATTCTCTAACTCTTCATTTCCTACTTTAACCTCACTAGGTCTAAAAACTGTTCCTACAATTTTATGCGTCTCGTCTTCGACTCCCCAAACCATATATGCATGACTTTTTCCAAATAGAGCAGCAGTATTGCTAAGGGCAGAGATATATTGACCAATTTTCCTTGGATCCTTGTTGTTACCTTTAAACTCCACCCAACCCGTTTCTTTTGGAAGCTTCCTAAGTTCACTTAGTAAGCTTATTAAGTATTCTTCCGAACGTATCAAGACAAACCACCTCTTCGGCTTTTAAAATTGCAACAATAAATACCCTTATACAGGGAATGAAAAAAGAGGCTTCCCAAACTCTTAAGAAACTAATGGAAAACTTCTCATTAAGGTT
The DNA here is from genome assembly GCA_025449975.1 of Thermoactinomycetaceae bacterium. Taxonomy (GTDB): domain Bacteria; phylum Bacillota; class Bacilli; order Thermoactinomycetales; family Thermoactinomycetaceae; genus Thermoflavimicrobium. The sequence goes on from JANWIG010000066.1 coordinate 380, forward strand.
CAACATTACCCCCATGTTACTCCTTCTAAATGATTAGCAAATTTTTTCTTATAAATTCACCAAGTTCTTAAGGGAACATATGATGTGTCAGATTAAGGGTAAATTACCAAGCACATCACTTGCCACAAACCAGACAAGCTACTCCGCAATATTTCCTTTTCTTATTAAAATGTCTATATGAATCCAACAACTAAGAAGGCCTCCCAACAGTTGATAAACTGTTAAGAGACCTTCACTTTGCATTTTATCCCTATTTGTCGGTAAGACAGACAAATTTTTGGATAGAATAAAGGGTGATATTACGTTATTAGCCTAGGCTGGATGATATAAGGGGTTTTAAATCCCTTCTTACATCATGCCGCCCATGCCACCCATGCCACCCATGGCGCCCATGCCATCAGCACCTGCACCGGCTTGTTTTTCTTCTGGTTTGTCAGCTACAACCGCTTCGGTGGTGAGGATCATTCCAGCGACAGAAGCAGCGTTTTGCAGTGCAGAACGGGTTACTTTTGCTGGGTCTACTACACCTGCTTCAATCATGTCTACCCATTCACCAGTTAGGGCATTGAAGCCGATGCCAGTTTCTTTATCTTTTAGTTGTGTCACAATGACAGAACCTTCATAACCAGCATTGGAAGCAATCAAACGTACTGGCTCTTCAAGTGCGCGTTTGATGATGCTAATTCCTGTTCTTTCGTCTCCTTGAGCAGATGCTTCGAGGGCTTCTACTGCTTTAATCGCGTTAACGAGAGCAGTACCTCCTCCGGAAACGATTCCTTCTTCTACCGCTGCACGGGTTGCGTTGAGAGCATCTTCAATGCGCAATTTTTTCTCTTTTAATTCGGTTTCTGTAGCTGCTCCCACTCTGATTACAGCTACACCACCAGCTAATTTAGCCAGACGCTCTTGTAATTTTTCTTTATCGAATTCAGAAGTGGTTTCTTCTAGTTGTAGACGGATTTGACCAACACGAGCTTGAATGTCAGCTGGATCACCATATCCATCCACGATGATCGTATCTTCTTTGCTGATCCGTACTTGACGAGCACGTCCTAGTTGCTCAACGCCGGTGGTTTTCAGCTCAAGACCGAGTTCTTCAGTAATGACTTGACCACCTGTTAGGATCGCAATATCTTGCAACATCGCTTTACGACGATCACCAAAGCCAGGAGCTTTGATCGCTACAGCCGTAAAGGTTCCACGCAATTTATTGAGTACGAGCGTAGCAAGAGCCTCTCCTTCCACATCTTCAGCAATGATGAGAAGTTGTTTACCTTGCTGTACAACTCTTTCAAGCACTGGAAGAATATCTTGGATGTTTCCGATTTTTTTGTCGGTAATCAAGATGTATGGCTCATCCAAAACAGCTTCCATTTTGTCCGTATCTGTAATCATATATGGAGATATGTATCCACGATCAAATTGCATACCTTCTACTACTTCAAGGTCGGTGTTAAAACCTTTGGATTCTTCTACGGTAATTACACCGTCTTTACCTACGCGCTCCATTGCTTCAGCGATCAATTCGCCGATTTCCGAATCGTTAGCGGAAATTGCTGCTACCTGAGCGATGGATTCTTTGCTTTCAATTGGACGAGCAATGTGGCGGATTTCTTCAACAGCTGCATTGACAGCTCTTTCAATCCCTTTGCGGATGATCATCGGATTCGCACCAGCAACAACATTGGTCAGTCCTTCTCTTACCATAATTTGCGCAAGCACTGTCGCAGTGGTCGTTCCATCCCCTGCTACATCGTTGGTTTTGGTTGCTACTTCTTTAACGAGTTGTGCACCCATGTTTTCAAATGGATCTTCCAATTCGATTTCTTTAGCAATGGAAACACCATCGTTGGTGATCAATGGTGAACCGAATTTTCTTTCCAATACAACGTTACGACCTTTTGGACCAAGTGTTACACTCACTGCATTTGCAAGAGTATCTACACCCCGAAGCATTGCACGACGAGCTTCTTCACTAAACTTAATCATCTTAGCCATTCCGTATTTCCCCTTTCTATTATGTAGGGTAGTTCGTTTTTATTCCAAAACAAAGATTACTCAACGACTGCTAAAATGTCGCTTTCACGCAAGATCAAGTATTCTTTGTTGTCATATTTCACTTCTGTGCCAGAGTATTTGGAGAAGATCACGCGATCTCCTACTTTTACCTCTAAAGCGACACGGTTGCCTTTCTCGTCTAAACGACCGGATCCCACAGCTACAACCACACCTTCTTGTGGCTTTTCTTTGGCTGTTTCTGGCAATACAATTCCGCTTGCTGTCTTTTCTTCTCTTGCCACTGCCTCTAATACAATACGATCACCTAGTGGTTTAATCATCACTATTGCCCTCCTTAATTAAGGTGGTCTTATTCATTTTTGTTAGCACTCTATCGCGTTGAGTGCTAACACCCAATTAATATATTATTCATCTGTTGTACATTTTGCAAGTCCCTAAAATAAAAATAACCAAAATAATTTTTGTCTATATTTTGTTTGGTTCATCTTGATTAGTGAAAACCAACAAAACCGTCGCTTCGCTCATCATTCCTCTCACTAGTTAGAAAGGGAAAATCTTTGCTAAAAGAGAAAAAAGTTTTTCCTTTTATAGCTTGACTGCCCCAATCCCAAACCATTTTTCCATTCGAAAAGAGCCTTTCTCTAAAACGTGGTGAAAACAAGAGCATCCAGATCAAAGCGATGAGAATAACCCAACCCAGTCTACGCATCATCACCCCTCCTTTTCTCTTTTATTCTGTCCAATATAGCTAGAGAAAAATCTTCTTTTGCTAGAAAGAAGAAGCCCTTATTTCCTACCCGTCAAGAAAATAAGGGCTTCTGGTTGGTTCATAAGTTTTTATCGGAAATTTTCTTCGATTTCCTTTTCTTCTATCTCAACTTCCTCTTCCCTTTGCATCCGTTTAGTGAGCCAATGTGATAACACAATACTTAGCTCATAAAGCAGAATCAACGGGATGGCGACAATAATAGCTGAAATCACATCCGGTGGGGTGATGACCGCAGAAAGAATCACAATTCCTAAATAAGCAAATCTACGCAGTTTCATCAATCGGTGTGGTGTCACCAATCGAATTCTCGTTAGAAACAAGATAATCACTGGAAGTTCAAACAGAAAACCTAATGGTAAGACAATATTTACCATAAAACTAAAATATTCGTATACATTGTACATCTCCTGCAGCCCTAATAATTTGTTTATTCCCTGCAAAAATTGAATGAGATATGGAAATAACAGGAAATAACCAAATGAGATCCCGCCAACAAATAGTAGAACGGTTGCAGGAATATAGAGAACGACACTTTTTTGTTCATTACTCTTCAATCCGGGACGCACAAACTGCCATGTATGATATAAGATGACTGGTAAAGTGAGAACAACTGCACATATAAATCCAATTTGCATCCAGACTTTTAAAGCTTGACCCGGACTGAATGTATACAACGGAAGTTGTTGTAGTGAATCTTGACGAATCCATTCAAAAATTTCTTTCGCATAAACAACGCCGAGAATAAAGGTCAAAAAGAAGAAAACGACCACCCATATGACTCGACTACGCAATTCACGTATGTGCTCTGTTACCGGTTGTTCCTGATCACCATGCATAATGTTCGGCTCCTTCTGGCTACTAACTACTGCCGATTATTCACTCATCCTGATTCGGTTCTTCATCTGCGGGAAAGTTCTTCAAGAAGTAGATTAACGTTTGGAGCTCAGATGTCAAGTCAATATGATGAATTCGCACATGTGAAGGTGTATTCAAACGGGCTGGTGTAAAATTCAAAATCCCTCGAATTCCAGACTGGATCAGAAACTCTGTCGTCGGTTGTGCAGCATTGATCGGTACCGTTAAAATAGCTACTTCGACATTGTGCAACTGTGTCACTTCACAAAACCGATCCATGGAATAGACAGGAATCCCATCAACATCTGTTCCAATTTTGTTTGGATCTTTATCAAAACCCGCTACGATCTTTGTACTATGGCTACGATAAAAATTATATCTTAATAAGGCAGTTCCTAAGTTACCTACCCCTACCAATACAACATTGGTTACTTCATCTTGTTTTAAAAAGTCACGTAAAAACTGTAGTAAATAGGTCACATTATAACCATAACCTTTTTTTCCCAACTCACCTAAGTAAGAAAAATCACGGCGAATGGTCGCTGGATCAATCTGTAACGCATCACTTAAATCTGCTGATGAAACACGATGTTTGCCAATCGCATGTAATTTCTCTAAGTATCTGTAATAAAGAGGTAAACGTTTTGCTGTAACTTGTGGGATCTTTTGTTCAGCCATCTTAAACCCCCAGTTTTCTAATAAATTTGTTTTACTAATAAATATATCATAACCTATAAAGTAACTTGAGTGGAATCGTTTTCGACTGTCGTATTCAAATTTTTTACAAACAATCAAATAACAGACTCACCCTGTGAAGTTATTATAAAATGGACTTTCTGATCATGGCTTTCCGGATAAACCGTATCGACGATTTGTTCTGGATAAGCGACACCGATCCGTGTACAATCGCCATATCGACTAAAAAAACGATCATAATACCCACCACCATATCCCAATCGATACCCTTGTTTATCAAAAGCAACTGCTGGTACGATCACGACATCCAACAAAGCTGGATCCACCCTTTTCGCTTCTTCGACCACAGGCTCTAAGATACCATATTTACTTAAAACCAGTTGAGCAAATGACGTAACACGATAACAATCCATCGTTTTTTTCCTAGCATTTACTCGTGGCAAAACAACCTGTTTGCCTTCGTCCCATGCCTTTTCAATTGCCGGTCGAAGATCGACTTCATTATTAAATGACATATAAAAAAGAATTTTCCCAGATCGCCTATAAAAAAAATTATGCTGTAAGTTTTCACAAATTCGTTCGGAGCTTTGTTTGATATACTGAGTAGACAGTTGTTTCCTCTTTTGAATCATATGTTGTCTTAGTTTTTGCTTATTATTCACAACGTTCATCCTCCACTTGATATACCCATCACAACATACAAACGAAATAGGTGAGAATATGATCATACTTCAAACAAAAGGAATCGATAAGTCTTTTGGTGGTACAGAAGTTTTAAGCAAGGTAGAGATCCAAGTCCGAACCCATGAGCGAGTTGGATTGGTTGGCGACAACGGTGCAGGAAAGTCCACTTTATTGAAAATCATTACTGGTGAACTACCACCCGATGATGGCGAAGTGATCTTGGCAAAAAAAGCACGAGTCGGTTACCTAGCGCAAAACAGCGGTCTAACCTCCCATCAAACCATTTGGCACGAACTCAATCGTGTTTTTTCGCATCTTCATCAGATGGAAAAAGAGTTGCGACAACTGGAACAGCTGATGGGGGAAGAACAAATTTATTCTAATGAAAAAAAGTATAATAAAATATTGGGAAAGTATGCTAGTTTACAAGAAGAATTTGAGAAACAAGGAGGTTATGAATATGAAGCGCGCATCCGTGGCACATTACACGGTTTGGGACTGGGACAGATCGATCCTCATACCACTTCCATCGCCAACTTAAGCGGTGGACAAAAAACGCGTGTAGCTCTGGCAAAAATGCTATTGGAAGAGCCGGATCTACTCATTTTAGACGAACCGACCAACTATTTGGATATCCAAGCTACCGAATGGTTGGAAGGAACGCTTTATAACTACAAAGGAGCTGTTCTCCTAGTTTCTCATGACCGCTATTTTTTAGATCGTCTCGTCTCGATTATCTATGAAATTGAAAACCATCAAGCAGTGCGCTATACCGGAAACTATACAGCATATATGAAGCAAAAAAAAGAACGATTCAAAATGCAGCAGAAAGCTTATGAAGAGCAGCAAGCACACATCAGAAAAATGGAGGATTTTATCGAACGAAACATTTCTCGTGCATCAACGACCAAACGAGCACAAAGTCGCCGAAAAGCGCTCGAAAAAATGGAACGACTCGCAAAGCCGCAGATGAAAAAAAGAGAGGCAGCGATCCGCTTTGATATCACTGTCGCTAGTGGCAGACAGGTTTTACAAGTGGAATCCCTCGCTGTTGGCTATCAAACGCCTTTGCTTCAACATTTATCGTTTCAGATTGAACGCGGCGAGCGCATCGCCATCATCGGTCCCAATGGGATCGGTAAATCCACTTTACTGAAAACATTGGTTGGACAACTTCCTCCCCATCACGGAAATTTAAAATGGGGAACCAACATTCAAATCGACTATTACGACCAAGAACAACAAGACCTCCATCCGGATAAAACCTGTATCGATGAAATCTGGGATGAGCATCCGGAATTGGATCAAACGACAATCCGTTCCTATCTAGGACAATTTTTATTTAGCCAAGAAGATGTGTTTAAAAAAGTCAGCGATCTAAGTGGCGGTGAAAAAGCCCGTCTCTCTCTCTTAAAACGATTACTCAACCAAGGAAATTTTTTGTTGATGGACGAGCCAACCAACCATTTGGATATGCAGAGCAAGGAACGCTTGGAACAAGCATTGGAAGGATATCCAGGAACACTTCTTTTTATCTCACATGATCGTTATTTTATTAATCGATTGGCTAATCGAATTTGGGAAGTAAGCTCGGAAGGAATCAAGGATTACCCAGGTACTTATGAACATTATCTTGAGCGAAAAGCGCTCGAGAAGTTTGAAGAAGAAGAAAAAAGCGAGACCGAATCACCCAAAGCGGGGAAACAGCATTGGAAACAAGAAAAACAAGAGCAGCGGTTACAAAAACAACGCCAACAAAAAATCAATCAACTGGAAGAAGAAATTACACAGCTAGAGCAACAAATCGCTTCGATTCAGGAAGCATTGTGTCAACCCGAATATTATACCGATCTGCAGAAAAGCGCCCAACTCAAAGAGCAGTTAGAGAAAATCGAACAAACCTTGATCGAAAAAACCGATGAATGGGCTGAATTAGCTGATCAAGGGAGCGACTAGCCCCTCTCAAAGGCATGAAGCAGGTTGAACTCTGCTAGTGAAATCATCTTTCTCTTTGTTGTAGAACGACACGGGACAGGCTGATGAGACAGCCCTGAACTTGGGTACCCATCCAAACGGACGCAACTTCTAAAGGCATATGAAATGTCAATAGCAAAGTTCTACATTTATAGTATAACAAGAAAAAAGACGGATCGCTATTTTCCATCAAAAAGGAGGCTATGATCTGTTCATCATCCAAAGGGAAAGGGGATGACCTCCAAGGGCACTGAAAGTAGGGCATCCCCTTTCTTTATCTGCTAAGGATCTTCGCCAAGGAAACGGGAGATTTTTCATTCAAGTTGAACTCGATACTAACGCCAACCCAGGATCGGCATTTAACGAAAGATCAGCATATTTCCCTTCATAATATAGATATGTCCCAGCAGACGCAATCATCGCTGCATTATCCGTACATAATTCAAGTGGCGGAATATGCAAGCAAATTCCTTCTTGTTCGCAACGCATCAAAAGCTGTGTGCGTAGTGCGCTATTCGCTGAAACACCACCAGCCAAGAGCAGATGGTTCACACCTGTTTGTCGAACGGCTCGAATGGCTTTGGTGATCAATACTTCGAGGACAGATTGTTGAAAACTAGCAGCTAAATCAGGCAGAACAATCTTCTCGTTTTTTTGTTTTGCTTTATGCAATAATTGAATGACAGCCGATTTTAAGCCGCTAAAGCTAAAATCAAGTGACTCTGGTTCGAGCCAAGCCCTTGGTAAATCATAGCTTGGCGAGCCTTGTGCAGCGAGTCGATCGATTTGTGGTCCTCCTGGATAGGGCAAGCCGATCAACCGAGCTACTTTATCAAAAGCTTCTCCAGCGGCATCGTCTCTCGTCCGTCCTAAACGTTGAAATTGATTATGTCCCTCCATATAGATCAGCTCTGTATGTCCTCCAGAGACGACCAGCGCTACCAAGGGAAACTCCAAGGGTTTTACGAGATGATTTGCATAAATATGACCAGCGATATGATGAACACTTATTAGTGGAACACCTGTCGCAAATGAAAGGGCCTTAGCTGCCGATACGCCAATAAGCAATGCTCCGACAAGACCTGGTCCTTGTGTGACAGCAATTGCATTGATTTCTTCTAACGAGACATGCGCTTCTCGAAGTGCTTGATCGATTACGACCGTGATCCGTTCTACGTGGCGCCGTGAAGCTACTTCAGGAACCACCCCACCAAATTGACGATGTACATCCATTTGCGAAGAAATAATATTGGATAAAACTTTCGTTCCGTTTTCTACTACAGCTGCTGAGGTCTCATCACAGCTCGTTTCAATCCCAAGTACCAGATCTCTTCTTTTTTTCATCAAAAGTCACCCACATTATAATCGCATCTTCCTGATTATCCGAATAGTATTTTGGCCGAATCCCTGCAGATTCAAATCCAACCTTTTGATATAACGTCTGTGCAACCTGATTTGATTTGCGAACTTCCAATGTCATCTTGTTTACACCAAGCATTTTTACCATCTCCATGACATAGAGCAACATGGCTTCCCCATACCCGTTTCCACGATAATCGGGGTGAATCGCTATATTGGTAATATGCGCTTCATCGAGAATAATCCACACACCACAATAGCCAACCACTTTTCCATCGATGGTGACAACCGTATAGCGGGCAAATTGGTTGCGAACCAATTCATTATAAAATGCTTCTTTGGGCCATGGTGTTGGAAATGAGTTCACTTCCACATCTAATATTTGTGGAAGGTCGGATAATTCCATTGGACGAAATTCAATCTGTTCTTCTTTCTCCATTCAAACACTCTCCATTTCCTTGCTTTTGCAGCAAGTTGGCTTCTGCTTGTGTTAATTGCAGATAATTAGGAGTCATCGTTTCACTTGCTGAAGGAATTCCTTGTTCCATTTTTCTCCAAGCTAACCAAGCCAATTGACTAGGTCGAGGAATGTTTTCAGCTGGTCCTCCCATTATTGCTCGCGTTCCCAATTGGCAAATGATTTTTTCTTGAAAATTTTTTACATCGTCTCCTAAAAAAAGAACGGGCTCGGTATGCTCTGCTAAATGCCCCAATAAATCATCGATCGGCATCACCCGCTGTGGAAGAATCTCTGTTAAGTGCTGATGATCAGGGCGATAAACGCCTGTATAGACACGCTGACGACGCGCATCAAAGAGGGGGACAACGAGTCCCGAAAAATGAAGTCCATTCATCGCCAAGACCGTTAAACTGCTCTCCGTGTATAGTGGAATTTTTCGAGCCCAAGCGATCGTCTTAGCGGTAGTTACACCAATGCGAATCCCTGTATAGGAACCTGGACCATCCGTCACCGCTAACACATCGATCTTTTCAATCGGCAAATCGAGATCTTTTAACAACGCATCAACAGTCGGCATCAAACGGACAGAATGCTTTTTTGACAGATTGGTTGTTACTTCCCCCAATACTTTACCTTCTTCAAGGACAGCCACCCCCATGACGAGTGTGGTTGTATCCATTGCTAACATTTTCATTCGGTCGCCAACTCCTTACACAGTTGCTGCATACATCGATGCTCGGAACGAATCTTCAATTGACGGCTTTGATCAGGTTGAACATGAATATCTATGTAGATGGTTTCGGGAGGCAAGAGGGAAGCGATGTGGGAAGCCCACTCGATGAGACAGATCCCTTCGCCGTAAATATATTCTTCTAGACCTAATTCTTCTTCGGCATACGTGAGTCGATAGACATCCATATGGTAAAGTGGGATCGATCCACTGTATTCCTTGATAATCGTAAAAGTGGGGCTATCTACTTGCTTAGAAACACCAAGAGCTTTGGCAAATCCCTGCGCAAAGGTGGTTTTCCCAGCCCCCAAATCCCCTTCTAAAGCGATCACATCTCCTGGGGAAAGCCTGCTGGCTATTTTCTGGGCGATCGCTTTGGTTTCCACATCGGAATGAGAAACAACTTGACACTCCATTTTATCACCTATCTGCAAAATGATTATATCCTCGCTTTTGAAGTAGCACACACTGTAACTCTTTTTCGAGTTCTACTTGGGCGCTCCCTTCTTCTACACGACCAATCGCAATGAGAGAGAAACCTTTTGCATAAGCCATTTGTTTACATTTTCCCCAGTTTTCACGGGTTATTGTCCCTAACAACTGATAATCTTCCCCACCAAACAGTGCCCAGTCCAGGGGATCTTGCCGAGCAATGGTAGCATACTGCTTGGCTTGCTCAGAGATCGGAATTTGCGATGCATCCAAAATGATTTTTACACCACTTGCTTCGGCGATTTCCCACGCTTCTTGAGCCAGTCCATCACTAATATCATTGCAAGCTGGACGATAACCGGTTCCTGCGAGCCACTGCCCCAACGCAAGCGAAGGAATCGGACGGCGATGGGCTTGCACCAACTTAGGAAAATCGACTGCTTGTTCAGGATGATGCGTAAGAAGATGTAATCCTGCTGCTGAATCGCCAAGCATACCTGTCACAAAAACGATATCTCCCGGTTTGGCTTGCGAACGAACCAATGCTTGACCAGGAGCTATTTCTCCTAATAAGGTCATGGTCAATGTTAAGGTCTCGGGCGTTTTTACGGTATCTCCACCCATTATCGTTATACCATAATGATTGGTGAGTAAATAAATCCCTTGGTAAATCTCCTTGATCTCTTCCATCTTCCATGTCGATGGAATCGCAACAGATAGTAAAGCATAGGTTGGATGAGCGCCCATCGCAGCGAGATCACTTATATTTGAAGCGAGCAGCTTCCACCCAATATCTAGCGGAGTCATGGTTTCTCGGCGAAAATGAATGGTATCGACCATCGTATCACAAGTCATCACCAATGATCGACCTTGCGTTGTGGAAACCACCGCAGCATCATCACCAATCTCCACTTCAATCGATTTGCTATGTACCGTTCGCTCCGCTAACAGAGATCGGATCAAAGCAAACTCATCATTCATCGATCATTCACCTTTTCTGCCTCAAAAATATGGGACGATATAAAAGAAAAGGTCGCAGCTTATCGCTACGACCCCCAACAGTTTGGAGCGGGTGAAGGGAATCGAACCCTCGCATTCGGCTTGGAAGGCCGATGTTCTACCATTGAACTACACCCGCATATTTAATTCATGTGCCTGTTCGGATTGGTCGGGGTGACAGGATTTGAACCTGCGACCTCCTCGTCCCGAACGAGGCGCTCTGCCAAGCTGAGCCACACCCCGCAGATATGTTCATTGTACCACACATCCCCGGCAGCGCAAGCAATTCATATGGTGCGGTCGGCGAGACTCGAACTCGCACGGTCAAGAGACCACTACCCCCTCAAAGTAGCGTGTCTGCCAATTCCACCACGACCGCAAAGGGAGATAGATTGGTAGTGGTGCGGGTGGAGGGACTTGAACCCCCACGCCAGAGGCGCTAGAACCTAAATCTAGTGCGTCTGCCAATTCCGCCACACCCGCACAATGGTGAGCCATGAAGGACTCGAACCTTCGACCCTCTGATTAAAAGTCAGATGCTCTACCAACTGAGCTAATGGCTCA
>JANWIG010000067.1 GCA_025449975.1 Thermoactinomycetaceae bacterium
CAGCAAATCGACACCGTCGTCCTAGATAAGACTGGAACGATTACCCATGGTCAGCCGCAACTAACCGATGTGATCCTCGTGTCGGATATCGAGGAATCCTTCTTACTGAGCTTAGTGGGAGCAGTTGAAAAAAATTCGGAACATCCCTTAGCTCAGGCAATCGTCGAAGGGATTCGTCAAAAAGGGATTTATCTCCCTGATTCCCAAGAGTTTCAGGCGATTCCGGGATATGGTGTTCAAGGTAAGGTACATGAAATAAATCTCCTGATCGGTACACGAAAGTTGATGCAAAAAAACAACATTCCGATTGAGAAAATTGAAGAAAAGCTACAAGAACTTGAGAGAGTTGGAAAAACAGCGATGCTCGTAGCCATCGATCAAAAGCTAGCTGCGATTTTGGCGGTCGCTGATACGATCAAAGAAACTTCGAAACAAGCGATCCAACGCTTACAATCCCTCGGAATCCACGTAGTAATGATGACAGGAGATAACGAACGAACTGCTCAAACCATTGCCAACCAAGTGGGGATCAAACATGTATTAGCGGAAGTGTTACCAGAAGGTAAAGCCGATGAGGTCAAAAAACTGCAACAACAAGGTAGAAAAGTGGCGATGGTTGGAGATGGAATCAACGATGCTCCTGCCCTGGTAACTGCAGACATCGGAATGGCTGTCGGAACGGGTACGGATATAGCCATCGAATCAGCTGACATCACCTTGATGCGTGGAGACTTGCGTAGCATTGTCCAAGCCATCTATCTCAGTAAACAAACAATGAGCAACATCAAACAAAACCTTTTCTGGGCTCTTGCCTATAACAGCATTGGCATCCCCATCGCGGCGATGGGCTTCCTCGCTCCTTGGCTCGCTGGTGCAGCGATGGCCCTTAGTTCTGTTTCAGTCGTTCTTAATGCTCTCCGTCTGCAAAAACTAAAATTAGACAACCAGAAACTATCTTAAAAAAAGGAAAGCAGCGCCAAACTGCTTTCCTTTTTTTAGATCGATCATAGACATGCTCGAAAAATTGCCTTTGGCGTTCAACTCAAACCGACTGAATCTGCCTAGAAAAAAACTGGCGAAACGCATAGAAAAGAATTAAAAGATAAATGACTGCTGTCACTCCAAGAAGAAGAGGGAGTTCACCGTACTGGAACAAGTAGCTCCCCACAATCGGTCCTAATGTCATCCCAATAAACCGAAAAACATTGTAGACCCCCACTGCTGTTCCCCGACGATTCGTAAACGCATTGGTCAACATTAACATCTGAATCGGCTGAGACAAGCCCATGAACAGTCCAAAGAAAGCTAAGTTGATCAACACCAAGACCATGGAAACGTGTGCCACAAAAATAAATGTAACAAGGGTGACCATAGACAAAAAGGAGAACCAGATCAAACTCTTTTTCGGATCCCAGCGCTCTTGAAAACGTCCACTTATATAAGTTCCTATAACCAAAAAGAGAGACAAGGCCATAAACGAAATCCCTTTTTCACTTGGGGATAGACCATAAGTGGTAGACAATACGATCGGCAAAAAGACAAGAAAGTGGTATAGCGAAAAAAACTGAATAAAACTAATGAAAATCAATGAAGACCCTATTTTATCCTTCATGATCACCCAAAAATCCCTAATCCGAAAACGATCGCCAGAACCTCCATTGGGCTTGGTTTCTTTCAGAAAAAATATATTCATCAGAAAGATCAAGATTCCAACAGCAATCAATACGACGAAAATCCCTCGGTAACCCTGATACTCCCCAATCCAACCACCTACCAATGGTCCAATGACTGGACCGATCGCCACCATCATTTGAAAGAGCCCTAAAGCTCGTCCGCGAAGTTTCCCTTCATACAAATCACTAATCACTGTCGTAGCTACCACAGCTGTCGCCGCAATCCCCATCGCTTGAACAGCTCGGAAAAAAATCAAGAGCCAGATCGTACTAGCAAATAGACAACCAACGGAACCGACCAAATACAGAAAAAGCGCTGGCAAAAGCACCTTTTTTCTTCCCCATAAATCCGTTAAGGGCCCGTATACGATTTGCATAAGCGCCAAACAAAACGTATAGACGGAAATCGTAAGATTGACAAGAAATGTACTACTTTGAAACAAATCCTGCACTTCCGGTAAAATCGGCGTATAGATCGTCTGGGTAAAAGGAGCTAAAAAGGCAGCGAACGCAACAAGATAAACAACAAACCGTAGCTTCATATCAATTGATCTTCCTAACTTTACGAGATATATTTCAAAAACAGTTATACACTATAATATTTCGTATATAGAAATATGTAAAGGGTTTTAAGGAGATCATTTATTAGATGAAATATTGTAAATAAAGGGAAGGACATAAGAAACTAGCCTCTTAACCATCGAAGCGGTTAAGAGGCTACATGTTTATCTATTCTATGCCATGTGGCAACTTTTTCGGCCAGAAACTCCATCTCTTCAGAAGAACGATCAGGGCTGGAACCAATATGGTCCGCACCAAGAACGTGTCGATTAAAATACCGAGAGCGACCATAAAACCAAACAAGAACAGTTCAAGAATCGGTTGCGTCGTGAGAACACCGAAAGTAGCGGCAAGAATCAATCCGGCAGAGGAAATGACGCCACCAGTTAAGGCGAGCCCACGTACCACAGCCTTTTTCAGAGGATGCTTTCTTAATTCTTCTTTGATCCGGGACATCAGAATAATGTTGTAGTCCACACCAAGAGCAACCAAGAACACAAAGGTATAGAGCGGAACCCGATAGCTAATGGTTTCATAGCCAAAGAATTGCTCAAAGATAAATAGACTAATTCCCATTGCCGCGAGGAAAGACAAGAGAATCGTTGAAATCATGTAGAGTGGTGCAATCAATGAACGCGTTTGAACGCCTAATAGAATCGTAATGAAGATCGTCACTAAAATGACAGCAAGCATCGTATCGCGCTCACTGGTTTTCTTGATATCCAGTGTTTTCGCTGTTTCACCAGCAAAATATAGTTTTGCTCCTACCGATTGCAGCCCACTATCTTTCACGATTTGATCAGCTTTGTCTCGCAATTTATCCATCTGTTCAAGTGAGACAACTTCATAAGGATTTTGTTTTAAAGTGAGAACTAATTTAGCCACTTTGCCATCATTGGTTACATAATCCTCCACGGTAGGCCGTCCACCCATACTTCCAGGATGTTCTGCTGGCATATTCACCGCCTCACCTGATTGTGGATGTCCTGCCGGCATGTTCCCTGCTCCACCTGATTGTGGATGTCCTGCTGGCATGTTCCCTGCTCCACCTGATTGTGGATGTCCTGCTGGCACATTCCCTGCTTCACCTGATTGTGGATGTCCTGCCGGCATGTTCCCTTGTGGACTAGATGGTTGCTGTTTTGCCTGTTCAGCTGCTTTTTGTGCTTCTGCCCAATCAGGTGTAACTTCTGCTACCCCTTCTTGCTTTAGCAGCTGCTCACGCAATTTGGCTAATGCATCCCTGTCCAGCTTTTCTTTTGCCTCAACGATGATCGTCGTCGTAGCCAACTCTCCTGGGGAAAACTTATCCTCTAAGGCTTGATAACCTGCTCGGGAGTCCATTTCCTTGGGGAAAGAATCCACCAAGTTAAAAGAAAAATTGACATTGAGGAAGTTAAACGCGCCGACAATCAAGAGAAGGGAAACGACTCCAGCCAAAAGCCCTGGCTTTCTGGTCACCAATCTCGCCGATTTCCACCAGAATCCATTTGGCTTGCTCTCCTCTTCCCCTACTTTCGGGATAAACGGCCAGAATGCTTTTCGACCAAAGAGGGTAAACAGCGCAGGCAGTAAAGTAAGTCCCGCTAAAATCAGAAAGACCATCGTGATCGAGAAAACCGGTGCAAAGTTTCGATAAGGTTCATACACCATCGCGAATAAGAGTAACATCGCCACAAGTACCGTACTTCCACTAAACAAAATCGGCTCGGATACTTCTTTCATCGCGTTCTGCATGGCGAGATATTTATTCTCTTCTTTTTTCAACTCTTCCTTAAAACGGGAGAAGACAAATAAAGCATAGTCGGTTAGCGCAGCAAACAAGAGGATCGACATGATCGATAGAGACTGCGACTCAATATGCATGCCACTGGCACCAAGTAAGCCAAGGAATTGATTGACGATTTGATGAAGAATTCCCGCAGCGAGTAACGGGATAATGGCGAGCAACGGCGAACGATAGATGACAATCAATAATACCAGAATCAAACCAACGGTAGAAAACAATAAGACGAGATCCGCATTGGAGAAAACAGCAATCGCATCGGAAGCGATCCCCGCCGGACCGGTAATATTTAGCTTAAGACCATCAGGTAATTGAGCTTCACTGATCTTTTTCATTTGATTGATCACTTCGTTGATGTCATCCATCTGTAATCCTTCTTTTAACATCAACGGATAAATCATGGTCGTTTTATCTTCCGATTGGAAAGCCTCCAGTGCGGGGGCAGGCATTTGGTCAAACGGAAGAACTTCTTTTACTTCTTTAAACTTTTTCTCCTCGATTTTCTTACTTATCTCTTGAATTGCTTTGATGTCTTGATCAGTTAGTGCTTGATCGCGTTGATAGACAAAGATCGCAGGTAGCGCCTGATCATCTTTGAAATATTTATTTACTTTTTCTTGAGCGATCATTGATTCAACATCTGCCGGTAGCCCAGCACCATTCACATTGGAAGCATATTGACTGGCCGGCTTGGTGATCCCGCTTAACAGCACCATCACCAAGAGCCAAATCACAAGAGAAATGATTGCTCCTTTTTTAGTACTCGAAAGTCGCGAAAGAGAATATAACCATTTCATGGGATCTTCCTCCACTCCTATATCGACACTTGTGTCAGTTAATTGTAAAAAAAGACTCTTACATATCGAATCCCATTATTACATGGTTCCGACAGTAGAGTCAATTATTTTATACGTATCTCATCAAAAATAATTTTCTCCAGTTGGCTTGCAAACTGCTCCATGGGCATTTGCTCGTGATTGGGAATGAAAATCGAATAAAAAATCAACTTCGCTAGCATATTACTCGGTACATCCTGATGAATCTCACCTTGTTCCTTCGCTTGCCCAATCAGATCAAAAAGCCAGTGATATAGATGCTTATGTTCACGAGCCAGATCCATTAAATCCGCCCGGACTTGTGGTGTTGCATTGCTCGCAATCAACGGCGTGTATTGAATGATCTGATGCATTTGCGAATGGTTGAGAAAAATACGGAGAATCGCAGTTATTTTATCGATCGGTGAAAAATTTGGATCGATCTTATCGCATTCTTCTTTGATCTGTCTCATGACCTCTTTCATATAATCCGTGACAAGCTCTTCTTTATTGGAATAATACTCATAGATCGTACTTCGGGCAACGCCCAACCGCTCTGCCAATAACCGAAAATGAAAAGAGGGATAACCTACTTCTAATAACAACTTCTCTGTTTGTTTGATCAGTTCAACTGGGTCCACTCTTCTTTTACGACTCATCTTGCATTCCTACTTTTACTATGATTTTTGCCGAAACACCATATACTTTTATATTTAGGATAACTTTCTTTGCACATAGGGTCAATCATGAGCAAAAAACGCCAGACGTCCACAAGTAGATCAACTGATCCTTCCATAATAAAACATTGTTTGACGCATATCTAGATGGGTATTAGATAGGCGTAAGGACTGGTGATTACTAAATGAAAGGAACAAGATAATGAGTGAGTTTATCATGAAAAACAACGAACAACGTCCAATCGATCCACTTTTAGAACAAATCGCTGACTATGTAGCGGATAAAAAGATTACCAGTGAAGAGGCTTTCGAAACAGCCCGCTATGTTTTACTCGATTCACTCGGTTGTGGAATCCTTGCCTTACGTTATCCCGAATGTACCAAGTTACTTGGACCCATCGTCCCCGAAACCATCGTCCCCAATGGTTGCCGTGTTCCTGGAACATCGTTTGTCCTTGACCCCGTTCAAGGAGCATTTAATATCGGTTGTATGATTCGCTGGCTAGACTACAACGATACTTGGCTAGCTGCAGAATGGGGGCATCCTTCCGATAACCTCGGGGGAGTTCTCGCTGTGGCAGACTATCTCAGCCGAAAAAATATCGCGGAAGGAAAACAACCGCTTACCATGCGTGACGTTCTTCATGCGATCATCCAAGCTCACGAAATCCAAGGTGTCCTCGCTTTAACCAACAGCCTCAATCGGGTTGGGCTCGATCACGTACTACTGGTCAAAATAGCATCCACAGCCGTAGTCACCAAATTATTGGGTGGCAGTAAATCAGAAATTATTAACGCAGTTTCCAACGCGTTTATTGACAATGCGAGTCTACGAACCTATCGTCATGCGCCAAATACCGGTTCCAGAAAATCATGGGCGGCAGGGGATGCAACTAGCCGTGCAGTTCTGCTCGCGCTGATGGCTTTAAAAGGGGAAATGGGATATCATACTGCTCTCTCCGCTCCTCGTTGGGGATTCCAAGATGTTCTTTTCCAAGGGAAAGAATGGACCCTTTTTCAAGAACTAGGCTCCTATGTCATCGAAAATATCCTCTTTAAAATTTCATACCCTGCTGAATTTCATGCCCAAACTGCCGTCGAATGTGCCATTGAACTCCATCCTGAAATCATCGACCGAATTGAGGAAATCGAAGAAATAACGATCACTACTCATGAATCAGCGATCCGCATCATTGACAAAACAGGCCCTCTTCATAATCCTGCGGACCGGGATCACTGCATTCAATATATTACTGCAATCGGTCTTCTTTATGGGGATCTCACAGCGGATCATTATGAAGATGAGATCGCTGCCAATCCACAGATTGACCAGTTGCGTAATAAAATGAAAGTAGTCGAAAACAAACAATTTAGTGTCGATTACCTCGATCCTCAAAAACGCTCGATCGCCAATGCGCTACAAATCCGCTTTAGGGATGGAACAAAAACCAGGCAAGTCATACGTGAATACCCCATCGGTCACCGTTTCCGCCGCCAAGAAGGAATCCCAAAACTCATTGAGAAATTTAAGCAAAATCTTGAAACACGTTTTCCTCGAAAGCAAATCGAACAGATTTTAGAAATCTCGCTCAGTCAATCCAAGTTAGAACAATGCACGGTCAACCAGTTTATCGATCTTTTTCTAATATAAATAAAAAACATTGGGGTTGTTCTTTCTACAGCCCCAATGTTTTTCTCTATACACTTAACCGCGCACACGAGAACTTTTAATCCAACGATAAAGGAGATAACCCAGGATAATAACCACAACAGCAGCAATTGTAATGATTCCTAAATATTCATCAATAATTACTTTAGCTGCCTCTCCTAACCACATAATCAGCGCAGCTTCTAAAAAGAAGCGTGCTCCCCTTCCAATCAGTGACCACCAGATCAGTTCACTCAACCGTACACGGCAAATTCCTGAAGCAATTGTAAATAGCTTATAGGGAATGGGGGTAAAACCAGCAATCGCCAATGCGGCTCCTCCATATTTGGCAAAATAACCTTCCACCGCAGCAATCTTATCCGCTGCAAAGAATCTTTCCAAAACTCTTCGTCCTAATGCTTTCCCAATCCACCATCCAAATACAGCTCCAGCCACCGAGGAGACTGTTGTCACCAGTGCATACCACCAAGCATTGGAAGGATCGGCCAACGATAAAGGAATTAACAAGACATCTGGTGGTATTGGAAAGAATGAGGACTCTATAAAGGAAACAATAGCCAAGCCCCACGTTCCAATCTCAAGAAAAAAATTGACTGTAGCGTCCCACCACGAACTAAACATAATACTTCCCCTTTTAAGTAATGTGCGTATTAACTTATCAGGAAAAACTACCTCTTTTTTTGATTTTATTTTAACCTTAATCCATAGCTCATTCGTTTCAGTAACATGAAAAAAATAAGTAGATTTAAATAATAGAACAGTGGAACAATCTAGCATGAATTTATAACTGATCGCTACATAGAACTATCCTTCTTTTCCTAACCCCCCATTGGCTTCCTGATTCTTACTCACCTTTATCCCATTCATGATGAGATATGACGCAACAACGATTGAACCACCCATGTCTACCCATCGCGTCATCGGCGCATCCGGAGCGACAGCAATCACCACTAGGGCAATTACTACACAAATATCGACAAGCGACTTCGCACGGTAAAGTTTACTTTGGACAGCAAGAATCGCATTCGGTTTTTCCCGATTCAGTCTACGGTAACGTAGAAAAAACCAAGAATTTGTCGTTACCCCTAACAATGCGATCACTAGACCGGGAATCACGTTTCCAGATGCAGCTTTCGCCGAAAACAAAGCGACAAAAATCATTGCAGCTCCAGACAGACACATGGCGACTCCGACACATACTTTGGCGATCCGTTCTAGCCGTTCTTTTTGCGTCTCTTCTACTTTCTTTTTTCCATGCAGCATGCGAAACACGACCCACGAAATAATGATCGCAACTAGCTCCGACGAACGTCTTAGGAAATCGGCAAGCAACGTAGACGAGAAGCCAATCAAAAGCCCCGAACCCAATACGAGCGGACCGGGGGAGCTCAGCACCAACGAAGTAAGAAGGGTGCGCTCTCCAGATTTTTGCTTATTCATCTTTCCACCTCAATAAGTCCATCCCGAAACCTTCTATACACTCATGCTGCATGATCGCAGACATCCCTTCGCAATTTCTACGAATCCATTATAAATTCTTATAGGCAATAAATAAACAAACAAAAAAACACTCCTGTGACAGAGCGTTTAAAACACCAATTATCCTTCTCTTACCAGTTGTCCTTTGGCTCTTGATCGAATGAGCGACCGTCTACTTTGATACCATTGATAGAACATCACAACAATGATCATCACATCGATCAAATCGCCACCGTAGTACATCCACATCCCACCCATCTCTGCTTGCAACGAAGGCACACCGTTTGGCGGATGAGCGTAGATGTATTTAGATAAAATTTCATGCGCAGCCAAGGCAAGTACATAGACCGTTGAACGATAAACAAAACTCGTTCGATGCGGAGTTGGATCAATATAGATCATCGATGCTGTAAAAACATAACCGGCAAGAAATACATGCACATGCACCAAGATATGGAGAAAGAGATGATGATGCATCATTTGATATAAATCCGTTGTATAAAGCAGCCAAAGTCCTCCTACATTCAACAACGAAGCCGCCACCGGATCAGTGATCCAACGAAAATAACTCATCTTTAATAGACGGGAGATCCGCCTGGCGGTATTTACACGGACTGTCCGTAAAAGCAACGTAATAGGAGCTGAAAAGACAAGGAGCAAGGGCGCCAACATTCCCAGGAGCAAGTGACCGATCATATGGAAGGTAAAATCAGAATGGGCACGATGGGCAATCGGTCCGATGATGGTAATCGTTACACAAACCATCCCCAAAATCCAACAGATATAACGATGTCTTGGCCATGGTCTAAACCTACCATGACGACTGGAAATCACTGCAGCCCCCACGTATAAACCGATCCCTAACAAAGCCACCAATTGGATTATAAGTTCTGTGAAAGTGAAGCCACCATGCCCCCAATGACTAACCTTCATTCGCAGCGATCCCCCGCATCTCTTCCCATCCTTTTTTAGTCCGTGCTGTCAAATAGAGACCGATCGCCAAAATGATTCCCGCACTGATATTCCAAGCCAAATCGTATGGAAGAATATCCACACCATATCGTATTTGATGAATCCGCATGATCTTATGTTGAATCACCCCATCATATAACTGAAAAGCACCCACTCCGACCAAAACCCCTGCCCACCATCTTTTGGACCAAAACACTTTTTTCGAACGGAGCTCAGCTAAGATAAACAACGACCAGACCGTGGCAAACCAGCTAAACGCATGAAACAAGCCATCGGCAACCAATCCAATTCCAGGGGTGGATCGATCATAAAAATGATGCCAATGCAACAGCTGATGAAAAACAGCTTCATCAAAAAAAGCAATCAAGCCCATTCCAAATAGCACGCCTGACCACAAATTGCGATTTAAGTAATACGAATTCAGTTCCTCTTTATATAGTTGCTCTCGGTTTGTCATCACAAATTCACTACCAAAATATAAAATCGGTATATTTGGCAGCCGTTTACCTCCTTTTGATCAATGATTTATCATCTATTTTGTCCATCTTCTTAAGTTTTACAAACAGAAGGATTCCTTATTAAAAACAAAAACAAACCCTCACCATCTGCGTAGGGTTTGTCTGCTACCGAAACAAGAATCCAATCATCATTTTTCTTTCTATTCCTCACAACATTAACAATTCCGGCCACTATTCCAAATACGATTGCCGGTATGATTCCTTCACTCCATGAACCCGCAGCTAAACTCCATCCAATATAAAGGCCGCTCCCAATCACAAGCTCATATACAATAAATTCCAGAAAGGTTTCCATAAATATGATCTTCCACATTATATACATCCAAGACAGGGGATGGTTCTATGTCTTATCGTATACATACTCATTACATAGAACTGTCCCTTTATTTTTCACATAGGAGTTATCAAGTTTATACACGAATCAAGCTTTTACCTTTCTTTCTTTTATTTATCTCTAATAAAGCTTCTATATACTTTTCAACTGCAAACAAACGATGAAGAAGTGCTGGGTAGATCGTGTGCTTGTTAAAAGTTAAATTCGCACGCCGCCAATAGTGAAGTTGTGTAATAGCTTCTTTCATTTCATCTTTTTCCCATTTATCACCTATAGGTAAATATTCAACTAGGTTCGGTTGAACAATTGGCTCTTTCGGGTTTGTAACTTTGGTGAAGAGAGTAGATACCTGAGCAGTGTCTGGTTTCTGAGATAAGCTGTAATATACTCCATCATGTGCAATAAAGAGTCCTGCATCAAAACAATAATCTTTCCCTACCACCCTGTTATGATAATCTGGTACATATTCTCCTGTTGTCATTCTTACAATACGAAGCCGATCACTTTGATTACGCAATTCTGGACGACCAAATTTCCATTCATCTGATTGTAAACGATTATTTCGAACAGATGGATAAAGTTCTGCCAGAAAAGAACGATCGACCAACAAATACCATAACCCTTGACTTTCATTTAACACATCAATGATAACTTTTTCAATAAAAGCAGACTTTTCTTCAGCTAATCCATCAATGGATAAACTTTTGATCAATCCGCCTTTTTCAGTTATTAACTCAGGTAATAAGCGCCACGTACCATCATCACCTTCGATTCTATAGGAAACTCCTGTTTCCACATCATATTTAGCAAACAATACTCTATTTTGACCCGGATATTTATTAGTAGTAAAGGCACTAATAAATAACCAATTCTTTTGCGAATCCGCCTTTTTAAGATTGTTTGTAAATATTCCAAAGTCACTCAACAAATCCAGCAATGCACTCGTCACTCTATGTTTCAAATGTTTCTCATCTTTCGGATACAAAAACTGCGTTAATTGTTTTGACTCGAGAAAAGAGACACGTATCGCATTTTTAGGATCCAAAGAAGGATTGGAAGCCCAGATTTTTTTATTGCTTATTTCAATAATGGATCCATTTGCTTCCGGGAGATCTTTTATTTTTCTTTTCATTGCTGAAATCGAGCGATGTGGATAATTGGGATCAAGATCAAATACAACTCCACTATCCTGCACATGGCGAAGTGTTAACAGAAAATCCCCTTTATTCGATGCAACCTCAAATTTACCATCTCCAACAGGCTTTACACCTTTTTTTATACTACTGGCTTCATTCATTAGCTTGTTATATAAGGACTCAGACATAAGACAATTTACTGAAATGGGACGAGATTCATTTATTACAACTGGAAAAGGCTCATACCCATGCCCTCTCTCTTTGATCTTCAGATTTTTAGCCATCGGAATTTGCTTTAACTCAGGGAAAACTTGTTTAAAAAGATCTAATAACTGTTTTCTTTCTGATAAGCCCATAACTCCAGTTGCTACTTCCCCATTTAGTGAAGAGGCATACAATGACGGATTATACAGAAGAAGCGCACAAACTTCATTGTTGATGTCTTGATATTTGGTAGGAGCGTTCAATAAATTTTTAATGTGAAAAGGTTGTTCTAAGAACATATTCAAGTATTTCATGCAATCAGGGTCACTCCATGTTAAAAACTCCTCTTTTCCATCACTTTTCTTCTCAATTTTTAAAGGTACAAAGGGAGTTAATCCTTTATTAGCAACTCGTAGCAAAACAGATCCCTTGACATTTCTACATACCTGCATTGGATCAGTGATCGGTGTCAGCACATATCTATGGGTAGTTGGATAGATATACAGATAACGTTTATCTAGATCGCTTGCTCTCGTATGGACAGCAAATTCTATACCATATGAAAAACCTTTGTAAGGCACGGTCATACATCCGTAACGTCTATTAAGTTTTAA
>JANWIG010000068.1 GCA_025449975.1 Thermoactinomycetaceae bacterium
AGAGGTTTTATAGATACTACGTGGAATATAAAGTGTCCTACATGCAGTGGGCGCGATCATTTCAGTATCAGGTTTTATAGATACTACGTGGAATATAAAGCTCGTCTCGAGTCAACAGTTCAACTTTCATTTCTCCGTTTTATAGATACTACGTGGAATATAAAGTAATCATTCCAAGAGGTTCAGCAAAAGACCCTTTTATGTTTTATAGATACTACGTGGAATATAAAGAAATAAAAATGGGAATTAACAAGCATCTTTGTTTAAAGGTTTTATAGATACTACGTGGAATATAAAGTCTTGTTATGGGCGATTACATCCCAAAATTGACCGAATCGTTTTATAGATACTACGTGGAATATAAAGCTCGGAATCTTTGGTCATCCTGCAACGATCACTGTGCAGTTTCATAGACACTACGCGGAACATAAGACACTGAACCGTCCCCTGTCGGATTGCGCCGTAAATTGCCAAGCCATTTCTTCCCAAAATGAATCTTCTGATGTAGAAAAGATGATATACTAGGGATGTAGAAAAGGACGAGGAGTGGAGGATTTCTCGTCTTTATTTGTTCTGTGTTCATTTAGATAGGAAGCAAATGGTAGATGGAGGACAATGATATGTTCAAAAAATTCTTGGTTCGTTTCAATATCGGTAGCGCCAAGGTAGATACCATGTTAGATAAATCTGAATTTATGCAAGGGGAAACGGTAGAGGGGATGGTTCGTTTATACGGAGGAAATGTGGACCAAGAGATCGAAGAGATCACCCTTCAATTGGTATGTCTTCCGAAGATTGGAGATAGCATTATTTATCAAGAGAATGATATTTGGCAAGAAGTGAAGATTCAGCGGCTAGGTGTTCTGAAGCCAGGGGAAGTTCGCGATATCTATTTTGAATTAAAGATTCCCGATAATATGCCGGTTTTATGGAAGAATAAGATGTTTCATTCTTATATAAAAACAGGAGTCGATATCAAACAGGTGATTGATCCAAAGGATCAAGACGAGGTTAAGATTTTGCCCGATCGATATGCGCGTTTGCTATTGGATACTTTAAAAGAACTAAATATCCGTCCTAAAGATATTGGACAAACGTATAACGATGATGGAAACTTTCCGCCGTATTATCAGTTTTTATACTTTGAAACGGAACATCCGACCAAAAGGCTGAAAGATACGTTTAAGATTACCTACCTGGGTAAAGGGGAATTTCTCTGGCGTGGATTTAAGTTTCAGGTAACGGATGAAGATTTGGCTGACGGGGGTCAGCGCCTAAAAAAATTTATTTTGGATGAGCTAGCTTATAAAGATACGGATTTGTTGGTTCAAACGTTGGAGAAATTAAATATTTTTCCGAAAACGTTGGTCAAAGATAATGAAGAGCTGATGTTCTTGGTCGCAGAGGAATATCAGCCGCGGTTGAGTGAAGTTTATCTAAGCTACTTGGGAGAAAGAAAGTTTCAGCTTGTTTTAAGCAGTCAAGGAGTTCAAGAAGTGATTAGTGAGATTTTGGATATCAATCATAAAGTGACGATTGAAGTGAAACCCAGTGATCATGAAGATCAGGGTCAAAGATTGGAAGCTTTATTACGAGATATTCTGGTGCAATATCTGGCTGAAGATCCAAAGAATCTATCTGAGGGGAGCGAACTGGCCTAAAAAGAACAGAGTAAAAAGTGGGATCGATGCCCGAATCACCAATAGGAAAGCCGATTCACCCTGATCGGGAAGAATCGGCTTTTTGTAAAAGAGGGTTTTAACGGGCTGTCCACGAACCGTCGACGGTAAGTACAGTACCATTGACAAATTTGGCCTCATCGGATGCTAAGTACAATACCGCCTGTGCGATATCTTCCGGTGAACCTTGGTTAGCTGAGCCTGTGTCGGCTGTTGCCGCTGCACCGCGCGGATCTACTTCGTTATGTTCCAAAGAGGCGGTCATACCGGTATTGATCCACCCGGGAGCAATGGCGTTTGCACGGATTTTTCCATTTTCACGACCATAAAGGGCAGCGATGTTTTTGGTAAGTCCGATCACACCATGTTTGGACATGGTATATGCTGCACCGCCGCGAGCACCAAA
Organism: Thermoactinomycetaceae bacterium; assembly: GCA_025449975.1. Classification (GTDB taxonomy): domain Bacteria; phylum Bacillota; class Bacilli; order Thermoactinomycetales; family Thermoactinomycetaceae; genus Thermoflavimicrobium. The sequence continues at coordinate 2,086 of JANWIG010000068.1, forward strand.
GAGACCTGCGATCGAAGCGATATTGACGATGGCTCCTCCGGTCTCTTGCTTGTTAAAGATTTTGATAGCCGCACGGCAAGCGTAAAACGGTCCGGCTAGGTTCACAGCCATGACACGATTATATAATTCAGTGGAAGTGTTTTCGACAGATGCGGAATAGTCAAAGATCCCTGCGATGTTTGCCAGAATATCCAGGCGTCCATATTCATCCACTGCTTTTTGAATCATTGCTTCGACATCTGCTTCCTGGGAGACATCTGTGCGGATGGCAACTGCAGTTCCCCCAGCTTTTAGAATATCGTCTAGTGTTTCATTCATGCTGTTTTCATTGAATTCCGCTAAAACGACTTTCGCGCCTTCTTTCGCAAATAGTTTTGCCGTTGCTCTTCCCATCCCAGATCCTGCACCGGTTACGATCGCAACTTTTCCAGCTAATCGGGTCATGATCAATCTCTCCTTCTAGATTGAAATTTGGAGTAAATCAGCAAAAATGAAAACGCTTACAGAAACACAGCAGATAGATAAAATAAATCTTTATATATTATCTTAGCAAAAGAATTATTGATAAACAATGTAACAACTAGAAAATATAGGAATAATTTTATTTGATATTTTCTAATAATATTTTTGAGTCGTACTTTTTTAATTACAGGATAATTGAGAGAAAAGAGCAAAATGATTGAAGTGTATCTGCTTATTCGCTGAAAAATCAGGTAAGAGTTCGTAGCAAAAAGGTGAAAGAGTCCTTAAAATCTAAGATATCGAGTGATCCTTCATTTATTTAGGATCAGCTGAATTTCTAAAAGGAGTAGGAGACATGCAGAAGTTAGAAGGAAAAAGTATCGATCTGATTCAAGAGAGAGTGAAGAAATTGAAAGAGCTTTTTCCGGAAGTGTGTTTAGATGGGAAAATCGATTTTGATCACTTGCGACTGCTCTTGGGAGAGAATGTCGAAAGTGAGACCGAGCGGTATCAGTTTACATGGAATGGAAAAAAGCAGGCGATCCAGTTGGCATTAAAGCAAACGACGGGAACTCTGCGTCCTTGTCCCGAAGAGAGTCTTTACTGGGAAACGACGCAAAATCTCTATATCGAAGGGGATAATCTCGAAGTTTTGCGGTTGTTGCAACTCGGTTATCGTCAGAAAATCAAGATGATCTATATCGATCCGCCGTATAACACGGGGAAGGATTTTATTTATCAGGATGATTTTCATGATCATATTAAAAGCTATACGGAGAAAACGAAGGAAAATCTCAAGTCGAATCCCGAGACAGAGGGTAGGTATCATACGGATTGGCTCAATATGATCTATCCGCGGATCTTATTGGCGCGGAACTTGCTGCGGGATGATGGAGTCCTATTTATCAGTATTGATGATCACGAGCTAGCCAATTTACGCAAAGTTTGTGATGAGATTTTTGGAGAGGAAAATTTTCTCGGGATTTTTGTGGTCAATTCAACACCCAATGGCAGGGATTATGGTCATATTGCCAAAATGCATGAATATGTGTTGTTTTATGCCAAAAAGGCGTGCGCAGCTGTCACTTATCTTCTTCCAGATCCCGAAAAAAGTTTTAAATATTGTGATCAGCAGGGGGAGTTTAATATCCATCCGCTGTATAACAGCAATGTCGCATTCCATCGAGGGAATCGCCCCAATCTATACTATCCTTTTTATCTCAACCCGAATGAACGGATCGACAAATATTTTTACCCGATATCGTTGGAGAAACAAGAAGGATGGCTTGAGGTCTTTCCGCCCAAGTCGGTCAAGGATCAAGTGCAGTTTGTCTGGAGATGGGGGAAAGAAAAGGCGAGAAAGGGGCTAAATTCGGAAATTATCGGGTTTCGTACCAAGGAAGGTGAGTACCGAATTGTCCAAAAAATGAGGCATAAGAAAAAGCGTGTGCGGAGTTTACTGCTCGAAAAAGCATTTGCGAGTAGGAAAGGAACAGCAGAAGTCGAAGAAATCTTTGGTGCAAAGATTTTTTCTTTTCCCAAGCCACTTCAACTGATCGAAACCTTTTTAAAAGTGGGCGCCGATTCAGATGCGATTATCCTCGATTTCTTTTCGGGTTCGGCGACAACGGCTCATGCTGTGATGAAGTTAAATGCAGAGGATCGGGGGCAACGCCAGTTTATTCTCGTGCAGTTTCCTGAGCCATTAAAAGGAGAGAAAATAGAAGGGGAATTCGCCAATATCTGTGAAATTGGGAAAGAGCGGATTCGCCGTGCAGGACAGAAGATTCGCAGCGAAAATGAAGGAAGAGAAGGAGTTGAGCAGTTAGATATTGGTTTTCGTGTTTTTAAGCTGGATACATCCAACTTGAAAAGCTGGAATGAGGAGACGAATGATCTGGAAAGGGAATTGCTGGAGCAGCTAAAGCCGATCAAGGCAGGGCGCACCGCTGAAGATGTGGTTTATGAGATCATGATAAAAGAAGGATTTGCCTTAACTGTTCCGCTTCAGACCAAACGAGTTGCCGGTGTCACTGTTTATCTCGTGGGCGAAGAGGAACTATTGATTTGTTTGGAGCGGGATCTGACTTTGCACCAGATTGAAGCGATTGTTCAGTCATTTTCGCAGTGTTCACGCATGGTGTTTGATGATGAAGGATTTCAAGATGATATCGTACGGCTAAATGCGGAAAAAATATTCTGTCGATATGGTGTCAACGATTTGCGGGTGATATAGGGATGGATGGTAGGAATGAAGATTCAATTTGATGAGCAAGAATACCAGCTTCAGGCGATTCAAGCTATCACGGAGATTTTCCAAGGACAGCCCATGCGAGGGAGTAGCCTGATCTGTCCCAGAGGAGAAATGGTAGGACGCGAAGTGACCGAGATGGCGATAAGCAACAAGTTAGAGATCTCCGATGCAGAAGTGTTGACAAATCTGCAAAAGATCCAGGAGAGAAATCGCCTGAAGAAAAGCACTCATTTACATAATTGGAATTTTACTATTGAAATGGAGACCGGCACAGGAAAGACATACGTCTATATACGGACCATTTTTGAATTACATAAACGTTATGGTTTTTCAAAGTTTATCATTGTGGTGCCCAGTGTGGCGATTCGTGAAGGAGTTTATAAATCGTTTCAGATGACAGCGGCTCATTTGGCCGAGAAATATCCTGGACAATTGTGTCACTATTTTAAATATGATTCGACCAAATTGGAACAAGTGCGTGAGTTTGCGATGAGTAGCCAAATGGAAGTGATGATTATCAATATTGACGCCTTTAGAAAAAGCTTTGAGGACCCAACCAAAGCATCCAAGGCCAATTTGATTCATCGAGAGCAGGATAAACTCTGTGGTCAAAAGCCGATCCAGTTGATCCAGGCAACTCGTCCGATTGTGATTATCGATGAGCCACAAAGTGTCGATCATACCGTAAAAGCGAAAGAAGCGATCGCCTCGTTGCATCCGCTCTGTAAGTTGCGCTATTCAGCTACGCATCGCGAGACGTACAATCTGCTTTACAAGCTGGACCCTGTGACTGCCTATCAAAGGCGGTTGGTGAAAAAGATAGAGGTATTATCGATCCAAGCGGAGCCGGATCATAACCAACCGTATCTCAAGCTGCTTAAGGTTTCACATCAAAATGGCTATAAAGCGATGGTGGAGATGGATGTTCTGGGGAAAAACGGACTCGCTCGCGTGAAGAAAGAGATCGATATCCATAGAAAAAAAGATCTGTATCCATTATCCGGCAAACGGGATCTTTATCGCGGTTATGTCGTCGAAGGAATCGATTGTTATCCAGGGAAAGAATCGGTTCAGTTTGCCAATGGACAAATATTGCGGCTGGGTGAAGCGATCGGGGTGGACGAAGACTGGATCAAACGGCAGCAGATTCATGCAACGATTCAAACGCATCTGGATAAAGAATGTCGCTTGGTTCCGAAGGGAATTAAGGTTCTTACCCTGTTTTTTATCGATAGAGTAGAGAATTATCGGGTTTATCCCAAAGGATCCTCATGGAAAAAAGGCAAGTATGCCAAGATGTTTGAAGAAGAGTACAACAAGTTAATCCGACTATCGAAATACCAAGCGCTGTTGCAGATGGCACCGGCACTGCAAAAGCCGGCTGAAGAAGTACATGGGGGGTATTTTGCCCGCGATCAACAAGGGCGCTTTAAAAATAGTCGCATGACCAAAGATGGTCGATTGCGTGCGACGAAAGATGATGAGTCGACATTTGCCCTAATTATGAAGGAAAAAGAGAAGCTTCTCAGTCTGCAAACGCCTTTGCGGTTTATCTTTTCGCATTCCGCTTTGCGAGAAGGCTGGGACAATCCCAATGTCTTTCAGATTTGCACCTTGGTTGAGACGAAAGATCCCATGACCAAAAGACAAAAAATCGGTCGGGGTTTGCGGCTCGCCGTGGATCAAGAGGGAAGGCGACAATATGATGAGGAAACAAACGTATTAACGATCATTGCGAATGAATCGTATCAAGCGTTTGCCGAATTATTGCAAAAGGAGATCGCGCAAGAGACTGGGATCAAGTGGGAAAAGATGGAGCAAATCGTGACGGAAGCGAAGCTGACGAGGGAAACGCAATCAGCGAAAGAGAAGCAGCGAAACGATGTGGCACTCTTTACAAAAAAATGGGAAGCTATTTGGCAAGAGATCCATACAAAAACCATCTATGCCGTTGAATGGGATCCACGCGAGTTAAAACAGTGTTGTATTATGGCGATTCAACAATTAAAGCAGTTCTTCCCGAGAAAAGTGAGAAAGGAGACGGCATGGGTTCAGATGGATCATTCCGGACTGAGCAGTCAACTGCAGACGATCGAACAGCTGGCAGCTACAGAGACAAACAAGTTGCTTCCCAATCTACTCCGTCACCTTCAAGAACAAACGCATTTAAAAAAGCAAACCATCGTCGAGATCTTGCTAGCTTCCCAGCGATTAGATCAGTTTGTAGCAAACCCGCGCGCTTTTATCGAAGCGGTAGCGACAGCGATCAATCAAGAAAAGCGTCGACTGATTCGCAATGGTGTGCAATATGAGCGAATCGATGAGGGACGATGTTATCGCCAGTCCTTGTTTGACTACCAAGCGCTGATCGCTGAACTAAGAAGTTGGGGAATGGATGGAGTAGACCAAGACGCATTGCTTTCTTTTTTATCAGACCATTTTAAGGAGAAACAAAATTTTGGGGAAAAGCAGGGAGAGCTGATTCAATTTTATGATCAGCTGCCGTCTTCTTTTAAGATCGATACCCCACTAGGTAGTTATCAACCGACTTGGGCTCTCCATATTCAGCGAGAAGATAGGGAAAAATGGTATTTGGGAATGGGAACAATCGCAGAACCCTCTTTTTAATAAACCGGTTTTGCTTTTTCCGCTAAACCCTTTTTACAAGTGTTCGGAAAAGCAAAAGCCGGTCTTTCTATTGCCTTATTTCGGTTCTGGAATGATGCCCCATTCACGCAAGTCGAGTTTGCGAACGCCTTCGATGATATAAGGATCATTGCTAGCTAGTTCTTTAGCTTCTTCGAAAGAGTCGGCAACGTAGATCACCATGCCACCAGAACCATCTAAAAAAGGTCCTTTCAAAAACACTTTGCCTTGTCGCTCCAGCTCTTCTAGATAGGATAAGTGCTGAGGGCGGAAGCGTTGGTTCTTTTCAGGATCAAGCATATGTAGGATTGCAGCATAATAGGCCATCGAATCATCTCCTTTATTAAACTAATGCAATTATAGCATGTTTGTTAAAATGCTCGATGCAAGAAATGGCATTTTTTGAGTGATATCGTTATCCATAAACTATGGATAAATAAATAATATTTTAATGATAATTAGTTTGTATATTAAGGGGTTCGGGTAAAAATAATTAGATTATGTTATTATTTTGAAGTGTATAGTAATTTTTATAAATGAGGTGGGGGGAGGAGCGGAAGTTGGATGGGAAACAGGAGTTATATTTAACAGAGAAGTTTGTTTTGTTGGGACTTTATGCATCGGATCGCGGATTGGAATATACATATGAGATGTGTAAAGAAGATTGTTGTGTGGGAGCCGCTTTGCTTGAACTCATGTATGATGGGAATATTCACCTTGATGATCAAAGTCGGGTTGAGATTGTGAATAATAAAACAAACCGAGATGATTATACTCAAAAAATGTTAACGAAATTGTCTGCCATAAATGATAGGAAGAGTTTAAAAGGGTGGTCCAAGTTTTTTATTGATAAAAAAGATGATGGGATTCCAGTAAAACATAAGCCTTTGATCAAAAATATCTATGATGATGTGGTCTCAGGTCTCGTAAAGAAAGAAATCGCAGAGGAGAAGAAGGAAAGCTTTTTATTTATTGATATCACCAATTATAAAGTGAGTGAGGAGAGCATCGATCCCATTTTACAACAGATGCATAGCGAGCTATTTAATAAGAGACCCCCTAGCATGGAAGTGATTTCACTATTTGTTCTGTTAAAGAAGGCGAGTTTATTGGACGAGTTTTTGTCCAAGTATGAACAGAGGAAGTTTAAAGAAGGGCTAAAAAAGTGGGCTGAGGAAAGCGAAGTATTTAGGAACTGGATTATTTGGACAATGGCTGCCGTAAATGAAGGGAAATCGAAGGATAAAGATGCGGATCCTGATGCTTTGTCAATGGGTGCTGGTTTCGGTGAAGGCGATGATGATGGTGATCTTGAGGAATTGATAGAGGGAATTTTAGCGTTTTTCGAATAAACACCTTGCCTCTGCTCAGCCAGAGGTTTTTGTATTGATGGGAAAAATAAATCAAAAAAGTATTGACTATCGATGAAAAACATGGTAGATTAATCACTGTCGTGAGAAAATATCGGGATGTGGCTCAGCTTGGTAGAGCACCTGGTTTGGGACCAGGGGGTCGCAGGTTCGAATCCTGTCATCCCGACCAACCTAAGAAGCAGATTGTGAAACCATCGTTCGCAATCTGCTTCTTTTTTGTATAGATATGTTTAGGAGATGAGCTCTTATTTGACAATAGGGTAATCTATCATCATAATTGATAAGCAGCTCAATATTTGTTCTAAGGAGAGAGAAAATGGCAGAAAAGCGACCGTTGAACCGGATGGAGAGAAGAAGAAATAAAACGAGGGAAAAGATTATTCGTTCTGGGAGAGAATTGTTTATAAAAAATGGGTATCATGCTACTAGTATCGCAAATATTATGGAACATGCCGATCTTGGTCACGGAACCTTCTATCAGTATTTTGAAAATAAAAAAGAACTGTTTTTGACGATGATTAAAAGTGTGGAAGAGCGGATTGAAGAGAAAGCAAGATTGAAAATTCCCAAGGAAGAACGGGATATTCAGCAACGGATCTATATCGGAATACTGTCTGTGTTACAAGTTTATTATGAGTATCAAGATTTGTTGGCGATTATTCGCGACTCGATGTCTTTAGACGAAGATTTCCGACAAGCAGGAGAGAGGATTCAGCAGATTATCATTGAGAAAGCGGTGCGAGATTATCACTGGTGTAACAAGCACGGTTTATGTCGCAATATTGATACAGATGTAGCTACTTTATGTATCGTGAGTATGATCCAAGGGGCAGGCGATCAAATCATTTTTCAACCCATTGCCGAAGAAGAAGTAGAAAGAATCGCGAAGAATATGTCCGAGATCATTTTTCATGGTCTATTTACAGAGAAATGGATCCCTAAATCCGAGATAGTATAATCTCGGATTTTTTTATATTTATTGTTGTTTTTGTAAACGTTTGCATGTATAATGCTTATACCGACGCTATTATCAATATTGATTATGTCGTCAATTCATTGGTTAAAAGGAGGGTAATCAAGTGCCATTTACGATTGATATCGATACAGGGGGAACATTTACGGATGGTGTTTACAATTACGACGGTCAGATTAAAACAGTCAAAGTGTCTACCACTCCACATGATTTAACCGTCTGTTTTATTGAAAATATGGAAGAAGCAGCGCGTCAGTTTGGAATCACGCTTGAAGAACTGTTAAGCTCCACCTCGGTCATTCGTTATGCGAATACGATTGGAACAAACACCATTATTCAAAAAAATGGTCCGAGACTTGGTTTGATTGTGAGTCAAGGGAATGAAGATCGACTGTATGGTCAATCACCGATTTGGGAGCAAGCCAACCATCCGCTAAAAACGTTTATCACGCGAGAAATGGTTGCCAGCATTCAAGGAGAAGTTGGTCTGAATGGCGAGGTACTCTCAAACGTCAATAAAGAGGAAGTTTTAGAGAAAGTGCAGCATCTGATTGATCTGGGAGCTAGGGCGATTGTGATCTCTTTGCAAGGTTCTTATCACAATGCAGAACTTGAGCAACAGGTGAAAAGAATAGTGAAAGAAGAATTTCCCAACTATTATTTAGGAACCCCTAGTTTGTTCTTGGCCTCTGAAATTTCCGACTATCCTGGTGAAGATTTAAGAACAAATACTACTTTGATTAATGCATATATCCATCGGGAGATGGCACGTTCTCTTTATAAGGCGGAAGAAAAAATCAGAAATGCACGTTACCGTCATCCGTTACTGATTGTCCACTCCAATGGAGGAGCTTCCCGTGTCGCTAAGACACGAGCGATCAACACCTATCATTCCGGACCTGCATCCGGATTGGCAGGCGCGCAATCGGTCGGAAGAATGATGGGATTTGAAAATATCATTACCGCCGATATGGGTGGCACGAGCTTAGATATCGGGCTGATTATTGACGATGTAATGCAATATCAAAAAACGCCTGAGATTGAGGGTGTTGCAATCAATCAACCCATGATTCGGATTGATGCCATCGGTGCTGGTGGAGGTTCGATTGCGCGAATCGATTCTTCCATGGGTGAAAAGAGACTGATGGTGGGACCCGAAAGTGCGGGATCAAGTCCGGGACCGGTCTGTTTCAATAAAGGTGGACGAAAGGTGACGGTTACGGATGCGGATTTGATTTTGGGTTATTTGGATCCCAACTATTTCTTGGCGGGGAAAATCCAACTGAACTATGAGAAAGCGGCTAAAACGATGGAACGGCAAATTGCCAAACCATTAGGAATCTCTGTGGAAGAAGCGGCATGGATGATCAAGCAGAAAGTAGATGGTTTTATCAGCGAAAGTATCCGCCAGTTGTTGACCAATCATGGTGCTGTCCAGCCGAAGAATACCGTCCTTTTTGCCTACGGTGGAAATGGTGCTACTCATTGTGTTGGCTTTTCACAAGAATTGCCGATTGAAGCCATTGTGGTTAGTCCTTTCTCCTCTGTCTTCAGTGCGTATGGCACCTCCACTTTGGATGTTGTTCATAAATATATTCATTCTAAATCAATAAGTTTGTCTGAAAAACAGGCAGCTCAGACATCGATCCGCGAAGTGCTTCAGGAATTGAAAGAAAAAGCGGAAAGAGATATGCGCGGGGAAGGATTTACAGCTGATCAGATCAAGTACGAACTAGAATTTTCCATCGAAACCGAAAATGGAAATGAACAAGTGATTGATTTGTACCAGCATCCGGATCGCCTTGATTCGATTCTGGAAGAAGTCTGGTCGAAAAAAGAGGGAAATCGCATCAAGATGATTCTTATGAATGTGGTGGCAAAAGTACCTCACCATCAGCTTGAGAAACACGAACGGACCAATGTAGATGTAGATTCAGCAAGAAAAGGAGAACGTCAAGCCTACTTTGGACCAGAGAGAGGGTTTATTTCTACCCCTGTATATGACAGACAGAAGTTACGAGCAGGTCATCAGCTGCATGGTCCGGTTTTGGTCGATTCTACCGATACGACGACGGTTGTTCCACCAGGTTATCAACTAACGGTTGATACTTACTTAAATATCGTAATCAGGGAGGAATCAAAATGAAGGTGAGGATCACCGAAACATTGGAAATTGATTTGAAAGAGGAAACATGGAATTGTCAGCGATGTGGAACTTCGCTAGGCAGTGCCCATGATAACTACAAAAAAGGTTGTCTCATCCATGAGCGAGATATGAAAGAAATTTATCAACCGATGATTGAAAGAGAAGTATACTCCTTTTCTCCGAATGAGAAGTGGTCTAGTTTGCTTGAAATTTATTGCCCTTCCTGCGGTACATTGATTGAAACGGAATATCTACCACCAGGGCATCCTTTGACTCATGATATTCAACTGGATTTGAAGAAACTGAAACAGAAGTATCTCACAAAAAAGTAATGGGAGTGTCTCACAGATGAAGTATACATTTGACATCGACGTGGGTGGAACATTTACGGATTGCTTCATTACAAAAGGTAATGAAATTCATATGGTGAAAACACCTACCACTTATTTTGACCTCAGTGTTTGCTTTATGAATGCGCTGGAAGAAGGGGCTCGGATGTTTGGAAAATCGTTAGAGGAAGTCCTAAAGGATACCCAAACGATTCGCTATTCGACCACCATCGGGACAAACTCCCTGATTGAACGGAATGGACCCAAACTGGGCGTTCTAACGACGGCAGGGTTTGAAGATACGATTTTTATTGGTCGCTCGAGACAGTGGGCAGATGGCATGGCAGCGAGTGAAAACCGTGATGTTGCCCGAATCCAAAAGCCTGTTCCGCTCGTATCGAGAAATATGGTTTTGGGTCTAAACGAACGGATCGATAGTTTTGGCAATGTAGTTGTTCCGCTAAAACGCGAAGAAGTTCTCGACAAGGTTCAATATTTAGTAGATCAAGGAGCTACTGGGATTGTCGTCTCTCTCTTGTGGTCATTCAAAAACTCAGCCCATGAGGAAATGGTCAAGCAGATCATCGAGGAAGAGTATCCAGATTCATATTTGGGACGAATTCCTGTAGTACTATCTTCCGAAGTTTCTCCGAAATCGGGTGAATATGGTCGGACGATGACGGCGATTGTCAATCTTTATATCCAACAGCAACTGGCTGATCAAATTGCCGATATTGGTGAGAAGCTTCGCGACTTGGGCTATAAAAAACCGATTATGCTTGTCCACAATACGGGTGGGATGAGGAAAACAACGCGGACGAAAGCGATTCTGACTCATAATGCGGGACCGGTAGCCGGTGTTTATGGAAGTTTATATGTAGGTCAGTTGTATGATGCCAAAAACATTATCTTTACGGATATGGGAGGAACCAGTTTCGATATTGGTGTTGTGATCAATGGTCAAGTTCCGACGGATCATAATGATTTTGTGATCGATCGCTGGTTGACGCAAATCAGTGCCGTTCAGACCAAATCGATTGGAGCAGGTGGCGGTTCGATTGCTTGGATCAACAAGGCATTTGGGAATCTGTTGGAGGTAGGACCGATGAGCGCTCGGGCGATGCCTGGACCAGTCGCTTATGATCTGGGGGGAACGGAACCAACCGTGACAGATGCTGATCTGATTTTAGGCTATTTAAATCCGAATTATTATCTCGGTGGAGAAATGCCTCTCAACTATGACAAGGCATATCAGGCTATTAAAGAAAAAATTGCCGATCCTTTAGGAATTGATGTCGTTGAGGCGGCTGCGAGGATTCGAAAAATTGTCGATGCGCATATGGGTCAGGAAATATATAAGGAAGTGGCTCTCAAGGGTCATGATCCACGTGACTTTGTCGTCTTTGCTG
>JANWIG010000069.1 GCA_025449975.1 Thermoactinomycetaceae bacterium
GACATGGAGTGTGACACAATCAGAGCCAAATAAAATTAAGATCTTCACCGAAAATCTGACACTTGTCCCAAACCAAATAGATAGATGGCAACTTGAAAAGAAAACTTACGGTACGGGTTGGCAAAAATACGGTTTCAATCCTCATCCGGATATAGATCCGGATGCAACCGCCCGCGTTTTCAGTGCTTGTCAAACGTGGCTTTCACACCTATAAAACGCGAGTCGGCAAATTTCATCCATCTTGCTCTCCTTTCTCATCTATCAAAATACAGGATAAACCGCTATTCTGCTGGGTGCGCAGAAGCCCCAGTATTTTTCTAGAGCAATCGATCCGCGCAATTATAAAATCAATGGATCACGAAAGTTGATTGGCTCTTTGATCCCCATATGGATCACTTTCGACTTCGCTTTTTCAGGTAACTTATAAATACGGACACTATCTTTTTTCGCATCGATTAGCTTTTCCAACTGATGAGTAAGCTCTACCAACTGCACTTCAGATATATCACATTCAAACACGGAGTTTTGTACGCGCTGACCATAGTTTAAACAAACCTGAGCGACTCTACGTAATCTCCTTGCGCCAGACGCGGATGTAGTTTCGATGTCGTAAGTCACGAGAACATACACATTGCCCACCTCCTAGCGATGTAAATAAGGTTCGTACTGTAGATGATCTTGGCGAATCGCCCGAGCTAAAATTTTAGCTTGGAGATGTGGCAATAATCCAAACTTCACTTTTTTACCCGTTGCAGAATGTGTGACTTCTTCCTGCTTTTTCTCCTGATAATATTTGATGACTTTCTCTCTACCCTTGTCATTCAAATAAACTGCCCCAGTGGGTAGCGTTTTGAAATCATTGGCCTTTAACCGCTTTTTATTAATCAGAGCCATCGCTAATCGATCCGCCATAATGGGTCTTAATTCCTCCATAAGATCGAGTCCCAGAGCAGGTCTTCCAGGACGTAGAACATGCAAAAAGCCGAGTTGAGGATCTAAACCTACTCCTTGTATTGCAGCAACACAATCGTCTAATAACAATCGATATAACATGGAGAGGGTCGCATTGACTGGATCACGCGGGGGACGGCGATTCCGCCCTCGGAAAACAAAACACTCGTCATTCGACTTGATCCAGATCGGGAAACAAGAAAAATATCTTTTCGCATTGATTCCCTCCATCCCCCTCATACTCTCTACAGTATGGCGATTCTTCGTTAACTGTAAAAGATCCGACTTCATCTGATCAGTCACTTTTTTTATTTCCTTTTTCTTTCCCTCATCCTTTAACTCACGATAGACTCGCTGCAACATCAATCGAGAATTATGTATTTTCCCGATCAAAAAGGCTTTCACAAGTTGCTCACAAAAACCTTGATCTTTCACTAACTCAAACTGAGCCTTCCTGAGCAAGATATTTCCAGAAACGGGACCTTCAATCCGATATTGAAAATGACCATTTCGATCAAGAAAAGAAACGTTTCGACCTTCTGCTGCACATTTGGCCAAAAGTGGAGAGGATAGTATCACTCTTCCGATTGCAACGATTCCACCTAAATGATGTAGTGGAATTTTTAACTTGATCTCATTGTCTAGTTTGGCTAGAAGTGTTTCGTGGTCCAAAGATAGGTACATACCCTCTGTTTGCACATACAGCGTATTTAAGATTTGCTTAACCACTGAATCACTCCTCATCATCTAGGAAAAGCTTTTTGATCCAATGAGGTCTCTTTTGAATATGGGTTAACTCTGGCATACAAATTTCGAGTAAAGAGCAATTTTTACAACGAGCGTCGTTAACAGCTGGCGGTAATCTAGGATCCTTAAAAAGCTCATTGATCTGCGCGACAATCTCAACCACTCGTTGACGATGCCAGTCCGAAAACTTTACCACACGCCTTTTTCGAGAGGAATGGTGATAAATCGCCCCTTCGGGAACTGATTTTCCCAATCTCTCTTCTAAACACAGGGCTTGGGCACACAACTGCAACTCATCATGAATTTGATCTTTTTTATTGATCCGACCAAATTTATACTCTACTGGATAAGGCTGATCATCATAAAACTCCACCAAATCACAAATCCCCGTTATCTTTAGCCGATCCGACCACACCGCCAACGAAGTAAATTTTTTTACTTGTTGTTCTGTCACCTCCTGCCTGTCATCGACACGTTCATGAACTTGTCTTCCTTGTATTGTAAAAATATTTTCATCAAAGACCTGTTCACAATGGATCAAAGCACATTGACGAGGACAATAACTATAATGCTGTATGGCAGAAATCATAATGTAGTCATCCAAACGGATCACCTCAGCCTACCAAGACATGTAAAGTGACTCCTTCCGGCAATCCCTCTGGAGTCGAGATGAGATAATCATCAAACTGCCGTGGTACTTTTACTTCCTCCTTCTTCTTGATTTGAATCGAATCGAATAGACGATGAGTCGGCGCATTTCCTCGAGGGTTTTCATGAGTAAAGACATACAAACCGCGACAAGCCATTCTTCCTCGAGACGCCGAGCGATCAAACTCCCACATCCGTTCCAACGCTTCCCAAAACAAGGCAAGATCTTGATCATCTACTCCCGTCTTTTCCGCAAAAGCCGGTGAAAAGAAGCCATAAGCGACATATAATCCATAGGGAACAAACGGCTTTCGTCCCATTTGTGACGAGGCTGCTTCTGTATCATCGGCACTTCCAATGGTCACGTCCGTCGCATTGGTTAGGGCAACACGAGTAATCGTGATATCGAGAGGGGTAATTCGATCCAACGAGCGAGCAAAAGTAAGTTGAATCGGTCCTCGCACTTGCCCAGCATCAAATTTCTTTGATGACATCACGGCTCCAAACAAACGAATATCATAATAGTGTTGGCACAGCCACGCTTTCGCATCTTTTTGCGCCTGTGCTTTTTTCTTTTTTTCTGGCTCTTTTTCATAACCACAGGCCGCATAAGCTAACCGATGCTCATTGACTAAGATGCCGCGATGCTTAACATATATCTGCCTCTTTTCATCCTTCTCCCGTGTAAGTGCTACATAATCACGTACTTTCCTTTTTAAGGCCACGTCCGTAACAATTCCCTGCATGGTCTCCGGATCCACTCGAGGTAGATTCCCGTTATCCGGATCTCCATTTGGGTTTCCATCGATGACATCAAAAATTAGTACAAAATCATGACGGCGTGTCGGATCAATCACTGATGTTGGATAAGTCATGATTTTTTCCTCCTTATGATTTTACGTTGGGTTCATACATTTTATCTTGTTGGTGTAAATACCCTAAAGCAAACATCGATTGTTCAATCAGCGTCAAACTACTCGGAAAAGATTGTAACTTACTAGCAATCTCCTCCAATTGTTTCTGGTGACGTATGGCCCAGCCTACTTTCTCTGGATCTTTCTCCAACTTAGACAAATGCGTCTTTGCATTTCGTAACAACGTACCAAAGACCGCAGCCGGTGATGAAGAAGCCGTCCCATAATAACGATCTGTAATCGTCGAGTTAACTACTCTCTTTTCTTTTGATCCTGGCTTCCGATAGGCATCCAATTGGATTTTTTCGATCACAGCAAATAATCGTCCGCATAAATAGCCTTGATCATTTAATTTCTCATCCAATTCCATTAGATAATCCTCCTGTAATTGATCTTGTGTCAAACATAAACGGATGACAGCAACACGCGCACGACTCACCTTTCTTTCCTTACGACAGCGATGAACCGCCTGATATAACAGATATTCAGGCAATCTTTTGCCAAAAATCGCGTGTTTTAGTAAGGAGCGTTGAATGTTTGGGGTGATTTCTTTTTTCTCACGAAATAAAGAGTCAATCAGCTGAAAGATGCCATAATAGCGTTCCTCTTTTCCAATTCGTTGCCTCTGCAAAAAGTGATAGATATTTCTCTTTACATTCGCGAGCGTCGTTTCTTCCCAATCTCTTACAACCAATCGCGATTTATTTTGACTTAAGGCAAGACAGTAAAAATCAGCTTCTCGGAAAGATTCTACATTTTCATGCCCTTCGGCAAATACTTTTTTCTTTAATTCTTGGACATCTTCCAATGTTGGGGCAATAATTTTTTTAAAAACAGGAGGCTCTTGCTTCTTCGTCCAAAAAAGATAGACAACGTTTTCGATTACTAACTGATGATCTCTGGATTTAAGCAGTTTTTCTAGCGATCTCCCATATTTTTCTTCACATTGTTCACAAGTTGGGGCAATCAACGATTGCTTCAGACCATATGAGACATAAGCAGCTCCATTAGCAGAAATCAACTTTCCGCGTTCTCGATTCATTTTTATTGGCAAAGTAAAATCCTTGTTATGTACTCTTAAGGGAACACAAGATTGACCACAGACAAAACACTGATATCTTGCTTGACCTTCATCCGCTTGAGACATCTTATTCGCCCAAAATTCCTTTACGGAAGCAAGATCGACGGGCTTTTCATCGGTTTCTTCAATTTGAAAGGTGATCCAATGATCATCACTTAAATCATCGGGGATCCACTTATGTAAATCCTCCTGTTGTAAAAACTGATATACCGCTCGAACAGCTGGCTCCCCCGTCTTTTCTGCACATTCGGCTACTAATTGACAAAAAGACGCATGCCGTTTGGCTGCTCTGGGCAAATTTTTGTTGTCACTTTTCCATCCCAAGACATATTCAGGTTTGTCATATAGCAGGATGGGACGAGTCTGACTGGATCGTCCAAGATATGGAACGATATGTTTCGTTCCTTTCTCCATCGGAACAAATCCTTTAAATTCTCCATCACGACCCAGTTTTATAATCCAATCCAACTTTCGCTCTTCATACCCTTTTGCTGTCGATTCTGCTAACTTTTCTCTATTTGCAAACGAAACGAGATGCCGTATATACATTTATCTCACCTCCTTATACAGATCCTGCGGAACCTCCAATACACCATCATCTAGTTTCGCCTGAAAAAAGATAGGAATCGCAACTTTATCCTTACTACCTAACCTAGGATACTTCATATCAAACAGCATGCTTCCCAAATGGAACGAGATCGGCAAAGCATGATCTCGATTTTCATCCACTTCTCCGAAAAAACCCATACACTCTCGTGTTCCTAAATAGGGTTGGTTAAAACATTGTCCTTTTTTTACTCGTCTTCGAAACATATCTCGGTACTTTGCTACATCTTGATCAGCGTGTTCACGTAGATGTATATCTGCTTCAATCACATAGGCTACATCCCGTAAAAAGAGGGAATTCCTTTGTTGCCGATCTTCATCCGCATAATAGTCGGCTTTGGTTGCATTTGCTACGGTTCCAGGAATAATCCCTTCGACTTCATTCCGCATGATCGATTCAAAACGGATCGGCTTAAGCACACGAATTCGCCGAATTTGCCAATCAAACTCCGGCTTCCAAAAAATAGATTCCAAAATTCCTCGAGCTGCTGAGGGAGTTATACACGGATAAGAAACCCGTTCTACTTTCCCCTCTGGCCGAGTAAATAAAGCATACTTCCCCCAAACTTTTACCTTTAAAGGTGGATATTTCTTCAACTCTACTCAGTCCTTCTAGATGAATAATTGATCAGCAGAGTAATCCATCGTTCGGTTTAATCCCACATGTGGATCATAGATATCCGCTTCTAATACAAACCAATGATCCGCAATTTCCCAAAAACTCTGCGGTTGATCTTTAAAAACAGGATCGTTCTCATACAAGTTTACAACATAAGGCTGGATCTTACGAAACCATGTTCGTCCAAGAGAAGGGTTCTGCTTCGCCTCTTCTATCAATGATCGTGCTAGATCATCATATCCACAGACCACGGAAACGGTTTCTTGATCAATCATCCGGAAATCATGAGCTATTTGCGGAAAATCCAAACCTTTTTGAGGAGAAATTCTCATCTTTTGAATTCCTTTTTGATCCAATCTACTAGGATCTAAGGAATATAATTTTTGAAAATAGTCGAGATAGGTTTGTGGCAAATGAAGCTGATCCCAATAATCCGTTAAGATGATTTCCGTTTGCGCTGTAGCCATTTGATATGTCCCCCGTGGCAGACCACCCTCACTGGGGTTAAAAATAACCACGTTTCCCCGATGCATCTTTCCTTCCCGATTACACCTGCCCGCAGCCTGAATAATGGAATCAAGTGGTGCTAAGGCACGAAAAACAGTTGGGAAATCAATGTCTACACCTGCTTCAATTAGCTGGGTGGAAACAAGATAAACTCCCTCTTGATTTTGCAATTTTAATTTGATCTGCTCCAGAACATCTTGGCGATGTTTACTACACATCAGGGTGGATAGATGATACACAGGAGTCTCTTCTGCTCTCCCTTTTAACAACTGATACAAACGAAGAGCATCCTCTTTCGTGTTCACGATGACTAGCGCCTGCTCATGTTGCAGAACTTCATCTACTAGATCACTCCAAGACAATGGCTCTTCATGATAGTTAAAGTGAACCCGCAGATGCTTCGTAAATAACTCTTCACTTTGTTTCATGAGTGGAATCGGTTGCCCTACGTTTGCAAAATATTCCTTCCATTTAAATGACAGAGGTGTCGCACTACTTACCACAAACGTGACATTATACGTCAGCATCAGCTCTTCCATGGTTGCAAAAATCGGTTCCAAAAGCTCTAGCGGTAACATCTGAAACTCATCTAAAATAATAACGCTATCAGCAATATTATGTAATTTCCGAACAGCAGACGTCTTATTTGAAAACAAACTCTCAAATAGTTGAATGGTAGAGGTAACAATAATCGGCAGATCCCAATTTTCTGCAGCGAGTTTCTTTTTTTCATTTGCTAGGGTTTCATGAACCGCCCAATCGGCTTGTGAATGATGCTCAAGCACATTCTCTGCTCCAAATACTTTTTTATATACCGAAGCGTTTTGATCCATGATGCTCAGAAAAGGAAGAGCGACAATCACTCGTTTTTTATGCGTACAGATCGCATGCTTCAATGCAAATCCCATACTGGATAATGTTTTTCCTAACCCCGTAGGGACTTCTAATAGATAAAAGGATTGATCCTGATCCCCTTGCCCAACACATTGATAAAAAATAGCCGATCGCGCCACATTAATGGGTAATTTCGCCTGGTCACTTTCCTCCAACTTCCGATAAAAACGAAGCAATAAATCAAACAATGCTTCCGGTGTCATCAAGGAGCGACGTAACGCCTTCTTTTCAGGCTCAAAATGATGCTCCGTATCGAGAAAATCGGCATCCACCAAGGCTGAGAACAACATGCGAATGCGCATCTCGAGCGAAACCATATCTGGATGTTCTGGATCAAAATAACTCGTTGGCATCGAAGGAAATGCATGTTGATAATGCTGTAAAAAGGAGCGACCTCGTTCCAACGCTTCTTGCACAAACGGTTGATTTTGATTTTTTCGAACCCTTTTATACCATTCTCTTGCGGAAATTAACCCTGAGTGGTGACTCAAGATCATCATACAAACAATCAGTGCCGAAATATCATCTAACTTTTCCGATACATAGACTGCCCCAGCCGATGAGTGATCCCGATATCTGCGCTTCAACTCCGGTTGATCAAGGTAAGCTTGAAACTCATGATAATACTTTCCCAAATCATGATAAAGGGCTGCTATTTTGGCTAAACCTTCTGGATCATACGGAGCAGCAAAAGCTTCCGCCAGTTTGGCTGTACTTTCGAGATGTTCCTCCAATCCATGTTTCATCGAGGTTCCATCTCTAGCCGAATGTGCCCAATATTTCTCCATCAATTGAATCCTTTCATTTAAATCTTGATAAAATTCCCAATATAAGATTCGCTTCCTTTAATATGTAAATAAATCGAACCTCAATATAATAATAATCACTTTTAGTTAGACTGTATATATATTCTTTTTCGACAATCATATGGAAAAACCTCTAAGAAAATTATTTTCCTATCATTCATAAAATATCGAATAGTTGTGTGTGACAAAGGAAGGATTCCTCTGTCACAACGTAAAAAACCCCCCCGCTCATAGTGAGTTAGGCTAATCTGGATACAACAAAAAATAATAACATACAGCATAGCAAATCCTATCCAGAATTTCGAAGTATATAAAAAATCAAAGGCGCAACCCAGATGGTCGCGCAACTGCTGAAATTAGTTTAGGAGTGATAAATATGATCGTCCGTTCAGCACAGCAACCCCCATTACTCTGATCGCTGAACACAGAAAGTATAACATGGTCGGCAATGAGAGGAAAGGAAAGTTCGAATAATTGATCTAATTCAAAAAACCAAAACGTTGACGTGTTTCAACTCTCATCCTGAGGCTAGTCCGGATGCAACTCAACCGATCCGGGAGCGTCACCGGCTTTAACCTCACTGTTTCAATCCTCATCCGGAGGCTAGTCCGGATGCAACCGAGCAAAACCCGTATCACCAGGGGGGCAGTAACCTGTTTCAATCCTCATCCGGAGGCTAGTCCGGATGCAACAGCGACTGGGATCGCGGAACATCGCGATGAGGCTGTTTCAATCCTCATCCGGAGGCTAGTCCGGATGCAACAAAGCCACAACCGGATAAAAACGATGATCAAAAAGTTTCAATCCTCATCCGGAGGCTAGTCCGGATGCAACCGGCGCTTTCCGGTTGCAGTCGGAAAAAAAATCAGGTTTCAATCCTCATCCGGAGGCTAGTCCGGATGCAACGTTGCTGATCCTGCTGCAACTCCAGTGACTAGTC
>JANWIG010000070.1 GCA_025449975.1 Thermoactinomycetaceae bacterium
AAATTTCAGATTATAAATGATTGTACCATACACTGTATACTAGGGAGGAATATGATGTGAATAGAATAAACTAAAAAGTAGATTGGGAATTTTTTTATGAGGAAATCGTAAAAAAAGGATTGACTCTTCATAAAAAACATGGTAGATTAATCATTGTCGCGAGAAAACAACGGGATGTGGCTCAGCTTGGTAGAGCACCTGGTTTGGGACCAGGGGGTCGCAGGTTCGAATCCTGTCATCCCGACCAGATGATGATAAAAAGCACATCACTTTTGAAGTGGTGTGCTTTTTATTTTGCGGATCTTTAAATGACTCCATTGATTACAACATTCATCGTTGTAAATGTATTTAAGGTGAATCTTTTTGTAGAGATAGATTCGTTTATTGAATAGAGATATTTAATAGCGCTTTCTATGCATTGAATCATTAAATATCATCATCGTTAGTTGGAGGAGCTTATGGGCAAACCAAGCATGCTAATAGTCATGACAATAATTGTACTTTTGTATGGTGGAGCGAATTACTACGTTGGACGAAAATTGTTCCGTTGGCTGGCGCAGATCTTTCCCTCGATAAATGGTGTACTATTTACAGTGATTTATGGTTTGATTGCGGCTACAATGTTCTTATCGTTTATTCCATTTTCAGGAAATTTAAAGCATATTGCCAATTGGCTAAGTTCCCATTGGATGGGGATATTTATATATTTGCTATTGTTTTTTGTGGTTGTCGATTTCGTTTTTCTTGTATTGAAGTTGATAAAAATCAATGTAACACCTACGATGCATTTTTTTGGAGGATTAACGGTTGTTTTATTAACGATTGGAGTTGTAAGTTACGGACTTTACAATGCGATGCAAATTAAACAAGTTTCTTATAGCGTTAAACTGAAAGAGAATACGACTGCCAAAGGCATGAAAATAGTCCTGATCAGTGATTTGCATTTGGGAGCTGTGAAATCTGAAAAACGATTAGAGGAGATGGTATCGAAAATAAACGCACTTGAACCGGATCTCATTTGTATTCCTGGTGATCTTTTTAATGACGACTACGATGCGATTCAAAATCCTGAGCAAGCGATCGCAACCCTTGGAAAGATGAAAGCGAAATATGGTGTTTATGCATCCTTGGGTAATCACGATGGCGGCGAAACGTTCGGAAAAATGATTGATTTTCTGAAACGCAGCAACATTCAGTTATTAAATGACGATTATACCGTGATCGACAATCGCCTCATCCTTGTCGGTCGACTGGATGCTTCACCGATTAGAGGTTATCAGGGAATGGCACGTAGTAGCATCAAAGAGCTGTATAAGGAGATGGACCCAGCTTTACCGGTTGTTGTCATGGACCATAACCCAGCCAATATCGGGGAATATGGAAAAGAAGTCGATTTGATTGTATCTGGTCATACTCATAAAGGTCAGGTGTTCCCAGGTAATCTCATTACGAACGGCATATATGAAGTAGATTATGGTCATTATCAAAGAGATGCCAATAGCCCACATGTTGTCGTCACCTCTGGCGTGGGCACATGGGGGATGCCGATGCGCGTGGGATCCAATAGTGAGATTGTCTATATTCAATTGAATTAATTCACGATAATCAATAGAAAAAGGATAGATATAAGGAAGGAAAAATCTTGTTTATCTATCCTTTTCTTTATATGCAGCGATCGATCGGAAATAGTGTTTTTATTTATAAGCGACAATAAATTGCTTAAATGGTACAATTATAAAAATCCAATTTAAGGGGCGAAGTCATTGAAACTAAAAAAATGGGTACTTCCTTTTCTTCTTTTTTTCGCTTTCTTGGTGTCAGGTTGCCAAATTGTGAATCCTGGAGAGGAATCTGATTCAGACAATGATTTTGAATATCAGCAAAATGAAGAGAGAGATTCAGAGGACAAGAAGCAAGATGAGGAAGACGAAGAGAAGTCAAGGGATGATGAGGAATCGAATGAAGAGGACGATGATGATTAATTAGAAGTTGCGCGTGAGAATCCCCTTCTTCTTGTTAAGGCATAATAATAACCCGCTGAGAGTTGGCGGGTTTTATTTAATATGTGGGTATATGTCTTTTTGAAGTAGTCCTATTTCGTAAGATAGGGGACGGTTCCCTGCTTTAATCCAATTTGAGTTGGATTATCCTCAATTCTTCTCTTTTTCGTATAACGGGGCGATTTTGTCGACTCGGTTGGTCCAGATTCCTCCTCTATAATCATCAGGAAGACGTTTTATATCCTCAGGTGAATCAAATCCGCTGGAAAAACCACTCCCATCTCCGCCAACAACGATGATGCGAGTGTTTGCTTGGTCCATTCGATTTTGAAACTTTGCAGGCCAACCCCATAACCAAGGAGCGATTTTTTCCGGAATATGCAGCTGGGTATTCTCACAAGCTTCTGGCATATAGCCTGTCCAACCGATCGCCATATAGGGGATTAGGCAGCGTTTGATGGTCGTTTTGGACATCACTCGCAGATCAGGTAGCTTTGCTTTCAAGACATCGATCGGTTCATCTCCCCCATAGATCGCCAACTGACTTCGCCGTTCTTGCGAAAGCTTGGATAAAAATGCGGCGAGCAGCTTGCCTTCTTGGGGATCATCGCTTTTCACATGGATTAACAGAGATCGATCGGGGAAAGCATTCAATACTTCTGTCAAAGAGGGCATCAGCCCCACTCCTTTACCACGAAAGGGATAAGTTTTTCCATTGTCGGCAGTATAGCCGTACCCAATGTCAAGCTTCTTTAATTCTGCTAGAGTATGATCTCTGGTCACTCCGCGTCCATTGGTTCGGCAATCGAGTGTCCAATCGTGGAAAACGACAAACTGATTATCTTTCGTAGGATGTATATCCAATTCAACCATGTCTGCCCCCGCGTCAAAGGCGGCTTTTATCGCGGGAATCGTATTTTCCAGATAAGGATGCTCGGGTGAGTAAATGCGTTCAGCTGTGCAAGTCTCATCCGTGATCCCCTCCATCGGGAACGTTTGGGCGAGTCCACGATGAGCTAAAAGGAACGGCCGATCACTTCGTTGTTCCGTGAACAAAGAACTGTTATTGAAATAAATAAAGAGAATAAGTGCAACAGCAAAAAGAAAGATTTTGCTTTTCAGGATTTTTTTCAAACGATTTATTTTCCATTCCCCTCCAGATGCAAATTATTAGTGTGTCAATGGCTTATTTGATAGATCAAGTATAACCATTCTTCTTCGATCGAAAAAGCAATTTTATGTTAGGTGAACAAGTTCTCTAAGCAGATTGTTCGCCTTTTTATTGTTTAATTAGAAATTACCATTGAAAGAGTATAAAGATGTTATTGAAGCAGAAATTGTAGATTTAAAATAAGAATATTATCAGTTTTAAATATGAGTCTATCGGGTAGGTTGTCAGTGACTGTGAAAGATCGTTTGGGAGGATAGGAGGGGGCAAATGATGAAAAGTAATCGTTTATCGGATGGAAATGCGGATCATGATGTCGCTTTTTATGTCGCCCTAGATGAGAATTTCCAGAAAGTCAGTGCGGTTGAAGCGTTAAAAATAAAAGCGCGTTTCCCCAAAGCTATTTTTTATTGTCCCAAGTGCTACAATATAGATCCAAATAACAAAACAAGAGTATATCCAAGCAGTCACAATCCACCACGGTTTAATCGCTGGGATGGAAAATCTCATTTGGAGTCTTGTCAATATAAAAATGCCGGACAATATCTAAGAGCCATTTCGCAAAAGATCCAAGTCAGTATCAACGGCAGGAATATTCAACTGTCTCTTATGCCTTATGAGGGAAGAGGCATTGTGAATAAAGCGTTAGGAGTTCGAATGAAAAATTATACGAGAGAAGATAACAGAAAATTCATGGAATTGATAAAGGGAATTTTGACAGATTTTGAGATGAAATACTTTCAAAGGAAATACAACTCCTATAAAGTCGGTTGTGAGGATGGGACGAGTCACTCTTTTAAAAAACTCTTTACCTCCATTGACAATGCCAAGGCCAATTTCAAGCCATATGAGGAAAAACTAAATATTGTCGTTGGACAAGTAAAAGAAGCGATCAGGAATGACCATTATATTTTACTTAGCATGGATGCTTCACGTTCTCCATATGAACTGTACCTTTCCTTTGACCGTTTTTTCTATCATTTCGACTCTCTTTCACAACTAGCAAGAAAGCGGATTGCTAGCATGGGATATATCCAAAAGCAGAGGGATGGTCTTTACATTATGGAGATTGGTTCGATGCCTCATCAAGTAGCCATCTTGGATGATGAACCCATTCATCTGTCACCTTCGATTCAAGAAACAGAGATCTCCTCGTTTTTAAAACAGTTGACTGCAGGTCTTCATCCGATCAAGGCTGAAGACTTTTATCGATCTTATTATCAGCAGAAGTTAGAGCAGCTTCAAGTCTCTGTGAATAGCGAGATCGATACCTTGAAAGAACGCATCAAACAAGTGGAGAAAGAGAAATTAGAAAATAGAGAGCAACGGATGAAAGTAGAGGAGAAATTATCAAAGATTCGAGACGATCTAAGTGAAACCGAGCGTCAGATAAAGACGGCCAATGATATATTGGCAGATCTCAGACAAAAAATGAATATGGCTCAATCGGAGATCAATCAATTGGAAAGAGAAAGTCAGAGTTGGTTGAATTGGGTACGTAATTTGATTGATCGCCGTACGTTCAAAATGATTCGCTTCAAAATAGAACTAAATAAAGGCGAGATGATGGAATATAAGAGGAGGCAAGAAGAAGAGAAAAGACGCTTGGATTCTCTGGAAAATGATCGCAGCATTCTGAAGAATAAGCTTCAAATGAATGAAAAGGAATCTTCTGCTCTTCAAGATAAAATAAAAGTTTTGGATGAGCGTAGTTTTGAACTAGATCGTGAAATCGAAAAATGGAAACAGGAGCTAAAGAGGATCAAAGATCAGGCAGAGAGAGAAAAAGAATTGAAAGCAACGTACCAGTTTCATGGTCAGCTGTATGAACTTGTGGTTAATCCAAATTGGAGTGTGCTGATTGATCTTCAATTAGTCCATCAAAATCGATCCATGGATGGTCTGATCGGTTCATATTTAGTCCAAAAGATCGAAAACTTCTATCTTCCTTATGAGTATCACCATAAAACAAAATCTGCGAAGTCATCGTATCGAAGGACGATCCAATCAAATAGATATCATACGATTGAGAAAATGACTGATGCTATTCAATTTAAACTAAGTGAAGATGTCTGGCAACTATATTCCTTAATATCAGAATAAGGAGGAGCTTTGCAGGATGAAAGACGGCGTTGCTTGGTAATCCCTACATGGGATTGCTTAGAGCAACCATTTTCTGTATAATCGAACATGTGAGCGGTGCTCATCCTGTTTGTAGCAGGTTTGTTCCTAGGTACGTCATGGTATAGGGTTCTAGTAGCGAACAAATCTCTTCCACTGGGTAAAACCATGAGAGTGGGTGAGGTGAAAGGAACTAGAACGCTGGTAACAGGCGTTCCGCCCATATGGGTATATTCTAACCATGTGGGACGGGGTGATGGCACACCCCTAAACTTGGGCATTGATCAAAACGGAAACGGACTGCGAACGCGAATGACCCAAGAATCCCACGGCTTCAGCCGTGGGGAGTGTCAACGATTCCATTATAATGTAAAATATAATAAATCGTTCCAGAGCACCGGGGATGTGAATAAGAATGAAAAGGTTGATGCAAATTTTAAGGCAGATTGATGGAAAAGGATATAAAGCTTATAAAGATCTGCAGGGAATCTATCGATTCCCTTCTTTTACTTTATATGTTGACTCTGTACAGAGTGATCCGTATGCTCCTCCATCGCTGATTCGGGTGCGAGTGCCTTTAGAAAGAGTATCATATTCCGAAGAATGGTATCAGCGTCGCTATCGTCGGATTGCTTTCGAAGATTATTTGCTAAGAAAATGGGTGGACCAGATTGCGTCTTCTCCCTATCGAAATGGAAAAAATGGCTTTGCGATCGATCGCCCGGGTCAAGAGATCTTAGAACGGACAGCAGTGGTCATTCGGGAAGACTGGGTCGAAGCGCGGCTTACCGTTGGTTTACCCGCTCAAGGACGGACGATCTTAGGGAAAAGAGCTTATGAGATGTTATGCGATACACTTCCATCATTGGTGGAGCGTGTTTTCTTCTTTTCGGAAAAGGATGAGCGGTTAGTGGAACGACGGATGCAGCTGGTCGATAATCAGCAAGCGATTCGGGAAGAGTTGTCTCGGCGAAATTGGTTGGTTTTTATTGCGGATGGCTCCATCTTGCCACGGGTTAGCGGGATCAGTGATAAACCGCTCCGTGAAGGGAAAATCATTCCCTTTCGGTCACCGGAATCACTACGGGTATCGATTGCGGTACCGCATGGGGAACCGATTACGGGAATGGCGATCCCGACGGGAATCACCTTGATCGTCGGAGGTGGTTATCATGGTAAGAGTACGTTGTTGAAGGCAATTGAGCGCGGCGTTTATGACCACATTGAGGAAGATGGACGGGAATATGTGATCACCGATCCACAAGTAGTCAAGGTGCGAGCGGAGGATGGGCGTCGGGTCGAAAAAGTAAATATTTCACCTTTTATCACTCATTTACCATTTGGTCAGGATACTAGTCGATTTACCACCGATGATGCGAGCGGAAGTACATCCCAAGCTGCTTCGATTATGGAAATGTTAGAGATGGGTTGTTCTTGTTTGTTGTTGGATGAAGATACCAGTGCGACCAACTTTATGATCCGCGATGCGCGAATGCAACTGCTTGTCTCCAAAGGAAAAGAGCCCATTACCCCCTTGATCGATAAAATTCAGCAGCTTTATCAGGAAAAGGGTGTATCCAGCATTTTAGTGCTAGGGGGATCAGGCGATTACCTTGATGTGGCCGATCGGGTGATTATGATGGATCAGTATACTCCCTATGATCTTTCGGAGCAGGCGCGTCAAGTGGCAAAGCAATTTCGCGATGAACGGCAATTTGAAGGTGGTGACTCTTTTGGTGAAATCACCAAGCGGATTCCGATCACAAGTGGACTAAAGGCAACCAAAGGGAAAAAAGAGAAGGTGGATGTCAAAGGTGTACATACGATTCGATTTGGCTTACAACAGATTGATCTAACCGCTTTGGAGCAACTGGTAGATGTGAGCCAAACCAGAGCGATTGCTTGGATGATTTATCAGTTGGGTAAGATGGGAGATGACCAGCGCACGTTGCCCGAGCTTATTGCGCAGTTGTATCAAAAGATCGATCGGTTTTCCCTCGATTTCCTTTCTCCCTATCAGGGAAAACATCCAGGTTATCTAGCTCTACCAAGAAAGTTTGAATTAGCTGGGGCGATCAATCGACTGCGATCGCTTCGTGTGAGATAAGGGGGAGAAGGATGAAAGAAGTGATCATCTATACGGATGGCGCATGCTCCTACAATCCGGGACCAGGAGGATGGGCGGCGATCTTGATCTATGGCGAACATCGGAAAGAGATTTCGGGTGGTGAGAAAAAAACGACCAACAATCGGATGGAACTGACTGCGGTGATTGAAGCGCTGAAGCGATTAAAAGTACCTTGCAAGGTGAAGATTTACTCCGACAGTGCCTATATAGTAAATTGTTTTCTACAGAAGTGGTATGTGAAATGGGAACGGACAGGATTTAAGAAGAACGAAGATCTCTGGCGTGAGCTGCTGCAACTGGTTCGCAAACATCAAGTGGAATTTATTAAAGTAAAAGGGCATAGCGATGATGCCTTAAATAATCGCTGTGACGAGTTGGCGCGAGCGGAGGTACAAAAGATAATGAATGCAGATTAGGATTCAGGTTAGAAAGGGTTGGGAGGTGAAGGGATGCAAGCGAGTGAGTTGAAACAACAACTAATCCAAAAAGCGAAGGAAATCGGGATCGATAAAATTGGCTTTACCACTGCGGATCCCTTTATCGAGTTGCGTGAACGATTGGTTGAACATCAGCGATTGGGCTATGCTTCGGGCTTTGAAGAAGCAGATGTGGAAAAGCGCGTTCGACCGGATCTCCATCTGACCAAAGCCAAATCGATTATCGCCATTGCTCTTGCATATCCCAGCCGAATGAAAAATCCACCGAAATCAGAAAAAGGGAAGTATCGCGGAATCTTTTGTCGCGCTTCTTGGGGGGAAGATTACCACAAGGTGCTAAGAGAGAAGTTGGAACAGCTCGCCAGCTATTTACGCCAGCTGGTTCCTGATGCCAAGACGGTCATCATGGTCGATACAGGTGCTCTATCCGATCGCGAAGTGGCAAAGCGCGCCGGGATTGGCTGGATTGGTAAAAACACCTCCTTGATTACCAAAGAGTTTGGCTCTTGGGTCTATTTAGGGGAGATGATCACTGATGTCTATTTGCCACCGGATCAACCGATCGAAGAGGAGTGTGGGGATTGCCGTCTCTGCCTAGATGCTTGTCCAACGGGAGCGCTTGTTCAACCAGGGCAGTTAAATGCGCAAAATTGCATCGCGTATCTTACCCAAACCAAAGGCACTTTGTCGGAAAAATATATGAAAAAGATAGGCAACCGGTTATATGGTTGCGATACCTGTCAGGTGGTTTGTCCTAAAAATCGCGGCCTGCATTTTTCCCATCATCCTGAGTTTCAACCTGATCCGGAGCGAGTCAAACCGCTTCTCAAGCCATTGTTAAAGATGAGTAACCGCCAGTTTCGCGAAACCTTTGGACATATGTCTGGCTCTTGGCGGGGGAAAAAGCCGATCCAACGAAATGCGATCATCGCCCTCGCTCATTTTCGCGATCGCTCTGCACTAAAAGATCTAGCTGAGATTCTCCGGACGGACCCACGTCCTGACATCCGCGAGACAGCTGTTTGGGCAATCAGTCGGATCGGTGGTCCCGATGCCAAACAGCTACTGATCGATGCTCAAAAAAGGGAAACGCATCCCGATGTTCTTCAAATGATAGATGATGTCCTCATCTCATTAGAGCGAAATATAAAAGAATAAGAGGGAAGAAGTTAAATGGAACCTTCTAGAAAGACGAAGACCGTTGTTTGGAGCGAGATGGAAAGTTCCATTGGTATTTTAACGCTTGCTGCTACCGCAAATGGGCTTTGCCGTCTCTCTTTTGGAAAAGATGAAGAGGCTATGGAGTTGAAGACGTTTTTAAATAAAGTGTTTCGTTCGTATCAACTTGAGAAGAATGGACAAGCTTTGCTCCCATATGTAAACCAGTTGCAAGAATATTTTAGTAAAAAGCGTACCCAGTTTGATTTACCACTCGATCTCTATGGAACTCCTTTTCAAAAAAAAGTCTGGAATCAACTACGCAATATTCCGTTTGGAGAGATCCGTACCTATAAAGAGATTGCGCAAACGATTGGAATGCCAAAAGCTGTTCGCGCTGTCGGCGGAGCAAACAACCGCAACCCCATCCCAATCATCATTCCTTGTCATCGGGTGATTGGTTCCAATGGTTCATTGGTTGGTTATGCAGGGGGAATAGCGATCAAAGAATATCTACTCACCTTGGAGACAAAGCAAAGTGTAGATAAGGGGCTTGGAAGAGTGAAGACGATATAGAAGTCTAAAAAGTATGACGGATTTAGAAATATGGAGTGATTCTGATGAGAGCACAGCCAGAATGGGTTAAACTGTTCCCGAGGCTGAAACAGGAAGAACAGGAAGTGATTTCGCAATTATATGTTAACTGGAATCAGGAAAATTGGGAATGTTTATTAGCAATGATGGAAGAGAGTCGATCAGAAGAGTTGACAAGGTATGTGTTGGGTATGATAGAATTCCGTCCTTTCTCTCCTAGAATAGAGAAAGCGTTACTCACCGTAATCAAGAATCGAGATGGTGATATTCGAGCGAAAGCACTTTCTATACTTGCTAAAAAGTCAACTGATCCCCAGATCAGAGAGCCGGTTTTACGAGGATTAAATGATTCTGATAAGAGAGTGATCATAAAAGTTCTTGAAAGTATTCGATCAAAGGGAGAAGATTGGCAAGAACACTCTTCTCAGATCTTACCACTTCTACAGCATCCAGATGATGAAATCAAAGTAGAAGCGCTTGCCACATTTGCTTCCATGTATAAAGAAGATAAGGTATGGCAAGAAACACATCATCATTTTCGATCGTTTCTACAGTATCCGGATCACAAAATTCGAATCAGAGTGCTTGGGATATTGTCTTCTTTCGACAATATAAACTTTGAGATGAAAGAGCAGATCATACAGAGGCTAGATGATTATGATGAAAAAGTGGTTATTAAGGCTCTCGGCATTATTCGGAATAAAGAGAAAAGAAAAGCCCTTTCACTGATCAAATCATTGCTTGAACATCCAAACAGGAGAGTTCGAGTGAAAGCACTTAAGATACTTGACTCATTTTGGAAACATAAATTGATTTATTATCTGCGGGAGTTTGATTCTCTTTTAAGAACTAGATTATTTTCCAGTCTAATATCATTTATAGAAAAGTTCGGATACAAACCAGTCGTCTTGAAGGCTTTAAAGGCTTTAGATGATATGGATGAAATGGAAAGGGAAATGTTCGAGAAAGAGTTCATGGAGATGATCAAATCTAATAGAGATCCCTTCGATTTTATACGGAGAAGACCGATGTGAAAATCCTAAACGTCGAGAATAATTCATTCTAGTGATATGGAATGATCTTGATGATCAGATGGGAAGAACGGGAATTTTTATCATAAAATTCAAATAACGATAGGCTGCGATAATGGCTGAGACTGAAAAATGAATGCGCTCTGAAAGCTGGATTTATGCAAATACGCCTTTTTTTGTTTCCTTTCCCTCCTTTCAACATATCTTGTTAGTGGCAGAATAGGAGGTGAAAGGATGGCGATTTATGACAGAGAAGCAGCTGTTAGTTATGCAAATCGATACTGGAACTCCTATAATCCCCTTTTTCGGCAATTCCTTGACAATTGTACCAACTTTGTCTCTCAGTGCCTCTTGGCAGGGGGGATCACGATGACACGCTCAAACAATCCTGCTGTCGGTTGGTGGTATCATCGCGGTGCGCGGAGGGAAAACGATCGTTGGAGTTATAGCTGGTCGGTTGCCAATAGTCTCTACTGGTATCTACAAGGAAACCACGCAACCGGTCCTCGCGCGGTAAAGAAAAATAGTGCAAAGGAATTACATTTGGGCGATATCATCTGCTATGATTGGAATGGAGATGGCAAATGGAATCACAATACCATTGTCACAGCTTTCAACTCCGATGGGGAACCACTAGTCAATGCGCAAACGGTGAATAGCCAATATCGTTATTGGCTATATCGTGACTCAACCGCATGGACACCCCAAACCCAATACGCCTTTTTTCACATAGTCTCATAACGACAAGCGTAGGATTCGCTTGAGAAATATCATTTACTAAGCAAAATATTAAAAGATTGACTTAATGGAAGTGATGAAGTCGTGCCATTTCATATTGTTTTAGTAGAACCAGAAATTCCACCCAATACGGGGAATATCGCTCGGACTTGCTCGGTCATTGGAGCTACCTTGCATCTTGTTCGTCCCTTGGGTTTTGTCATTGATGACAAAAAACTAAAACGCGCCGGGCTCGATTACTGGCATGAACTAAATATTCATTACCATGACTCATTTGCCCAACTTAAGCAAAAGTATCCGGATGGGCGTTTTTTTTGTGCGACTACCAAAGCGGACAAGCTATATACCCAATTTACCTACCGAGAAGGGGATTTCTTTGTCTTTGGGAAAGAAACCAAAGGCCTACCACCCGAGATCTTAGAAGAACATCGCGATACCCTCATTCGCATTCCGATGTTGCCTGTAAAGCGTTCACTCAACTTGTCCAATTCAGCGGCAATCGTCGTCTATGAAGCGATGCGGCAACTAGAGTTTCCAGGACTGATCTAGAACTGACCAGCCGATGCAAAAATACCTGTAAACTTCGATCACAGGAGAAGCGCTCTGGAAAGCAAAAGAAAGGGGGAACGAGATGATTAAAGCCTGCCTATTTGACTTAGATGGAACATTATTACCGATGGATACCTATCGATTTATTGAGGAATATATGAGACTGTTATCATCCAAAATGTCACATTTTCTCCCGCCTGAACAGTTTACCCGCTCATTATGGAAAGCGACGTTAATCATGATGAAAAACAAAGATCATACGAAAACCAACCAAGAAGTGTTTGAAGAAAGCTTTGCTGCCGAAACGGGCATCTCGTGGGATCAAATCAAAGAGGATGTTATGCAGTTTTATGCTCAGGACTTTCCGAAATTACAAAAGTATGTAGGCTTTGAGCCACTAGCTAGAAAAGCTGTGGAAACAGCTTTGGAACAAGGCTATCAAGTGGCGATTGCGACCAATCCAGTCTTTCCAAAAGTAGCAGTTTGGGAGCGGCTGCGTTGGGCGGGGATCGATGACTTGCCCTTTTCTCTAGTGACTGTTTATGAAGAAACCTATTTTTGTAAACCGCACCTCGAATACTTTCAAAGGATTGCAAAACAGCTGGGTATCTCTCCCCAAGAATGTGTCATGATCGGCAATGATATGCAAGAGGATATGGTTTCCTCTCAACTGGGAATGAGAACATTTTTGCTGCGATCTCATCGCATTGATAGGGGAAACCCCACTTATCCAGTAGATCAAGAAGGGGAATTGGAAGATCTTCTCATTGCGCTTCGGCAGAAGAAAGGGCCATTTGGTCCATAACTAACTGGATCATGCCTTGCCAGTCCCATTGGCAGGGCATTTTTTATTTTTTGAATTACTTGTGCTAGCCAAAAATAGAATAAGCCTAAAAAACTAGATAGATTAGGCTATCCTTCATTTGAATGGTTTGGTTCCTAGTAATTGTATTGTTATTTATTTTATTGTATAATATTTATACATAACTTTTATTGGACCTATTCTCTCCTTTTTGAATCCTGGTCTGGTGATCACGAACCGATTGTTGAAATCGTTTCCCCATAGTTGCCTGAATTCCTTTGATTTCGTTTCGGCTGGTCCGTTTGCTTACTTCTTTTCGTATTGATGGTGCTACAAATCGGTGTCGGTCGTAATTGTAGTCTTCTTCAGCCGCGTGGTAAGAATAATGGAAAAGCCATTGACCCTCCTCTCCTACTCTTGTACATTCCCTTCCGAGACTGGATCTGATAAAAAATTCCCTCGTATTTGTAGATTTTTTTTATATTCTAGGCTTTTAATAGTCCCAGATAGGGAATTATTTGTATACAGGGATGCTACATGAGATAGAAGAGGCTGGATTAAGGGAAAGGAGGCTTCTATGAGCATCTTAAGACGTTTAACGGAATATCGTGAACGTGAAGAAAGCCTAAGATGGGAAGGGACATTTGCAGATTATCTTGAGCTGGTGAGAAAAAACCCTCATGTTGCGCAGACAGCTCATTCGAGAATATATCAAATGATTGCTCGAGCTGGAGTCGATGTCGATTCGCAAGGAAATAAGCAATACCTCTTTTTTAGTAAAGAACTTTTTGGATTGGATGAAGCGATTGAGAGATTGGTAGAAGAATACTTTCACTCCGCAGCACGTCGACTGGAAGTTCGAAAGCGAATCTTGTTATTGATGGGTCCTGTGAGTGGCGGGAAATCAACGATTGTCACCTTATTAAAAAAGGGGCTCGAAGAATTTACTAGGACAGATGAAGGAGCCGTTTATGCTATTAAAGGTTGTCCAATGCATGAAGAGCCTCTCCACCTGATTCCAAGTGAACTGCGGCCTGAAGTAGAAAAAGAGCTAGGCGTACGAATCGAAGGTTCTTTATGTCCGGCCTGCCGTTATAGGTTAAAGGAAGAATATCAAGGACGTGTTGAAGAGATTCCTGTAGAACGTATCCTATTTTCGGAAGATGATCGGATTGGAGTTGGTACCTTTAGTCCATCAGATCCCAAATCGCAAGATATCGCTGATCTGACGGGGAGTGTAGACTTTGCTACCATTACAGAATATGGCTCTGAATCAGATCCACGCGCGTATCGATTTGATGGTGAGCTCAATAAAGCAAACCGTGGTTTGATGGAATTTCAAGAAATGTTAAAGTGTGATGAAAAGTTTTTATGGAATCTGCTCTCCTTGACACAAGAAGGAAACTTTAAAGCTGGACGTTTTGCGTTAATCTCGGCAGACGAGTTAATTATCGCTCATACCAACGAGGCCGAATACAGAGCATTTATTTCCAATAAGAAGAATGAAGCTCTGCAATCTCGGATGATCGTGATGCCGATCCCGTATAACTTAAAGGTATCGGAAGAAGAGAAAATCTACCAAAAACTGATTCAACAGAGTGATTTAGCCCACATTCATATTGCACCTCATTCACTCCGCACTGCAGCTATTTTTACGATCCTCACGCGTTTAAAAGAGTCGAAACAACAAGGTGTCGATCTAATCAAGAAAATGCGTCTCTATGATGGAGAATCGATCGAAGGAATCACGGATATTGACGTGGAAGAGCTGAAGAAAGAACACTTCGATGAAGGACTTTCTGGTATTGACCCCCGCTATGTTATCAACCGCATTTCGAGTGCTCTGATTCGTACGGAAATGGATTATATCAATGCATTGGATATCCTTCGTGCCCTCAAAGATGGATTAGATCAACATCCCTCCATTACCAAAGAACAACGTGAAAAATATCTCCACTTTATTTCATTAGCACGAAAAGAATACGATGAAATCGCCAAAAAAGAAGTACAAAAGGCATTTGTCTACTCCTATGAAGAATCCGCCAAAACGTTAATGGACAACTATCTAGATAATGTCGAAGCATATTGCAACCGGACAAAGTTACGTGATCCGCTCACAGGAGACGAGATGGAGCCGGATGAGAAATTGATGCGGTCAATCGAAGAGCAGATCGGAATCTCTGAAAATGCCAAAAAAGCGTTCCGAGAAGAGATTTTGATTCGGATTTCAGCATATGCACGGAAAGGGAAACGCTTTGACTACAATAGTCACGAACGGCTCAGAGAAGCAATTCAGAGAAAATTGTTTGCTGATTTAAAAGATGTCGTGAAAATTACTACCTCAACCAAAACTCCTGATGAAAATCAACTGAAAAAAATGAACGAGGTGATAGCAAGATTAGTAGAGGATTATGGCTATACCCCAGCCAGTGCCAATGGACTTCTGCGCTATGTGGGCAGTCTGCTCAATCGGTAGGCAACTGGCAAACGATGGGAGGTGAACTGGCATGAAACAACACCCCCTTTATATCGTTTCCCAAGAAGACTGGTCTCTGCACCGTAAAGGCTTCGAAGATCAGCTCCGACATCAAGAGAAGGTAAAAGAAGCGATACGGAAGAACTTACCTGACCTAATAAGTGAAGAAAGTATTGTCATGTCTGATGGGAAGCAAATTGTTAAAGTTCCGATTCGCTCGATGGAAGAGTATCGCTTTCGCTATAACTTCAATAAAGGGAAACATGTTGGACAAGGGAATGGCAAAAGTAAAGTTGGCGATGTATTGGCGCGCGAAAACGGAAAAGGTCAAGCCCAAAAAGGAAAGGGCAAGGGTCTAGGTGCAGGTGAACAAGCAGGCATCGATTATTATGAAGCAGAAGTTTCTATTGAAGAGCTAGAGAATATCCTCTTTGCAGAGATGGAACTGCCAAATTTAAAGAGAAAAGAGACGGAAGAATTTTTAGTTGAAGATGTTCAGTTCAATGATATCCGTAAAAAAGGATTGATGGGAAATATAGATAAAAAACGAACCCTACTGCAAGCAATTAAACGCAACGCCTTGCGCGGACAAAAAGATAAGGTACGGATCACATTGGACGATTTACGCTTTAAGACTTGGGAAGAAAAAATGGTTCCCCATTCCAACGCAGTTGTAATCGCAATGATGGACACCAGTGGATCGATGGGGATGTTTGAAAAATATATTGCCCGTAGTTTCTTCTTTTGGATGGTTCGCTTCTTACGAACCAAATATGAGAAAGTAGAGCTGACTTTTATCGCCCATCACACCGAAGCCAAAGAAGTGACAGAGGAATTGTTTTTTACCCGTGGGGAAAGTGGGGGCACGATTTGCTCATCTGCTTATCGGAAAGCGCTGGAAATCATTGATTCACGCTATCCACCCGAGAGGTA
The DNA here is from genome assembly GCA_025449975.1 of Thermoactinomycetaceae bacterium. Lineage (GTDB taxonomy): Bacteria > Bacillota > Bacilli > Thermoactinomycetales > Thermoactinomycetaceae > Thermoflavimicrobium. The sequence goes on from JANWIG010000070.1 coordinate 16,136, forward strand.
TAACATCTATCCATTCCATTTCTCGGATGGCGATAACCTGACGTCGGACAATGAACGTTGTGTTGGTCTTGTCAAACAGCTGATGGAGAAATGCAATTTGTTTGGATATGGAGAAGTGAATCAATACAATCGACACTCTACGCTGATGACAGCCTACCGGCATATGAAAGATCCCAAATTTATGCATTATGTGATTCGCGAAAAAGGCCAAGTCTATGACGCGTTAAAGCATTTCTTCTCCAATGGATCAAGCTTAAAAAATTAAATGAATCTGTCGCTTTCGAGGCGTATCCGACGAAAGCGACTTTTTCTTTTGAAAAAGATGGATCATGAGAGGAAATATAGATAAAGAGTGATTTTAAAAATTTATTAAAAAACTATTTTTTTGTTTGAAAGAAGGACATTACGATAAAGGTAGTAATTTCTATAGATGATAGATTAAACCATAAATAGCATAATTATCAATTAGAATATAGGCTGTATACCCCGATTGATCAAACCATATTATTCCTACGATGGACTCATAGGAAGTTAAATTAGACTCGATGCTATGCAGTTGGAAGATGAGATTCGATCATGAAACAAAGAGTGAGCATCATACTATTTGTTTTTCTAATGAATCCAAATTTGAAAAATAAAATGGTTCTGTCGCTTTCGAATTTTGTCCGACGAAAGCGACTTTTTTCTTTTAAAGATGATGGTGATGGACAAGTTGACAGTCATAGATAGTGAATTTTCGGGCTAAACAATCAAAAAAGAGAAAAATTAGGTTGATGATTTTTATTTGGCATTGTTAAAATGAAATTATAATGTTGTTTTGTTTTTTTTGATGTTTTGATAAGAATTATTTCTGTTAGTCTATCACTGCATAAAAGATTTTGTATAAAGGAAGGTTAAATGTGAACAAAGCTGAAGAGGAACAATCGATATCCTTTTGTTTGACCACGAGCATAGAATATAGTGATGTCTTGATGATGATGGATTACGAGAACTTTAAGCTTTGGAATGGACTCAAACACTCTCGAAAACAATGGGTGTTAATTGGGCAAGGGGATTTTCCTGAGGAATGGAATCAATATGATTGTTTCAAGTTGAACAATATATTTTTGGTAGGCTCAAAAAGAGAGATTGAAGACTTTTTGCTGAATATTATAAATTATTTCGGAATGAATGGTCATGTTGAAGTGACAAAAAAAAGAGGGTTTACTCATCTCGAGGCAACGACCCCTCTTGGGGAAAAAAGAGAAGTCACTTTAGAAGTGCGAAAACTATGTGACAATGATCGCACACTCTATGCGGACTCACCCATTATTCCAGTCGGACAAGGAAAGGCATTTTTATTTGATGGATTTAGTAAGGCGACCATTGGGTTTCCAATGATCGAAGAGCAATTAACGCAAATATTGCTTCTCACTGATACGATCGGTGAACAAGAAGAATCGTTGATTCAGGAGGAACCGCAATATCATACCATCGATATTCCCTCTGGGTATTTGGTGTTAGCTAGCTCTACAGTAGGGTTTAATCGAACCTGTGCGAGACGTTATGATGAATTTGAAGAGCAGGGACTTAGCACTTACTATAAGCTGTATGACAAAGAAGCACAGGATATCTTACTGATCCATGTCGAACCAGGCACTTATCGAATATGTAAAAGAGGGGAGCAGGAGATGAAGAAATTGATCTCTCAGTCGGTGTTAGAAAAAAAGTTGGATTTAGACGAATGCTATTATGGCTATACGATTGAAAAAGTCTCTTCGATCTAAGAACGTGGAACGAACCAACTCTAAGAAGATTGAGCGCCGCTCATCTGTTTCATTATACAGAAAATGGTTGCTCTTGGCATCGGTGAATGGGAATCCCGAACTAGCAGTCTTTGCTTCTCATTACCCGGAGCCATGGGCTTTCATCCAGCATTTGCTGGTAAAGGGTGTAGGGTTAAGGTATAGTATGGATAAACCATTTTCCTCTGCGTCAATGAATAAATTGACAAGAAAGGAGTACAGCGATGAGCTTTCATCTGGCTGCGAAGCCATCCGACATAGCGGAGACGGTTTTACTACCTGGCGACCCCTTACGTGCGCGGTTTATTGCTGAATCATACTTGGAAAATCCTGTTTGCTATAATCAAGTTCGTGGAATGTTTGGGTATACAGGTACATATAAAGGGAGGCCCATTTCGGTTCAAGGGACAGGAATGGGGATGCCATCCATTTCCATTTATATCACGGAGTTGATTCAAGAATATGGCGTTAGAAATTTAATTCGAGTTGGAACATGTGGCTCGATTCATCCGGATGTTCATGTGATGGATTTAGTGTTGGCTATCAGTTCATCGACCAATTCAGGGATGAATCGCAAGCGGCTTCCACAGATCGACTTTGCCCCGACCGCTGATTTTATGTTATTAAAAGAAGCATATGAGATTGCCAAGGCGAAAAAGATTAAGGTAAAAGTTGGTTCTGTCTTTACAACCGACTTCTTTTATGAAGTACCTGCGGAAGAGCTTCGGTTATATAGCAGTTACCAGATGTTGGCTGTCGATATGGAAACGGCTGCATTGTATACGATTGCTGCGAAATACGGTGTCAAAGCTTTATCCATTTTAACGGTATCGGATCATATCTTTACCAAAGAGATGATTAGCTCTCAGCAAAAAGAAAATATGTTACATGACATGTCGATCGTCGCTTTAGAAACAGCGATTTCGTTATCCGAATAAATGAAGCTGACTCTTTGGGGTCAGCTTCATTTATATCGATATAAAAAGGAGAATGGAGATGCGTCGATGGGATTTTCTATTAATGATTCTGTTTGCTTTTTTACTATTGATCGTGACCAAACTGCTTAAGTTGCAAGGATTTATGATATTGGGAATGTTCCTTATTGGTTTAGTGCTTTTTTTCCGTTTTAGAATGAGAGGAAAGAAATCGAGATAACAAAGAATTTCCGTTATAAATCGCCTCCTTTGCTGAATAGTCTGTTGGTAGAAGCAAAGGGAGGATCAATATAATGGAACAAATCGATGAGTGGATCCATGAATTGACAGACGAACTATTAAAGAGACAATCTAAACAGGGTTATTGGTGCTTTTCTTTCGAAAGCGGTACCTTGACGGATTCTTTGATGATCTTGTTGATGAAGTGGTTTCATTACAAAGATCGTTTTGTGGAGAAAATGCTGTTAGAAAGAATCGTGTCTCGTCAGACACCGGAGGGGACATGGAAATTGTATCCGGATGAGCCAGAGGGCAATTTAAGTGAAACGGTGTTTAGCAGTTTAGCCTTGCTCTACTCGGGAATAAGGTCGCCCAATGAGCCACTGATGCAAAAAGCCAAAGCATTTGTCCGCTCACGAAGTGGAAAAGAAACGTCCTTAGCGAAGGTGGTTCTTTCTCTGCTAGGGCATTTGGATTGGAGATGGCAAGTTCAAGTTCCAATTGAGTTTTTACTCCTCCCGATGAAATCGCCAATCCATTTTTTTGATTTTGTCGGCTATACGCGTGTTCATCTAGCGCCGATTTTGGTGTTATCCAATTGTGCTTATACAATCCAGTTGCCAGGCAAAGAGAGGGTATCAAGTTGGCTTCCAGCTTCGTTTGGAACCCAGCGGCCGACAATGACCACCCGTTTACTGAACCGCACTCTTCGTATAGGAGCCCGTTTTTTTCATCCGCGGCTGGGAGAGGCACTACGAGCGACGGGTTTTCAATATGCCGAACGATTTATGCTCAACCGGATCGAGCCAGATGGGACCCTTTATAGCTATTTTTCCAGTACCTTCTTTATGATTGCTGCTTTGCGGGCTTTAGGGTATCCGTCGCAACACCCAGTGATTCAGCGGGCGTTTAAGGGATCACTTGAGTTGATTTGTTATGGATCGCAGGGAGCGCACCTTCAAGAAACGACTTCAACGGTTTGGGATACAGCTTTGATTACCGATGCCTTGCAGGAAGCAGGTGTTCCTTGTGATCATCCAGCGATTCGTGCCAGTGTGAAGTATCTGCTTAAGACACAGCAAACCAGGTGGGGAGATTGGATGATTCGCAATCGGGGAGTTCTTCCAGGAGGGTGGGGTTTTTCTCATTCCAATACAATCAACCCCGATGTGGATGATACTTCTGCCGCTTTACGGGCGATTGCACCAACGGTTGGAAGGGGGAAAGCTTCTGCCCATTGGTTTCGAGGAGTAGATTGGCTTATTTCCATGCAAAACGATGATGGAGGATGGCCCGCTTTTGAAAAGAATACAGATAGTCGTTGGATGAATTTGCTTCCTTACGCGGATACACGTACCGTAGCGACCGATCCTTCGATGGCAGACTTAACCGGGCGAACATTGGAATTTTTGGGAAGACACTTGGGTTTTACTTGCGATCATCCCGTGGTGGCAAGAGCGGTTCAATGGCTGATCGCTCATCAACAAACCAATGGTTCTTGGTTCGGTAGGTGGGGAATCAGTTATATTTATGGTACATGGGCAGCGCTCACGGGGCTTGCTGCCGTTCGTTTTCCTTGCCATCATCCGATGGTTCAGAGAGCGATCCATTGGCTTAAGTCAATCCAAAACGAAGATGGTGGTTGGGGAGAGTCCTGTCAGAGCAATGTTTTGAATACATATATTCCGCTAGGAGCTTCTACTCTTTCGCAAACAGCTTGGGCTTTGGATGCTTTGATTGCCTATCATGATCGACCAACAGCGACGATCAAAAAAGGGATGGCTGCTTTGCTTAAGTTATTGCAAAAAAACAGTTGGATACACACTTATCCAACTGGGGCTGGTTTGGCAGGACAATTTTATATCCATTATCACAGTTATAACTATATTTGGCCGCTTCTCACTTTGGCTCATTATCGGAAAAAATATCGGGATCGTGATTAAATTCCTCTCATTAGGATGGGAAAAGCCAGACCATTCACCTGTCTGGCTTTAACTCTTTATTGGATAAAAAAAGAAGACTGCTTCATATTGGGAGAAGGTTGACTTCTCATTTGCTGTCCGCTAGCCTGTTGAGTTAAAGAAGGCTGGGTATTTTGAGTGATCGGACTCAATGGTTGTGCTCCACCCATCTGTGGCTGTCCGCTCGCTTGTACCAATTGCTGAATTCGTTGTTGAGCTTGATGGACGAGCTGGTTCATCTGCATGACGATGCTCCCCACGCCAATATACTGGGAAGCTTGGTTGAGAGCTTGGATCGCTTGTTGAATCGTTTGTTGGATTTGTGCTTCGGACTGAAATTGTTGTTGCTGAGCTTGAGAGCTAAATTGTTGGATTTGTTGCAACAGTTGCCCAGCTAAACCTTGTACGGCTGTTTGAGGAGACACTTGTTGTTGAGCCAATTGAGATTGCACTTGATTTAACTGATTGACCGTATTTTCTAGAGAGCGGAGTTGCGATTCCAATGAATTGAGTTCAGTAGAAAACTCAGAACGAACGTTTTCTGCCACTTGTCGGATCAGCTGACGATCATTTGATTCCATGTCAATCACTCCTTGTGATCGGGATGATAGAGAATACAGGCTTAGTTTGTTCATCTTTAGATAAAATAATCACTTGGAGTGAAATGGACCATGGAATCAAGCGTCAAGAAAATCATTGTGGTTGGGCAAACGAACGAATCAAATCATTGACATGTTTGATTTGAGAACGCGTTTTAATAAGATCTTTACCGATTCTTAAAGCAGTCCGTTTGAGTTGATGTTGAAGGGCTTCATCCTGAATCGTTTCAAGATCAGCGACTCGTGCTAATCCGATGGTTCGACGGATCACTTCACAACCGGCAAAGCCAACCGTATCTTTCCAAACTTTGGCTAAAAAGGTTTCCAGTGTCCCGGGCACTTTGGTGAAAATCTCGGTTCCCTTGGAATGCCAAAGTGTTGTAAACTCGTTGGTAAAGTGGAGCCAAGTTTGTTCGATCGACTCAACCAGAAAAGTACGGTATCTTTCCCTACTCTGTTCATCCGTGGAATGAGCTTCATGAGAAAGATAATTGAGAATCAGGTTGGCAAAAAACTGCCCCAAATCAAAGCCGATCGGACCATAGTAAGCAAATTCAGGATCGATCACTTTGGTTGATTCGCTTGTTACAAAGATGCTGCCACTGTGGAGATCACCATGTAACAGAGCTTCTGCTTGGGTTAGAAATTGGAATTTGAGGATTGCTACTTCTCGTTTTAATTCGTTATCTTCCCATAACTCTTTGACCGTATCGAGGATCTCCTTAGGAAACTCATTGGTTTCATGGTCAAAGAAGGGATCAGTAAAGACTAAGTCTTCGGTAATTTTGCATAGCTCTGGGTTGATGAAGTCTTTGACCAATTGCTTCTTTTCAAACGGATGTAAGTAGAAATCGCTCGTGTGGAAGGCGATTTGAGCGACAAATTTGCCAATATGTTCAGCTAATTTCGGATAGAAGTTTCCATCGATCATGGCTTGGCGTAAAATTTGGTGGGAAGAAAGATCTTCCATAACCGTGATCGCCAGCAACCGATCAAAATGATACACCTTTGGCACCAGATCAGGAACATACTCGGCGGCCTTGCGTAAAAATGTACTCTCAAAATAAGCGCGATCGAGGGTTAGTGGCCAGCTTTCACCAACCACTTTGGCATAAGGTAAAGCTTGTTTGACAATGATCGACTGTTTGGATTCGGGATGGACAATGCGAAAAACAAGATTTAAATTCCCATCACCGATTTCACTTACCTTAAGCGGAACATCTTCCGCAAAGTAACCTAAGTGTTTGACTAATTGGACAGCAGTATCCAACGTGAGTGGTTGATATTCTTTGAAAGAAAAGTTCGCAGGAGTCATCGTCGCAAATCTCCTTTATAAATAATAATACAAGTAAATTGATCGGTTTAATTTATATTAGCAAGTATCTCTTATTATATCATGGAGAAGAAAGATGAAAAGAGGGGTCTCAATCAATAAAATTCTGGACGTCGGTCTTCAAAGATCGGAATTTTTTGGCGAACTTGGAAGACGAGATCGGTATCAATTTCAGCGAGTAATGTTCTCTCGCTTTGATCTGCCTCGGCTAAAACCTCACCCCATGGATCAATAATCATCGAATGACCAGCAAATTCATTATTGGGGTCCTGGCCCACGCGGTTGCAAGCAACTACATAGCATTGGTTCTCGATCGCTCGAGCAATCAGTAAGCTGCGCCAATGGGGAAGACGAACGAGAGGCCATTCGGCTGGAACAAATAAGATTTGCGCTCCTTCTAAAACATGTTTCCGGACCCATTCAGGAAAACGTATATCATAGCAGATCAGACCAGCACAAGGAATTTCGTCCAATGAAAACAAGCCCATCTGATTACCAGGTGTTAGGTATTTTTCTTCTTCCATCAACCGAATTAAATGGAGTTTGCTATATTCCCCAACTTTTTCTCCGGAGCGGTTGAAGACAGTGAGGGTATTAAAAATGCCTCGTTCCGTTTTTTGGGCGATGGAACCGGCGACGATATTTACATGGAATTGTTGAGCCAATGCGCTGATGACGGCTTGGGTTTGTGTCCCATCGGGATCGGCGATTTCATCTAGACGAGACAGGTCATAGCCAGTTGTCCAAAGTTCTGGTAAAACGATGATGTCAGGTTGGTCCGCCTGACCACTCATCAGGTGCGTGATTTGTTGTTTTACTTTGGTCATGTTTTGTTCTGGTTGTCCAAAGGCGAGATCCATCTGAATGACTGCAATCTTTTTTCTCAAAAATAACCCCCCTGTTAAAAATTCTTTGACAAACTATCATTCAAGTTATAACATATTACACTGGAATTTCAAGAAGATTGTTGTGGGAAGTGGATAAAATGAAGAGATTTGTACAAGCTGAGGTGTTAGATCAATTACCAGAACAGTTTTTTGCTAACTTAGCCAATAAAGTTCATCATTATGTGAGTCAAGGATTGGATATTATTAACTTAGGTCAAGGGAATCCTGATCTGCCAACCCCTCCACATATTATTCGAAAGTTACAGGAGACAGCGCAGAATCCAACCTTTCATAAGTACCCTCCTTTTCGTGGTTTTCCATTTTTGAAAGAAGCGGTTGCGACGTTTTATGAGAGAGAGTATGGTGTAAAGCTAGACCCTGAAAGGGAAGTGGCTGTTTTGTTTGGGGGAAAAGCGGGTTTGGTTCAGCTTGCCCTGTGCTTTTTAAATCCGGGTGATATCGCTTTGGTACCTGATCCCGGTTATCCCGATTACTGGTCAGGAATCGCCCTCGCCCGCGCAGAGATGTATCGAATGCCACTCAAAGCAGAGAATCACTTTTTGCCAGAATATCAAGCGATTGACCCCGCTGTTTTGCCTCGGACCAAGTTGATGTTTTTAAATTACCCGAATAATCCCACCGCTGCGATCGCCTCACCTGAGTTTTATGAAGAGTCGGTTCGTTTTGCTGAGCGACATGGCTTCATCGTTGTCCATGATTTTGCCTATGGTGGAATTGCGTTTGATGGACACAAAGCACCGAGCTTTTTAGAAACACCTGGTGCGAAAGAAGTAGGAGTTGAAATCTACACACTAAGTAAAACATATAATATGGCTGGCTGGCGGATTGGCTTTATGGTCGGAAATCCCCAAGTGATCGAAGCGATTCATTTGTATCAGGATCATGTCTACTGTAGTATTTTTGGAGCGATTCAAGCTGCCGCTGCAGAAGCCTTGCTCGGTCCACAAGACTGTGTGCGTGAGCTGTCGGCAATGTATGAAAGGAGACGCAATCGTTTTCTTGGGCGTTTACGGGAGTTAGGCTGGTCTGTTCCTTTCGCCAAAGGTTCCTTTTTTACTTGGTTACCGGTTCCACCATCGCTTACTTCAGAAGAGTTTACTGATTTGCTGTTGGAAGAAGTGCATGTCGCCGTTGCTCCTGGAAATGGATTTGGCCAATATGGTGAAGGTTATGTGCGAGCTGGTTTACTAACGAGTGAAGAGCGACTCATCGAGGCAGCTGAACGAATGATCCAAGTAGTGAATCGATATATGGAATAAATTGTCACATGTGAACAATCGTTATTTTTTAGGAAATTCGTTGACAGTTTATAAAATATTTGACATAATCACTAGTAAATTGATTGATTAACTATATATTAAGATGTGTTTCTCTTATCAAGAGTTGGCGGAGGGACGAGCCCGATGAAGCCCAGCAACCGACCGTAATACCATCGTGAGATGGGACACCTGTCATAGGGGTCGTGGAATTTTCCACACAAGGCACGGTGCTAATTCTCGCAGTGAATGACTGGGAGATAAGAGGAAGCGGTTGAAGGTGATCGAAAAGCCACTTCCTCTTGGAGTGGTTTTTTTAGTTGATTAAAGGGGGACTTCCAATGGGACAGATCATTGCAACTTATCAAGTATATGACAAAACAGGGGATTTTGCGAAAAAGGCAGAAGGAATCGCACTGGGATTAACAGTCGGCACGTGGACTGATTTACCCACTTTGGTGCAAGATCAGGTAAAAAAACATAAAGGGCAAGTCGTTTCCATTGAGGAGTTGCCTCCAGATCCAAAACGAGCAGACTTGAAAAAGGCGCTGTTAAAGATCGCCTATCCATCTGCTAATTTTTCTCTTGACTTTCCGGCCATTTTGACCACCGTATTTGGCAAGCTTTCCTTAGATGGCATGATTAAGTTAATGGATCTCGAATTTTCCTCGGACTTGCGTGATTGTTTTCCAGGACCCAAGTTTGGGATCGAGGGGCTTCGTGAAAAGTTAAAAGTGCATGATCGTCCTCTTTTGATGAGCATCTTTAAAAGCATGTTAGGAAGAGATTTATCCTACTTTGGTGAGCAGCTAAGGAAACAAGCTTTGGGTGGAGTCGATCTTGTCAAAGATGATGAAATTTTGTTTGATAATCCGCTCACCCCTTTTTCCTCTCGAATTCTTGTTGCCAAAGATGTGTTGCGAAAGACTGAAGAATTAACTGGTGAAAAAACGTTGTATGCCATTCATCTATCCGGTCCGACCTTTGAATTGCTAGATAAGGCGAGACAGGCAGTTGAATTGGGAGCCGATGCGCTGCTGTTTAATGTCTTTGCTTATGGATTGGATGTCTTACAATCGCTGGCTGACCATCCCGAAATCTCCGTTCCAATCTTGGCCCATCCGGCTGTCTCGGGTGCACTCACTTCTTCACCGATCTATGGGGTTCATTCTGCCTTGCTCCTCGGAAAATTATTGCGTTATGCTGGCGCAGATCTCGTACTGTTCCCTTCACCATATGGCAGTGTCGCTCTGGAAAAAGAGGTAACTTTGGCGATTACTGAGGAGTTAACCCGTCCTGCAGGACAGTTAAAAAGGAGTTTTCCAGTTCCATCTGCGGGGATTCATCCAGGACTCGTTCCGCAATTAATCAAAGATTTTGGTGTCGATTCAGTGATTAATGCGGGTGGAGGAATTCATGGTCATCCAGATGGAGCAGAAGCAGGAGGAAAAGCGTTCCGTCAGGTCATTGATCGCGAGATAAAGTCCCATTTTGTAGAAAATTATACCAGAAAGCAACAGGAACTCGATGTCGCTTTATCCATTTGGGGAGAAAATAAGAAATGGACAAAATAGAGGTTATTTTTTGTGATTTTGATGGAACTATTACAGAAAAAGATAATATCACTGCTCTAATGGAGCAGTTTGCTCCTCATGGTTGGGAAGAAATAAAAGATCAAATTCTGGGCGAACAAATTTCAATTCAGCGTGGAGTTGCTAAGCTCTTTTCGTTGCTTCCTTCTGATCGACAACATGAGTATACGCAGTTTTTGCTTGAACAGACCGTGATCCGTCCTGGATTTGCCGAGTTTGTTCAATTTACCGAGGAGAAGCAAATGCAGCTGTATATCGTTAGTGGAGGGATTGATTTTTTTGTCTATCCGATTCTAGAGCCTTGGATCCGTCCGGAAAAAATCTACTGCAATGGTAGCGATTTTACCAATGAGCGGGTTCGGATTTTGTGGCCCCATGCTTGTGAAGAACCTTGTACCAATGGTTGCGGCTGTTGTAAACCCACGATTTTGCGGCGGTTTGATCCTCGGATCTATCATCGGATCGTTATTGGGGATTCGATTACAGATTTAGCAGTCGCAAAATTGGCTGATGAAGTGTATGCACGGGATTTTTTAATTAAAAAATGTCATGAACATCGGATTCCTTACACGCCATTTTCATCGTTTTACGACATTATTAGGTCACTCAACTCAGACAACGGTGGGGAGGACAAGAATGGAATTACTCAATAAGAGATGGCGGGAATTGGCTGAAATTAAAGCGGAATTGGCTGCTCGCGATTGGTTTCCAGCGACAAGCGGTAACTTATCGATCAAAGTTAGAGAGGAACCTCTTTCCTTTTTAGTTACGGCCAGTGGGAAGGATAAGCGGAAACAAACAGAGGATGATTTTGTGCTTGTTGATCAAATGGGGAGACCCTTACAAGAAACGAATTTAAGGGCGTCAGCTGAGACTGTAATCCATAGTAAAATCTATCAACTTACGGATGCTGGCTGTTGCCTTCATATACACACAGTGGATAATAACGTGATTTCAGAACTATATGCTGATCAAGGGTTTATTGTCTTTCGAAAACAAGAAATAATCAAAGCGCTTGGAATATGGGAAGAAGATGGAGAAATAAAGGTACCGATCGTTGAAAACTATGCGGATTTGGAGTTTTTAGCCCAAGCGATCAGTGATGTCATTGATCGAGATTCCAAAGCGGTCTTAATCCGTGGTCATGGCATCACGGTTTGGGGGAGGACGAGTTTTGAAGCAAAAAGGCATCTTGAAGCATTGGAATTTTTATGTTCGTATCATTTGAAACTAAAATGCGTTTTGCAACTTTTTAATCGACCAGACAAGTTTAAACGGGGGAAAGAACATGGCACAGATCCGTTTTCATGATACCGAAGAGCGATTGGAAAAAAGTGAGGAAGTAGTTCGTTTTTTACTAGATCAAGGAATCATCTATCAAAAATGGGATATTACCAAGCTTCCAGATCATCTTAGGGAAAATTACCAACTAACAGAAGAAGAAAAAGCTGTTGTGATCGAAACTTTCCGCTTTGAAATCGATCAATTATCGGCCCAATATGGCTATATTACGGAAGATATCGTGGTACTTTCTGAAAATACTCCGAATCTCGACCAACTTTTAACTAGTTTTTTAGCGGAACATCATCACTCAGAAGATGAAGTGCGTTTTATCGTGAGTGGACATGGCATTTTTACGATCAAAGGAACGAGCGGTCGTTATTTTGATACCGAGTTGGAGCCTGGAGACCTGATTTCTGTGCCAGCCTCCGTACGCCATTATTTTACATTGATGGAAGATCGCAGGGTAGTAGCCATTCGCATCTTTAAGACAAAGGAAGGTTGGGTCCCGATTTATGAGTCATGATAGTCGACAATCCAATTTTAGGCAGATCTCCGATTTGGAGAGTCTGCCTTTTATTTGTTTCGATTGCTGATCAAAAGATATATCTATATAAAACACTTGAATTGAAAATAATTTATTAAGCAAGTTTAATTATTTGCTTATTAATCGTTATTTAGTTATTTTTTAATATAGTAGGTTTTATTCATAGAAGGGGCGAATAAAATGAGTAGACAGCCAAATCATTCAATCCTGATTTTTATGCATCAGGTAACCGATGAACTCATTAAACGGCTATTTTATGAGTTTATTTACAGGGGCATAAAGGTTTATTTGTTTACGACGAGCTCTTTGGCACCCTATGAACAAAAAGAAGAATGGCAGAAAGCGAGGGAAAAAAACTTATTTTGGTGGGGGATCGTACCCGAACATTCGCTTTTGGGACAGGCGTCTATTTACTTTCCAGATGGTGAAATTTCACAATGGGAGCAGTACGAATACCTTTGCGAACATACGGACTTTAATCGAGAGCAGTATGAGGCAGAACATGCTCCTCCTCAGCAACATGTATTGATTGATGCCGGTGCTGGAACAGGAAAAACGATGATCTTACGAGAACGGTTTCTTTTTTTGTTGCACATGGGTGAAGAAGAGCTGATTGCCAGCACGATTTATCTCACTCATAGCGATGAAGCAGCATCGCTGATGCGTCGGCAACTGATTCAGCGCTTGCTCGACTATTATGCCCTTACAAAAGAATTGAAATACCTCGAATGGGCAGATGAGTGTCAGTCGTTACAAATTTTAACATTACCCGCTTTTCTCCAAATGATTCTTGATAAAGTAGCAACAAATCATTTCCCACAAAGCATTTCATCCCACAACTTTAGCCATCGTAAGAAGGAATTGCTTGCAGAAGCGATTCATCATTATGCGGTCGACTTTCCAGAAGCATATCAATCCTTACAAGATATTCCACATCATCAGCTTGTCAATATGTTGTTCCGTATCTTGGTTCACCTTGAAGAGCAACCCTTTGGACATCGTGATTGGGATGAGCTTGACTGGGGAGAGGATCAGCTGGAATTTTCACGTTTAGCTATCTTTGCTTTTCGCTTTGTTGTGGATCGCTTAACCCGAGAAAAATTTCAACAAGGGGAATGGGAAAAACATGATTTGATCAACTATTGTCGGGAACAATTACCGAACAAGGAGCTGCTTGACCTCAGTCCTTTTCGTTATCTGCTGATCGATGATTTTCAAGAATGGGATGCGGATTTCATTGAGCTGTTATTGTATTTGCAGGAGAAAATTGGTTTTCAGATGATGGTGGTCGGAGACCCCAGACAGAGCATGGGTCGGTTGGATCGTGTAGGAAATCGACTTTATAAACAATTAAAAACAGGGCTAGTCAGACGTAAAGAAAACGTCATCTCCCTCCAATTTGTAAAAAACTACCGAAATGAATATCCACTTATTGAAGAAATTAAGTTTTTATGGGAAAAGTGGCGGCAATATATACCGAATACTCCCTCCTATCAACCTGATCATCACTTGACTAGTTCTGAGGAAAGTAGCGGAGGAGGAAGAATTGTTCCAATTCCATTTGCTACAGAAGAGGAAAAAGATGGGGATTCCATGCTACAGATGACTTTGGAACATGTCCAAGGCAAAGATGCTGTGATTTTAGTAAAATCAAGGGAGCAATTGGCAGCAATCATGGATCATTGTGAAAAAGTGGGTTTTTTTTGTGAAGGGAGATTTCAGCGGCAGTTTTATCGTACTTACCCAGTTAGAGAAATCTACTTACTATTAAGATATTTATTGTTTCCAGAACGTCCATCTTTGGTCTTAGCTTTACATCGTTCTTCTTATGGAAGCAATACCCTGTCCAATCAAAAGATCATTAACTCGTTTTCTACCGATGGCAAAGCGGTCATTTCCCTCTTAAGGAAAGAGGAAGATTATGCCTATTGGACGGAGATCCGGTCACAGAGCGAACGAGTTCCCATCTTGCCGCTCTTAAAAAGAGTTGTGAGGGATCGTAGGCCGCATGAAGTCTATGCTACCCGTTTTATCACGGAAATGCGAACAAAATATCCAAAACTAAATGATGACGTGTTGTTAAAAGAAGCATGGGCTCGCAAAATGGAATACCAAATGGGAGTGGAATATTTATTTCATCTATTGCAAGCACATTTTGCTAAATCGATTGCCACTCTCTACAATGTAGAAAAATATATTCGAACACAAATGGAATACAATCATGAAGAAAAGATTGGTTCGCTTTCGAAAGAATATACTGGGCATCGCATTCGTTGTCTCACCATTGAAGAAGCCAAAGGAACTGAATTTGATTATGTGATCTTACCAGAAACGATGACATCAATCGTCGATGATAAAAAACCAGAGGTACTGATCCACCCCAGTGAGTCTGCTAGGAAAATAGGTTATCGGTTTCCGACCACTGTAACATTAACCAATTCTCTTTTTGAAGAGTTGTGGCAAGAAGAATACCTGCGAAAAATGGGTAGAGAAGTAAGTTTGCTCTATGTGGCACTTACCCGCGCCAGAAAACAGGTCTTTGTACAGAGAATCGAAGGACATACAGTGAATAACAGCCCAAACTCTTGGATGGATCTATTGTGGATAGGGGGATAAGAAGTTGTTTCAGGTTGAGACATATCAAGATCCGGATTTATTTTTTTCACAGCTTACTTTCCAAGAAGATGAGCTTCATCTTACGGATGACCCATATCTAGAAAATTTTTTACATGCTAAAGTAAACAAAAATGGAAAGTCGATTCACATTTATTCATATGAACGGCTCAAACGGATACTTTACAAAGACTGGTATGGCGTTGCTGAGGTCATTTTTGCTACACGAGTTCGAGCTTATTTAACGGATCAAGTTCCCGCTAATAAGCAACCATTTTTTTTACAAAAGATTGATCAATGGGTAACAGCTTATCGCTATTTATTGGAGCTTGGTATCTTTGAATTAGCCCCGATGGATCAAGCAGAAGAAGAGATTCAAATCTTCCGAATGGTCTTTTATCAGTTGCAGGAAGATCCCCACATCCAAAACTATCTGCGAGCGAGGAAAGAACATGTTCTTTTGCGGATGCAAAAGACAATCAACATGCGTCCGAAAAAGGTGTATCTTTATCATTTCACACAGTTTTCAGCTGAGCGAATGTTGTTTTTATGGCAATTGGTCGGAATGGGTATTTCGGTTATTTTTCGCATTCCCTATTATCCACAGTTTCCTACATTGATGGAAGGTTGGCGAAAACTTTACCATAAGGTAACAGGGAAAGGACCAAACCAGTGGCAAATCGATCCAAAGACGATTCAACTACAAAAAGGCAATCGTTGGTTGGCCTATCTTCTGGATGAAGATGATGAATTGGCTGATTCCTCCACCTTGGAGTTTCATTACTTTGAAAATCCTGCGCATTTTTTAGACTATCTGCGCTGGCAAAAGAGCGAGCCAGTCACAAGGACCTATGTATCGATGTTACCGGAGACAGCCCATGCGGTTTTTCAAGATGAATTGGCAGGGAATGTGCAACAGAAGGTACTAGACCATCCTTTAGGAAAATTTCTCTTTTTTTTATATGAATGTAAAAAAGAAAATGGGGAAATCTACCTCGATTATGCAACTTTGGTAGAATGCATTTCTTCAGGGTGGGTGCAAATAAAAGGCGTTTCAGGAAAAAAGGCTCTCAGTATGCTGACCGATTTAGAGAGTTATATGAAAGGGATTACGACAGTCAGTGAAGTAAAGGAGCGGTTGATTCGGCTAGGAAAGCTATTAGAAATTACAGCTTCTTACGATAAATTGGCAGAGAAAAAAGCGGAGGGAAATCTCTTTCGAAGGTACTTAGGTAATCCTTTTCGCACCTTGCCCTATGTTCATTTGGATCGCTATCAAATAACTGTTGGACAGTTACAAGCGCTTGTCGCTAAGTTTGAACAGATGGTTGAGGTATTGTTACCAGAGGAAAAAGAAACGATCTCAGTGGAGCAACATTTTCAGCAATTGCGTGCGTTTTGGGAGGAAATCGAAGAAAAGGTCGAACTGGAGCCGACTTGGAAAGCCAAGTGGGAGGAGGTTTTATATGCTCCTATTCTTATGGATTGGGAAGCGACAACTTCCGATCTAAAAAAGTTGATCCATTTTTTATCGGAGCAGGAAGAAAGCAATGAGTTTCATAGCTTTTCGCATTTAGAAGGGCTTACGTTAGTGGAAGATGAGATTCATATTATCGACTTATCGAGTGAGTCGATTTTAAAGTCGCTAAAACAAACGATCCTTCCTCAGGGACTGACTTGGACTTGGCTGATCCAATCGATCAAGCAACAGTTTGCCAACCAGAAAGCACAGATGTCAAGAATGCTTCATTGTATTGCGGTCCATTATATAACCGATCAAGTGCAAGAGAGAATATTTAAGTTTCGCTTGTTTTTTGCCCTTGCTTTTCATCGGCATAAGTTGATTGTCAGTTGGATCCGTGGACTCTATAAATACGATGAGGCGAGTGTAGATCTTAAGCTACTCTATAAAATATATGGAAATCGGGCGATGATGCCCACGTGGGATTTAAATTATATGGTGGATCAGCAAAAGGGAATTGAGCAACCGATTCAGGGGTTGAATCAGGTTGAAAATTTAGTAGAGAAGATTCCCCAAGTATATTGGGTTGACTTAGATTATTGTGAGAGAAAATTTTTCTATAATAGCATTTTTGAAAAACAGCCGATCTATCAGACCGATCTGCAACAGCAGTATGTATTTGCTAGTTTAGGATCATTGTTGGCTAGACAGACAAAAGGACTGGAAACGGTTCGCCGACGAATCTATCCGCTTTTCCCTCAATGGTCCGACACGTTAAAAGATAATTTAATTCAAACGATCCATCTTCAAAATCCGTATCAGATAGCTAGTTTTGATCAGGTGAGTTATGGCGAAGTTTTGCTATCATTGCAGACACTCGATGGAGGGACAGGTAGAAATCAGATCGGACCGGATCTGATACAAAATAAACGCGATCCCGAAGGATGGGTAAAAAAATGGCTTCAATCGATTTTGGATACCCAGATCATTGGTAATCCAGGTAGTCATTGTCAGATGTGTCCTTATTATATCATGTGTACAAAAAAGGAGTTTGCCCCCGAATAAAACCCGCTCGAAAGGCTGGCTAGTGAATCAGTCAGCCTTATTTTTCCAATAAAAAACCCTTTTTCTATTGGAAAAAAAGGGAATAAGATATCAGAAAGAAAGATGATTACGTGGTGTAGAACTGAATATGGGGAAATTTCCTAATAAAAGATTAGATTGTCAATTAGAAATTAAAAAGTAGGCGACCATTCCCAGCATGGAGATAATCACAAGCGCTGTCAAAGCATGTTTATATTTTCTCCATCTCGTATTCTGCTGGGTACGAGAACGTGTTCGTGTTGGAGGAAAGGGCATAACAGGATTCGGTCTGGAGATGACACGTTGTGGTCGAGAAGGATAGGTCACTCCAACCGGTCGAATGGGATGGGTACCAATGGGCTTAATTGGCTTCATTGGTTTCCTAGGATAAGGGAATGTTTCTTTTGGAATCACAGCTTTTGCTTGAAGTAATGCCTGTTTCAGTTCATAGGCAGATTGATACCGTTTAGCTGGATCTTTTTCTAACGCTTTACGGATAATTTTCACAAGTTCGTCCGGGATCATCGGATTATATTTTTTAGGATCTGGAATGGGGTCTTGAATATGTTGAACAGCAATCGCAATGTTTTCCTCTCCATCAAATGGCAATCTTCCTGTCGCCATTTCGTACAAGACGATCCCGAGTGAATAGATATCAGATGGATAGCTCACCCGCAATCCCCGTGCTTGTTCGGGAGAAATATAATGCACAGAGCCCATGACCATACCGGTTTTGGTAAATGTGGAATGTGGTTTAACGAGTCGTGAGATTCCAAAATCAGTAATTTTATATTCGCCTTCATGTGGACACAAAATGTTGTGTGGTTTGATATCGCGGTGAATGATACCATTTTGGTGTGCATGGGAGAGACCATCACATACTTGGATCGCAACATCGATGCATTCATGTGGAGATAAGAAGCCACGATGTTTAATGAGCGATTTTAGTGAACGACCTCCAATATATTCCATCACCATATAATGGATGTTTTGGTCCTGACCGATATTAAAAACTTTCACCACATTTGGATGGGATAGCTTTGCTGTTGCTTTGGCTTCCCAAGTGAATCGTCGAATAAACTCTAGGTCATGACTGAGCGAGTTGCTTAAAATTTTTATTGCGACGAATTGTTGCTTCTTTAGATCACGTGCTTTATAGACTTCAGCCATGCCGCCACCGCCGACTAGCTGAATAATTTCGTACCTCCCACCCAGTTTTTTTCCCTTCACTAAAATCACCTTTCTTCTGATTTCCTATTATTTCGATCGTAAATAATTCTTTTTAATAATTATATGGTATAAATGGTTCAAGACAAAAGTAAGAAAATGTCATCACTAGTTTAAATTAGAAAATAAATTCAAAGTGTTTAGGAGATAAATATTAGCAAAATCCCACAATTTACGCCACTATGTATAGATAACAGGAGAATGAAATAGATGATGTATATGAAAAGAGTTTATCAAAAATCAAGGTAAAAAACCATTGATAAGCCTGTTTTTCCAGCAAATTGCCTTATTTTTTTCAGAAACTTATTTGTTCATTAATGATTGAAAGTGGAAGAGAAGAGCAATCAGTCTTTAGTTTTATAGTATTTTTCTAGTGAAGTAGAAGTATACAATTCGGTTTACTTCTAGGATAAATGTGTCAAATTAATGAACCTATTATTTACAATAAAATCAAATTTAGATGTGAAAGTCTTTCACACTCTACCTTTTAAAGAAGAAGAATCGACTCGATGTTTTTTCTCCTATAGCAAGAAAGTATCCAATTCGCTAAGATAATAAGTTAAGGGTAGTTAACATTTGGATGAGAAATCACCTGCTATCCTTTGATTTCGACAAAAAAGGAGGGGTTTAAGTTTGGCAACCATTGCGATTCAG
The DNA here is from genome assembly GCA_025449975.1 of Thermoactinomycetaceae bacterium. GTDB lineage: Bacteria > Bacillota > Bacilli > Thermoactinomycetales > Thermoactinomycetaceae > Thermoflavimicrobium. The sequence continues at coordinate 35,590 of JANWIG010000070.1, forward strand.
GATACTTTTTTAGAGGCGTTTTCACAGTTACCAAAAGCAGAACAGAAAAGAACGCAAGAGATGATCAAAAAGTTGCGCGAAGATGCCCCTTACTCTAGTTTAAATTTGGAGCGCTATAAAGAAGCGGTTGATCCCAGAGTCTATTCGATCCGAGTAAATGATACATATCGAACCATTGTTGTTCGTCCAGATAAAAGTGATATGATGCTTTTGGTATGGGTGGATCATCATGATGATGCTTACCGATGGGCGAAGCGAAAAAGGTTTACGATCAATCCCAATACGGGTGTAATCCAAATGTGGTCATTGGAGGAAGTTCCTCCTGTGCAATCAGAAGAATCCAAATACGTGTATGGTTTATATAGTAAATTATCCGATCAACAGATGAAGCGATTGGGTGTTCCCGCAGAGATGGTCGCAGAAGTTCGCAAAGTCCAATCGATAGAAGAACTGGAAAAACGCAAAAGCCAACTGCCACAGGATGTGTTTGAAGCGTTACTCTATTTGGCGCATGGTGAAGAATTCGAAGAAGTCGTTCGTTTTATGGAGGAGCTTCGTGCCGAGTCCGAGCAATTAGCTAATCAGAGCGATTCGTCCCAAACGGCTGAAAAAGTAACACAAAATATACATTCCAGTGGGCATATTGTTGTTATATCCGATGATGAGCATTTAAATGATATATTGGCGAAACCTTTAGAAAAATGGCGAATTTTCCTTCATCCCAGTCAAAAGGTGTTGGTAGAGAGGAACTACAATGGCTCTGTTCGAGTCTTGGGAGGGGCAGGAACAGGAAAAACCGTTGTTGCACTGCACCGCGCCCGCTATTTGGCACGTCATTTGATCAAGCCCAATGAGAAAATATTACTTACCACATACCATTCTCATTTAACGGATTATTTACTAGAATGTTTAAAAACGATTTGTTCTAAGACGGATTTAAAGAAAATCGATGTACTCTCCATTGACCAGTTGGCAAGTCGCATCGTTGAGCAGATAAAGGATATCGAGCCGAAAAAAGTGATTAAGCCATTGGAACAACTGAAAGATGTCTGGGCAACCGTCTGTCGAAAAGTGGGCTATCCGCTCGAACGACTCAAGTTTGTCATGCAAGAGTATGAACAGGTGATCCAGTTCAACTCGATCGAAACATGGGAAGAGTATCGGCAAATTGCGAGAGTTGGACGAGGGGTTCGGATCTCCGTTAAAGAAAAAGAAAGAGTGTGGCAAGTCGTCACACAATATAAGAAAAGGTTGGACGAGCTTGGTTGGTTGGATTTTATTCTCTTTCTGCGTATCGCGCGACAATGGCTCGAACAAAATCCAGGGGCTATATCCTATCGAGCCGCCATCGTCGATGAAGCACAGGATTTTCATATGGAAGCATTTAAGCTGCTGCGAACGTTGGTTCCACCACAGACCAACGATTTATTTATCGTTGGAGATCCACACCAATGTATTTATCCAAGAAAAGTGGTTCTCCATCATTGTGGTATTCACGTGAGAGGTCCACGCTCCAAACGATTGCGCATCAATTATCGGACCACGGAACAGATCCGAGAACAAGCAGTTGCTCGGCTAAGTGGCTTTGAATTCGACGATTTGGATGGAGGAAAGCTGAAAGGGAAATACACTTCCTTGATTTATGGTGAGCCGCCAGAGAGATGTCACTTTGCAAGTGAACAGGAAGAGTATCGTTTTCTGGTAGATAAAATCAAAGAACTGCTAACATTGGGAATTAAAAGCCACGAAATTGCTGTTTTGGTGCGGACCAATAAGATGGTGGAAAAAATTAAAGCGCATCTGAGAAAACACCTTATTCCCACAGTGACGTTAAAAAATCGTTTTATTCAGTCAGAAAGCGGAGTCAACTGCGGAAAAATGTCTCGTAGCAAAGGTTTGGAGTTTCGCATTGTTTTTCTCGTTGGGATCAATCAGGAACTGTTTCCACCTAAATCCAAAATGGTTGGAATGGATCAGGAAGGAAAACGGGAGTTAGAAAAGAGAGAACGCTCTTTGCTATATATGGCAAGTACGCGAGCAAGAGACAAGCTGTTTGTCACTTCACATGGAGTCCCTAGTCCAATTTGGGGAGTTCAAGAATAAGAGCAAGGCTCCTATTTCCCAACTCTTGGCGGGATTCAGCTGGAATCCATGGGAAAGGGGGCTTTTTTTTTTGCGTTTCAGATACCCCTCCGATTAAACCAGTTTATTTTAGTATAAATTAGAAAATTATATTAAACAAGAAAAAAATACAGAAAAGGGGGAATCACATTAAACATAATTAATCAATTAAAAACTTGCTTTATACTTAGTATAATCTGTATAGTTGGTGAATTTTATAGAAACCGATTGATAAAACTCTGTATATTATTAAAATATTATTAGAAGCTATAGATAAAATGAAGGTAGGAGAAACAGATGATTTTACTTCATTTACTGGGCATTATTTTGTTTCTTTTTGGATTGATCGGTCTGATCCGACCCAGTCGTCTACACCAAACGGTTGTGATTCGAAAGTTTAGTCTAGAAAAACGATGGGGAAACTTGATTTTGGTTATCTTAGGATTGGCGATGTTATATTCCATGATTGTTGATTTTATGTATGTTTTAGGAATGACTATCTTTTTATTTGGATTAGTTGGACTAATTTATCCTACTCGTCTGCATCAAACAGTAGCTATTCGTAAGTTTAGTCTAGGAAAACGCTTGTGGAATTTGCTTTTTATCGCATGTAGTGTTTTGATCATGGTCGTATGTTCGGACCAGTTTATTTTTGGCAAAAATCCGACTATTCCGGACAAACAAAAAGCAAGTCCAATTGAAGTCGCCATCAAAAAATTAAAGGACTTGGGTCAAGAAGTTCAGGAAGCAGGGCAGAAGCAATTGGCAGAGCTTGCAGGTCTGCTAAATGAGTCAGAAAGAGAAGTCACTCATCGAAAGATAGAAGTGACTCCAAAACCAGCAGAATCCAAAGACCCAACGGTTGCAAGCATGCCTCCTTATCGCGGAATGAATGTGGTTTGTGATGATTTTTCCTCAAGTACGGAAGCCACTGCCTATATGAAGGCCTATGGAGTGAACAAGTTAGATCGTGATGGAGATGGAATCGCCTGCGAATCATTGGGACCTGGTAATAGTATCCATGTTTCGACGAGCAAACCTCCCTATCGCGGAATGAATCTGACCTGCGATGATTTTGCCACGGGGGACGAAGTAGAGGCTTATATGGCGGCATATGGCTATATTTATGATTTGGATCCTGATGGAGATGGAGTAGTCTGTGAGTCAACAGAATTCTATCCAGAGGAGCCACCATGGTGGACGCCATCACCGAAGGTACCGGACCACTGGGAATATTATGAAAAAGAATATCCTGACTGGGCTGGTGATCCCAATTGGTCTGGTCATCAGGAATCTAAACAGGAAGAACCACAATATGAAGAACCAAAGCAATCGGAAGAACCGGAGCAATCAGAACAACCAAAATGGACAAAACCAGAGGATGATGCTCCAAGTCAACCTGAAGGGGAGTCGGAGCAGACAGGGCAAGGAGCAGAGTATGAGGAATCGGAGTGAGATTCCTTCACTCCCTAAGATTTAGAGAGAAAATAGAAAGTAGGAGATTTTCATGCAAGATATTCATCTATTGATTGGATTTATATTTATCGTGTTTGGTTTGATTGGACTTGTTCGACCTACTCGTCTACACCAAGCGGTCGCAATCAAAAAATTTAGTTTGGGTAAACGACGGGTGGAATCTCGTCCCCCTTATCATTGGAATGATCTTCGCATTCCCAATATTGGCTGATTTTATGTGGGCTCTCGGTTTTATTGCTTTTATTTTGGGATTGATCGGTCTGATTCGCCCGACTCTGATGCACCAAGCGGTGAAAATCGGGCGGATCCATTTTGCCAAGCGACGTTGGAATTTAGGATTGTTCGTATTGGCTCTTTTCATTATGGCCGTGTTTGCGTATCCATCTCACTTTTTAAAAGATATGAAGATAGATGATGAAAATAAAAAACTCACCTATCAATGGAGTGAGTTAGAAGAAGAAGTCAAGAAATTAACCGATGAATGCAAGGAGTGTGAGGAGGAAGAGAAAAAACAGTTAGCGGAATTGGAGCGTTTAGAGAAAGAGTTAACAGCAATCGGTGAAGAAGAGGATCTTTCTGATACTGCAAATGTAAACCCTACTCCTCCTTTGCAGAAGCCAGCAGCACAGCAGTCAGCAGTTCAAGCAACTTCCAATATGGAAAGTCCTACGGACGACCCCTCCTACCGTGGAACCGATGTCACCTGTGCAGATTTTTCCTCGAGTGCAGAAGCAACCAACTATATGAATACTTATGGCGTGACTAAATTGGACCGTGATGGAGATGGGATTGCCTGTGAGACATTGGTTGCAGGAGAAACCGATTATTCTGAATGGGATAATTCAGAATGGGAATGGGAACCTTCACCGAAGGCACCGGACTACTATTCTGAACCAGGATCCACCAGTGTATGAGGAGCCAGCGCAGCCCGAATATGAAGAACCTGAACCGTCGGATTTCCCAAGTTCGGAGGTTCCTAGCTCAACGGAGTCGTCAGAGTATGAATCATGGTAGGTCTGTGATGATCTTCTCGGTAAGAAAAGATGAGGGAAGGATGAAAACGTTGTGGAAGTGATTTTAGTACTAACTCCCCTTTTATTATTCTTCGCCATTATTGGTTTTATTTACCCGACTCCTCTGCATAAAAAGATCGTGATCGGAAAAATAGATTTTGGTAAAAAGTTGGAATTTGGTTCCTTTTTTATTAAGTTGTTTTTTAATGATTACTTTTTCACATGCTATAAAAGATAGTGAAAAAGTTCTTGCAGAGAATAAGCAAATGGAGAGCAAAATTGGAACAGATGAAAAAAGAATTGGAGAAAGAAGAAAAAACTTGTATTGCTGAGAACGAAGAGCGGAAAATCAAGATCGAAGATATGAAAAAGAAGGTGGCGGAGCTAAAGATGAAGCAGATGATGGCTCAGGATCAAGTAGATCGATCGACGCATTACTCCTCCTCCTCTTCCTCTTCCGGCTCTTACAAAAGCAGTGGTAGTCGATCAAAATCGAAATCGAGTATCAAGAAGGGTGGAAAAAGAAGGCGTTAGTGATCAGAACGAAAACAAAAAGGTGAGGCTCTAGACGACCTCACCTTTCTTATATATGAAGAAGCATCTGCGCTGTGGTAAAATAGATAATGAGCCCTGTTCCGTCAACCAATGTCGTAATCAGGGGATTGGAGACCACAGCGGGATCGACTTTTAGCCGAAATAGAAGCAAGGGCAAGATGGCTGAAACAAAAGAAGACCATAGGACGATAATCAGAATCGATAGGGAGACAACCCAGCCAATGTTGGTATCGACGCCCATTAGCATCGCACGTAGGTACATGATGAGTCCAAGTGCTAATCCGAGCAGGCAACCGGTTAGAAGCTCTTTGCGCATCACGCGGAAGATATCTTTAAACTTGACCTCCCCTACACCGAGCGCACGTACCAACGTGGTCACGATTTGGGAAGCGGTGTTACCACCTGTTCCGGTTAAAAGAGGGATAAAAAAGGATAGCTCAACAATTTTGCTCAGTGTCTCACTAAATTGCTCAAGTACGTTAGCTGTATAAGCACCGCCGACAAAAAGAACTAGTAACCAGATTACTCGTTTTCGAAAAAGATCCCAGATCGATGTCTTAAAATAAGGTTCTGTTAATGGGGAACTACCCCCCATCTTTTGGAAGTCTTCAGTTGCCTCTTCTTGGATAACGTCAACGACATCATCAATCGTAATGATCCCAATTAACCGCTTCTGATTATCGACAACAGGTAATGCGTAGAGATCATATCGAGATAAAATCGCAGCAACCTCTTCTTGTCCCATCTCAGCAGGTACGGAAATAATATCGCGAGCGACAATGTCGCCTAGTAAGGTGGCTGGGCTAGCTAAAATGACTTCTTTTAGCGAGCAGATTCCAACTAGCTCACCACGGATATTTGTCACATAGATATAAGAGATAATCTCAGCTTCATGACCAACTTTGCGAATATGTTGAAGAGTCCTTTCCCCGTTCCAGTGAGCGCGTGCCGAAATATAGTCTACGGTCATTAAACTTCCAGCCGTTTCTTCTGGATAGGACATCATCTGGTTAATCGTTTCGCGATAATCTTCAGGAAGCAGCTTTAGTAGGCGTTGCGTTTGCAAGGGGTGGAGTGCCAGTAGAAAGTCAACGACTGCGTCACTGGACATCCGATTCAGTAGAGGGGAAGCAATGGATTGCTTGGAGTGACGGATAATCTGATATTGGATCTCAGGCTCCAAATATTCTAATGACTCTGCGGCAATCGCGATCGGCAGATTTGAAACCAGCTCCAGCCTTTCCTCCTTGCTTAACCCCTTTATCACTTCAGCGATATCATAGGGACGTAAGTTCTGAACCAACTGAAATAACTGTTCGGGATGTTGTTGATCCTGAAGCGCTGTTTGAACTTCTTTTTGCATTAAGGTGTAATCCATGCTTTCCCCTCCTTTTTACATTATGCCCAATAAAAAAAACCTCTCCAATAAGTAAGAGAGGGTTCTGCATGTGAAAAAGCTTAGCCCATAAAAAAAGAGAGATGAGCTAAGTTTTGAATGTCCCCCTCATTGAGCTTTGGCACTGAACGGCATAGGTTTACAACCAGCTACATTAGAAAAGACCTTCATCCGATCTTTCCAGCTGACCCATTGGCGTCTCTCGACATTTTTGGGCAGTAGCGTATCTCCGAACAGGAACCTCACCTAATAGAGACTTCAAAATGTATTCAATTGTTTAATCAAAGCTAGTATATATTTTCTATTTGATTTTCGTCAAGTATTTAAGTTGAAGATATGTTATAATAAAGACAAAAATTTATATCGATTTATCAATTAACAGAGAGTGAATTTTAGAAAAGTTTTGTAATCAACAACTTTTTCTTTACAGCAACTTTTAGTGAAAGGACGAGTGGCTGCCAAAAATGGTTTGTCGTTGATAAGTGGTGGTAGGTAAAGCGTTGTGCTGAATCGATTTCAATCACCCAAAAGGGAGAAGGGATGCGATTTATGTCAAACGACTTAAAAGAATTAGAACGGGCCATCGATGAAATTACAGAGATTGCTGTTGGGTTTGGTCTCGATTTTTTTCCGATGCGCTATGAAATTTGTCCCGCAGACATCATTTATACATTTGGCGCGTATGGTATGCCTACCCGCTTCTCGCATTGGAGTTTTGGAAAAGCCTTTCATAAAATGAAGTTGCAATATGATTTTAACCTGAGTCGGATTTATGAGTTAGTGATCAATTCCAATCCGTGTTACGCCTTTTTATTGAAAGGAAATAGTTTGATTCAAAATAAGATGATTGTAGCGCATGTATTGGCGCATTGTGACTTTTTTAAAAACAATGTTCATTTCTCGAATACCTCCCGCGATATGGTCGAAAGAATGGCCGTCAGTGCTGAACGGATCCGTCACTATGAAATGAAGTATGGAAAAGAAAAGGTTGAGCAGTTTTTAGATCATGTATTGGCGATCCAAGAGCATATCAATCCGAGCTTATTTCCTCATAGTCTGGATGATGAAGAACAAGAAGAGACTCCCCCAGTTCGCAGAGTAACAACCCCCTATGATGATCTATGGAGATTGGACAAGATCGAACCCGAACCCCCGATCGTGCCGAAGAAAAAAAAGATTCCCCCGAAACCTGAGAAAGACTTGTTATTGTTTATTATGAAGCATGCAAGACATCTTGATTATTGGCAACAAGATATTTTAACGATTGTACGTGATGAGATGCTCTATTTTTGGCCGCAGATTGAAACGAAGATCATGAATGAAGGATGGGCTTCCTATTGGCATATTCGGATTATGCGTGAACTTGATTTAACGGAAGATGAGACGATTGAATATGCGAAATTAAATGCATCTGTGATCCAGCCATCTCCTACTTCGATCAATCCATACTATTTGGGGTTAAAAATCTTTGAAGATATCGAAAGACGATGGAATGAACCGACGGAGGAAGAGCAAAGAGAATGGGGTCGTGTGCCTAATCAGGGACGGAATAAAATTTTTGAGGTTCGTGAATTGGATTCGGATATCTCATTTATCCGCAATTATCTAACAAAAGATTTGGTCAATGAGTTGGATCTATATGTTTTTGGACGGAAGGGAAATGAATGGAGCATTACCGATAAAAATTGGGAAAATGTTCGGGATCAGCTGGTGACCAGTCGAATCAATGGAGGACATCCAGTGATTTTAGTTAAAGATGGAGATTATTTAAGAAATGGAGAGCTTTATTTAATCCACCAGTATGAAGGCATCGAATTGGACGTAAAGTATCTCGAAAAAACATTGCCTCATGTCTATGCCTTATGGGATCGCAATGTACACTTGGAAACCGTGATTGACGGGCGGAGATCGTTATTTAGTTACAATGGAAAGAAATGTACGCGTCGTTATCTGTAATGGTTAAAAAGCCACTGCTTAATAGCAGTGGCTTTTTAGCGATTTAACCCTGTTCGGCGGTTTGCAGCTGTTCTGATTCATCTAAGATGAAATGGGCTTCATTAGGGCAAGTAAGCAAGATCCAGAAAAGATAGCCATCAACGGAAGGTGCTGAATCAGCAATTCGATTCACTCGCAAGGTAAATCCTTCTAGATGTTGTGAAGATAAGCTGACTATGCAGTTGGCTAGGTTACTCATGGCGATCACATGGTAAGGTTGGTTTTGCATGACGGTGACATTTACAAATGTTTCCGTCTCGTTTTCTTCGAAATGAAAAGCTACAGAACCGCTTGTAAAGGGGAGAAAGTTTAGTTTCTCTATGCCGATGCTATGGTCAGCTAAATGATGATGTTCAATCGCGCCAGGTTGGATATGGTGAGACTGAATCGCTTCTGCGGATATTTTGGAAGAGTCAATGATGTTGTCGTCCAACTTTTCAGCGGTTACGGATCTGTTTTGGAGATGATGTGTTTGGATCGCATCCCAACTAATTTTGTAGGATGTCACAGCTCCTTCCGCCAAATGGCGATTGCCAATTTGTGCTTGTTGAATATGTGAGCCCTTGATGATGTTGTCATTGAGATGAGATTCGACAATGGCTCCATCTTGGATTTTACTTGTATCGATAATGGAATCAGCCAAATGTTCTTTTTCAATTTGCGCGGTGCCGATGTGGCGAGAAGTGATCGCTTGATCTTGAATATGCTCTTCGCCAATGGTATCGGATGCCATTTTCTCAGAAGTGATGATCTGATCGATCAAGTGATGGTTAGCGATTTGCGCTTCTTGGATATGTG